>NZ_JALHRY010000099.1:0-855 GCF_023952485.1 Cupriavidus mimosae | reverse complement strand
CGCGGCCGCGCGCGACAAGCACCTGGCGCGCGGCAAGCTGCTGCCGCGCGAGCGCGTGCAGCAGCTGCTCGATCCCGGCACGCCGTTCCTGGAGCTGTCGCAGCTGGCCGCGTACGACATGTACGACGATGCCGCGCCCGGCGCCGGCATCATCACCGGCATCGGCCGCGTGGCCGGGCAGGAATGCGTGATCGTCTGCAACGACGCCACCGTCAAGGGCGGCACGTATTACCCGATGACGGTCAAAAAGCATGTGCGAGCGCAGGAGATCGCCGAGGAGAACCACCTGCCGTGCATCTACCTGGTCGATTCCGGCGGCGCCAACCTGCCCAACCAGGACGAGGTCTTCCCCGACCGCGACCACTTCGGCCGCATCTTCTACAACCAGGCCAACCTGTCCAAGCGCGGCATCCCGCAGATCGCGGTGGTGATGGGTTCGTGCACCGCCGGCGGCGCCTACGTGCCGGCGATGAGCGACGAGTCGATCATCGTCAAGAACCAGGGCACCATCTTCCTGGGCGGCCCGCCGCTGGTGAAGGCCGCCACTGGCGAGGAAGTCAGCGCCGAGGACCTGGGCGGTGCCGACGTGCATACGCGCCTGTCCGGCGTGGCCGACTACTTCGCGCAGAACGACCATCACGCGCTGAGCCTGGCGCGCAATATCGTGCAGCACCTGAACCGGCGCAAGCCGGACCAGATCCGCCTGCACGAGCCGGTCGAGCCGCTGTACCCGGTGGAAGAACTGTATGGCGTGATCCCGACCGATACGCGCAAGCCGTACGACGTGCGCGAGGTGATCGCGCGCCTGGTCGACGGCTCCGAGTTCGACGAGTTCAAGGCCCGCTACGGCACCAC
>NZ_JALHRY010000098.1:0-895 GCF_023952485.1 Cupriavidus mimosae | reverse complement strand
GGGCCTTCGGCTATCGGAACGGGGAATACGGGCCTCAAAATCCCGTCTTCTTCAAGAATCCGCGCCGCCTTCCCCGGTATTCCTTGCTGAACAAGAAACCAACCGGTCTGCGCCAGGGGAGGGGAGCCCTCCACTCGCTGCACAATCAGACAAAAAGCGGCATGTGGAAGGTTTATTCAGCTAACATTGGTGCGTTCTGATGACGCTGCCCTTGATAGATATCAGCGCTGCAGCTCTATGCCCTGTCAGCGTTACAAACAAATCCTAAAATCACCCTTTCCGATCTCCAAGAACAAACAGTTATCGGACCAGCCCTCCATTTCCGCTGCGAATGCAGGCATAGCGCCGAACAGCACGGTCGCCGTCATTAAACCAACGACCCCCAATTTTTTAATCCTCTTGCGCATGGCACTCTCCATGAATTAAAAAAACGAAATTTCATGACACTTTGATGCTAAATGCAGACGATCCTAGGCTAAATTGTGGGGTATGAATTCATGCAATCAAATAACAAATTTATGAAGCGTCATTTGTTCGTGCTTCGTCTCCTAGAGAGATAGAGATAAAAGTTTATATGCCAAGCTATGCGAAGACATAGGACGATCGACTTCAACTCGTCATTGCTTGATCTAAATCAAGATCTAATGAGATGAGGAAAGATCCTATAGTCAGGAATGTTGTGCCGAAGAACTCAGTTTGAAGTAGGTGTCGAAAGCACGAAAAAGGGGCCAAGGCGTTTTGGAAACTACAGTCATACAAATTTAATATTTCGATAACGCCATCGGAGCCTGAAATGGTCAAACTACCCAATAGATCATGGGGATTTTATGGCACATGAAATCGGGGGCTTGTCACCTCACCACAGTAAAGAGTCATTTCCGCTCAAGCAAGCTAG
>NZ_JALHRY010000097.1:0-899 GCF_023952485.1 Cupriavidus mimosae | reverse complement strand
TGATGGTCAGCAGCTTGCGCAGCCTGTCGTCCTGAATAGCGGATTGGGCCAGGACGCGCTCAACCTGCTGCAGATTCTCTGCCAGCCTGTCGAGCTCATGCAACCGCTGGTCAATCCCGATGCGCTCGTCCATGGGTAGCGGCTGAAGGCTCAGCCAGGCCCGCCCTTTCTTGCCAAACAGGTCTGTCGCAGGACACCGTGCGATGAGATGTGCGGCAAGGACAGCGTGAATCTCATTCTTGAGCCGCGTCCGCTGCCGCACGATCTGGGCGCGGCGCGACACCTGCCGTCGCATCGCTTGCGTGGCCTCGTCTGGAATCCACACCTCGGGCAGGAAGCCACTCGCATAGAGTTGCGCAAGGATCGCGGCATCGATCTTATCCGTCTTGACGCGCGCTTCTGCGATCAGGCGGACTTGCAACGGGTTGGCGACAATCACTTTGCCGACATGACCTGTCAGCACGTTCGCGATGGCGATCGTGTTGCCGGTCGCCTCGAGTACCACGTGGTCGTCGGGCTTTAGCTTGGCAGCAAAGTGTTCCAGCTCGTCGCGTCGCAGTCCGACGCGCCCGCCGGCGCGTAGCCGGCCATTCTCCAAATAGGCGATCTCGGCCACCGATCGCGATACATCCAGTCCTATCACTCGCATTGGCGTCTCCCATGGGAAACATCGCAAATGGGAGCCGGTGGGACAGCACGACAACTACGGATTCGCGCTCGCAGCGCAACCGGGCGGGTCGCAGGGGCGGCCAACTACTAACACGAGCTCGCAGCTCAACGTATATGAACGGCCTGCCCACCCGAAGTGCTCCCCGGTGCCCCTGTCCCGGATGGTCGAACCATACACCAAGTTACACGGTGAGGAGAGGAAGGGCACCGGTTCCTATCATGCCGGTTAC
>NZ_JALHRY010000096.1:0-926 GCF_023952485.1 Cupriavidus mimosae | reverse complement strand
GATCGGCACGAACTTCAGGTTCTCCGGCCCGGTGTAGTTGGCGCTGGGGCGGATGATCTTGTTGTCGATGCGCTGCTCGATGATGTGCGCGGCCCAGCCCGAGGTGCGCGAGATCACGAACAGCGGCGTGAACATCGCGGTGGGCACGCCCATCATGTGGTAGCTGACCGCGCTGAACCAGTCCAGGTTGGGGAACATCTTCTTGATGTCCCACATCACGGTTTCCAGGCGCTCGGCGATGTCGAACATCTTCATCGAGCCGGCGTCCTTCGACAGCTTCTTCGCCACTTCCTTGATCACCTGGTTGCGCGGGTCGCCGGTGGTGTACACCGGGTGGCCGAAGCCGATCACGACTTCCTTGTTCTCGACGCGGCGGGTGATGTCGGCCTGGGCCTCGTCCGGGTTGTCGTAGCGCTTCTGGATCTCGAACGCGACCTCGTTGGCGCCGCCGTGCTTGGGGCCGCGCAGCGCGCCGATCGCGCCGGCGATCGACGAGTACATGTCCGAGCCGGTGCCGGCGATCACGCGCGCGGTGAAGGTCGAGGCGTTGAACTCGTGCTCTGCATACAGGTTGAGCGAGGTGTTCATGGCGCGCTCCCACAGCGCCGACGGCTTCTCGCCGTGCAGCAGGTGCAGGAAGTGGCCACCGATCGAGTCATCGTCGGTTTCCACTTCGATGCGGCGGCCGTTGTGGCTGTAGTGGTACCAGTACAGCAGCATCGAACCCAGGCTGGCCATCAGGCGGTCGGCGATGTCGCGCGCGCCCGGGGTGTTGTGGTCTTCCTTCTCCGGCAGCACCGTGCCCAGCACCGACACGCCGGTGCGCATCACGTCCATCGGGTGCGCGCTGGCGGGCACCCATTCGAGCGCCGCCTTGACGTTGGCGGGCAGGCCGCGCAGGCTCTTCAGCTTGGCCTTGTAGGCGG
>NZ_JALHRY010000095.1:0-936 GCF_023952485.1 Cupriavidus mimosae | reverse complement strand
TGCGTATTTCGGGGCGCTTGATCAGCGATTTCGGGGGAACGTGATCACCTGTTTCGGCGGGAAGCTGCTCGCTGGTTTCGGCGGAACGTGATCACTTCGACGACGCTGCCGAAATCGGTGATCACGATCCCGAAACGAGTGATCACGTTGCCGAAATAGGTGATCAAGCAGCCGAAACGGGTGATCACGCACCGTAATGGGGCCGGGCAAGGGCTGGGGTGGGACTGCGCATGGACTAGAACGCCGGCGATACGCTGCTTCCTTTTTGCAAGGAAGCAAGCTGATGCCGGCCAACCGGATGACCATGCGCAAGATCAAGGAAGTGCTTCGCCTGAAATGGGCGTGTGGCCTTTCGCACCGGCAGATCGCTAGGGCGACGGGTGTGAGTGTTGGTGCCGTTTCGCAGTACGCGCGATGGCGAAGGCAGCGGGGCTGGATTGGGCGCAGGCGGATAGCCTGAACGAGGATACGCTGGAGCAGCGGCTGTTCGGCGCACAGAAGCCGGCCAACAGCCCGGGCGGACGGGTGACGCCGGACTTCCCCTACCTGCACCGCGAGCTGCGCCGCAAGGGCGTGACACTGCAGTTGCTGTGGGAGGAATACCTGGACGCGAATCCCGGGGTCCCCATTTACCAATACACGCAGTTCTGCTGCCGTTACCGGGACTGGGCAGCGACACTCAAGCGGTCCATGCGCCAGCAGCACCGCGCCGGCGAGAAGCTGTTTGCGGACTTCGCAGGTCAGATGGTGCCGATTCTGGACCCGGAAGGCGGCCTTGCGTTTGAAGCCAGCATCTTCGTCGCTGTGCTTGGCGCGTCGAATTACACATACGCGTGCGCCACCCGGGGGCAGACCACCGCCGACTGGATCGGGGGAATGGTCTGTGCGATGGAATTCGCCGGCGGCGTGCCTGAGCTGCTTGTGCCGGACAACCCG
>NZ_JALHRY010000094.1:0-938 GCF_023952485.1 Cupriavidus mimosae | reverse complement strand
GGCGTCAACGGCTTCATCGGCCACCACCTGACGCGCCGCATCCTGGAAACCACGCCGTGGGAGGTCTACGGCATGGACATGAACACGGACCGCCTGGGCGACCTCGTCGAGCACCCGCGCATGCACTTCTTCGAGGGCGACATCACCATCAACAAGGAGTGGATCGAGTACAACATCCGCAAGTGTGACGTGGTGCTGCCGCTGGTCGCCATCGCCACCCCCGCCACCTACGTGCGCCAGCCGCTGCGCGTGTTCGAGCTGGACTTCGAGGCCAACCTGCCGATCGTGCGCGCCGCGGTCAAGTACGGCAAGCACCTGGTGTTCCCGTCGACCTCCGAGGTCTATGGCATGTGCGGCGACGAGGAATTCGACCCCGACGCCTCGCCGCTGGTCTACGGCCCGATCAACAAGCCGCGCTGGATCTACGCCTGCTCCAAGCAGCTGATGGACCGCGTGATCCACGCCTACGGCATGGAACAGGGCCTGAACTACACACTGTTCCGCCCCTTCAACTGGATCGGCGCCGGGCTGGACTCGATCTTCGAATCGAAGGAAGGCTCGTCGCGCGTGGTGACGCAGTTCCTCGGTCATATCGTGCGCGGCGAACCGATCAAGCTGGTCGATGGCGGCGCCCAGCAACGCGCCTTCGCCGACATCGCCGACGGCATCAGCGCGCTGATGCGCATCATCGAAAATCCCGGCGGCGTGGCCAGCGGCAAGATCTACAACATCGGCAACCCGGGCAATATCCACTCGGTGCGCGAGCTCGCCGAGATGATGCTGAAGATGGCCGCCGACTACCCGGAATACGCGCAGCAGGCGCGCCTCACCCAAATCGTCGAGACCTCGTCGGGCGACTTCTACGGCAAGGGCTACCAGGACGTGCAGCACCGCGTGCCGAAGATCGACAACACCATCGAGGAACTGGGCTGGCGCCC
>NZ_JALHRY010000093.1:0-959 GCF_023952485.1 Cupriavidus mimosae | reverse complement strand
GACAGCCGCTCGGGCAGCAGCCCGTCGCGCGACATGGCAAAGATCACGCGGGTCTGGCCGTAGGTCATCACCAGGATCACCGTGGTCATGCCCAGGATCGCGCCCAGGTCGACGAAGCCCGCGACCCAGTTCTGCCCGGCGAACTGCAGCGCCAGCGAGACCGGGTGGTCGACGCCGGCAAACTTGGCGAACGGCACGATGCCAGTCATGATCGCCGCCACCACCACGTACAGCACGGTGCAGACCGCCAGCGAGCCGATGATGCCGATCGGCAGGTCGCGGCGCGGGTTGCGCACTTCTTCCGCGGCCGAGGTCACGGCATCGAAGCCGATAAAGGCGAAGAACACCAGCGCCGCCGCATTGAAGATGCCGGTGAAGCCGAACGGCGCGAACGGCTGCCAGTTGGCCGGCTGCACGTGCCACACGCCCACCGCGATAAACAGCAGCACCACGCCGATCTTCACCGCCACCATCAGGTTGTTGACGCGCGCGGACTCGCGCACGCCGTACGATACCACCCAGGTGATGGCCAGCATGATCAGGCACGCCGGCAGGTTCAGCACCGTCTGCACACCCGGCACCGAGCCCGGCGCCGCGCTCAGCGCCGCCGGCAGCTTCATGCCGAAGCCCGCCATCAGCGACTGGAAATAGCCCGACCAGCCCACCGACACGGCCGAGGTGGCCAGCCCGTATTCCAGCAACAGGTCCCAGCCGATCATCCACGCGACGATCTCGCCCAGCGTGGCGTAGCTGTAGGTATAGATCGAGCCCGACACCGGGATCGCCGAGGCGAATTCCGCGTAGCACAGCGCGGCAAAGCCGCACGCCAGCGCCGCGATCACGAACGACACCGTCAGCGCCGGCCCCGCGGTCAGCGCGCCGGTGCCGGTCAGCACGAAAATGCCGGTGCCGATGATGGCGCCGATGCCCATCAGCACCAGGTCGACCGGACCCAGCAC
>NZ_JALHRY010000092.1:0-1001 GCF_023952485.1 Cupriavidus mimosae | reverse complement strand
CTCCAGGGGGGGCTACCGTGTCAAGAACTGGGCGCAGTTCGACAAGGGATTGATACCCCGAGGAGATATCCCGAGGTGGGTGAGGAACTTGCTCGGGCCGCCGGCTAAAGCCCTGTCGCCCTATCGTGGCCACCCGCTCGCCTATACGGATGCGCTGATCCAGGAGCTGATCGCTCTCAAGCAGGGGTTCCCGCTGCCGCTGCGCGTGCTGCAAGGCTTCGAGTAGAGCTTGCGTAGCCTGGCCTTCCCAACGTTGCCAGCGCCGAACTACACGACAATGAGCCGCGCGCAGAATCTGAACGTCGTGCTGCCCGTCTCGCGTACTGGCGAGCCGCCGCATCTGGTGATCGATAGCGCGGGGCTGAAACTTTACGGCGAAGACGAGTGGAAGGTTCGCAAGCACAGTTGCTTCAAGCGACGGACCTGGCGCACGGTCCATCTTGCTATGGACGCCAACACCAGATACGCCGATTGATACCATCGGAGGTGACGGCGCTTACGACAATAAGGCAAGCCACGCCGAAATTGCCGCGCGAGTTGCACAGCCCGCTATTCCACCACGCGATGGAGCGAAGCCTTGGTCTGAAAGTACGTCGGGCGCCGTCTCGCGTTCCGGCGCGGAGGCGTGCGCCGGTAGCTTGTCAGGATGACGGGCCGAACTGTTATGCTTTCACAGTGAGTTGCTGTTTTAGACCGGGAGCAAAATCTGCGGCATTCAAGTAGTGGTTCTCGATGGGACCCGTACGATGTCGTGTGAACAATAGCTTATCGAAGCTTCTCACCCTATTCTCTGCCGAGTTAAACGCTCTGCCGGTCTGATGTGGCGCTTCACCAATTGATCTAGCAGGCTGCTGAAGTACTCATCGCGCTAGCGATGAGTTTTTCCCCGCAAGGCGGGGAGCGCTGTTTTTCACAATCCGGAAGCCGGACGTCACTGCCTCGGCTTTTTCCGCATTTTGGCGCCCATTCCGGCCTCATTAGCGCGATTACTGCAACTGCGA
>NZ_JALHRY010000091.1:0-1017 GCF_023952485.1 Cupriavidus mimosae | reverse complement strand
CGATGAGTACTTCAGCAGCCTGTTAAGGCACCCTGCAAGGCTGCACAGCGAAGAAACAGAAACGGCGAATCAGGTGGGAGCGTGGGAACCCAAACCTGCCGCAACCAAGCGGTTTGCAAGCCCGTGGATAACCGTTCTAAGGCCCGCCATTAATTTAATTTCGCCACAGATTTTAAGGGCGTCAAATAGTGTTGCTGCAGTCATGGGTGCAGCCCATGTCAATGAGCTTCTGCCTATAGGCCGGTTCTGTCGTGGTTTTTTAAAGCATCATTCTCCTGGCTCACAAAGATCAGCACTGACAGGATCGTGATAAAAAATCGGAACGCATCTGGTATCCCATTCCACTGTTTCGACATCCACATACCGAACCATTCCCCTCCAATCGACATGAACGCAACCTGCAATGTTCAAAAAACCTAGCGTCAGCCCGGCGTTGGCAAAGCCTTTCGCGCGCTGAAAGGCCATGTGGGAATCATGCCGGGCACACCACAAGCGATTGCTACCCATCCAGCAAAAAACCGCCGTTACAGTCTCTAGGTGTGATAATGCACACATAGGCAACATGATGCAGAATTGGCGAAGTGATAGTTCGATACATGTTTCTGCTACTTGGAAAGGTCGTGTCCATTAGAAGGACATGACGGATAAAGACGAAATTTGTAAAGTAATCGGTTATATTGTTAAACGCGACCAAAGAGGCAAAGAGCGCGATGGCAACGACCATCAGTGTCTTGGAGATTCGTAGGGCCATAGATTTATCGCTTTGAGTTAGTGCCATCAGAAAGAACCTCTGCGCCGACCCCAATGTCCAGGAGTCCGTCCTTCAGGCCATTGTTTCTGGACTCGGGGTTGGCAACGGGTGACCACCCATCGCCGCTCGCAATATTGCGCATAACAAATGCTGGCGCAAGGAGTGTGCCAGACGTTTGCGCGAACTCACTCTAGGTTTCTGTTCCTTCAACTTGATCGCCTCAAAGCGAGTTAAATTTGATCCACCTTTTTCAGTAACGTCAAAGG
>NZ_JALHRY010000090.1:0-1021 GCF_023952485.1 Cupriavidus mimosae | reverse complement strand
GAGCAAACGCACAGGCCAACCAGGACTTGCCGGCACCGGTCGCCCCGGTCAGGATGAGGCTCTGAGCGTTGCGGATCCAGTCGCAACTGGCCAGGGTAGCGACCAGCCGCTGATCAAGGCCGCGACTGCCGTCATAGACCACATCCTCGAGGCATGCCTGGGTGTGCTTGAGCTTGGCCGAGCGCAGCAGCCGCTCCAGGCGCCTGGTGTCGCGCCAAGCAATCTCCCGGTCGACCAGCATGGAGAAGCGTTCTTCGAACGGCAGGCTGGAACTGGCGGTCAGGGCAGACTGTTCCTCGAAGGCCCGCGCCATCCCGTCGAGCTTGAGGGCCTTGAGCTGGCCGACGGTGTGTTGCATCAGCATAGTTTTCCTAATGGTAGTAGTCGGGTCCGCGCACGTTGTCGTGCATGGGGGAATGCCACTCGGTTTGCGATACCGGCAGAGTGGCTTGCCGGTCCAGATGGTTTTCAAGGATGGAGACCACAGACTTACGCGTGAGCGAGCCAATGGCGACGGCGCGAGCGCAAGCGGCTTCGAGCCGCTCCTTGCTGTACTTCTTGGCCAGACTCAGCAGACCCAGGCAGGCGCGATAGCCCATCTCGGGATGGCTCTTGTGGGTGAGCTGGTATTCGACGATGACGGCGACGTTGGGCCCAATCGAGGCTGCCCAGTTGAGCAGCCGGCCGGGCGTCCATTCGAGGTGCGCGCGGTGGGCCACCGGCATGTGTTCCTTGACCGTGCTGTGGCTGCCCTTGCGGGTATTGCGCGCGTGCAGCGCCACCCGTTTGCCACCGTACAGGATCTCGATGGTGTGGCGGGTTACGCGAGCCTCGACCGCCTTTCGCACCAGGGCATGCGGCACGCTGTAGTAGTGACCGTCGATCTCGACGTGGTAGTCGACGTTGACGCGGCATTGTTTGAACGTTGCAACTTCGTAGCGCCGCGGCGGCAGCGGTCGCAACACTGGCCGGTCCAACCGCTCGAACCACTCCCGGCGCGTGCCAGGCAGCTTCTTGAACG
>NZ_JALHRY010000009.1:0-300583 GCF_023952485.1 Cupriavidus mimosae | reverse complement strand
GGCGCGGCGAAAATGCCACGCTCGCCGTCGTGGCGAAGCCGTAATACCATTAACGCAGTCCTCCATTTCTATCATGTCTGCTGACTGCGCCTGGTATCTCTATCTGCTCGAATGCACCGGCGATTCGATTTACACCGGCATTACCACGGACGTGGCGCGCCGCTTCGCCGAACACCAGTCCGGAAAAGGCGCCAAATATACGCGCTCGCGCAAGCCCATCCGCGTGCTGGGCCAGTTGCGCTTCGCCACTAAATCTGAGGCGTTGAAGGCGGAAATCGAAATCAAACGCATGAGTTCCGCGCAGAAGCGGTCATTTTGTGCGCAGCTGCCGACCCTCGACCCGGACCAGCGGACAGCGTGAGATCAAGCAAAAAAGGCCCGCATCGCAAGCGCGATGCGGGCCTTTTCTTCGTGGCTTGCTTCAGACCACGGTCAGCGTGACGTCGATATTACCGCGCGTTGCGTTCGAGTACGGGCACACCTGGTGCGCCTGCTCGACCAGCTTCTCGGCCGCTTCGCGCTCGAAGCCCGGCAGGGAGATCTTCAGTTCCACCTGGATGCCGAAGCCCTGCGGGATCGGGCCGATGCCGACCGCGCCCTGGATCGATGCATCGGCGGGCACGTTGATCTTCTGCTGGCTGGCGACATAGCGCATCGCACCCAGGAAGCAGGCCGAATAGCCGGCGGCAAACAGCTGCTCCGGATTCAGGCCATTGCCGGCACCACCCATTTCCTTCGGCACCGCCAGCTTGGCGTCGAGCTGCCCGTCGGACGTGGTGGCACGGCCATCGCGGCCGCCGGTGGCGGTGGCATGGGCGGTATATACGACTTTCTCGAGTTTCATCTAAGGCTCCGGTTTGGTTGCCCGCATGGGCGCCATCATTAATGCCTGCCGTCAGTCCGGCAAGCTGGAATCGGTCCGCGCTTGTTCGAGCGTCGACCGCAGTGCATGCAAGCGCCGCGTCAGCGCCTGGATCTCTTCGACCGGGCATTGCGTGGCACATAACATCTGTTCAGGAATTCTCTCGGCGCGCTGGCGCAGTGCGCGGCCGGTGTCGGTCAGGCTGACCAGGACCCTGCGTTCGTCAGCCGCGTCCCGCGTGCGGGTGACCAGGCCTGTCGCGGCGAGCCGCTTCAGCAGCGGCGTCAGCGTGCCCGAGTCGAGTGCCAAGCGATTGCCAAGTTCCGAGACCGACAGCGTTTCCGTCTCCCACAAGACCAGCATCGCCAGATACTGCGGATAAGTAAGCCCAAGCTCACTTAGCAGTGGCTTGTACAACTTGGTCATCGCCAGCGAGCTCGAATACAGCGCAAAGCATAGTTGGTGATCCAGCAAAAGCCAGTCAGTGATGAGTTCGTTCTCGCGTTCCATACCGATATATTAAACACAATTAGATTGTGCGCAAGATAAATTTTCGGGCCATGGATCGGATGTGAGGGAGCAACCCGGATGACGGGCTTGGCCTTAAGTCTGTTTTAAGTCTTGGTCGCTAGCATGACGGTGTTGCGTCGCATCGTGCCGACGCCAGATGCTAAAAGGAAAGGATCACCTATGATGCGCCAGACCATTGCTCGCACCGCCATTGGTATCGCGGCCCTGGCCGCGCTCGGCGGCGGCTATGCTTATCTGCAGCGAGAAGTCATCACCCCTGGGTACGCGGCTCCCACCCCGGTGGTGGCAGCCGCCCAGCCGGCGGCTGCCGTCGCCAGGCCGATGGACTTCTCCGGCATCGTCACCCAGTACGGACCGGCGGTGGTCAATATCAGCGTGACCGCGCGCGCCCAGCGCACGGCGGTGCAGATGCCGCCCGGCATCGATCCGGACGATCCGCTGTTCCAGTTCTTCAAGCGCTTCGGACCGCAGTTCCAGGGGCCACAGGGCGGCCCGCAGCAACTGGTGCGCGGGCAGGGCTCGGGCTTTATCGTCAGCCCCGACGGGCTGATCCTCACCAATGCGCACGTCGTCGACGGCGCGCAGGAAGTGACCGTCAAGCTGACCGACCGCCGCGAGTTCAAGGCCAAGGTGCTTGGGACCGATCCGCAGACCGACGTGGCAGTGATCCGCATCGATGCCAGGGACCTGCCGACCGTGCGCCTGGGCGATCCGTCGCAGGTGCGCGTGGGCGAGCCGGTGCTGGCGATCGGCTCGCCTTACGGCTTCGAGAACACCGTGACCGCGGGCATTGTCAGCGCGAAATCGCGCTCGTTGCCCGACGACACCTATGTGCCGTTCATCCAGACCGACGTGGCGGTCAATCCCGGCAACTCGGGCGGTCCGCTGTTCAACCAGCGCGGCGAGGTGGTCGGCATCAACTCGCAAATCTACAGCCAGACCGGCGGCTACCAGGGCCTGTCGTTCGCGATCCCGATCGACGTGGCCACCAAGGTGCAGCAGCAACTGGTGGCGCACGGCAAGGTCACGCGCGGGCGCCTCGGCATCAGCGTGCAGGAAGTCAACCAGGCGTTGGCGCAGTCCTTCGGCCTGCCCAAGCCGACCGGGGCGCTGGTCAACTCGGTCGAGCCTGACAGCCCGGCCGCGCGCGCGGGCCTGAAGCCGGGCGACGTCATCGTGCAGCTGGACAACGACGTGATCGATCATTCCGGCGACCTGCCGGAGCACGTGGCCGATATCAAGCCGGGCACGCAGAGCTCGCTGAAGATCATCCGCAAGGGCCAGCCGATGACGTTGTCGGTGACGGTCGGCACCGCGCGGGACCAGGCGGTGGCGCAAAAAGCGGGCGGCAAGGAGGCCAACGGACGGCTCGGGCTGGCAGTGCGACCGCTGTCGCCGGCGGAAAAGCGCGGAAGCGGTATCGAAGGCGGACTGGTGGTCGAGGACGTGACCGGTCCCGCCGCGCGCGTGGGCATCCAGCCCGGCGACGTGATCCTGTCGCTCAACGGTACGCCGATCGCATCGGTCGATCAGCTGCGGACGCTGGTGGGCAAGTCGGGCAAGCAGGTGGCGCTGCTGGTGCAGCGCGACGATGCGCGCATCTTCATTCCGCTCGATCTGGGTTGATCCCTGTGGGCACCGCTGCGTGCCCGCAAGCCGTTAACCAGCAAGGCTTTGACGTCCTCGCGGGCCGTATACCCGCACGTATACCGACGCGTTTACGAGTGGGTATACGTGCAGGTATACGGCCCGCTAAGCCTTACGGGAGGCGGGATTCAGCGCAACGAACTGCTTACAGAAAGCGCGCCAGCAGGTATCATCTCGACTGCGATGCACGAAGCATGCGGCGGCAGCCCCCGCCGGCCCTGGTTCTGCTGAATCGACAAAGAGGAAGTCTATGCAGTTGGATTTCACCCGTGCCCCGATGCCGGGTACCGATAGAGCGCGGCGACTGACGTCCACGACGTCAGCCACCGGCTCCGCGCCGAAGCCCCGGCGGCGCAAGAAAGAGGTGGCCCCGCACTGGGAGCGCGGCTACCGTTCGCATTTCTACCGCAACGAGCGCGGCGACAAGCTTGGCGAAGTGCGCCTGTCCGAGCGCGGCGAGCTTCCGGTGGTCTACCACTGGGCCGCCGGCAATTACTCCGGCGCGGAAGGCTCGCTGGCCCACGCCCGTGCGCGCGTGGAAGAGACCATCGGTTTCGGCATGCGCCAGCTGTCGCTGTTCTGAGCAGGATCTTCGCCGGTGCCGCGTTCGCCGGCACTGCGACTCGTCCGCGCCCACCCTTCGCGCGCGGTGCCTTCGCTTCTCCCTGATCTTCCCAGTTGTTTCTGCAGTCCCCGAGCGTAGCCTACAGCCGGCATAGTTCCAGCCAGTCCGGCAATCAGTCGACAGATTTCCTCGCAAGCGATCAGTGTGACCTGCAGCGTGACCGGCGCGCCTTGGGTCCGCCTGCCTGTTATCGACGCAATGCCGCCGAGATTGCGCGGATGCCGGCCCGCATCGACGCCAGAACCTGCGCCTGCGTTGCGGCCGGCAGGTTGCCGTAGCGCAGGCTGACATAGGCGGCGCTGACGGCTGAGATCGCCTCGCCGGCGCGTGGCAATTGCGTGCTGGCCCGCGCCGCAAAGTCCTGCGGGCCTTCGGCCGGCGCGCGCGTGCAGCCATGGCGGGCGAGCACGGCGCAGAAGCGCGCATAGGCCGCGCCGACCGGATCCGCGGGCGCGCGCCGCCGCCACAGCGGCACCAGCGCCAGCAGGCACAGCATGCCGAGCACGGCCGCCAGCAACGGTCCGGCACCGGCGCTGGTGCCGAGCGCCTGCAGCAGTTGCTGTTGCCGCGCATGGTCGTACTGCAGCACCCAGCGCTGCCAGGTGTAGACCATGCCCTCATAGGCCCAGCGCAAATCCTTGAGCCATGCCGGCTGGCGCGACGGACGCCAGTCAGCGGCTTCGTTGCCGACCACCGCATCCAGCCCCTGCTCGATGCGGCTGGGCGCGACCGCGCTGGTCGGGTCCACGCGTACCCAGCCGCGGCCGTCGAGCCAGACTTCGGCCCAGGCATGCGCATCCGACTGGCGCACCACGTAGTGGTTGGCCATGGGGTTGTACTCGCCGCCCTGGTAGCCCGTGACCACGCGCGCCGGCACGCCGGCGGCGCGCATCAGGAACACGAAGCTGCTGGCGTAGTGCTCGCAGAAGCCGCGCCGGGTGTCGAACACAAAGCTGTCGATCTGTTCGGCGCCGAGCGGTGGCGGGGCGAGCGTATAGGCGAAAGGCGCCGCCGCGAACAGCCGCAGCGCGGCCTGCACGCGCGCCGCGGGATCGGCATGGCGCTGTGCCCATTGCGCGCCCAGCGCGCGGGCGCGCGGATTGCCGGCGGGCAGGCTCAGCGCCAGCCGCAGCGTGGCCGGCGGCAGCGCTTGCGCCGGGGGCGACAGCGTGGAATGCGTGCGATAGCGGATGCGCTGGTCCACCGCCCGGCGTGCCATGAACTCGCCGTCGGGCGTGATCGCGGCATCCGCGCCGGCGGACAGCGCCTGGCCGCGGTCGAGTACGAACAGCCAGCGTTGCCGGCTGGGCTCCAGCGTGATGCTGATGTCGATGCCCGCCGTGCCACTGTCGCGGGCGGCCGGGGCCAGTTGCTGTCGCCGCAGCCGCGACGGGTGCCAGGTGGTGCCGTCGTATTCCCACAGCACCAGCGCGCGCCAGTACAGCGCGGACGCGGGCAACGGCGGGCCGGCAATCTCGGCACGCAGGGCGATCTCCGGCGAACGGATCAATTGCCCCACGCTGCCCGGGCGCATGGTGTCGCTGATGCCGGTGGTGCCGCTCGGCGCCGACTGGGGCAACTGCCACAGCGGGTGCTCCAGGCGCGGGAACAGCACGAACAGCGCCAGCGCCCACGGCAGGCCCAGCAGCGCCATGCGGCCCAGCAGCGGCCAGATCGCCAGCCGGCTGCGCGCCTCGGGGTGATGCAGCAACAGCCAGTTGCGCAATACCCAGGCGCCGATGGCCAGGCTGTACAGCGCCAGCCAGAACGGCTGGTCGGACAGGTACAGCGTCAGCAGCAGGTAGAACGACAGTTGCGTGACCAGGGTCGCGTCCGACAGCGCGCGGCATTCCAGCAGCTTGAGGATGACAAAGGCGCCCAGCAACGCCACTGCCAGCTCGCGCCCGATGCCGCCGCCGTCCTGCCACACCAGCGCGCATGCCACCAGCAGCACCAGCATCGCGGTGGTGCCGAGCATCCAGCGCGACGGCAGCGGCGCGCGCCGCCGCCACAGCAGCCAGCGCCACGCCAGCAACAGCACCAGCAGCAGGCTGACCGCCACCGGCAGCGTGCGCGCCTGCGGCGCCAGCACCAGCGCCAGCTGGCCGAGCAGCAGGCCGTGGTCTTCATGTCGCAGCGGCCGGGGCGCGGGTTTCATGCGGGTTGCGCGGCGCGCGCTGTGCCAGGACGCTGCGGCCACAACGCCAGCGCCTCGAGACAGGCGCGCCGGTGGCTGGCGCCGCGCCCCGGCGGCAGTTCAATACCGGGCAGGCGCAGGCCGATCTCGGCCTCGTCGCCGGCGGCTAGCAGCCACGCGCACAGGCGCGACAGCCGGGCCTCGGCCTCCATGCCGGCGGGCAGCGCGTGCCAGTCCAGCCAGCGCGCCGGTTGCCGCGGCGGATCGCCGGCGCGGCTGAGCCAGCGGCCGGTGCGCGCGCTGTGCTTCCAGGCGATGCGGTGCAGCGGGTCGCCGCTGCGGTAGCGGCGCAACTGGTCGATGCCGTCGTCGCTATGCGCTGTGCTGGGGGCAGCGTGCGCGTCGTCGCCATGGTCGGGGCGGTGCGCGGGCGGCGGTGGTGGGGCGTCGGCTTCCGGCGCGGGGTAGACCAGCGTCGACAATTCCAGGTCCGCATGGCTCCAGACATGGAACAGGCCGAACGGAAAGCGGCTGGCAATCGTGACCCGCGGCAGCACCAGGCGGCCGCGGCGTGGCGCCGGCACGTGCAGCGCCAGCATGCCGCTGGCATTGGCATCCAGCGTCAGCGTCGCGGCGGCGACTTCCGGCATAGCCGGCACGCGCGCCTCGATGCCGATGCGCGCGTCGCCGCCGCCGCTATCGACGCGCAGATGGAAAACGGCGTCGTGCCCGGCATGCACTGCCGCCACCGGCCCCGCGGCCACGGCGAGGTCAAGCAGGTTGCGGTAGGCCAGCCACATGCATGACATGCCGATACCGGCGAGCATGAAAGTCAGCGCAAAACCCAGGCTGATGTTGTAGTTCAGCGAGGTCATCAGCATCGCGGCCAGCACCACCGCAAAGCCGACCCCGCCGCGCGTGGGCAGGATATAGAGATGGCGGCGGTCCAGCAGCACCACGCCGCCAGCGCCGCCCGCACCGCCACCAGGGCGCCGGTTTGCGGCGCGGCGCCGGGCGAGGCGTGGCGTGCCGCCGAGCACGCCCTTGCGCGCCGCCATGGCGCTCAGGGAATTGCCACGCCGGCCAGCAGCGCGGCCAGCTGGCCGTGGACGGCGGCGTGGCCGCCGGCGCCAGCCGGCAACAGGCGGTGCGTGGCCACCGCCATGAACACCGCCTGCACGTCTTCCGGCAGCACCAGGTCGCGTTGTGCCAGCAGCGCCCAGGCGCGCGCGCATGCCAGCAGCGCCAGCCCGGCGCGCGGCGACAGTCCCGCGGCAAAGCCGCCGTGGCTGCGCGTGGCCTGCACCAGCGCCAGCACGTAGTCGACCAGCGCCGGGCTGGCGTACACCTGCGCGGCCGCTTCCTGCAGCGCCAGCACCTGGCTGCCATCCATCACCGGCGGCAGCTCCGCCGCGCCGGCGCCACCCAGGTACAGCACGCGCTCGAAGGCGGGGTCGGGGTAGCCCAGCGACAGCCGCATGGTGAAGCGGTCCAGCTGGGATTCGGGCAGCGCATGGGTGCCAATCTGCTCCAGCGGGTTCTGCGTGGCGATGACGAAAAACGGCGTCGGCAACGCATGCGTGGCGCCGTCATGGGTCACTTGCCCCTCGGCCATCGCCTCGAGCAGCGCGCTCTGGGTCTTGGGCGGCGCGCGGTTGATCTCGTCGGCCAGCACCACCTGCGCGAACACGGGGCCGCGGTGAAAGCGAAATTCGCCGGCGTCGCGGACAAAGACCGAAACCCCGATCAGGTCGGCCGGCAACAGGTCGCTGGTGAACTGCACACGCTGGTAGTGCAGCCCCAGCGTGCGCGCCAGCGCGTGCGCCAGCGTGGTCTTGCCCACACCCGGCACGTCTTCCAGCAGCAGATGGCCGCGTGCCAGCATGCAGGCCAGCGCCAGCCGCACCTGTTGTGGCTTGCCAAGGACAATGCGGCCCAGTTGGGCCTGGGCCTCGGCCAGCGAAGCGACGATGCGGGGGCGTGCAGTCACGTGGGACCTCGGCGCGGAGCCTGAAAAAATCGCGGTGGATGCAGGAATTATCGGGCAAAGACCAGCGCATTGTAGCGGCGCGCACCGCAAGCGCGACCGTCTGTTGCCGTACGCAGGCGGCCGTCGACCCGGCGCGGTGCGCAGGCTGCGGATGCGGCGCCTGCGCCAGATGGCGCCGGTTCTGGCATCATGAGCCTGTCGGGCCACCGCGGCCCCTGTTCCTGTTTCCGCCTCTTCGCGCGGCCGTGCGCCGCGCCTGCTGCAATGACCTCGCTGGATCCCTGCGCCGACCTGCCCGCTTCCACCCTGTCCGCCGACGCCGGCGCGCTGCCGCGCCTGGTGCAGGCCTTCCATGCCAACGGTTTCGTGATCCTGCGCGGCTTTGCCGACGAGCCGGCGTGCGCGGCGCTGGAGGCGGTGACGCGCCAGCATCTTGCCGCGGCGGTGCCGCCGGTGGAGTTCGAGGCCGACCTCGGATATCCGGGCGCCCCGGCCGCGCGCGACGCCGCCGGCGGCGGCACGGTCAGGCGCCTGCGCCAGGCCTACGGGCGCGATGCGGTATTCCGCCGCTGGGCCAGCGATCCCAAGCTGGTCGCCGTGGTGCAGGCCTTGCTGGGCGAGCCCGCCCGCATCACGCTGGCGCATCACAACTGCGTGATGACCAAGCATCCGCACTACGGCAGCCAGACCGGCTGGCACCGCGATACCCGCTACTGGTCGTTTGCGCGCCCGGAACTGGTGACGGTGTGGCTGGCGCTGGGCGACGAGGACGAGCGCAATGGCGTGCTGCGCGTCATCCCTGGTTCGCACCAGGCGAAGCTTGAGCCGGGCCAGCTGGACCCGGCCGAATTCCTGATCGAAGCCCACCCGGCCAGCCAGCCGCTGCTGGATGCCGCGCAGCCGCTGGCGCTGCACCGCGGGGATGTGCTGTGCTTCGACAGCCGTCTGTTCCACGCGGCCGGCCGCAATGCGTCCAACGCGGTCAAGCTGTCGGTGGCGTTCGCGTATTTCGGCGCCAGCAACCGGCCGCTGGACGGCACGCGCTCGGCCGAGTTCGGCAGCGTGGAACTGCCCGCCGTGGTCTGATCCGGCGCGGCTGCGCTCAGGTGCGCAGCCCGACCAGCCCGGAAATCTTCTCGGAAGCTTCTAGCAGCGGCGGCAGGAAGCGCTCCAGCATCTCCTGCGCGCTGGTGCGGTTGGCCTGGCCGCTGATGTTGATGGCGGCGATGGTGTGGCCGGCGCGATTGCGGATCGGCGCGGCCAGCGATACCAGACCTTCCTCCAGCTCCTGGTCGTTCAGGGCCCAGCCGCGCTGGCGGATATCGGCGACGATGGCCTTGAGCGCGTCCACGTCGGTCACGGTGCGCCCGGTGCGCGCGCGCAGCTCGGTGGCGCGCAGCACGCTGTCGAGCTCGGGCTCGCTCAGCCCGGCCAGCAACACCCGTCCCATCGACGAGCAATACGCCGGCAGGCGGCTGCCGATCGACAGGTTGATGGTCATGATCTTGCGCGCCGGCACTCGCAGTACGTAGACGATCTCGGTGCCATCCAGCACCGAGATCGAGCAGCTTTCATGCACCTGCTGCGACAGCGTCTCCATGATCGGCTCGGCCAGGTTCCAGAACGGCATCGAGGTCAGGTAGGCGAAGCCCAGGTCCAGGATCTTGGGCGTGAGGCGGAACAGGCGCCCGTCGGCCTGCACATAGCCCAGCCCCACCAGCGTCAGCAGGATGCGGCGCGCGCCCGCGCGCGTGAGGCCGCTGGCCTGGGCGATTTCGGTCAGGGTCTGGGCCGGGTGCTGCGCGTTGAAGGCGCGGATCACCGACAACCCGCGCGCAAAAGACTGCACATAGCTGTCGCTCGGCTTTTCGGGCGTGGCGGCGCTGTCGGCGGTCGGCGATGCTGGCGGCGGGGTCTGGCGGGAATCGGTGGGACTGGCCATCTGCGTAGCCCGGCGCGGTTCGCCGGATTGGCACGGAAAGGCCGAAAGGGTAGAGGAAATGCCGAAATTGCGCCAGTGCCGGGCCCGCACAGGCCCGGTCCGGCCAGGACCCTGGCGTCAGCGGAAGCTGCGCTGCACCAGCACGAACACCGCCCCCGCCACGCACAGCGCGGCAAAGCCGTGCAGCAGGTCCATGCCGGCGAGCAGCGTGGCCTGCCGGTCGACTTCCTGCGACAGCTTGGCCAGTCCCGCCGCGGACAGCGCATCGGGCATCTGCAGCGCCGGGTTGAAGCGGGTGATGTGCTCGACCAGGTGGGTGCGGTGCTGCGCCAGGCCGTCCTGCATGAACACGCTCGCCAGGCCGGTTCCCATTGCCGAGGCGATCTGCTTGCACACGTTCTTGAACTGGTAGGCGTGCGAGAAATCCTCGACCGGCACTTCCAGGTAGGTCATCGACGCCACCTGCACCATCAGCAGCACCGGCGTCAGCCCTTCGAGCAGCACCACCGGCACCAGCGCGTAGTCCGGCGCGCCCGGCATCAGCTGGGTCGACAGCAGCATCGCCGCGCAGGCGTAGGCGACAAAGCCGATCGCGATCACGCGCCGCTTGCGGAACACCAGCGCCATGCCCAGCGTGATCACGACAGCGCCGATGGCGGAGACCGTGCCGCTGGTCGACAGCAGCATGCAGGTGGTGCGGAAGGTCAGCCCGAGTCCGGTCTGCGTCAGCGTCGGCAGCAGGAACGACCAGGCCGACGACAGCAGGTAGTACAGCGTGTAGAAGCCCAGCCCGTACAGGTACTGGCGCCCGGCCAGGCGCGAAAAGTCGATCCACGGATCCGGGTGCCGATACAGCCGCCAGCCGCTGAAGGCAAACAGCGCCACGCCGCACAGCGCGGCCAGCGGCATCTCCAGCGAACTGAAGAAGCGCGTGTAGCGCATCTCCTGCAGCGTATGCAGAAAGACCAGCGCGCCCAGCGCCGCGGCGATGGCGGCGGGCCAGTCCAGCGTCGACACCGGCGGGTGCGGATCGCGCGGCGCGCGCGTGGGGTAGGTCAGCGCCACCGACAGCAGCACCGGCAGCGCAATGCCGGCCTGGAACAGGAACACCGCGCGCCAGCCGATATCGTCCAGGAAAATGCTGGTCAGCCAGGGCGTGATCGCCAGCATCGAGAACGCGCCGCCACCGAAGCGCAGCATCAGCGGGGCGCGCTCGGCCGGCGTCGACACCAGCTGGACCAGGATGCGCGAGGCCGCGAACAGGCCGCCCGCGCCCAGGCCCTGCACCGCCTTGCCGCTGATCAGCCCGGCCGGGCTGGCAAACTCCGCGCAGATCAGCGAGCCGGCGATGAACACCAGCAGCGACACCATGGTGAAGCGCTTGTACGTGATGCGGCGCGCGAGCTGGTCCAGCACCATGTTCATCAGCACCGCGGTAGCGGCGTAGGCCGAGATCGCGTACAGGTAGTCTTCCGGCGCGGCGCCGACGCCGCCCTGGATATGCTGGCTGGCCACGCCCATCATCAGCGTGGAAGAGAAGTCGATGCCGGTCACCAGACCCAGCGTCAAACCGAACAATGAAAGACGCCAGTGGCCCATCTCGGGGTGACTGGCGATCTGCATGCGCGGGCGCTGGGAGCTAGTGGCCGCGAGCGCGGCGGGGGCGGGGATGGCTGGAATGGCGGGGGCTGGCGCGTCCGATCCGGCCTGGACAGGCGTTTGTTGCATCGCTCAAGCATAATGTAGGCCCACGGTCGAGAACTACAGGTTGTCAGGGAAACATTGTCCGGTGAACGAAACAATCCAATGGAATGACTGGGAGGCGTTCTGCTGCGTGGTCGAGCAGGGCACGTTCACGGCCGCGGCGGAGCAGCTCGACTGTCCCAAGTCGCGCGTGTCGGCCGCGGTCGCGCGGCTGGAAACCGCCATCGGCGCCAAGCTGCTGGAGCGCACCACACGCCGCATGCGCCTCACCGATGCCGGCAAGGCGGTCTATCGCGACGTCGCGCCGCTGTTCGCGCGGCTGCGCGAGATCCGCCAGGAAACGCTGGCGCGCGAGGAGCGCGTGCAGGGCGTGCTGCGCATCGCCACCCCCTATGAATTCGGCGCGCAGCAGCTCGGCGGCGTGATCTGCCGCACGCTGGCGGCACACCCCGCGCTGGATGTGGCGGTGGAAATCACCCAGGGCCTGGTCGACCCGATCCGCGACGGCTTCGACGTAGCTTTTGTCATCGTCGACGCCGACCTGCCCGACTCCGGCACGGTGGCGCGCCGCATCTACCACGTCGAACGCGGCCTGTTCGCCGCGCCGGCGCTGGCAGCCAGCCTGCCGGCGCAGCTGCGCCCGGAGGATCTGGCCAATATGCCGACGCTGACCACGCCCGGCGACACGGTGTGGGAATTCACCCGCGACGACCAGACCGTATCGGTGCCGATCCGCCCGCGCATGCAGACGCACAACGCCGAGCTGCGGCTGCAGGGCGCGCTGGCGGGACTGGGCATCGCGCGGCTGTCGGTGATCTATTGCGAGGCGGAGGTTGCACAAGGGCGGCTGGTGCGGGTGCTGCCTGACTATCCGCTGCCGCCGCTGCGCGTGTTCGCGCTGCTGCCGGACCGGCGCCTGCAGCCGCGCAAGGTGCGCGCCTTCATGGAAGCGATCGAATCGATGATGGTGTCGGAGCTGCCGCCGGAAGGGGATGCCGAGACGGCACGGGAGCCCGGGCCGGATGCCGCCGCGGACGGGCTGGCACCGGGAGAGGTGCGCACGGCGGGCTGAGGGCGCAGTCGGTGAAGAGCGTTGGCCGGTCCTGCGCCCCCGATTCCGTCAGTGCAGCCCGATGATGCCAGCGCCCAGCCGGGCGAGGACCATCAGCAGGATCTGCGCAATCACGAACAGCACCAGCGGCGAGATATCGAAGCCGCCCAGGCGCGGCACTACGCGCTGGATCGGGCGCAGCACCGGCGCGGTCAGGTGGTCGATGGCCGGGGTGATGGGCGAATGGGGGTTGACCCACGACAGGATCGCCATCAGCAGCGTGACCCACATCACCAGGCTGATGGACCACTTCAGCACATAGAGCACGGCGGTCAGCAGCATGGCGGGCACGAAGCCGGGCAGGTCGATGCCGCTGATCAGCGCGACCAGAGCCAGAAACACCACCGCGGTCAGCCACGCGGCCAGGATCGTGGCCCAGTCGATGCCGCCCACGCCCGGGATGATCCGGCGCAGCGGTCGCACCAGCCAGTCAGTGATCTGGAACACGCCCTGCGACACCGGGTTGCGCGTGGGCAGCCGCGTCAGCTGCATCCAGACGCGCAGCAGTAGCGCCATGCCGAACAGGGTAAAGACGGTATCCAGCAGGAAGAGAGCGATTTCCGAGAACATCGGTGCGTTTTCCGGTGACGGGTGAAGGTGTCTGCAACCGCACAGATTCTGCCATAGCCGGGAGCGCGCACGGCGCAAACCGGGATCGGCTGCCGGCGTGCCGCGCGGCCCCTATAATTGCGAGCGCCCGCCGCGGGCGTGCGCGGATTGCCGCGTCTTCATTCTCTTTTCGCGTTTTTTGCCGCCCATGCCCAGCAAGTCTGCCTCGTCGCCGCAACCCGCCCCGCTCAGCAAGGCCGACTTCGAGGCACTGTCCGACTTCCGCTACCAGTTGCGCCGCTTCCTGCGTTTTTCCGAAGACGCGGCGCGCGAGGAAGGGCTGACGGTGCAGCAGTACCTGCTGCTGCTGCATATCCGCGGCTGCGCCGACAAGGACTGGGCCTCGATCGGCGAACTGGCCGAGCGCCTGCAGGCCAAGCAGCACGGCGTGGTGGCGCTGGTCAATCGCTGCGAGGCCGCCGGGCTGGTCAAGCGGCGCCTCAACCCCGAAGACCGCCGCGTGGTGCAGGTGCACCTGACGGCCAAGGGAGAACGCTACCTGAACCGGCTCGCCATGCTGCACCGGACCGAACTGGAATCGCTGCGCGGCGCGTTCCGCGTGGCCCGCATCACGCAGTTCAACGACGACGGCGCGGAGCGCGGCTGAGCGCTGCCACGCCGGTACCAGCGGCCGTTACAGGCGGTTACCAATCACAAGCTCCGGTGACACCCGCCCGCCGCCGGCGGCCCTAGACTCGCGCGCATTCCCCAACACGCGCAGCGCGCAGGAGTCCTGACATGTCCATCCCCTTTCGTTCGGTTGTGCTTGCGGTGCTTGGCGCCGGTGCGCTGGCCGGGTGCGCCACGCCGTATGGCTACGACAACGGCTATGGCGCGGGGTATGGCGGGGGCTATGGCAACACCGGCTATGGCAGCACGGGCTACGGCAGCGGCACCACCATCAGCGGTTACCCGCAGCAGGGTTACCCGCAACAAGGCTATCCGCAACAAGGCTATCCGCAGCAGGACTACCCGCAGTCTTCGTATCCGCAGCAGCCGTATCCGCAGCCGTCGTATCAGGACGGCAGCTATGGCAACGGCTACGGCAACCAGGCCTACGGCGTGCGCTACGGCTGGGTCGAGGGCATCGAGGTGGTGCCGGGCCAGCCACCGTCGACCAGCGGCGCGGGCGCCGTGGTGGGCGGCATCGTCGGCGGGCTGCTGGGCCACCAGGTGGGCGGCGGCCGCGGCAATACCGTGGCGACGATCGGCGGCGCCGTGGCGGGCGCGGTGGCCGGCAACGAGGTCGAGAAGCGCACCGGCACCAGTGCCCCGGCCTACCGCGTGCGGGTGCGCACCAGCGACAACGCCTACCTGACGCTGACCCAGGCCAACGCCTACCAGATGCGCATCGGCGACCGCGTCAGGATCGAGAACGGCGTGGCCGTGCCGTACTGAGCGCGTCAGTCCGCGCCGAACAGCTGCGCGTAATCCTCGCGCAGCTGGCGCTTGAGCAGTTTGCCGGCGGTATTGCGCGGCAGGTCCGCGACGAACACGATGCGCTTGGGCACCTTGAAGGGTGCCAGTGCCTGGCGCGCATGCGCGATCAGTTCGTCCTCGGTGGCGGCCTCGTGGCCGCGCTTGCGCACCACGCACGCCGTCACTGCCTCGACCCACTTCGGATGCGGCAGCGCGAAGACCGCCGCTTCGGCCACCGCGCCATGGGTGTACAGGCACTCTTCCACTTCGCGGCTCGACACCAGCACGCCGCCCGAGTTGATCACGTCCTTGATCCGGTCCACCACATACAGGTAGCCCTCGGCATCCATGTAGCCGAGGTCGCCGGAATGGAACCAGCCGCCGGCGAAGGCCTGGGCGGTCTGATCCGGCTTGTCCCAGTAGTGCGTCAGCAACTGCGGCGAGCGATGCACGATCTCGCCCAGCTCGCCCGCCGCCACATCCTGCAAGGTTTCATCGACGATGCGGGTCTCGACGTTCAATACCGGCCGCCCCGCCGAGGCCGGACGCGCGGCGTGCTCGTCGGGGCCCAGCACCGTGGCCAGCGGCCCGATCTCGCTTTGCCCGTAGCAGTTGTAGAAGCGCAGCGCCGGCAGTTTCTGCTGCAGCTCCAGCAGCACCGGCACCGGCATGATCGAGGCGCCGTAGTAGGCCTTGGTCAGCGCGCCCAGCCGGGCCGGATCGAACTCCGCATGGCGCAGCAGCGCGATCCATACCGTTGGCGGCGCAAAGAAGCTGGTGATGCGCTCGGCGTGGATGGTGCGCAGGCAATAGCCGGCTTCCGGGCTATCGGCGATCAGCGTGGTGCCGCCGCACAGCAGCAGCGGCATCAGGAACACATGCATCTGCGCCGAGTGGTACAGCGGCAGCGCGGCCAGGGAATAGTCCGACGCGCGGATATCGCAGGCGGCAATGGTGCTGACGTACTCGGCCAGCAGTGCGCGATGCGTCAGCACCGCACCCTTGGGCGCGGAGGTGGTGCCAGAGGTGTACAGGATCTGCGCGGGCGTGGTGTCGGCAAGGGCTTCGGACACCGGCACGGCGGGGCCGTCGGCGGCAGCGGCGAGAATATCGGTGCGACCATCGCCGCCATGCAGGGTGCCGCGGACCTTGCAGGGCAGCCCGTCGACGCGGTCGGCCAGCGCCGGGTCCGCAAAGATCGCGCTGGCGCCCGACTGCGTGACGAGGTACTCGGCTTCGGCGCGCGTCATGGAGAAATTCACCGGCACATGGATCAGGCCGCTGCGCAGGCAGGCCAGCCACAGCAGCACATAGGCGTCGGAGTTCTTGCCAAAGGCGGCAACCCGGTCGCCGGGACGCAGGCCCCACTGCGCCAGCGCGCCGGCGATGCGCGCGGTGGCGTCATCGAGCTGGCGGTAGGTCCAGGACCGCTCGCCGAAACGGATCGCGGTCTTGTCCGGACTGCGCCGCACCGCGCGGGCCATGGCGTCGGGGATGGTGTTGCGCAGGGCGCGCTGCTGCTCTGACTGCATGGTGGTCTCCATCGTTATGGTTGGGGTCCAGCAAGTCTTGAAGCCAAGCGCCGAGGATAAGGCGTGCCGGCTTGCCATGGCAAGCCGGCGGCCCTGGGGGGCAGGGGCGGGAGGGGCGGACTACAGGGATGCCGACAGGAACACCAGCGCGCGCCCGTGCGCCAGGGCGGCGCTGGGCTGGTGGTAGGAGCCGCGCGCCCAGCAGTTGAAGCCGTGGTCCGCCTGCGGGTAGACGTGGATCTCGGTGGCGGGTTTGCCGGCCATCGCGTCGCGCACGGCCTGCACGGCGTCGGACGGAATATGCGCGTCCAGCGCGCCGTAGTGGAACTGCACCGGCACGCGGATGTTCGCGGCTTCCTGAAGCTGGTTCTGGATGCCGCCGCCGTAGAAGGGCACGGCCGCATCCACCAGACCGCGTGCCGCGCTCAGGTACGACAGCAGCCCGCCGAAGCAATAGCCCACCGCGGCCACCTTGCCGGCACCGGTATGCTGACGCAGCACCTGCACCGTGGCCGCGATGTCGTCGAGCGCGGCCGCCACGTCCACGCCCTTGCGCAAGGCCATGGCGCGCGCCATGTCGTCGCCCTCGTAGCCCAGTTGCACGCGCGGGGCCTGGCGCCAGAACACGTCCGGCGCGAGCACGGCATAGCCGTCGGCGGCGTACTGGTCGGCCACCGCGCGGATATGCTCGTTTACGCCAAAGATTTCCTGCAGCAGCACGATGCCCGGCGCACCAGGCTGCACGCCCGCCGGCGGCAGGCTCAGATAGGCATCGAAGCTGCCCGCGGCGGTGTCGACGCGGATCCATTGGCTGTCGGGAATGGCTGTCATGGCGAAGGGTTCTCCGGAAAGGGCTTGGCAGGGGTTGCCGCAATGTCAGCCCGCCAGTGTGCCACCACGCGTCGCATCGTGCAGGCGGCCGTCGAGCTGCCTTCAGTACGCGCGCGACTGCCGGTAGCGCTTGTGCCAGTTGTCGGTATAGGCCTTGACCACCGCCGCGTCGCCGCGGATCAGCATGCCGTTCTCGGCATTGCGCTCCTGCGCCGACTTGGTGAAGTTGAAGGAGCCGGTGAAGACCGCCTGGTCGTCGAACACCATCACCTTGTTATGGGCGATCGCGGGCTTGTTGTCGATCACCACCGGCACGCCGGCGTGCTTGAGGAAGGTGGCGCTGGTATAGCGCTCGCTCTGCTGGCTCTTGTCCAGGATCACGCGCACGTCGACGCCGCGCCGGTGCGCCTGCGCCACGGCCTCGGCAATCGGCGCGCTGGTGAACGAATAAGCCTGGATCAGCAGGCGCTGGCGCGTGCTGCGGATGGCATTGATCAGCAGCGCCTGGCAGCTCGCGCCATCCGGCACGAAGCACAGCGTGTAGCCGCTGCCATCGGCAAAGGGCTTGCTGGGCAGCGGCCTGGCATCGGGGGGCTGGGCCGGTTGCGCGGGCTTGCCGGTGCGCGAGGGGAAGTGATTGGCGATGGCCTCGTTGAAGGTCTCGCTGATGCTGTCGGCGATGGTCTCGGACACCTGGTCGAAGGTCGAGGCCGAACGGGCATGCGCCAGCAGCGCGAAGGGACTGAACGAAGTGAAGGCCGACAAGGCGGCGGCCAGGCCCAGGCCCAGTACGGCCCGGCGAATGAAGCGATAAGTCACGGCGGATCCAGGCGTTGGTGAAGGACAGCGTGCGCGCGCCGCGCGCCGCACCTGTCCGGGGCGGGACGCAGCGTAGCAGCCGCATACGCCACTGGCAAAGCGGGATTGTGTAACAGGATCTGTGGCGCCTACGGCGTCGCGCCGCGGGCTTGGGACTATCCGCGGCCGGCGCCTATGATGGATGCAACCCATGCGGCCGCGGCCGCCAAGGAGAAGCAATGACGAACCACACCTACAAGCTGGTCGAGATCGTCGGCTCTTCGCCCGACGGCTGCGACCAGGCCATCCAGAGCGCCATCGCCAAGGCCGGCGAGACCATCAAGAACATCGACTGGTTCGAAGTGGTGGAAACGCGCGGGCATATCCAGAACGGCAAGATCGCGCACTACCAGGTCACGTTGAAAGTGGGTTTCCGCGTAACCTGAACCCTGGGAACGCCCGAAAAAAATCCGGCCGGCGCTGAACTGCCGCCGGCCGTGCAGGGAACCTTCAGGAAGCCAGCGCTCAGTCGAACTGGTAGGAATAGATCATGTTGATGCGCGGCGAGCGGCGGCTGGCATTGGTCGGCTTGTCCCCGACCGGCTGCGCCAGCGACAGGTCCAGCGTGTAGTAGCGCCGGTCCGAGAAGCGCGCGCCGAGCGCCACCGACGACAGGCTGCGGTGCGACAGCGACACGCTGTTGGAATACACGCGCGCCACGTCGGCGGACACATAGGGCTGGATCGTGCGCAGGTAGGTCAGGTCCGGCAGGAACAGGCGGCTGATTTCCGCCGAGGCGCCCCAGCCCTTGTCGCCCGCGACTTCGCCGGCGGGGTAGCCCAGGCCGAAGAAGCGTCCGCCAAAGCTGATCTGCTCGCCCGAGGCCAGCCGGTCGCCGCTGTACTGGCCGGCGGCGGCCAGGGTCAGGCCGAAGCCCGCGGGCAGGTCCTTCGATTGCGACAGCAGCAGCCGCGTGCGGAAGAAGCTCAGGTCGTTGGCGTTGTTCTGGCGGCTCGCGCCCATTGCATCGAAGCCCTTGTACAGGCCCAGCGTGGCGTTGCGGCTGACGCCTTCGCCGCGTTGGACGTAGGTCAGCTCCGCGGTGGCCACGCGCACGTTGGTGCCGAGCGTCACGCGCGTGCCGGTGGCGGTATGGGTATAGCGCTCGAACTGGTCGGCGCCGTAGACGCCGCCGGTCAGCGTGAGCGTATGCGCGTTGGATAGCAGCAGCGGATAGCTCAGGGTGCCGCCGATGCGCTTGGTATCGTTGACATAGCGCGGGTTGAAGCCGATCGGCGCCAGCGTCGCGTTCTGCGGCACGCCGCGGTAGTGCGAGGCATTGAGCCGCGCGACCATGCCTTCGGTGCCGATCGGCTGCGCATAGCTGGCGGCGTAGAATTCCTCGCTGTCGCGGCCCTTGGGGAACAGTGCCGACACCGAAATCTGCTCGCCCAGCGGCGTCAGGCTGTTGGTGGTGGCCGTGGCGATGGCGCGCAGGCCCGGCGACATGTATTCGATGCCGGTACCGAAGGTAAAGGGCTTGCGCTTGACCTCGAGCACCATCTCGCAGGCGCCGTCGGTGGTGGTGGGCGGCTGCACCGTGGCCGCCACATGCAGCCCGGGCTGCAGCGCCAGCGCGTTGACGTAGTGCTCGAAGCGGTCCTGGCGCAGCGGGCGGTCCTGCTGCAGCTTCTCCGCGATGGCGCGCAGGCGGCGC
The DNA here is from genome assembly GCF_023952485.1 of Cupriavidus mimosae. Classification (NCBI taxonomy): domain Bacteria; kingdom Pseudomonadati; phylum Pseudomonadota; class Betaproteobacteria; order Burkholderiales; family Burkholderiaceae; genus Cupriavidus; species Cupriavidus mimosae. The sequence continues at coordinate 281,128 of NZ_JALHRY010000009.1, read as the reverse complement.
TCGGCCGGGCCCGCCTTGCCGGTCACGGTCACCTTGGCGACGTAGCCTTCCACCACCGTGACCAGCACATCGCCGTTGGCAAAGTCCTGCGCCGGCACGAACGCGAACGACAGCGGATAGCCGCGCTCCTTGTACATCTGCGTCACCGCATTGGCGGCTTCCAGCAGCTGCGCCACCGTGATCTCGCGGTTGGCCAGCGGCTTGAACTGCGCGGCCACTTCCTCGAACGGCAGCGTCTTCGCACCCTCGATGCGAAAGCGCCGCGGCGTCAGGCGCGCGTTGAGCAGGTCCTGCATGGCGGGCTGCGGCCGCTCGACCTGCACGGTCACGCGGCTGTCGGGCCGGGCCGGCGCAATCTTGGGAAGCGTCTGGGTTGGATCGCCCTGGACCGGGCTGCGCGGATCGGCCTGGACCAGGCCGTGATGGAACGCGCCGACGCCGACCAGCAGCGCGGCAACGCGATGACGTGCACGCATGGCAAAACCCCTGTAAGAAACACTGCGGCTATTGACGTCGCGTGCCACCCGCGTGGGGATTGCCGCTACCCCCGGACGCCTGCTGGCCGATCCTGCCGGTCCAGCGCGTGGCCGCTACGTTGAATCAGGTGAGCACCGCTGCCCGCGATCGCAATCACGCGATCGCCGGGGCAGCGGCCAAGGGAGGACTACTTCTGGCCGAGCGCGCCGGTCAGGCCGCCGAGCAGGCCGCCGACCAGGCCACCGACGGGGCCGGTGGTAGAGCCCTTGGTGGTGGTGTTGCCCGCGGTGGTGGTGGCGCCGCCGGTCACGGCGGAGACGACATTGGTGACGGGCGCCAGCGGACTGGCGGTGCCGGTGCCAGCGCTTGCGCCGCCAACGCTGCCGACCACACCATTCACAACGCCGCTCACCGCGCCGGTGACCGGGGCCAGCGGCGTGCTGGCCGTGGCGGAGGTCAGCCCTCCGGTGACGTTGCCGACCAGGCCGGTGACAGGCGCCAGCGGCGAACCCGTGCCGCCGGCGCCTGCCCCGCCTGCCAGCCCCCCGGCCAGCGTGGTAACCGGTGCCAGTACCGGACCCAGCGCGCCCAGCCCGCCGCCGCTGGCGGGGCCGTTGACCGCGCCGCCGAGCGAGGCCACCGTGGTGCCGGTGGCGTTGACCACGCCGCCGACGCCCGCGACCACCGGCGTGTTGGTCTGTTGCAGCCTGGTGCCGGCGGTGGCCAGCGCGCCGCCCACGGTCGCGAGCAGGCTGCTGGTCGGGGCGCCCAGGCCGGTGGCCGCGCCCAGTGCCTGCGTGGTGCTGGTCAGTTGCGAGGTGATCGGCACGATCAGCTTGCTGGTGGTGATGGTCACCTGCTCGACCGCGCCGCTCGACAACACCGAGGTCAGCGTCCCGCCGGTGTTGCCGACGGTATTGCCCAGCGTGCCGACCACCGCGCCCAGCGGCGACGTCAGCGGCGCCAGCGGTGCCAGCTGGCCGGTGCCCAGGCCGCTCACCGCGGTGCCGGCGCTGGTCACCGCCTTGCCCAGTTCGGTCACCACGTTGCCGGTGCTGGCGACGGTGGTGCCGACCGGGTTGGTCGAATTGGGCATGCTGCCCAGCCCGGCTTGCAGGCCCGTGGCCAGCGCGCCGACGGCATCGCCGGTCGCGGCCACCACGCCGCCCAGCCCGCTTTGGGTCTGGCCCGGCAGCAGCGGCAGGTTGGCGTTGCCAAGCTGGTTGCCGAGGTCGCTGACGGTGCTGCCCGTATTGCCCAGCACCGTGCCGGCGTTGTCGATCACCGTGGCGGTCGGGGTCAGCGCGGTGGGCGTCTCGCCACCGCCGGTATTGCCGCCGGTGTTGCCGCCATTGCCGCCGCCCGTGCCGCCGCTGCCGCCACCGGTGCCGCCCGTGCCTCCGGTACCGCCACCGGCCAGGTCGGTGCCGCCACCGGTTCCGCCGGTGCCTGCATTCGTGCCGCCATTGGTGCCTCCATTGGTTCCTGCGGTATCGCTGGTGCCCATCGAGGTCGAGCCGCTGCCGCTGGCGCAGCCACCCAGGGCCAGCAGGGTTGCCAGGAGTGCCGTTACGGCGAGTTGTTGTTTGCGCATGGTCTGTTCCTTCATTCCCGTCGTTTCAATCGCTCGGCCGCGCAACGCGTTTGTCTGCTGCGTGCGGCGGTGACGGTGATGGCGCAATCGGTATGCCAGCCGTTTGGCGCGCTACCGCACAGACCCCGCCGAAGTCGGGGGTGGTACCCGCGAAGCCTTGCGGCATGCGGCCTGCGCGGTGTCCGCGGGAAGCGCCGCGAGGTGCGCCGGCGCGTTGGCATGGAGGGCGTGGCGCGTTACGCGTTACGTAACGTGTGTCGTGCGCGGGGAACAAACCAGCATCGGCGAAGCGGTGCGCGCCCAGCCGACGCGGGCCTGCCACGCCGCCGCTGCGTGTTCCCGCGTGTACGGAACACGTTACGTAGCACGTAACGCGTTTCGCCCTGCCGCGGCACCGTCCGCGCGCGCTTCGCCGCCACCCCGGTCCGCCCTGCAAGCCGCGCCGCGCAAGGCATGCGGGCAGTTCCCCCGTCTGTGCGCCAGTCCACCTTGCCGCGCTGGCACGCGCCTTGCCATTCGCTATCCCGACGCGCCGACGATTTCGCGTTCCACCGTGTTGCCATGGCTGATGGGGATGGCAGGCAGGTCGAACAAAGCGGGACAACCGGGCGCTCGTCGGCATTCCATGCGGCGGTTCACAAGAAAAGACGGCCCGGCAGCGCCGTGGCCAACCAGACAGGAGAAGCACAATGAAAACCAAGCATCCCGCACCGCTTTCCATGACCTCGCTGGCCGCAGCCGGCGTCGCCGCCCTTGCCTTGCTGATGGCGGGCTGCTCTTCGAGCGGCGGCGGCAGCGGCGCCAATCCGCAGCCTAGCGGCGGCGGCGCCGATACGCCGGTCACGCCGCCGCCGCCGGCCGCCGCGCAGACCACGCCGACCGCCAAGGTCACCGAAGGCGCGGGCAACACCGTGGTGTCGGCGGGCAATGCCGTCAGCGAGATCGGCAAGTCGATCCAGGACGCACCGCTGCCGCTGCTGCCCACCGACGCGCGCAAGGGCGCGGGCGGGGTGGTAGTCAATGCGGGCGAAGCGGTCGGTGCCCTCGGCGCCGGCGTGCGCGACGGGTTGGGGCAGATGGGCTCGGTCGACAACCCGCTCGGCGTGACCGTGTCCAGCACCGGCAACGTGGTGCGCGAAGTGGGCGACACCGTGGTCAGCGGCGGCGCGCTGGTGCAGGGCCTGGGCACCGAGAAGCTGGCGCCGCTGGCACCGCTGACCACGCCGGTGGGCGGCCTGGTCACGAAGGTGGGCACGGCGGTGCAGGGCGGCGGCGACAAGCTGCAGACGGTGCTGTCCGACGGCGCCGTCGCGCAGGTCACCAACTCGCTCAGCCAGGTCATCGTGCCGCTGACCAGCAAGGTCACCGACGGCACGCAGACACTGGGCGCGGCCACGCGCCTGGGTGGGCCGGCGGACGGTCTGCTCTACAAAGTCGGCAATACCGTGGCCACCGGCGGCAGCATGCTCGGCAACACGCAGGCCCCGGTAGTCGCGCCGCTCGGCGGCGTGGTGACCGAGACCGGCAAGACCGTTGCCGCGGTCGGCGTGCTGGTCAACGGCAATGGCCAGACCGGCGGCAATGCGCTCGGCGGGCTGCTCGGCAACCTGCCGCTGGTCAAGCCCGGCAGCGGAGACGGCGGTGCGGGTGGCGGCGGTGCCGGCGGTGCGCCGGGCCCGGTCGGTGCGCTGCTGGCGCCGGTCACCGGCCTGGTCGGCGGCATCAAGAGCGGTGTCGGCGGCAGTGCCGGCGGCGGTTCGGGCGGTGGCGACAGCAAGCCGCAACTGCCGATCCTGGGCGGACTGCTGCACTGAAATGTCTCAACCCGCATAGGTGTTTTCACGGTGCGCTGTCGCTCATCACCCCGTCGCAGCGCATCTTTTTATTCCCTCTGGCCGCGCGGCCGAAAATGCCCGCATGGCCAGGCGGCGGGCCGGTTTATGCCGGCCCGCCGGCAGCTTTAACAAGCTGCGATCCGGCGCGTTTCAAACGCGTGCTTTAACCCCTTCGGGTCATTACTATCACCCGAGGGAGGGGTATGGTTGAGACATAGCATGACTTATAAAAAAAGCGCAGCAAGCGTGAATAGTCGATAAAGAGCGGGCCACAGAGCACCGTGAAAATCGAACGGGGGAAGCGTGATCGCGGCATCAGATCACTCGGGAGTGTCAACAAATCATGAAACGACTCATTGCACGCTTTGTCAGGGATGAGCGCGGGGCAACCGCTATTGAATATGGGCTGATTGCAGGGCTCGTTGCCCTCGCAGTCGCCGCAGGCGCCACCCAACTTGGCACTAACCTCAGCGATGGCTTTAAGAGCCTTGGTGAAAAGGTAGTCACCATGCTTGGCAAGCCGGCCGCGTAAGGCGCCCCGTGATTGCCGCGCTCCTCTGCGCGGCGACCCTCTACACAGACTTCGCTTACCGGCGGGTTCCGAACCTCCTGCTGGCGATCGCCGTGCTGGCTCTCGGGCTGGCACTGCTCGCCGGACAGGCCGCGGAACCGCCGCTGGCCGCGCGCCTGATCGGCGCGGGGCTGGGTCTTGCTGTCACCTTGCCGGTCTACGCCCTCGGGCGCATGGCCGCGGGCGATGTCAAGTTCCTGACGGTGGCGGGGTTGTTCACCGGTCCGCAAGGGCTGGTGGTGGCGTGGGTCGTCGGCAGCCTGCTCGGGCTGGTGCATGCGCTGCTGGCGCTGGCACTGGCGCGCCGCACGCCGGCCGCGGATCACGCTCTGCATTCCCAGGACCCACCCCTTCCAACGACGCAGTTTTCGCTGGCGCGCGGCATCCCGTATGCGGCGTACCTGGCCGTGGGGGTGCTGGCCTGGATGGCTGCGGGCCAATAGCCTCAATGGCTTGAGACCAGCAGGCTGCGCCGCCGGTCGGCGCGGCGGAACACCAAGAGACCGGGGTTTCAGATGTGGTTGCACGCAAGGGTCAACAGGAAGTTCAGCCGGCGCTGCCAGAGCGCCGGCAGCGCCGCGATCGAATTTGCCATCGTGGCGCCGGTGCTGGTCACCATCGTGATCGGCATCGTGTATTACGGCGTGATGCTGGCGCTGCAGCAGGTGCTGACGCTGGCCGCCGAGGAAGGCGCACGCGCCGCGCTGCGCTATCCCGCAGGCGTCGCCGGCACCGGCCTCGCGGCCACGCAGCAGGCACGTGTCAATGCCGCGGCCGCGATGGCGCGCGGCACCCTTCCCGCATCCCTGCGCGACCTGATTCCACCTGCCGGCGTCGCCGCGGCCGTGCCATGCGAGGCCGGCTCGGCCGACGTCTGCGTACAGGTCACGCTGACCCTGTCCACCACGAGCATCATGCCCGCGGTACCGATGGTGCCGCTGCCGGCTTCGCTGTCGGGCTCGGCCATGGTCCAGCTCTCTCCCGATATCTGATGCGCATGACGAACCGCCGCATGCCCGTACCAAGGACTTCCGCATGACCAGCAAGCAGATCCGATTACTGGCCGTCGTGCTGCTTGGCCTGGCCATGCTGCTGGCAATGCTGGCGTGGCAGGTGGGACGCCAGCCGGCCCAGCCTGCCGCATCGGCGGACGCCAGGCCGCTGCACCCGGTGGTGGTCACCACGCGCCCGGCCGAAGCCGGCAAGCCGCTCGACGCCGAGGCGCTCAAGGTGGAGATGCTGCCGATCGATCCCGCCGGCGCCTACCGCGACGTCGCGCGCGTTACTGGCCAGGTGCCGCTGGTGGCGCTGGGGGCCAACGTGCCGGTGCTGGAAAGCCAACTGCTGTCCGGCCTGGCCGCGCAGGTGCCGGAAGGCGAGCGCGCGGTGGCGGTGTCGGTCGATGAGGTCATCGGCGTCGGCAACCAGGTGCAGCCGGGCGACTATGTCGATGTATTCCTGGTGCTGCGGCGCGACCAGCAGGAAATCCCCGACAGCCAGGCCCGCATGCTGCTGTCGCGCCTGCGCGTGCTGGCCTACGGCGTGGCCTCGGTCAACCGGCCGCAGGCGGCCAAGCCGGAACAGATGATGGCGCGCCAGGAAGGCGCCAAGACCGCGGTGCTGTCGGTGCCGCTGGAACAGGTCAGCCGGCTGGCGATGGCGCAGCACTCGGGGCGCCTGATGCTGGCGCTGCGCAATCCGCAAGACCCGGCCATGCCGAGCGACGGCATGTTTGCCGAACTCCCGCCCGCATTGGCCGCGCGCGCCGGCATTCCCGCCGACGCACCGCGCGCCGCCACCGACAAGGCCAGCGCGGGCGTGCTGCTGTCCGGGCTGGCCGCCACCAACGGCGCACCGGCTGCGCGCGCACCAGCGGCAGCGCCGGCGCCGCGGCCGCTGCAGGTGGCCGCGCCGCCGGCGCTGGCACAAGCCAGGGAACGCGCTGGCGTGGAAGTGATCCGCGCCGGCAAGCGCGACATCGAATAAGAACGTGGGCGCCCATCGCATGCCAATCCAGAACCCACCCGCCCATGCCGTGACGCTGCGCCGCCGGCTGATGCAGCTCACGCTTGCCGCCATCATCGCCACCACGGCATGGTGCGCGCTGGCCCCGCGCGCGCAGGCGCAGGACGCCGCCACCGCGCGGCCATTGCGCCTGATGGCCGGCGCGCAGAAGGAACTGCGCAGCGCGCAGCCGGTGGAGCGCGTCGCCGTCGGCAACCCCGCGGTGGCCGATGCGCTGATCCTGCGCACCCGCGGCGCGCCGAGCGTGCTGCTGGTGGCCAAACAGCCTGGCGTGACCGAGGTGATGGTGTGGACGCGCGGCAGCGCCGAGCCGCAGAGCTACAGCGTGCAGGTCGATGCCATCGCGCCCGATGCCAACGGCGCGCAGCTGGGCTACTCGGCCGCCGGCGCCACCATCACCGGGCAGTCGCCAGACGCCTATGGCGCCGCGCGCGCGCAAGCGGCGGCGCGCGCGGCCACCGCAAGCAAGACCGACGGCAAGCCGGGCCTGGTGGTGGACCGCTCCACCGTGCCGCTGAGCGGCACCGTGCAGGTCGACGTCAAGGTGGTGGAGATCAGCAAGACCGTGCTCAAGGAAGTCGGCATCAACTTCTTCCGCAACAACTCGGGCTTTGCCTTCGGCACGTTCTCGCCGTCGACGCTGAACAAGTTCACCTTTACGCCGGGCAGCGGCGGCGCGCCCGGCAGCTTCACCGCCGACCTCGCCTCGCCCATGAGCAATGCCTTCAACCTGGTGGCCGCGTCGCTCACGCACGGCATCTTCGCCAACATCAGTCTGCTCGAGGCCAACGGCCTGGCACGCGTGCTGGCCGAGCCCAGCCTGGTGGCGCTGTCGGGGCAGAGCGCCAGCTTCCTCGCCGGCGGCGAGATCCCGATCCCGGTGCCGCAGGCGCTGGGCACCACCACGATCCAGTTCAAGCCGTTCGGCATCGGGCTGACGGTGTCGCCCACGGTGCTGTCGGCCGACCGCATCGCACTGAAGGTGGCGCCCGAGGCCAGCGATCTGGACCCGTCGCGCGGCATTTCGATCAACGGCGCGGTGGTGCCGGCCATCGTCACGCGCCGCGCCGACACCACGGTCGAGCTGGGCGATGGCGAGAGCTTCGTGATCGGCGGGCTGGTCAGCCGCAACACCGTCAGCAACGTCAACAAGGTGCCGGTGCTGGGCGACCTGCCGGTGATCGGCGTGTTCTTCAAGAACCTGAACTTCCACCAGGAAGACCGCGAGCTGATGATCGTCGTCACGCCGCGCCTGGTGAAGCCGATGGCGAAGAATTCGCCGGCGGCGCAGGCCGTCGGTGCCGATGGCCGCACCAGCGCCAGTCCCAATGTGTGGGGCTGGTATGTGCTGGGCGAATACGCGGACCCGACTTTGCCGGGTTTCTCGAAATAGCCGCCGGCCATGCCGGCTGGCATGGCCAACAGCTTTGAGGCGGAGAGATGGACTATTTTCTGTTGCACGCAACGCAGGGCGAAGTCAGGGACTGGCTGGGCCGCGCCATCGGCGCGCTGGGCACGCTGGTGGCCGATGGCGGGGCCCACGAAGGCTTTATCGAGCGCGTCTCCGAACTGCGCCCGGGCCTGGTGTTCCTGCATTTCTCGGCGGAGGCCGCGGCGTCGTCGGCGCGCCTGGCCGAGCAGCTGCAGCGGCTCTTCCCCGGCTTGCCGCTGGTGGCGGTGGGCCAGGCCGGCGAGCCCGGCGTGATGCTGGCCGCGCTGCGGGCGGGGGTGAAGGACTTTATCGACCTGCGCGACGCCCCGGCCGAGGCCGAGGCCGTGATCAAGCGCCTGGCCGTGCCGAGCGAGCAGGTGCGCCCGGCCGAGGCCGCGCGCCAGGGAAAGATCGTGGCGCTGCTGGGCGCGCGCGCCGGCGTGGGCGTGACCAGCCTGGCGGTCAACCTGGCCGCTGCGGCGCGCCGCCACCTGCCGCGCCATGCCAAGACCGATGCCCGCGCCGAAGTGCTGCTGACCGACCTGGGCCTGCCGGCGCGCGACGGCGCGCTCTACCTGAACCTGAGTCCGGGTTTCCATTTTGTCGAGGCGGTGCGCAACCTGCGCCGCTTCGACCAGGTCTTCGTGCAGACCGCGCTGACGCGCCACGCCAACGGCGTGTGCGTGCTGCCGCTGCCGGCCGCGCTGAGCGAGCTGCGCGACATATCTTATGCCGATGCGATCGGCCTGCTCGAGCGCCTGCGCGCGTTCTTCGACCTGCAGATCGTCGACCTGGGTGGCTTCGGCAATGCCGAGTTCACCGCGCAGATCGTCAAGGCCGCCGACAGCGTGGTGCTGGTGGCGGACCAGAGCGTGGGCGCGATCGTGTCGGCGGCGGAGCTGGTGCATGAACTGCGCGCGCGTGAAGTCGAGCGCGACGACCTGCACCTGCTGGTGTCGCGCTTCGATGCGCGCCTGGGCGTTGATGCCGCGCAGATCGCGCGGCGCGTGGGCGTGGAGTCGGTGGCGACGCTGCCGGACAGCCGCGAGGCGCTGGTGCTGGCGACGAACCGCGGCGCGGTGCTGGCCGATGACGATCCCCACTGTCCCTATGTGCGCGCGCTGGCCGAGCTGCTGGTACGGCTGGGCTACCGCACTGCCGCCGCCCGGGACACCACGCTGCTGGCGCGGATCAAGGACAAACTGCCCGGGGCGCTGCGCGCAGCGCTGGTAGCGCGCGGCGCGCGCACGGCACGCACTGGAAGCTGACATGACCCAAGCGATTGAATTCTCGGACAACGCCCCCGCACCGTTCCCGGTGTCGCAGGAGTTCCACAACATCAAGGAAGCCGCGCACGAGCACTTGCTGACGCGCATCGAAGAGCTGGGCGCCGAGTTCGGCCGATGGTCGCGCACCGCGATCCAGCGCTTCGTCGACCTGGAACTGGAGAGCTTTACGCGGCTGCGGCGCATCCCCATCAACGAGGCCGAGCTGCGCCAGATCGCCGAGGCGCTGACCAAGGAGCTGGCCGGCTTTGGCCCGATCGAGGACCTGCTCAACGATCCCGCGGTCGAAGACATCCTGGTCAATGGCCACCTGGACGTGTACGTGTCGCGCCATGGCGTACTCGAGCGCATCCCGGTGCGCTTTGCCGACAGCGGCCACCTGCTGCGCATCGTGCGCCGCATCCTGGCGCCGATCGGCCGGCGCCTGGACGAATCCAACCCCATGGTCGACGCGCGCCTGCCCGACGGCGGCCGCATCAACGTGGTGATCCCGCCGCTGGCGCTGGAAGGGCCGGTGGTGTCGATCCGCAAATTCCGCAAGGACCCGATGACGCCCGCCGACCTGCAGGCGCTGGGCACCATGAGCCCCGAGATCTGCGACCTGCTGCAGGCCGCGGTGCAGGCGCGCTGCAATATCCTGGTGAGCGGCGGCACCAGTTCTGGCAAGACCTCGCTGCTCAATGCGCTGGCCACCTTCGTGCCGCCCACCGAACGCGTCATCACCATCGAGGATACCGCCGAGCTGGCGCTGAACCATCCGCACGTGGTGCGGCTGGAGAGCCGGCCGGGCGGCTTCGAGGGCACCGGGGTGGTGTCGATCCGCGACCTGCTGCGCAACAGCCTGCGCATGCGCCCGGACCGCATCATCGTGGGCGAAGTGCGCGGCGGCGAGGTGCTGGAAATGCTGCAGGCCATGAGCACCGGCCACGACGGCTCGATGGGCACCATCCACGCCAGCAGCCCGCGCGAATGCCTGTATCGGCTGGAGATGCTGGCCGGCTTCGCCGGCTTCCAGGGCAGCGAGATGAGCCTGCGGCGCCAGATCGCCAATGCCATCGACTTCATCGTGCAGATCGCGCGGCTGTCCAATGGCAAGCGCCGCATCGTGTCGATCACCGAGGTCACCGGCCTGGGCGACAACATCATCTCGACCCAGGAGCTGTACCGGCACGAGCCGTTCGTGAGCCCCGACGGCACCGAGACCGACCGCTGGCTCTCGCTGGGCCTGTTGCCGCACTCGCCCAAGCTCGCGCGCATGCGCGCGCCGGGCTTCATGCTGGACGACCGCTTCGATGTCTAGCGCCACGCTGCTGCTCGCCGCGCTCGCGCTGGTCATCACCGGCCTGGGGCTGCTGCTGCTCGCCAGCGCGCAGGCGCGCGCGCGCCGCGAACAGCAGCAGGCCTTCCTGCAGGCGCAGACCGAGCAGGTGCGGATGCGCTACACGCAGGCGCCCGACTCCTCGCTGCAGCTGCCGGCGCGCGATCTGCGCCGGCGCTGGGACGATTTCCTGCGGCGTGCCGACCTGGCGCCGACGCGCCGCACCGCGCTGCTGTGGCTGTCTCCGCTGGTGCTGTGCACGCTGGCCGGCGCGGTTGCGGGGCAATGGCTGGGCGCGGTGTCGGCGCTGGTCGTCGCGCTCGCGGTGACGGCATGCGCGGCGTGGCACCGCGTGCGCCGGCTGCACAAGAAGCTGCTGTCGCAGCTGCCCGGTTTCCTGGATGGCGTGGTGCGGCTGATGACCATCGGCAGCAGCGTGCCGGCCGCGTTCCAGAACTCCATCGCCAATACCGAGGCGCCGCTGCGCCAGTGCCTGGTGCAGGCGGTGCACCTGCAGCGCGCCGGCAAGGAGCTGGACCAGGCGGTGCTGCAGGTGGGGCGCGCCTACAAGGTCGAGGAACTGGTACTGGTGGCTTCGGTGCTGCGGCTGTCGGTGCGCTACGGCGGCCGCGCCGACGTGGTGATGGAGCGCACCGCCACCTTCATGCGCGACCGCGAGCAGGCGCAGCGCGAGCTGATGGCGCTGTCGGCCGAGACCCGGCTGTCGGCCTGGGTGCTGGGCCTGCTGCCGCTGGTGGTGGCTGGCGGCCTGTTCACGCTGAACGCGGGCTACATCCTGATGATGTGGAAAGACCCCACCGGCAAGACCATGCTGCTGTCGGCCGCGGCGCTCGAAGTCGCCGGCGCGCTGATGCTGTACCGGCTGGCCAAGTCGATCTGAAGGCAACGATGACATCGCCCCCATGGACCGCCTGACGTTGATTTCGCTGAGCCTGCTCGCCGCCGCATGCGGCGTCGGCGTGCTGGCCTTGCCGCTGCTGCGCGACTGGCGCCAGCGCCGGCTGTCGACCCGCACCATCGACGCCGCGCTGGCGCGCCAGCGCACAATGGAAGCTGCACAGAACGCACAGGCCGCCCAGGCCGCGCCCGCCGGCGTGCCGCGTGCACCGGGCGTGCCCGGCGTGTCGGCTCCCGCCAGCGCGCGCCCGGCGATCCCTGCTGCGGCGTCCGGCGTCGCCACGGCGCTCGGCGCCCAGCTGGGCGCGCGCGTGGGCGAGCGCTTCGATGCCCACTGGCTGGAATCGCGCCTCGGTCGCGCGGTGGTGACGCCCGAAGACCAGCAACTGCTCGAGCAATGCGGCTGGTATGGCCTGCAGGCGCGCGTGCTGTTCGGCGTATTGCGCCTGGGCCTGCCGCTGGCCTTGTCGGTGCTGGCGATGCTGTGGCATCTCGGCGCCAGTGCCTTCATGGTGATGGCCTGGGGCTTCGGCACCTTCGCCGTGGCCTACCTGGCGCCCAAGTGGTACCTGCGCCGCCGCGCCGCCGCGCGCCTGCGCATGGTCGACGACGAGCTGCCGGTGCTGATCGACATGCTGCGACTGCTGCAGGGCGTGGGCTTGTCGATCGACCAGAGCCTGCAGGTGATCGTGGCCGAGTTCGGCAGCATGCTGCGCGTGCTGGGGCCGGAGCTGGCACGGGCCAACCAGCAGTTCGCGTCGGGCCGCTCGCGCGAGCAGACCCTGCTGCGCATCGGCCGGCTGTTCGACAGCGAAGACCTGAAGAGCCTGATCACGCTGCTGACGCAGGTCGACAAGCATGGCGGCGCGGTGCAGGAGCCGCTGCGCCAGTTCGGCCTGCGCATGCAGGAGGCGCGCAAGTCGCGCATGAAGGACGAGATCGGCCGCCTCACGGTCAAGATGACCGCGGTGATGGTGGTCAGCCTGTTGCCGGTGCTGCTGATCCTGACCGCGGGCCCCGGCTTTCTCGGGGTGATCCGCATGCTGGCAAACATGGGAGGAACGCGATGATGGCTTTCATGGCGCGCCCGGCCGCGGCGGGGTGCGTGCTGGTGGCCGCGCTGTCCGGCTGCGCCGCCGGCAACAACGGTGCCACGGCCATGCACGAGCAGGCCGAGGCCCAGGTGGAACTGGCCAGGCTGCGCGACAAGACCGCGCGCGCGGAATACAGCGAGCAGGCGGTCTACCTGGGCCTGATCCGCAAGATGCAGCAGGACGGGCTCTACTTTGCCTCGCTCGCGCATATCGAGGTCTATGTGCAGCGCTTCGGCGCGGGCGCGGAGATCCAGGTGATGCGCGCCGATGCGCTGCGCGAAACCGGACAGGACCAGGCCGCCATCGAGGCGTACCAGCAGCTGGCCGCCACCGCCATGGGGGCGGAGGCCGCGCACGCGCATCACGGGCTCGGACTCTTGGCGGGGCGGCAGGACGACTTTGCGCGCGCAGTCACGGAGTTGCGCGCCGCCGCCGCGCTGGATCCGGTCAACGCGCGCATCGCCAGCGACCTGGGCTATGCGCTGATGCGCGCCGGCGCGCTGCAGGACGCGCGCGTGCCGGTGATGCAGGCGCTCGAACTGGACGCGCGCAATCCGCGCGTGATCAGCAATGCGGTGGTCTGGCTGATGGCCGATGGCAAGCGCGCCCAGGCCAACGCCATGATGCAGAAGGCCGCATTGCCCGAGCCCACCCGCGGCGCGATCCGCAAGGAAGCGGACCGCATCGCCCGCGCCGCCGCCACGCGCGACCGCACCACGGCGCGCCAGGGTCAGCCCAAGCCGATCTCCGCGCCCGCCGCCGTGGCGGTCGTGGCCAGGCCAATCGCTATCGCCGCGCAAGCCGGCGCTACACCATGACAGCCAATCTTCTCGTTGCCATCCAAAAGCGCGCCGCATGCGTGGCGCTCTGCCTGGGGGTGCTGGTCCCGCTGGCGCACGCGCAGGGCGAGGCCGCGATGACCGAAGCGGCCGCCGCCGGCATGCCGCCGGCGCGGCCCGCGCAGCGCGAGATCGGCGCCGACACCCGCACGATCCTGGCGATCCAGCGCGAGGGCACGCAGGCCGGGCCGATGCTGCCGATGCACGGCGAACAGGCCGCGCTGGGCTATGAGCGCTACCTGAACAGCTTCCGCTTCGCGCTGCCCGAGTTCTACACCGGCCAGGCCAACGCCAGCACCACGCGCGCCGGCTCGGCCGGGCAGATGCTGGGCGGAAAATGAGCCTGCGCCAGCCGCCGGTGCCCCGCACCCGTCGCGCCGCACGCGGCGCCGTCAGCGTGATGGCGGCGCTGCTGATCGCCACCGTGGCGATCGCCGCGCTGGTCTCGATCGACGTCGGTCATGTGTTCATGCGCCAGCGGCAGCTGCAGAGCATGGTGGACCTGGCGGCGATGTCGGCGGCGCAGCAGCTCAAGCGGGCGGACAGTCCAGCCAATCTCAATGCCGCGGTGCTGGGAACGGTCAGCAATATCGGCGCGAAGAACGGCTATCCGTCAGGCATCGCCATGGGCTGCGCGGAGGCCGCCGGCGGCGGCGCGGATGCGATGACAGCCTGTGTCGGAGTATGGGATCCCGCGAGCGCCGGCGCGCGGCATTTCAGCGCCGTGTACAACGCCGCCACGGTCTCGCCCAATGCCGTGCGCGTGCAGGCCACGCAGACGGTGCCGATCCTGTTCGTGTTCAACGGGGGCAGCGGCAGGCAGCTGTTCGCGGAATCGATTGCGAGCGGCAGCCCGCCGGTGGCGGCGTTTTCACTGGGCACGGGTTTGCTGGACGTCTCGAGCGCCAACAGCATGCTGAGCGTGCTGCTGGGCAATGCGGTGAACCTGTCGGTGGCGGACTGGCAGGGGCTGGTCAATACCACGGTGACGCTGGACCAGCTGCGGCTAGAGGCGGACGTCGGCACCGTGGAACAACTGCTGAATGCGTCGCTGAACCTGCGCGATTTCTATGCGCTGGTGCTCGGCGCGGCCGGGCGCGACACGCTGCTTACCACCATGCTGGGCAGCCCGCCGACCACGCTGGGCGCGAGCGGAGCGGCCGCGTCGGTGTCGCTGGCAAGGCTGCTCGACCTGGGCCTGATGGCACCCGCGGCATCGTCGGCGGTGGAGGTGGGCCTGAATGTCGCGCAGTTGCTGCTCGCGGGCGCGCAGGTCGCGCGCGGCGACACCGCGGTCGCGTTGCCGCTGGACATACCCAAGCTGCCGTTCGGCCTGGGCGGCATCAGCGCCAACCTGCGCGTGATCGAGCCGCCGGTCACGGCGGCCGGTCCGGCGCGGCAGCTGACCGGCAAGCCCGACACCTGGCAGACCAGCGCCAGCTCCTCGCAGCTCAGGCTGACGCTGGCGCTCCAGATCAAGGCCGACATCCTGAAGCCGATTCTGGACGCCAGCCTGAACGTGCCGCTCTACCTCGATGTCGCCGCTGCCACGGCCGACCTCACCCGGCTGCAATGCGCGGCCAATCCCGCGGACCGTCGGGCCACGATGCAAGTGAAGAGCGGCCTGGCCACGGCGTGCCTGACCGAGGGCTGCACGGGCGGCGAGGTGGTGCTCGGGAAGGCCGAAGTACTTGGGGTCGGCCTCGCAGACGTGGTCGCCGCCGACGTACCGCGCTACGGCAACACGGTTGGCCAGGAAATTACCCTGGCGCCCGGCGGGCATGCGCAAGTGGGTATGGCAGATCCCTTCGGCGGATTGTTCTCGCAGGTGCTGTCGCTGAAGGTGCGGACCAAATTGCTGGGATTCATAGGTGTGCCCCTGGATCTGGGCCCGTTGCTGGCGCCGCTGGGGGCTACGCTCGACGCGCTGCTCCCGCCGCTGCTCAACAGCCTGGGCATCCAGCTTGGCAACAGCGACGTCTGGGTCCACAGCATCGATTGCAACAACGCTGAACTGGTGTACTGAGCCATGATCGCGCCAAACCGCCTGATGGCAGAAACAGAATGAAGACAGATCGCTGGGCTTACGAAAACCTTGAAGTCTACGTGTGGGAAGGCAAGTACGAGATTGCCGACCGCGTCACGCGTTTCCTGGCGCCGCTGGGTGTCGACGTGATTCGCGCCGGCGCGCTCGAGGCCTTGCCGGCCGAGCCGCGCCTGAAGCCGTGCATCGCGGTGATCAGCGTGTCGGTGATCGGCGCCGCGCGTTTCTCGCTGGACTGGGAGGCCGCGCACGGCATGCCGGTGATCTGGGTGGCCGGGCCGGGGCGCGAGACCGATCCCGGTCGCTTCCCGCCGGAGTACGCGCATATCCTGGCCGATGACTTTACCGGCGCCGACCTGCGCGGCCAGATCGGCAAGCTGCTGCCGCAGCTGCTTGCCACCGAGGCCACCGGCGAGCGCGAGGCCGACCTGGTGGCCGGCTCGCCGGCGATGCGCCAGCTGCTGCAGCATGTGGAAACCTTTGCCGACTTCGGCAGCAACGTGATGCTGTACGGCGAAACCGGCGCCGGCAAGGAGCGCATCGCGCGCCTGTTCCATGAGCGCAACAGCACCTACGGCAAGGGCCCGTTCGTTGCGGTCAACTGCGGCGCGATTCCCGACGGGCTGTTCGAGTCGCAGTTCTTCGGCCATGCCAAGGGCGCGTTTACCGGGGCATCGTTCGCGCATCGCGGCTACTTCGAGCAGGCCAACGGCGGCACGCTGTTTCTCGACGAGATCGGCGACCTGCCGCTGTTCCAGCAGGTCAAGCTGCTGCGCGTGCTGGAAGAGAACGTGATCACCCGGCTGGGCTCGACGCTGGCGGTCAAGCTCGATTTCCGGCTGGTGGCCGCGACCAACAAGGACCTGCGCGACGCCGTGCGGCAGGGACGCTTCCGCGCCGACCTGTTCTTCCGCCTGGCGGTGATCGAAATGCGCATCCCCAGCCTGGAAGAGCGCGGCCCGGCCGACAAGGTGGCGCTGCTGCAGTCGTTCCTGCGCCATATGCTGGGCGCCTCCGGCTATGACGCGTTGCCGCCGATGCCGGACTGGCTCAAGGGCGCGGTCGGCACCGCCTACTTCACCGGCAACGTGCGCGAGCTGCGCAACCTGGCCGAGCGCGTCGGCATCACCGTGCAGCAGACCGGCCATTGGGACGAAGAGCGCATCCGGCCACTGTTCCGCGCGCTGCATCCGGGTGCGTTCGATGGCGGCGAGCGCGCCGACCTGCGCGGCGACATGGAAGAACGCCGCCGCATCCTGGCCGCGCTCGACGCCAATGGCTGGCGGCGGCAGGACACGGCGGCCAGCCTGGGCATCAGCCGGAAGGTGCTGTGGGAGAAGATGCGCAAGTACCAGATCGCCGACAGCGAGGCCGAGCCGGCCTGAGCGCAGCGCGCCTCAAGGCAGGCGGATCTCCTTCACGTCGAAGTGCGATTCGCCGATCAGTTCCTTGTCGTATTCGCCGACCAGTTCGACCGTGGTCTGCGCATCCACCGGCTTTTGCGCGGGCCAGGTCCTGGCCTTGATCTTCACCTTGATCTGGCCGGTTCCGTCCGAGAACAGATAGCGCTCGTCGCCGACGCTGCTGACGATCTTGCCGCGCAGCACGGCCTGCTGGTCGTCCTTGCCGTCGGCCTGCAGCGCCTTGACGGTCATCACGGGCACCGTGGAGGGACCGGTGTACTGGGCGCTGGCGCCGGCTGCGCCCAGGCCCAGCGCCAGTGCGAGGGTGGTGGTGGTCAGGATGCGTTTCATGTGCGTTCTCCGTTGAGAGGGATCGAGGGGCAACTGCGGCCATGATGCGCGCGTGCGCCTGAACCTGTGCTGAACAGGTGGCGGGCTGCGACGCATTATGATGCGGGTTTCGCCGATTCTTCAACGGACTCCGGATTGCGTTTCCTTCACACCGCCGACTGGCATCTCGGCCGCCTCTTCCATGCGCGCAGCCTGCTGGAAGACCAGGCCCATCTTCTCGACCAGTTTGTCGAACTGGTCCGCAACGAGCGCCCGGATGCGGTGCTGATCGCCGGCGACGTCTATGACCGCGCCGTGCCGCCGCCCGAGGCGGTGGCCTTGCTCGACGACGTGCTCGGCCGCATCGTGGTCGATGCCGGCGTGCCGGTAGTGATGATCGCGGGCAACCACGACAGCGCGCAGCGGCTGGAATTCGGCGCGCGCCTGATGCGCGCGCAGGGCCTGCACGTGGCCGGCCGCACGCTGGCCGAGGCCAGTTGCGTGTGCTTGCACGATGCGCACGGCGAAGTCCGCGTCTATGCGTTGCCGTATGCCGAACCCGCCGTGGTGCGCGATGCGCTCGGCACCGAGATGCCGTCGCACGAAGCCGCGTTGCGCGCGCAGCTCGATGCCATCCGCGCGGTGCATCCGCCGGGCGTGCGCGCGGTAGTGGTGGGCCATGCCTTCGTGGTGGGCGCCGCCGCCAGCGAATCGGAGCGGCCGCTGTCGGTGGGCGGCAGCGGCGCCGTCGCCGCGGAGCTGTTCGCCGGCTTCGATCTGGTCGCGCTGGGCCACCTGCACCGGCCGCAGACGCTGGGCGGCGGACGCATCCACTATGCGGGCTCGCTGCTGAAATACTCGCTGTCGGAATGCGCGCACGAGAAGTCGGTATCGCGCATCGAACTGGATGCGGACGGGGCCGTCGCCATCACGCCGCTGACGCTGCAGCCGCTGCGCGACGTGCGCGTGCTGGAGGGCGAGCTGGCACAGTTGCTGGCCATGGGCACCGACGACCCGCAGCGCGGCGACTACATCCACGCGCGCCTGACCGACACCGGCGCGCTGCTGGACCCGATGGCCCGGTTGCGCCAGGTCTATCCCAACGCGCTGGCGATCGAGCGCACCGTGCTGGCTCGCAGCGGCATGGCGTCGGAGGCGGGGCGCAAGCTGCGGCAACTGGGCACCGGCGAGCTGTTTGCCAGCTTCTTCCGCGAAGTGGCCGATGCCGAACTGGACCTGGACCAGCGTGCCGCGCTCGACCAGGTGCTGGCCGGCATCGCCGCGGCGGAACGGGAGTCGGCATGAGACCGCTGCATCTGACGCTGCAGGCGTTCGGCCCCTTTGCCGCGACCGAGGAGATCGATTTCACGCGTCTGGGCGAGCAGGCCTTCGTGCTGATCCATGGCCCCACCGGCGCGGGCAAGACCACGCTGCTCGATGCCATCTGCTTTGCGCTGTATGGCGACACCTCCGGCGGCGAGCGCAGCGCGCAAGCGATGCGCAGCGCCAATGCGGCAGCGGGCTTGCGCACCGAGGTGACGCTGACCTTCAGCCTTGGCGCGCAGCGCTGGCGCGTGGTGCGCTCGCCCGTGCAGGAGCGGCCCAAGCAGCGCGGCGAGGGTTGGGTCACCGAGCCGGCCAGGGCGCAGCTGGATCTGCACGATGGCAACGGCTGGGTCAGCAAGGCCAGCCAGCCCGGCAAGGTCAGCGATGCCGTGCGCGAGCTGCTGGGCTTTGACAGCGCGCAGTTCCGCCAGGTCATCGTGCTGCCGCAGGGACGCTTTCGCGAACTGCTGACCGCCAGTTCGCAGGCGCGGCAGGCCATCCTGGAACGGCTGTTCCGCACCGAGCTGTACCGCCGCGTGGAAGAGCTGCTGAAGATCGAGGCCGCCGGCATTCGGCGCGACGCCGAGCGCATCACGATCCAGCGCGACGAAGCCTTGCGGCAGGCCGGTGTGGAATCGGCACAGGCGTTGGCGGACAGCATCGCGGCCATGCAGGCCGAGCTGCAGGCGCTGCAAGGCCAGGAGCAGGGCGCACGCGCCGCGCAAGCCGGCGCGCAGGCCGCGCTCGCGGCCGGCGAGCAGGTGTCGGCGCGCTTGCAGGAGCGCCAGCAGGCGCAGGCCGCCCATGCCGCGCTGTTGGCGCGGCAGCCCGCCATCGATGACCAGCGTGGCCGCCTGCAGGCGGCGCAGCGCGCCGCGCGTGTGATGCCGGCGGTGCAGGCCGCACAGGCCGCGCAGCGCGATCACGCTGCCGGCGCCGCGGCATTGGCGCAGGCGACCGAGCATGCGGCTCGCGCCTTGCAACGGGCCACACAGGCCGCCGCGGCCTTGCAGGCGCAGGTGCAGCAGGCCGAAGTCCGCCAGGCCGCGCAGCGCCGCGTTACGCTGCTGGAAGCGATGCTGCCGCGCGCGCAGCGGCTGGGCGCGTTGCAGCGCGCCTTGCTCGAGGCCGAAGCCAGGCAGGTCACTGCTACCACCGCACGCGATCGCGCCTTGGCGCAGGTCGAGACATGCCGCGCCGCCGCCGTGACCGCCGAATCGGCACTGGGACAGGCGCAGCTTGCCGCGGCGCAGGCACAGGCGACCGCCTTGCAACTGGCCGCGCTGCAGGAGCGCGCGCGGCAGTTCGAACGGTACCGGCAGGCGGCGAGTTCGCTGGATGCCGCGAACACGCAGGCCGCGAGCCAGGCGCAGGCCGAACAGCAGGCGCTGCATCAGCGCGACCGCTGCCGCACCGCGCTGGCCGAAGCTGAAGCCACGTGGCGCGCCGGCCAGGCCGCGCGCCTGGCGCAGACGCTGGCGTCAGGTGATGCCTGCCCGGTGTGCGGCAGCACCGCGCATCCCGAGCCGGCACGGCAGGTAGCGCAGCCGCTGTCCGACCTGGCGCTGGAGGCCGCGCGCCAGGCACTGCTGGAAGCGGAATCCGAAGCGGTGCGCTGCGCCGGCCAGCACCAGGCCGCGCAACTGGCGATCGCACAGGCACGCGAGCGGCTGGAAGAACTGGCCGCGGCACTGGGCGATGCCAGCGCGGCAGCGGCCGCCGGCGTCAACGCTGACATCGAATCGCGGCAAGCGGCGCTGGCGCAGCAGCGCCAGGCTTCGGCAAGCCTGGCGCAACGCGAAGCCGCGATCGCGAGGTCGCGCGCGGCGCGCGACAGCGCCGAAGCCGTGCACCGCGATGCCGTGGTTGCGGCCGATGCCGCCGCGCAGGCATTGGCGCATTGCCGCGGCGAGTGGCAGGCGGAGAGCGCGCAGATTCCTGAAGATTCGCGCGATCCGGTGGCCCTGGGCCAGGCACTGCGCCAGGCGCAGGCGGCGCTTGCTGGACTGGAGCAGGCGCTGGCCGCGGCGCAGGCGGCAGAGCGCCAGGCTGCCGCGGAAGATGCCGGTGCGCAGGCCGCGCTGGTGTCGGCACGGCAGGCGCACGCGCAGATCACTGAACGCCTGGCCAACGCCGAAGCGGCATTGGCGCAGGCGCTCGCGCAGCAGGGCTTTGCCGATGCGCGGGCGCACGACGACGCCTGCCTGGACGACGACGCGATGCAAGCGCTGGACGCCACGCTGCGCACGTTCGATAGCCAGCTGGCCGCCGCCGCCGACCGGCGCGAGCGCGCGGAAGCTGCCGCGCAAGCGCTCGATGCGCCCGACCTGGACGGGCTGCGCGCGGCGCTGGCGGCTTCGGCGGCGATGGTGGAAGAGCTTGTGCGGCAGCAGGCTGAACGCGGCCGTTCCCGCGACGCGCTGCTGCAATGCCAGCAGCGGCTACAGCAGCTGGACCAGGCAGGCCGCGACATCGAAGCCCGCTTTGCCGTGCTGGGCCGGCTGGCCGAAGTGGCCAACGGCAACAACCCCCGCCGCATGACGTTCCAGCGCTTCGTGCTGGCCACGCTGCTCGACGAGGTGCTGGAAGCCGCGTCCATGCGGTTGCTGGCGATGAGCCGCGGCCGCTATGTGCTGCAGCGCGTGCGCGAGCAGGCCGACCAGCGCAGCGCGGGCGGGCTCGATATCGAGGTGTTCGACCACGATACCGGCGCGGCGCGCCCGGCCAATACGCTGTCAGGCGGCGAAGGTTTCCTCGCGTCGTTGTCGCTGGCGCTGGGCCTGGCCGACGTGGTGCAGTCGCGCGCGGGTGGCATCCAGCTCGACACGCTGTTCGTCGACGAAGGCTTCGGCACGCTCGATCCCGAAAGTCTCGACTTTGCACTGCGCACGCTGCTGGACCTGCAGCAGGCGGGGCGCCTGGTCGGGATCATTTCGCACGTGACGGAGTTGCGCGAGCGCATCGACGTGAGGCTGGAGGTGCGGCCCGGCACGGGCGGCAGCCGCGTGCTGCTGACCGGTGTGCCAGTGGCGGCCTAGACAGGAACAGACTCGGTCAGGCGACGACGGCCTGGCGGCAGCGGATCGCCATTACCTGTGCTTCAAAGGCGCGGGCGGCCGCACGGGCCAGGCGCGCGCGGCGCGACAGCGGCAGTGTGGGAGTCGGTGTGGCGGCGCCGGCAGGCGCCGTCGTGGCTTGTATCGAGTGACGATCCAATGCCCAGGCACTGCGGGTGACATGCAGGATGCGCGCGAGCGCTGCTGCATGGGGCGTGGAAGAAAACGGGACGTTGGCGGTGGCCATGATGAGGGGGCTCCTCGTTCTTGTGTGGTGCCAGGCGGGGCCGGCTCAGCCGGGTGGTCCGGAAGCTGCTGTGCGGCGCTGCCTTGTTCTGATTCAACGATAGGCCCGGCTGGCCTTGCGCCCTATCCCGTGCGAGCCGATTGTGATGTCGGCTCAGTCCTACACAGAGGGTGTCTGCATCACCTTGCGCGCTGATCGCACAAACTGGTTGGCCGACCGCCCGGTCGGCTTGACCGTCGCCGACGGCCAGGTGTAACCTGTTCATTCTGCGAATTCGAGTTCGTATATCGAACATTTCGGTTTGCCCCGGATTTATCGCCGGTTTATCGGAAGGTTTGATCGACGAGTGCCTGGTCCACTTCGACCGATGCAGAGCACGCGCAGACTGCTGGACTCGTTCACCGGGCGGCCAAGCCGCCCGCCGCAACGAACATCCTTCCGGCAGGATTACCGGAGACCGTCTTTCATGCGCCGCGGCTTGCGGCCCGCTCCGGTAGCCTGGCGGATCTTCCGACCTGGAACGCAAGTGATCAACAAGCTATACGACTCGGTGGAAGCGGCGGTTGCCGGCATCCACGACGGCGCCACCATCCTGACCGGCGGCTTCGGCCTGGCAGGCATGCCCGCGGAACTGATCGACGCGCTGATCGCGCAAGGCGCGCGCGACCTCACCATCGTCAACAACAACGCCGGCAACGGCGACACCGGGCTCGCCGCGCTGCTCAAGACCAAGCGCGTGCGCAAGATCATCTGCTCGTTCCCGCGCCAGGCGGATTCCTACGTGTTCGATTCGCTCTATCACGCCGGCGAGATCGAGCTGGAGCTGGTGCCGCAGGGCAACCTGGCCGAGCGCATCCGCGCTGCGGGGGCCGGCATCGGCGGCTTCTTCACCCGCACCGCCTACGGCACGCCGCTGGCCGAAGGCAAGGAAACGCGCATCATCGACGGCCAGGGCTATGTGTTCGAAACCCCGATCCACGCCGACTTCGCACTGATCAAGGCCGACACCGCCGACCGCTGGGGCAACCTGACCTACCGCAAGACCGCGCGCAACTTCGGCCCGATCATGGCGATGGCCGCCAAATGCGCGATCGTGCAGGTCAGCCGCGTGGTCGAACTGGGCGAGATGGACCCCGAGCACATCGTCACGCCGGGCCTGTTCGTCAAGCGTGTCGTCAAGGTCGCCTGAGCGCGAATACAGGAGAAACAGCATGCAACGCCTGACCCGCGATCAGATGGCCGCCCGCGTGGCCAAAGACATTCCCGACGGTGCCGTGGTCAACCTCGGCATCGGGCTGCCCACCCTGGTGGGCAACCACCTGCCGGCCGACAAGGAAATCCTGCTGCACAGCGAGAACGGCCTGCTCGGCATGGGCCCGGCGCCCGCCGCAGGTGAAGAGGACGGCGACCTGATCAATGCCGGCAAGCAGCCGGTGACGATCAAGCCGGGCGGCTCGTACTTCCACCATGCCGATTCGTTCGCGATGATGCGCGGCGGCCATCTCGACTTCTGCGTGCTGGGCGCGTTCCAGGTGTCGCAGCAGGGCGACCTGGCCAACTGGCACACCGGCGCACCGGGCGCCATCCCCGCCGTGGGCGGCGCGATGGACCTGGCAATCGGCGCCAAGCAGGTGTTCGTGATGATGGAGCACCTGACCAAGCAGGGCGAAAGCAAGATCGTGCCGCAATGCACCTATCCGCTGACCGGCATCGGCTGCGTGACGCGCATCTACACTGACCTTGCCACCATCGACGTGACCCCCGACGGGCTGGTCGCGCGCGACCTGGTGGAAGGCCTGAGCTTTGACGAACTGCAGCGCCTGACCGGCGTGCCCCTGAAGCAGGCCTGAGCGCCCGCATCGATATCCATCACAAAGAGAGAGAGACGCACCATGACCGAAGCCTTTATCTGCGACGCCATCCGCACCCCCATCGGCCGCTACGGCGGCAGCCTGTCCGCGGTGCGCGCGGACGACCTCGGCGCGGTGCCGCTGAAGGCGCTGATGGCCCGCAACGCCAACGTCGACTGGAAGGCCATCGACGACGTGATCTACGGCAACGCCAACCAGGCCGGCGAAGACAACCGCAACGTGGCGCGCATGTCGTCGCTGCTGGCGGGCCTGCCGCAAGACGTGCCGGGTGCCACCATCAACCGCCTGTGCGGCTCGGGCATGGACGCCACCGGCACCGCCGCGCGCGCGATCAAGGCCGGCGAGGCCAACCTGATGATCGCCGGCGGCGTGGAAAGCATGAGCCGCGCCCCGTTCGTGATGGGCAAGGCCACCAGCGCGTTCTCGCGCGATGCGCAGATCTTCGACACCACCATCGGCTGGCGCTTCATCAACCCGGCCATGCGTGCCGCCTACGGCGTGGACTCGATGCCCGAGACCGCCGAGAACGTCGCCACCGACTACAAGATCAGCCGCGAAGACCAGGACCTGATGGCGCTGCGCAGCCAGGAAAAGGCCTCGCGCGCGCAGGCCGACGGCACGCTGGCCCAGGAAATCACCGCGGTCACGATCCCGCAGAAGAAGGGCGATGCCATCGTGGTCGAACGCGACGAACACCCGCGCGCCACCAGCATGGAAGCGCTGGCCAAGCTGCGCGGCGTGGTCCGTCCTGACGGCACCGTGACCGCCGGCAATGCCTCGGGCGTGAACGACGGCGCCTGCGCGATCCTGCTGGCGAGCGAAGCCGGCATCAAGCAACACGGCCTGACCCCGCGCGCGCGCATCGTCGGCATGGCCACCGCCGGCGTGGCGCCGCGCGTGATGGGCATCGGCCCGGCACCGGCCACGCAGAAGCTGATGAAGCAACTGGGCATGACGCTGGACCAGATCGACGTGATCGAACTGAACGAAGCGTTTGCCGCGCAAGGCCTGGCCGTGCTGCGTGAACTGGGTATCGCCGACGACGACAAGCGCGTCAACCCCAACGGCGGCGCGATCGCGCTGGGCCACCCGCTGGGCATGAGCGGCGCGCGCCTGGTCACCACCGCGATGTACCAGCTGCACCGCACCGGCGGCCGCTTCGCGCTGTGCACCATGTGCATCGGCGTGGGCCAGGGTATCGCGATGGTGATCGAGCGCGTTTAAGCGCGGCGGTCAGTTCTACCGCTTGTTGGCTCCCTCTCCCGCTGGCGGGAGAGGGTTGGGGTGAGGGCGGGCGCATCGACGAAGTCAGTCGTGCTGGTATGCAAAGTCCTGCCCTCACCCCCGGCCCCTCTCCCGCATGCGGGAGAGGGGAGCAAGACCGCAGTCCGCAGTCGTTTTGAAAGTGAGTCAAAGATGTCCCTCCCCGTAGCCACCCTCGTCACCGGCGGCAGTTCCGGCATCGGCCGCGCCATCTGTGAAATGCTGCTGGCCGATGGCGTGACCCAGGTGGTCAATGTCGATTACGCCGCGCCGGCGTGGTCGCATCCCAACCTGAGCTTCTTCCAGGCCGACCTGACCGATGCCGAGGCGACCCGCGCCGCGGCGGAGCAGGTCACGTCGCGCTTTGCGGTCACGCGCCTGGTGAACAATGCCGGCGCCACCCGCCCCGGCACCGCCGACAGCGCCACTGTTGCCGACCTGGACTACGTCACCGGCCTGCACCTGCAAGCCCCGCTGCTGCTGCTGCAAGCCTGCCTGCCCGCAATGCGCGCCGCGGGGTTCGGCCGCATCGTCAACATGGCCTCGCGCGCCGCGCTGGGCAAGCCGGAGCGCGTGGTGTACTCGGCCACCAAGGCCGGCCTGGTTGGCATGACCCGCACGCTGGCGATGGAGCTGGGCGGCGACGGCATTACCGTCAACGCCGTGGCACCGGGCCCGATCGCCACCGAGCTGTTCCGCAAAAGCAATCCCGAAGGCGCGGAGCAAACCAAGCGCATCCTTGCCAGCATCACCGTCAAGCGCATGGGCACCCCGGAAGACGTAGCGCGCGCCGCGCTGTTTTTCCTGTCGCCCGACAACGGCTTCGTCACCGGCCAGGTGCTGTACGTTTGCGGCGGCACCACGCTGGGCGTTGCGCCGGTGTAAGGACCGGCGGGCCTGCGCGACTCAAGCATTCAACAAGAAGAGACGTTAACCAAGCGTCACGCATGGCGGCCCATAAGCGGCCGCCCACCGGAAGCGCGCGTGTGCGCGCTCCGTTCGGGAACGGCAATCACGCCATTCAGCACAACCTCCCGCGGTACCCGATCACCGCCGGAACGATATAGCACCGGAGCTTTACCGATGAGACAAGATTCCCAGACCTCCACCACGCGCCGCCGCCTGCTTGCCGCCGGCGTGGCACTGGCCACCACCATCGCCGGCTTTGCCGGCGCGGCCCATGCGCAGGGCGGCTATCCGACCAAGCCGATCACGCTGATCGTGCCGTTCTCGGCCGGCGGCACCACCGACATCCTGGCCCGCATCGTCGGCCTGCAGCTGGGCAAGGCGCTCGGCCAGCCGGTGGTGATCGACAACCGTCCGGGCGCGGGCGGCAACATCGGCGCGTCGCTGGCCGCCAAGGCCCCGGGCGACGGCTACACGCTGTTCATGGGCACCATCGGCACGCACGCCATCAACCAGTCGCTGTACTCCAAGCTGCCGTACGACCCGGTCAAGGACTTCGCGCCGATCAGCCGCGTGGCGATGGTGCCGAACCTGGTGGTGGCCAACCCCAAGGTGCCGGTCAACAACATCAAGGAACTGATTGCCTACGTCAAGGCCAACCCGGACAAGCTGTCGTACGGCTCGTCGGGCAGCGGCTCGTCGATGCACCTGTCGGGCGAGCTGTTCAACTCGATGACCGGCCTGCATATCCAGCACATCCCGTACAAGGGCAGCGCCCCCGCCGTGAACGATCTGCTGGGCAACCAGATCGGCCTGATGTTCGACAACATGCCGTCGTCATACCCGCACGTGAAGGCGGGCAAGCTGCGCGCACTGGCGGTGACCTCGGCCAAGCGCTCGCCGGCGTTGCCCAACGTGCCGACCGTGGCCGAATCGGGCGTGCCCGGCTATGAAGCCACCTCGTGGTTCGCGCTGTACGCCACCGGCGGCACGCCGCAGGCCATCGTCGACCGCCTCAACGCCGAAGTGGTGAAGATCCTGGCCATGCCGGACGTGAAGAAGCAGATGGCCGACCAGGGCGCCGAGCCCAACCCGGAAAAGCCGGCCCAGCTGGCCGCGTTCATGAAGTCGGAAACGGCCAAGTGGGCGAAGGTGGTGAAGGCTTCGGGGGCGACGGTGGATTGAGCATCCGCCAGGCTCTTGCTGCCTGCAGCATCGAACCGGCCCGTTGGGCCGGTTTTTTTTTGCTTCGTCGCCGCGCGTGGCTAAGGATTTGCCAAAGCCTGCCGTAAGACAGGACTGGGGGCCATGCGACCCGCCGCCAGCTGTGTTGATCCAGGTCGATCTTCCCTTGCCGGGCAGGTGTACCATGGCGCGCGTCGCGGGCCACACCGCGGTGCGGGCGGTGCCGCCGTGGCGTGCGCCATGGCATCCGCTCAATCACAACAGGGAGAAAGACCAAGTGAAGACCATGACATCGTGCGGCCTGCTCGGCGCGGCCGCCGCCGCGCTGCTGCTGGCGGGCTGCGCCACCGAGACCTCGACCGCCTTGCCGGTGCAGAAGGTGGAAAGCGCCAGCCGGCCCTATAACGGCGTGCGCACGCCGATTGCCGTCGGCAAGTTCGACAACCGCTCCAACTACATGCGCGGCGTCTTCTCGGACGGCATCGACCGCCTGAGCGGCCAGGCCAAGACCAGCCTGGTGACCCATCTGCAGCAGACCAACCGCTTCAATGTGCTGGAGCGCGAGAACCTGGCGGAGATCAAGCGCGAGGCAGCGATCAAGAACCAGGCGCAACGCCTCAAGGGCGCCGACTATGTGGTGACCGGCGATATCACCGAGTTCGGGCGCAAGGAAGTCGGCGACGTGCAGCTGTTCGGCATCCTCGGCCGCGGCCGCGAACAGGTGGCCTATGCCAAGGTCAACCTTAATATCGTCAACATCAGTACCTCGGAAGTCGTGTATGCCACGCAAGGCGCGGGCGAATACAAGCTGTCGAACCGCGAGGTGATCGGGTTTGGCGGCACGGCCAGCTATGACTCGACGCTCAACGGCAAGGTCATGGACCTGGCCATGCGCGAGGCCGTGAACAACCTGGTCAGCGCCATCGAGACCGGCGCCTGGAAGCCGGCCCAGCAGTAAGCGCCCGGTCGCGGCGCTGAATCCAACGCAACGAGAACAACAATGATGAACACGGTCATGCTGCATCGCGCAGCATTATTGTCGGCCGCCGGCAGCCTCCTGCTTGCCGGCTGCGCGGCGCCCAAGCCCATGTACCAGTGGGAGGGCTACCAGACGCAGGTCTACGAATATTTCAAGGGCGAATCCAGGGAAGCGCAGATCACGGCCCTGGAAAGCGGGCTGCAGAAGATCCAGGCGCAGAGCGGCTCGGTGCCGCCGGGCTATCACGCCCAGCTTGGCTTGCTGTACCTGAACATCGGCAAGGGCGACCAGATGATCAAGGAATTCCAGACCGAAAAGACGCTGTTTCCGGAATCGGCGCCTTATATGGATTTCCTGCTCAGGAACGTCAAGGGCGACACCCGCACCGAGATCAAGACCGGCGCGGCCGCCGGCAAGGAAGTTGGCACGGCCACCACCGCAAGGAGCTCCCAATGATGCGCCGACTCCTTACCTATGTCGCTGGCGTGGCCATGGCCATGCTGTTCGCCGGCTGTGCCGTGCCGACCAAGCAGGTGGATTACGCCGCCTTCAAGGCCAGCCGGCCGCGCTCGATCGTGGTCTTGCCGCCGCAGAACACGTCGCCTGACGTCAAGGCCACCTATGCCATGCTGTCGCAAGCCACCTTCCCGCTGGCGGAATCCGGCTACTACGTGCTGCCCGTGGCCGTGGTCGACGAAACCTTCCGGCAGAACGGCCTGACGGTGCCGGACGACATCCATGCCGTGCCGTTGGCCAAGCTGCACGAGATCTTCGGCGCGGACGCGGCACTGTACGTCACCGTGACCGAGTATGGCTCGCGCTACCAGATCCTCAGCAGCGTGACCCGAGTGGCGGCCAACGCCAAGCTGGTCGACCTGAGGAACGGCGACGTCCTGTGGTCCGGCACCGCGGTGGCTGCCACCGACAGCTCCAGCAGCGGCGGCGGGCTGATCGGCATGCTGATCAGTGCGGCCATCACGCAGGCGATGAACCACACCATGGACGCCAGCTATACCGTTGCGGGCAGCACCAGCTACCGGCTGCTGGCGGCGGGACAGCCTGGCGGCCTGCTGTATGGGCCGCGCTCGCCGAAATATCAGTCCGACTAAGGTTGTCCCGCCGGGGCGGCACCGGCGGTGCCGGCCTCAGCGGATGATGGCGGAGATATCGCGCTTCTGGCGTGCAAACCAGAAGCGCAACAGCCGGTTCGACAGCACCGCCGGCAGCGAGCCCGCCAGGATCCGGTAAACCCCGCTACGGGGCAGCCGCGACGCCCTGGCGGGATCGAGCCAGTCTTCATTGCGCACCAGGCGCTTCAGCGTCTCCATGCCGATCAGCACCGGCCACAGGCAGGCCAGCCGCAGCCTGACGAAACGCGCGGGGATGGCCAGCGTATAGGCCAGCGCTTGTTCGAAGTGTGCCAGCGTGATGCGGACCAGCTCTAACATCAGCGGGCGCGCGAGCGTGGAGGCGTCCGGGCGCAGCAGGTCCTGCGGTTGCAGACCGTGCCGCTCCAGCATCGTCTCGGGCAGGTAGCAGCGGCCGATGCGCAGATCCTTGCCGCAGTCGCGCAGCACATTGGTCATCTGCAGGGCTTTGCCAAAGCGAATCCCACGGCGCAGCATGGTCTCGGTGTCGCCGATCGCACCGGCCATATGCGCGGCCGCCATGCAGGTCCAGAACTCGCCCACGCAGCCGGCGACCAGGTAGGTATAGCGGTCCAGCGCATCCGCTTCACGCAGCGCGACGATGCGCCCCGCGCGCTCATCAGGGAACGTGCGCAGGTCGAATTCCATCCCTTCGGTCAGCGTCGACACGATCTGCCGCACTGCGCTGCGGTCTGCCGGCTCCAGTTGCGCCAGCACCGCCAGCGCGTGTTCAAGCGACTCGAGCAGGACGCGTTCGTCGGACTGCTCCTGCCGGCTTGCCACTTCCGCCGCGAAGTCGGGCATCGACGCCACCCCCGCATTCACGCCGTTGACCTGCTCGCGCAGCGACAGCAGCAATGCCAGCCGCCTTTCCGGTGCGATCAGCGCGGTATCCGCAATGGTGTCCGCGGCGCGTGCGAGCAGATAGGCCAGCCCGACCGGATCCCGCATGCGCGCGGGCAGCACGCGCAGCGTCAGGTAGAACGAACGCGACACGCCTTTTAGCAGCGGACCGAGGAGGAATTCCCGGCTGGTGTCGCGCATGGGTGGTGACCTGTCCTTGAGAAATTGGCGTGGATGCGCCCGCTCGGCAAGGCCGCGGGCCGGGACATTGTACCTGCGGCGTCGCTCGCGCCTTGTCACAAAGGGGAAAGTCCGGGGCATGCAAGGGAAAGCAGAAAGCTGCACCGGGCCGGATGATTCCATCGTCGCGCAGGTCCTTGAATAACCGGATTCGCATCCACCCTTGGAGACCAACCAGCATGAACTTCCTTGACGGCCACCTGTATCCCGAAAACCAGCAGCCTCTGATCATCACCGCCGCGCCCTATGCGCCGGGATGGATCCCGTCGGACTTTCCGGAAGATATCCCGGTCACCATGGAGGATCAGATCCAGAAGGCGGTGGACTGCTATGAAGCCGGTGCACGCGTGCTGCATCTGCATGTGCGCGAAGCCGACGGCAAGGGCAGCAAGCGCCTGTCCCAGTTCAACGAACTGATCGCCGGCGTGCGCGCCGCGTGCCCCGAGATTGTCATCCAGGTAGGAGGCTCGATCAGCTTCGCGCCGGAAGAGGGCCAGGAAGCCAAATGGCTCGACGATGACACGCGGCATATGCTGGCCGAACTCGATCCGAAGCCCGACCAGGTGACCGTGACCGTCAACACCTCGCAGATGAACGTGACGGAGCATGCCGGCGTGGATGATTTCAAGGGGGTTTCGCGGGGATTCGCGCACCTCTACGGTACCTACAAGGACATGGTCGTGCCGTCGAATCCCAGCTGGTTCGAGGAGCATGTCCGACGCCTGACCGCCGCCGGCATCCAGAGCGAATTCCAGTGCTACAACATCAACAGCTTCGAGACCATCGAGCGGATGATTCGCCGCGGCGTTTACAAGGGCCCGCTGGTGATGAACTGGGTGGCGATCAGCGGTGGCATGGACCAGGCCAACATCTACAACCTGGCCAACATTCTGCGTGCCGTGCCGGATGGCGCCGTGGTCACGGTGGAGAGCTCGGTGCTCAATGTGCTGCCCATCAACATGATCGGCATGGCGTTGGGCCTGCATGTGCGGTGTGGCATCGAGGACGTGCTGTGGAATCAGACCCGCACGGGCAAGATGAGCACGGTCGAGCAGATCAGGCAACTGGTGCGCATCGCCGGAGAATTCGGCCGCCCCATCGCCACCGCGCAGCAGGCCCGGGAGATCCTGCAGCTTGGCGTCTTCTACGACACCGTGGAAGAAACGCTGCAGAAGAATGGCTTTGCCCCCAATCGCAACGGCGGCCACCAGGGCTTCCTGCGCAAGGCCGAGTGCATGTAAGGAAATCTTCGAACGGCTCACTCGGCTCCGCCATGTGCGTCGCCCTGCCGCCAGGGCAACGCACATGGAAGCAGCAGCGAGCGTCAACAAGACAAGCACATGGAGGTAGGCAATGGCATGGCGAATTCAACGGCTGGTTGCTGTCACGCTGGGCACGGGGGCGCTTGTGGCGTGGTCCGCGGCCGGCTCGGTGCAGGCGGAAGAAGCCTGGCCCACACGCCCGATCCAGATGGTGGTTGCGTCGTCGGCAGGATCAGGAACCGATGCCCTGGCACGCGTGATGGCGCAACGCCTGTCGGTCGCGCTGAAGCAACCGGTCGTCATTGAAAACCGCCCGGGCGGCAGTGGCGTCATCGGGACAAGCGCCGTCGTCAAGGCGCCTGCCGACGGATACACGATCCTGTACACCACGGCATCGAATCAGGTCGTCGCGCCGGCGGTGCTCAAGAGTCTTCCGTATGACCCGAAGAAGAGCCTGGTCCCCATTGCCGAGACGGCGGAGGGTGGCGTGCTGCTGCTGGTCAGCAACGACCTGCCGGCGCACAACCTGCAGGAGCTGGTCCAGCTGCTGAAGGCGAACCCGGACAAGTACAGCTACGCGAGCTGGGCCACGGGTTCTTCAGGGCAGCTGACCATGGAATGGCTCAAGAAGCAGACCGGCATCAAGGCGGAGCACGTCGCCTACCGGACCTCGAATCAGCTGTTGACCGACCTTGCCTCGGGTGTCGTAAAGATCGGTTGGACCGACCCGGCCGCGCCCGTGCCTTTCCTGCGCGCCGGCAAGGTCCGCGCCATTGCCGTCACCGGCACCGTGCGCGCGCCGAAGCTGCCGGATGTCAAGACCATGGGGGAACAGGGCTATCCGTTCGACATGACGGGCTGGTTCGGCATGTTCGCTCCCGCGGGAACCAGCCCGGCCATCGTCAAGCGGCTGGCCGATGAGGTCAGCAAGGTCCAGGCGTCCCCGCAGCTCGCCACGATGATGAAGACCATGAACTTCGGGCCGCCACCGGTGAAGACCCCGGTGCAGTTCGGCGAGACCGTCAGCCATGATCTGCAGGCCTGGGCGAAGATCGCGGCCGATGCAAAGATCCGGCTGGATGAATGAACCAGGCCGGCCCGCAAATCCTGTTCTCGGAGCGTTATGCCCGGCTAGCCGTCGCAGGTGCCGCGGGTCGGCGCGCGGTGCGGCTCTCCCTGGGGCTGCAACCGAATTGCGCGTGATACCAGCGCGAGAAACCGCTCAGCGCAGAAAAGCCGAGCATCGTCGCCACTTCAGTCAGGGGACGATCGCTCTCGATGACATGACGCGTCGCGAGTTCCGTGCGCACTTCATTGACGATGGTCGAGAAGCTCTGCCCCTCTTCCGCCAGGCGGCGCTGAACCGTGCGGCACACCACGCCCAGGCTTTCGGCCACCTGTTCGATGCTGCAGCGGCCGCTGGGCAACAGCAACAGGACCGCGCGGCGCACGTCCTCGCGCATCGTGGTCCGCTGCGACATGGCGGAGCTGTCGACCAGCCGCTGCGCGTAGCGCGCCATGGCGGGATCGGCCCAGGGGTTGCGCGCATCGAGATCGGCCTTCGCGCAGACGATGCCGTTGAAGTCGCAATTGAATTCGATGCGAAGGCCCAGGAAGCGATGGTGGGCACTGAGGTCGCGCGGCGCGGCGTGTTCGAAGCATACGCGCTGCGGCTGCCAATCGGGCCGGAGCAGCTGGCGTATCAATCGCACCATGACGCCGAGCGCCAGCTCCATCCTCTGGCGAGTCGGCTGGTGTGCACTGCCGGCAATCAGCGTCTCGCGGATGATGACCAGTTCGCCACACTCTTCGACCGCCAGCGACTGCGCACCATTGAGCAGCGGCTGGTAGCGCATCAGCATGTCGAGCGAATCACGCAGCGTCGCCTGGTCGCGGATCAGCATGCCTACCGCGCCAAGATTCGACAGCAGGCGTGACTCTGCCATGCACAAGCCGAAACTCTCATTGCCCGACATGTCGGCGGAGGCCTGGAGCAGGCGACCAAAACGCTCGACCGGAATCTTGAGGTCAGGCTCGCGCAGCACGCCTGGACTCAGCCCCGCGTCAAACAGCATCCGCACCGGGTCCAGCCCGGCGGCACGGGCAACCTCGCTGTAGTTGGTGAGGGCTGCTGCGCGCACAAGTAACGACATCTGGAACCGACGCAGAAAAATTGACAGCCCATGATAAATAGCCACCATGCCTTGTCAAGCGAGGATAACCCGCGACGTTGCTCGTGTCGAAGCCGCCGCACGGCGCAACGCGACGCATGACAGCCGACGCACTTCGACGGCTTCCGCACCGCTTGCAGCCCGCATGCGCTTGCCTGCGCGCGTACGCATCAGTAGGGGATATCGCCGACGATGCCGGCGCGCTCCAGCTTGCGCGGTGCCGGGTAGTAGTCGTTCACCGCGTAGTGCTGGGTGCTGCGGTTGTCCCAGACGGCAACATCGCCCTGCTGCCAGGCCCAGCGCACCTGGTACTCGGGAATGGTGGCGCGGCTGGTCAGGTAGTTGAGCAGCAGCGAAGCGCCGGGGGACTTGTCGATGCCGTGGCGCACGTTTTCCGGCGTGCTGTAGTTGGTGAAGTGGGTCGTGAACGAGGCACCGACAAACAGGATCTTCTCCCCGGTCTCGGGATGGGTACGCACCACCGGGTGCTCTACCGGCGGATGTTCGCTGGCCAGCCTGGCCCGGTCTTCGGGCGTCATGACCGCGCCAAAGCTGTGCTCGATGCTTGCCCGGGCGCGCAAGCCGTCGATCTTGCGCTTGATCTCCTCGGGCAGCTCTTCGTAGGCCTTCGCCATGTTGACCCAGATGGTGTCGCCGCCGATCTCCGGGCATTCGATGCAGCGCAGTACCGCCCCCATGGCCGGATTGGGCCGCCACAGGCCGTCGCAGTGATAGCTGTTCTCGTAGCTGTGCGGGTTGTCGCTCCGGTAGACCTTCACCAGGCCGGGATGCTCGGGCACACTGCCGGCCACCGGATGGTCTTCCAGCTTGCCGAAGCCGCTCGCGAAGGCCACGTGATCGGCGCGCGAGATCTCTTGCCGGCGAAAGAAAAGCACCTTGAACTTGAGCAGCGCCGAACGGATCTCGGCGAAAAGCGCCGGATCGCGTGCCGCCTGGCCGAGGTTGACGCCAGAAATCTCGGCGCCGATGGCGGGGGTGATTTGCCTGATCTTCATTGTGGTGTCTCCTGCAGGTCGGTCGATCGTCGGACGCTTCGGCGTCCGGCCTATGCAGGCCAGTATCGGGCGCGCCCCCGGCTACCTGCTTACTTTGCAGGGACATTGACTTGCCAGTTGGCGACACGCGGGGCGCAGGCGTCCCCACACGTTGCTCAGGTCGATGCCTTGCCCAGATAGCGCTCGAACCATTGCGCCGCCAGGCGAGCCACCGACTGCAGCGCGCCGGGCTCTTCGAACAGATGGGAAGCGCCGGGCACGATCACCAGCTTCTTCGGGCATGACAGCTGGGCGAAGGCGGACTCGTTCCGTTCCAGCACGCTGACATCGAGCCCGCCGACGATCAGCATGGTCGGTGTCGGCAGGGTGGCGAGGGCGTCGGCGCCTGCCAGGTCGACCCTGCCGCCGCGCGAGACGATGGCGCCGATCGGGGTTGGCGACATGCTCGCGGCGCGAATCGATGCGGCGGCACCGATGCTGGCGCCGAAGTAGCCCAGCTGAGCTGGCATGCCGGCCTGCTGCGTGACCCAGCTGGTGGCATGGGCAAGCCGCTCGGCCAGCAACGCGACGTCGAAGCGGATCGCCTGCACCTGGTCTTCGTCGGGCAGCAGCAGATCCATCAGCAAGGTTGCCATGCCGCCGCGATTGAGTTCGGCGGCCACGTAGCGATTGCGCGGGCTATGGCGCGAACTGCCGGTGCCGTGCGCGAACAGCACCAGTGCCGTGGCGCCCGGGGGCACCGCGAGCACGCCTTGCAAGATCACGCCGGCGGCCGGGATCGTCACCTCGGTGGTGTTGGCATCGCCATGCATAACGCTGGCCTCCCCTGGGATGTATCGGATGCGGCCCCGAAGCACCGTGGGTGACAAGCGGCCGCCTCGCATTCCACTATAGGGCGGGCATGGCAGCGGGGCCAGCCACCGGTGGCGCAATCTCCGCAGGTTGACCATCCCGGGCAAAGCGATAAGAATTTGCGCTCACGGGCGCGAGCCTGTCCTTGCCTCCGCGCCTTCACCGCTCCCATGATCCCACCCGTCAGCACCCTGCACGGCCGCCTCAAGATGCAGCACCTGCGCCTGCTGCTTGCCGTGGAAGAGCGCGGCTCGCTGCGGCAGGCCGCGGAAGCGCTGAGGCTGACGCAGCCCGCGGTCAGCAAGATGCTGCAGGACATGGAAGACCTGCTCGGCGTGCCGCTGTTCGAGCGCCATGCGCGCGGGCTGCGGCCGACGCGCTTCGGACTGGCGGCGACGCGTTATGCGCGGCTGGTGTTCGCGGATATGGGCGGCTTGCGCGACGAGCTGGTGGCGCTGGAATCCGGCAAGATCGGCCGCGTGCGCGTCGGCGCGGTGATGGCGCCGACGCCGGGGCTGCTTGCCGACGTGATCCGGCAACTGAACCGCGATCATCCGCGGCTGGAGGTGGCGGTGCATGTGGAAACCAGCGACGTGCTGATGCCGCAGCTCGAGCGCGACCAGCTCGACGTTGTGCTGGGCCGGGTGCCGGATGGCTGGGACAGCAGCGGGCTGGAGTTCGAGCAGCTGGGCGACGAGGGGCTGGCGATCGTGGTCGGGCCACAGCATCCGCTGGCGCGGCGCCGCAAGCTGACGTTCGCGGAGCTGACGCACTACCCGTGGATCATGCAGCCGCGCCCCAGCCCGATGCGCGCGCTGATCGACCGCTCGTTCGAGGATGCCGGCGTGCCGGCGCCGCCGTCGACCATAGAGACCGCGGCGGTGCTGATGACCACCTCGTTGCTGGCCGACAGCGAACTGATCGCGGTGTTGCCGGAGTCGGTGGCGGCCTACTATGGCCGGCTTGGGGCGCTGGCGGTGTTGCCCTTGCCGCTGCCGCGCAAGCTGGGGCCCTATGGCATCGTCACGCGGCGCGGCCGCCCGCTGACCGCATCGATGAGCCTGCTGATCGATGCGTTGCGGGCGCGGTCGCGCTAGCGCGCTGCTGTTCAGTCGGCGCTGCCGGGCAGCTTGCCGTCGACGCGCCAGTGGTGCCGCTGCGGGCTGTCCGGGCGCAGCGACGCGGGCAGCAGCCCGGCCGGCATGTCCTGGTAGCTGACCGGGCGCACGAAGCGCGCGATCGCCAGGCTGCCCACCGAGGTGCTGCGGCCGTCGGAGGTCGCCGGCCACGGACCGCCATGCACCATCGCATGGCCAACTTCCACGCCGGTGCCGAAACCGTTGACCAGGATGCGCCCGGCCAGCCGTTCCAGCGCGGGCAGGAACGCGCGGGCGGCGTCATGGTCGGCCTCGTCCAGATGCAGCGCGGCGGTCAGCTGGCCTTCCAGCGTATCGATGATGCCGCGCACCTCGGCGAGGTCGCGGCAGCGTACCACCAGCGCGGCGGCACCGAAGACTTCGTGGCGCAGCGCCGGGTCGGCGAGGAAGGCGGCGGCGTCCGTGGTGAACAGCGCGGCCTGCCCCTGCGTGGCCGATCCTGCCGGGCCGCGCGCGACGGTCTGTACCTGGGCGTGGCCGGCGAGCGACGCCACGCCGGCGCAATAGGCGCGATGGATGCCGGGGGTCAGCATCGTCCCCGCGGGCAGCGTGGCCAGCCGTGCCGAAGCGGCCTGCAGGAAGCGGTCGAGGTCGTCCCCCGCAACCGCCAGCACCAGGCCGGGATTGGTGCAGAACTGCCCGGCGCCCAACGTCAGCGAATCGGCGAAGGCGGTGCCGATGGCTTCGGCGCGGCTGGCCAGCGCATGCGGGAACAGCAGCACCGGGTTGACGCTGCTCATCTCGGCAAACACCGGGATGGGCTCCGGCCGCGCTGCAGCCAGCGCCATCAGCGCCATGCCGCCCGCGCGCGAGCCGGTGAAGCCCACCGCCTTGATGCGCGGATCGCGCACCAGTCCCTGGCCGATTTCCAGGCCGGCGTCGAACAGCAACGAGAACGTGCCTTCGGGCAGGTCCATGCCGGCCACGGCCTGCTGGATGGCGCGGCCGACCAGCTCGGAGGTGCCGGGATGCGCCGGATGCGCCTTGACGATGACGGGGCAGCCGGCGGCGAGCGCCGATGCGGTATCGCCACCGGCGACCGAGAATGCCAGCGGGAAATTGCTGGCGCCGAATACCGCCACCGGGCCCAGCGGGATATGGCGCA
Organism: Cupriavidus mimosae; assembly: GCF_023952485.1. Classification (NCBI taxonomy): domain Bacteria; kingdom Pseudomonadati; phylum Pseudomonadota; class Betaproteobacteria; order Burkholderiales; family Burkholderiaceae; genus Cupriavidus; species Cupriavidus mimosae. The sequence continues at coordinate 243,335 of NZ_JALHRY010000009.1, read as the reverse complement.
GGCGCAGGTCCGGGCGCGGCAGCGGCTTGCGTTCGGGCTGGGCCGGATCTACGCGCAGTTCAAGGAAATTGCCCTGGCGCAGCATGTTCGCGAACAGCCGCAGCTGGCCCACGGTGCGGCCGCGCTCGCCTTCGATGCGGGCGCGCGGCAGGCCGGATTCGGCCACGCAGCGGTCGACCAGCGCATCGCCCAGCGCCAGGATGTTGGTGGCGATGGCGTCGAGGAAATCGGCGCGGCGCTCGGGGGCGGTTTCGCGGTAGGTGTCGAACGCCTGCCAGGCGAGGGCGCAGGCGTGGTCGAGTTGCTCGGGCGTGGCCCCGCCGAAGGCGGGCTCCAGTCGGGTGCCGGTGGCGGCGTCGATGGCGTGGAGGGTGCCGTGGGTGCCGCGGGGGGATTCGCGGCCGATCAAGAGGTTGCCGGTGAGGGTCATGGTGGGATTTGTGAAAGATGGAGCGGACTTCGTATCTGCGACAGTCGGAGGCATCGTCAGGGATAGCGCTTCGTGGATGCGCCGGCCCTCACCCCCGCCCCTCTCCCGCAAGGCGGGAGAGGGGAGCAAACCGCGGGCGTGGCAAATGCGTTCTGGGTGCTCCCTCTCCCGCTCGCGGGAGAGGGCTGGGGTGAGGGTCAGCGCTGCTCGATGCGAGGCGCCAGCACATCAAGGCCAAGAGTCTCACCGCCCCCACCGCAACACCAGCGGATCCAGCCGCCGCGCGATCCGCATCAGCCCTTCGCGCGTGGCCGGGTGCATCGGCTGCAGCGGGTGGCGCACCGCGTCCGACGCGATCACGCCGCCTTCCCGCATCAGCACCTTGCTGGTGGCCAGCCAGCCCTGGCGGTTTTCATAGTTGATCAGCGGCAGCCATTGCTGGTAGCGCTGCGCGGCCAGTTCGGCGTCGCCGCCCTGCCAGGCATCGAGGATCTGGCGGATGCCGTCGGGAAAGCCCGCGCCGGTCATGGCGCCGGTGGCGCCGGCTTCCAGGTCGGCCATCAGCGTGATGGCCTCTTCACCGTCCCATGGGCCGACGATGGCGTCGCCGCCCAGTTCGATCAGCTCGCGCAGCTTGGCCGCGGCCTGCGGCACCTCGATCTTGAAGTACGACACATTGCCGATCTCGCGCGCCATGCGCGCCAGGAACGGCGCGCTCAGGGTGGTGCCGCTGACGGGCGCGTCCTGGATCATGATGGGGATGTCGATGGCGTCCGAGACCGCGGCGAAGAACTCATAGATGCTGCGCTCGGGCATGCGGATGGTGGCGCCGTGGTACGGCGGCATCACCATCACCATGGCAGCGCCCGCGTCCTGCGCCGCGCGGCTGCGCTCGGCGCACAGGCGCGAGCTGAAATGCGTGGTGGTGACGATCACCGGCACGCGCCCGTCCACGTGCTCCAGCACGGTCTTCATCAGCACGTTGCGCTCGTCGTCGCTGAGCACGAACTGCTCGGAGAAATTGGCCAGGATGCACAGGCCGTGCGAGCCGGCATCGATCATGAAGTCGATGCAGCGGCGCTGGCCGTCCAGGTCAAGCCCGCCGTGCGCATCGAAGATGGTGGGCGCCACCGGGAATACGCCACGGTAGACGGCGGGGGTTGGGCTGCGGGTCATTGGTCTGTCTCCGGGCTGTCAGTCAAACGGTCGGGGCCAATATACGAGCCGCCCGGCGGGCTGTATATTGAAACCTTTCCATCTGGTGATCGCTTTTGCGACTCACCGACCTGTCATGAAATCCACCCTCGAGACCGTCATGGGCCGCCTGCGCGTGAAGCAGCTGCAACTGCTGATCGCACTGGACGAGCATGCCTCGCTGCACCAGGCGGCCGCGGCCATGGCGATGACCCAGTCCGCGGCCAGCAAGTCGCTGCAGGAGCTGGAAAGCATGCTGGAGGCACCGTTGTTCGAGCGCTCAAGGCGTGGCATGCGGCCCAACGCCTTCGGCCATTGCGTGATCCGGCACGCGCGCCAGCTGGTGGCGGACCTGGGCGCGATGTGCGACGAAGTCGCCGGCATCCGCGCCGGCAGCGGCGGCCGTGTCGCCGTCGGCACCATCATGGGCGCGGTGCCCGAGGTGCTGGTGCCGGCGCTGGCGCAGTTGCGCCAGGCGCACCCGGAGCTGGCGCTGGAAGTCATCGAGGACACCAGCCGCCGCCTGCTGGAACTGCTCGACGACGGCCACCTGGACCTGGTGATCGGCCGCTCGCTGGTCAGCGACGAGCCGGCGCGCTACCACTACCACGCGCTTGGCGACGAGCAGGTGGCGGTGGTGGTGGGGCGTTCGCATCCCACGCCGCGCGCGGCCCCGATGGGGTTTGCCGACCTCGCGGGATATCGCTGGATCACGTATGCCGGCCATATGCCGATGCATGCGCTGCTGCAGCGCGAACTGGACCTGGCCGGCATGAGCTTCCCGGCCAATGCGGTGTCGACCTCGTCGGCGTTCGTCACGGTGGCGATGCTGCAGGACGATCCCCGGCTGGTATCGCTGCTGCCCGCGGGCGTCGCCGCCATGTTCGCGCGCCAGAAGATGCTGCGCATCCTGCCGGTGCGGCTGCAGTCGCGCCAGCAGACCTTCGGCATCGTCACGCGGCGCGGCGGCGGCCTGTCGGCGGCGGCGCGGCAGCTGGTGGCTATCCTGAGAGCAGGCCCGCGCGGACCCGGTGCGGCGGAGGCCAAGGTATAACCTGAGGTGATCGCCAGTTCAAAAAACATCAGTAGTAGCGAATCGCTGATGCTCCTATAGTCTGGCCATCCGCGCCGCAGAGCCGGACAGCAAACGACGGAGACAGCAATGAAGACATGGATCGCCGGCGCGCTCGCCGGCCTCTCGATGGCCGCAGCAACGGGCGCGGCATGGGCCCAGGACACGCGCCCGGTGCGGCTGATGGTGGGCGCCGCGCCGGGCGGCGGCACCGACGTGATGGCGCGTATCGTCTCCGACAAGCTCGCCGCGCAGCTGAAGCAGCCGGTGGTGGTGGACAACCGCCCCGGCGCATCCAACACCATTGCCGCTGACATCACCGCCAAGGCGCCGGCGGACGGCAATACGCTGCTGATGGGCGTGGTCACCTCGCAGGCGATCGCGCCGCACCTGCTCAAGCTGCAGTTCGATCCGCTCAAGGACCTGGCGCCGGTGGCGCTGGTGTCGACCGTGCCCAATGTGCTGGTGGTCAACAGCCAGGTGACGGCGCGCGACGTCAAGGCGCTGGTGGCGCAGATCCAGGCCAATCCGGACAAGTTCCGCTACAGCTCGTCGGGGGTCGGCAGCACCCAGCACCTGGCCGGCGCGGCCTTTGCGCGCCAGATCAGGGGCAAGCTGCTGCATGTGCCGTACAAGAGCAGCAGCAGCGCGCTGGTAGACCTGATGGGCGGGCAGGTTGACATGAGCTTCGAGACCATGCCCTCGGTCATCGGCCATATCAAGGCCGGCAAGCTGCGCGCGCTGGCGGTGACCGCCGACCAGCGCTCGGCGCTTCTGCCCAACGTGCCCACGCTGGCCGAAGCCGGCGTGCCCGGCATCCAGATGAGCGCGTGGTACGGTGTCTATGCCCCGGCCGGCACGCCGCCCGCGACGCTGCAGAAGCTGGGCGGCGCGCTCGCCACGGTGATCAAGGACCCCGACACGGTACGCCGGCTGGCCGACGTGGGTGCGGTGCCGGGTGCGCTGACCACGGCGCAGTTCGATGCGTTCTCGCGCGCCGAATACGTGCGCTACGGCAAGCTGATCGCCGAACTGGGCGTCAAGCTCGACCAATAACATCTACGGAAGCCTCATGCATTCCCGTCCAAGAATCGCCATGGTGCTGGGCGACCCCGCCGGCATCGGTCCCGAACTGATCGCCCGGCTGCTGGCCGATGCCGGCACCGCCGCGCAGGCCGAGATCCTGCTGATCGCCGACCGCGCCGAATGGCGCCACGGCACGCAGCTCGCCGGGGTCGAGCTGGCGCTGGCCGAGACCGATGCGCCCGCCTTCGCCGCCGATGGCCAGCCGCGCCTGTACCACTGGCAGCTGCCCGAAAGCCCGGCCTATGCGCGCGGCGTGGCCAGCGCCGAGGGCGGACGCTACAGCCTGGGCACGCTGACGCTGGCACTGGAACTGGCGCAGGCCGGACAGGCCGATGCGATCCTGTTCGGGCCGCTGAACAAGAGTTCGCTGCACGCCGCAGGCATGAGCCACAGCGACGAGCTGCACTGGTTCGCCGAGCAGCTCGGCTACCACGGCGATTTCTGCGAGTTCAACGTGCTGGACGGGCTGTGGACCTCGCGCGTGACCTCGCACGTCGCGCTCAAGGACGTGCCGGCGCTGATCACGCCGGCGCGCGTCGGCGGCGCCATCGACCTGATCGACCAGGCGCTGCGCCGCGCCGGCATGGCCAGTCCGCGCATCGCCGTGTGCGGCCTGAACCCGCACAACGGCGACAACGGCGCCTTCGGCCGCGAAGAGATCGACGTGATCGCACCCGCCGTGGTGGCGGCGCGCGACCGCGGCGTCAATGCGCAGGGCCCGTTCCCGGCCGACACCATCTTCCTGAAGGTGCAGGGCGGTCCGTCGCAGCGGCAGTTCGACGCCATCGTCACCATGTACCACGACCAGGGGCAGATCGGCATCAAGCTGATGGGCTTCTCGCGCGGCGTGACGGTGCAGGGCGGCCTGCCGGTGCCGATCACCACGCCCGCGCACGGCACCGCGTTCGATATCACGCAGCAGGGCCGCGCCGATCCCGGCGCCACGCAGCAGGCGTTCCAGATCGCCTGCCGCATGGGGGCGCAACGGCGCGCCGCCGCAAACGCCTAGCCACTCGTCAATCCATACCGGATCCAGCATGACCGCCCCCGGCGCGGCCGGGGAGCGTTCGCGCCAACGCATTGCCATCAGGAGCTGAACATGAAGATCACCAACGTCCGCGCCCGCGTCTTCGAATGGAAGGGCAAGACCGTGCCGCCGCAGGCGCATTTCTGCACCAACGCCACCGACATCCTGTTCGAGCGCGGCGACGCCATGGGCTCGTTCCGCTTCCACGGCTGGATGGTGGTCGAGATCGAGACCGATACCGGCCTGGTCGGCATCGGCAACTGCGCACTGGCCCCGCGCGTGGCCAAGCAGATCGTCGACGAATACCTGGCGCCGGTGGTGATCGGCCAGGATCCGTTCGACAACGAATACCTGTGGCAGAAGATGTACCGCCGCACCCATGCCTGGGGCCGCAAGGGCATCGGCATGGCGGCGATCTCCGCGGTCGATATCGCGCTGTGGGACCTGATGGGCAAGGCCGTGGGCAAGCCGGTGTTCAAGCTGCTGGGCGGGCGCACCAAGGAAAAGATCTGGTGCTATGCCTCCAAGCTCTACAACAACGACGACCGCGATGCCTTCCTGGCCGAAGCGCAAGGCTACCTCGACCAGGGCTTTACCGCGCTGAAGATGCGCTTCGGCTACGGCCCCAAGGACGGCCCCGCCGGCATGCAGAAGAACATCGAGCAGGTGCGGCTGCTGCGCGAGCTGGTCGGCGACGGCGTCGACATCATGCTGGAGTGCTACATGGGCTGGACGCTGGAATACGCGCGCCGCATGCTGCCGCGCCTGGCCGAGTTCAACCCGCGCTGGCTGGAAGAGCCGGTGATCGCCGACGACATCGAAGGCTATGTCGAACTGAAGAAGGCAAGCCCGTTCCCGATCTCCGGCGGCGAGCACGAGTTCACCTCGTACGGCTTCAAGGACCTGCTGGAGCGGCGCGCCGTCGACGTGATCCAGTACGACACCAACCGCGTCGGCGGCATCACCGCGGCGCAGAAGATCAACGCCATGGCCGAGGCCTGGTCGGTGCCGGTGATCCCGCACGCCGGCCAGATGCACAACTACCACCTGACCATGGCGTCGACCGCTTCGCCGATGTCGGAGTACTTCCCGGTGCACGACGTCGAGGTTGGCAACGAACTGTTCTACTACATCTTCAAGGGCGATCCGGCGCCGGACAACGGCTACCTGCAGCTTGACGACAACCTGCCGGGGTTGGGGCTGGAACTGAACGAGGAGTATTTCAGCCAGTTCAACATCATCGGCTGATTGGGCGGCAACGGGCGCCGGCTCGCGCCGGCGCGCGTTTGTACCGGATGCGGCACCTTCCCGCCTTGGCAACCCGCGCCCACCGGCCTTTGCCGGCCTAGAATCAAGAGGCGAAAAACGCTTGTCCTGGAGTTCGCCATGGCCAGATCCCTGCGTCTGCTGGCCGCCTGCGCGGCGCCGCTCGCCGTGGGCGCCCTTGCCGCGCCGCCCGCCGGTACCCTCTCACTTACCTTCGTTCATCCGGAGACCTACACCGACGCCGCTTACCGCAGCGACTACGGCAGCGAGAAGGAGCGGGCGCAGGTGATGAACGATATCCGCCGCCACTTCGACAAGCTGGCGGCGCGTTACCTGCCGGAGGGCTATGCGCTGAGCATCGAAGTGCTCGATGTCGACCTGGCCGGGCATTTCGAGCCGTGGCACAGGCAAGCCTACAATGTGCGCATTGTGCGCGATGTCACCTGGCCGCACATGACGCTGCGCTACGAACTGCGCGGCAGCGACGGTGCAGTGATCGGCAGCGGCGAGCAGCGCATCGCCGACCAGACGTTCAATTTCGGCATCAACATCTACGATCCCTCCGACCGGCTGCGCTACGAAAAGGCAATGATGGACCGCTGGTTCGACCAGGCCGTGACCCGCCGGATCGCGGCGCGCCAGTCGGCCCACGGATGATCTGCCCCTCGCGCTACTGGCCGTAGATGTCCAGCGCCGTCTCGCGCAGCGCATCCGCGACCAGCAGCGCGCCGGGCGACATCAGCCGGTCGGTCGGCGTGATCAGGCCAAAGTCGTCCATATGGCAGGGCATGGCCATCGGCAGCACCTCCACCATGCCGAACGTCGCATAGTACTGCGCCACATCCGCGGTCAGCACCGCGATCATGTCTGACTGCGTCACCATGCGCGTCAGGAACAGCAGCGCGGCGGTTTCCACCACGTTGGTCGGCGGCGCCAGGCTGGCGCGCTGGAACATCAGCTCGAAGCGGTGGCGCAGCACGGTGCCGGCGGGCGGAATCAGCCAGGCGGCATCGGCGGCGTCGGCCAGCGACAGGCCGCGCGCCGCCAGCATCGGATGGCCTGGCCGCACCACCGCGCAGACCGGCTCCTGCGCCATCGGCTCGTAGCGCAGCCGGCCCTTGTCGTGCTCGGGAAACAGGCGCGCCACCACCATGTCGAGCTTTTCCTGTCCCAGGCGGTCGAGCAGCACATTGCTGTTGTCGATTTCCACGGACACGCGCAGCCCGGGGTAGCTTGCCTTCACCCGCGCGATCGCCGCCGGCAGCAGCCGCACCCCGGGCGAGGTGATCGCGCCGATCGCCACGTGGCCGAGCCGGCCCGCCTTCAGCGCCAGCACTTCCTCGCGCGCCTGGTTCAGGCTGCCGATCACCGCGCGCGCGTGCCGGATCATCGCGCGGCCATAGTCCGTCGGCGCCATGCCGCGCGGCAGGCGCTCGAACAGGGGCACCGACAGCATCTCCTCCAGCTCGCGCAGCAGCTTGGAAGCGGCCGGCTGGGTCATCGCCAGCCTTTCCGCGGCGCGGTGGATGCTGCCTTCGTCGGCCACGGCCAGCAATAGCAGCAGCTGGCGCGTCTTCAGGCGGGTGTGGCTATGCCAGGCGGGAGTCACAGGCGCCGCGTCAGCCGCGGCGGAAAGGAAGGGGGCGTCCATAGGGTAAATACCAATGCGGATATCGATATCGCAAATGCCGAACTCTTCATTAGTAGCATATCGGCAAGCTGCATACACTCCCTCCGACAAAACAACAACGACCGGAGACTGCGTGGCGCCCGCCATGTCGCGATGCCGCTGGATCCGTCGTCCCTGCCATCCCCGTTGCCCTTCCGGGCAGCCCTCGCACCAGGAACAACATGTCGGATTCCAAGGACAAGCAACGCAAGCCGCTGCGCTCGACGGCGTGGTTCGGCACCGCCGACAAGAACGGCTTCATGTATCGCAGCTGGATGAAGAACCAGGGCATACCCGAGCACGCGTTCGACGGCCGCCCGGTGATCGGCATCTGCAATACGTGGTCGGAACTCACCCCCTGCAACGCGCATTTCCGCAAGCTGGCCGAGCACGTCAAGCGCGGCGTGTACGAGGCCGGCGGCTTCCCGGTGGAATTCCCGGTGTTTTCCAGCGGCGAATCGAACCTGCGTCCGACCGCCATGCTGACCCGCAACCTGGCCGCGATGGATGTCGAGGAAGCGATCCGCGGCAATCCCATCGATGCGGTGGTGCTGCTGACCGGCTGCGACAAGACCACGCCGGCGCTGCTGATGGGCGCGGCCAGCTGTGACGTGCCGGCTATCGTCGTCACCGGCGGGCCGATGCTCAACGGCAAGCTCGACGGCAAGGACATCGGTTCGGGCACCGCGGTGTGGCAGCTGCATGAATCGCTGAAGGCGGGCGAGATCAACCTGCACCAGTTCCTGTCGGCCGAAGCCGGCATGTCGCGCTCGGCCGGCACCTGCAACACCATGGGGACCGCCTCGACCATGGCCTGCATGGCCGAGGCGCTGGGCACTTCGCTGCCGCACAACGCGGCGATCCCGGCGGTCGATTCGCGCCGCTACGTGCTGGCCCACATGTCCGGCATCCGCATCGTCGAGATGGCGCGCGAGGACCTGACGCTGTCGAAGATCCTGACGCGCGAGGCGTTCGAGAACGCGATCCGCGTCAATGCCGCGATCGGCGGCTCTACCAACGCCGTGATCCACCTGAAGGCGATCGCCGGCCGCATCGGCGTGCCGCTGGAGCTGGAGGACTGGAGCAACGTGGGGCGCGACACGCCGACCATCGTCGACCTGATGCCGTCGGGCCGCTTCCTGATGGAGGAGTTCTACTACGCCGGCGGCCTGCCCGCGGTGCTGCGCCGCATGGGCGAGGCCGGCCTGCTGCCGCATCCGGGCGCGCTGACCGTCAACGGCAAGGCGATCTGGGACAACGTCAAAGACGCGCCGATCACCGACGACGAAGTCATCCGCCCGCTCGACCAGCCACTGATCCGCGACGGCAGCATCCGCATCCTGCGCGGCAACCTGTCGCCGCGCGGCGCGGTGCTCAAGCCCTCGGCGGCGACGCCGAAGCTGCTGCGCCACCGCGGCCGCGCGGTGGTGTTCGAGAACCTGGAGCACTACAAGGCGCGCATCGTCGACGAGTCGCTCGACGTCGACGAGAATTCGGTGCTCGTACTCAAGTGCTGCGGCCCGCGCGGCTATCCCGGCATGGCCGAGGTCGGCAACATGGGCCTGCCGCCCAAGCTGCTGCGCCAGGGCATCAAGGACATGGTGCGCATTTCCGATGCGCGCATGAGCGGCACCGCCTACGGCACCGTGGTGCTGCACGTCGCGCCCGAGGCCGCGGCCGGCGGGCCGCTGGCGATCGTGCGCGACGGCGACTGGATCGAGCTGGACTGCGAGGCCGGGCGCCTGCACCTGGATATCGATCCCGCCGAGTTCGAACGCCGCATGGCCGATGTGCAGCCGCTGCAGGCGCCCGCCGATGGCGGCTATCGCAAGCTCTACGTCAACCACGTGCTGCAGGCGGACGAGGGCTGCGACCTCGACTTCCTGGTCGGTTGCCGCGGACGCGAGGTGCCGCGCCACTCGCACTGATGCACTGATCCATCCCGTTACATCGAATGCGCGCGGCCCCGGCGGCGCGCACGACCCCTTACAAGAACAGAGGAGACTAGCCATGCAAGGCACACAGACCGCGCCGCTGGAGCGCGCCGTCCCAGGACCGGAAACCGGCGCACAAGCGCAGGAAGAGACCCGCATCGTCGGCATGCTGGTGCGCCGGCTGATCCCGTTCCTGGCGCTGATCTACGTGGTGGCGTATATCGACCGCTCGGTGGTCGGCTTTGCCAAGCTGCACATGAACGCGGCGATCGGCATCAGCGACGCGGCCTATGGCCTGGGCGCGGGCTTGTTCTTCATCGGGTATTTCCTGTGCGAGGTGCCGAGCAACCTGGCGCTGGAACGCTTCGGCGCGCGCCGCTGGTTCGCGCGCATCCTGCTGACCTGGGGCCTGATCACCATGGCGATGGCGTTCACGCAGGGCGCGCACAGCTTCTACGTGCTGCGCTTCCTGCTGGGCGCGGCCGAGGCCGGCCTGTATCCGGGCATCCTGTACTTCCTGACGAAGTGGTTCCCGATGCGGCATCGCGCGCGCATCATCGGACTGCTGGTGCTGGCGCAGCCGATCGCGCTGATCATCACCGGACCGATTGCCGGCCTGGTGCTGTCGACGCAAGGGCTGTTCGGCATGTCCAACTGGCAGACACTGTTCGTGCTGAGCGGCCTGCCGGCGGTGGTGCTGTGCCTGCCGACGCTGCGCATCCTGCCGGAATCGCCCGCCAGTGCAGCATGGCTGGCACCGGCCGAGCGCGCCTGGATCGAGCGCGAGCTCGCCGCCGACCAGGCCGCCTATGCGCTCAAGCCGCACGGCAACCCGCTGCAGGCGCTCAGGGACAAGCGCGTGCTGCTGCTGTCGCTGCTGTTCCTGCCGTTTCCGCTGAGCATCTACGGGCTGTCGCTGTGGCTGCCGACCATCATCAAGCAGTTCGGCGTGACCGATGCGATGACCGGCCTGCTGTCGGCGGTGCCCTACCTGTTCGCCGTGGTCGGCCTGTACCTGGTGCCGCGCCACTCGGACCGCAAGGGCGAGCGCTACGGCCATATCGTGGTGGTGTCGGGGATGGCAGCGGTCACCATGGCGCTGAGCGCCTGGGTGCAGTCGCCGGTGCTGCAGTTCCTGTTTATCTGCCTGACCGCGTTCTCGATCTATTCGATCCAGGCGGTGGTATGGGCGCTGCCGGGCGAATTCCTGACCGGCGCCAGCGCCGCGGTGGGGATTGCCACCATCAACTCGCTGGCGAACCTCGGCGGCTACTTCGGGCCGTATGGCATCGGCGTGATCAAGGACGCCACCGGCAGCCTGGCGGCGGGGCTGTACTTCCTGTCGGCGATGCTGGTGTTCGCGGTGGTGATGGCGTTCGTGGTGCGCGCCGCGCTGCGGCCGGCGGCGCGGGCCGGTGCGGCGCAACAGGCCGCTACCTGACCGCGGGCGTCATGGCCGCCGCTTCTTCCACTCGTAGTCGGGCGGCGGATCGGCCGCGCCGGCGCGACCGACCGAGTCGGGATTTTCCGAGCACAGCGTGACAAAGCTGACCGCCTCGCCCGCGTGCTGGCGCTGGCGCAGTGCTTCGGTAAAGCGCAGCGCCTCGCGCATCGCGTCGCTGGGGAACGACTGCGCATGCGGCGTCAGTCCCGTGCCGAGGGCTTCGGACCAGTAGACCATGTACATAAGGCTTCCTTTTGCTTGCGCGGGTGGTGACCGGGTTGCTGCAACCTTCGTTCCCGCTGCCGTGGCGGCGCGCAAGGGAAGGCCGGATGTGCCGGGGCCCACGATTGCAAACCCTTCCTCCGCCTTTTGCAAGCTTTGGCACGACGCGGGCACAATGGGCGCTTGCCGCATGCGCCTGCACCTCTGTGCCTTTTTCGTCTCGTCCCATGCCCGAACTTGCGCTGATACCTGCCACCGCCGCCGATGCCGACCGGCTTGGCGCCATGCATGCCGCCAGCTGGCAGCACACCTATCCCGGCATGCTGCCGGACGGGTACCTGCGCGAGCAGGCCTACCCCGAACGCCTGGCGGCCTGGCGCGCGCGCATGCACGACGGCGCCGATGGCCCGGCCGAGGTCACGCTGGCGCTGGTCGACGGCGAGGCCGCCGGCTTTGCCTGCCTGTTGCCGCAGGCCGACCCGCGCTTCGGCATCTACCTTGACAACCTGCATGTCCTGCCCGCTTTCCATGGCCAGGGGCTGGGCAAGCGGCTGCTGGCCCATTGCGCGCAACGTGTCATGCAGGGCTGGCCAGGGCAGCCGCTGTTCCTCTATGTGCTCGAGGCCAATACGCAGGCGTGCGAGTTCTACCAGCGGCTGGGCGGCGAGGCCTCTGAGCCGTTCGAGGACGATTTCCATGGGCCCGACCTGCGCGTGATGGTGCGACGCGTGACGTGGCCAGACGTGGCGGCGCTGGCCAGGCGGCTGGCGTAGCACTGCATGGCGGCGCGGCAGGCGTTGCCATGCCCCGCGCCACTGCCCTACCATCGCCGGCATGCCAACCGGAGACCACCCGCCATGACGCCATCGATCGCTCGCCTGCCGCAGTCCGCCCGTTGGCATCTGGCACGCGCCCTTGCTGCCGCCAGCCTCGCGGTATTGGCGGGTTGCGCCGGCACGCCGGCCGTGCCGCCTGCCGCCGGCAACCCCGCCGGCCCCACGGCTGCCGCGCCGCACTGGCAGCGCGTGCATCTCGGCGCGGGCGCCGGCTATGACTTCCCGGTCTATGCCAATCACCGGCTCGACGGCGACCTGTCGCGCATTCGCGAAGTGGTGCTGGTCCAGCATGGCCTGCAGCGCAACGGCGACGACTACTTTGCCGCCGGCGCGGCACTGCTGAAGGCCAGCGGGCGCAATCCGGACGAGGTGTTGCTGGTCGCGCCGAATTTCCCCGGCACGCCTGACCGGGACAAGGGCTTTACCCGCATGCCGCACTGGTCGGTGCAGGGCTGGCTCAGCGGCGAGGACGCGCTCGAGGGCCCGGCCCGCGTCAGTTCCTTGCAGGTGCTGGACGACCTGCTCGCGCTCTTCACCGACAAGGCGCGGCTGCCGCTGGTGCGCAAGGTGACGGTGGCCGGCCATTCCGGCGGCGGGCAGATCGTGCACCGCTACGCGGTGCTGAACCGTGTCGACGAACGCATCCGCGCGGGCGGCATCGACCTGCGCTACGTCGTGGCCAATCCCTCGTCGTATCTGTATTTCACGCCGGTGCGGCCGGCTGGCGCCGATGGCAAGTCGTTCGCGCCGTATGACCAGGCCCGTTGTCCGGACTACGACAAATACCGCTATGGCATGCAGGACATGGTCCCATATGCCAAAGGCGCCGATGGCATGGCGCTGTACCGGCGCTATGCCGGACGCCAGGTGACGTATCTGGCTGGCACCGAGGACAACGATCCCAACCATCGCGTGCTCGACAAATCGTGCGGCGCCGAGGCCGAGGGCCCCACGCGGCTGCAGCGTGCGCGCGGCTACCTGCGCTATGAGCGCTACCTCGCCGGCCCGGGCCTGGCCATGCGCCACCAGGCGTATGAAGTGGTGGGCGTGGGGCACGACCAGGCGCGCATGTTCGGGTCGCAGTGCGGGGCGCGGGCCGTGTTCGGCATGCCCGAGGCGGACAATGCCGGCGGCGCCGTTTGCCGTGCGCCGCAGCTCTGAGGCAGGCACGCGCAGCTACCGTCAAGGCAAGAAAAAACCCGCGAAGCTCGCGGGTTCAAGTCCCTGCCCGCAGGATCGGGCTGGAGGAGACAACCACAGGGAAAACGGTGGCGCGGGTTCAGCTCAGGTTGTATTTGACGACCTGTTCCTCGACGCCGACAAAACGCACCAGCTGGCGCAGGCCGCTGGGATATTCCTTGATATGGTGCCCGTCAGGCGTATCGGGCAGCCGGTAATAAACTGGCGCCTTGTCGTGCACTGGCGCCAGCAGGCCGAGCGGGCGCGCGTCGGCCTCCCAGGGCACGTCGCGGTCTTCGGCAAGCAGGATTCTTCCGGTCATGGACACACTCCAAAGTTCTGCATGGTGCGGCCGGGGGTGGATAGTTTTTGCTCGCACAGCTTCAATGTATGGAATGTATGGCACAGCGGCCGGAAATGCCATTCAGCATTTTTTAATTCTGTCTGGTAGGAAATTTCTTAACTGACAAAATCGACGAATATATCGGGTCCCGCCATATTTCCGGGCGCCCTTCGGGCACTGGCCCGGCATTGCGCTACCATAGCGCCAGTTTTTGAAAGTGCGGTGACCGGCGCGCCTGCCGGCACGCTGTGCTGCCTGAATCCACTCCGATCATCCCCGCGCCCAGCAGACGCATGTCGACCCAGCACGCCTTGTTGATCTCCCTGATCGAAAAACCCTCGTCCGGCTACGACCTGGCGCGGCGCTTCGACCGCTCCATCGGTTATTTCTGGCATGCCACGCACCAGCAGATCTATCGCGAACTGGGCCGGATGGCGGACAGCGGCTGGATTGCCGCCGATGAAAGCGACGCGGCGGAAGGCGAGGGCAACGCCGATCGGCGCAACCGCAAGAAGGTCTACCGGGTGTTGCCCGCGGGCCGCGAAGAACTGGCGCGCTGGGTGCTGGCGCCCGGGGCGGGGCTGGACCAGCGCGAGGAGATCCTGGTCAAGCTGCGCGCCGATGCGGTGATCGGCCCGCTCGGCCTGGGCGACGAGATGCGGCGGCTGATCGCGCTGCACCGCGCCCGCCTCGAGACTTACCTGGCAATCGAGCGGCGCGATTTCTCGGCGCCGGACATGGACCGCGCGCAGCAACTGCGCTATGCGCTGCTGCAGCGCGGGATCCGCTTCGAGACCGACTGGGTGGCCTGGGGCGAGGCCCTGCTGCCACTGCTGTAGCGCAGCAGGCTCGCGTGCTCAGGCCAGGTCGACGGCGCGCGCGCCGGCCGGGCTGGTTTCGCCCAGTCCCAGTCGGCGGCGCGCCAGCGCGTACTCTTCGGCGAAACGGCGCACCAGTTCGGCGGCCGGCACCACGCGCTTGATCGCGCCGACGCCCTGGCCGGCGCCCCAGATGTCCTTCCACGCCTTCACGCTGGTCGAGCCGAAATTCATCTTCGACGGGTCCGATTGCGGCAGCGCGTTCGGGTCCAGCCCGGCGCGCTCGATGCTGCCGCGCAGGTAGTTGCCGTGCACGCCGGTGAACAGGTTGGAATAGACGATGTCGTTGGCGCTGCTGTCGACGATCATCTGCTTGTAGCCGTCCTGCGCGTTGGCCTCCTGCGTGGCGATGAAGGCCGAGCCGATATAGGCCAGGTCGGCGCCGGCGGCCTGCGCGGCCAGGATGGCGTCGCCGCTGGAGATCGCGCCCGACAGCAGCAGCGGGCCGTCGAACCATTCGCGGATCTCGTGCAGCAGCGCGAACGGCGACAGCGTGCCGGCATGGCCGCCGGCCCCGGCGGCCACCGCCACCAGGCCGTCCGCGCCTTTCTCGATCGCCTTGCGCGCGAAGGCGTTGTTGATCACGTCATGCAGCACGATGCCGCCGTACGAGTGGACCGCGTCGTTGACTTCCTTGCGCGCGCCTAGCGAGGTGATCACGATCGGCACCTTGTAGCGCACGCATAGTTCCAGGTCATGCTCGAGCCGGTCGTTGGACTTGTGCACGATCTGGTTGACGGCGAACGGCGCCGCCGGGCGTTCGGGGTGCTTCGCGTCGTGTTCCGCCAGTTCGGTGGTGATGCGGTCCAGCCATTCCTCCAGCGTGGGCGCGGGGCGCGCGTTCAGCGCGGGAAAGGATCCGACCACGCCGGCCTTGCACTGGGCGATGACCAGGTCCGGGTTGGAGATGATGAACAGCGGCGAGCAGACCACCGGCAGCGAAAGCCGGTTCTGCAACTGGGCGGGAAGGGCCATGGGGAAAGTCTCCTGGGTAATGCCGATGGATGCGGTGAAGTGATGCGGTGGCGCTGTCGGCTGGCGCGCGTCAGGCGGCACCGGTGAGCACATTTTTCTGGCTCGCCAGGCGCGCGGCCATGGCGGCGGCGAGCGCCTCGAGGCCGGAGCGCGGGCGCACCATGACTTCGAATTCGGCAATGCGGCCGGCGTCGTCGAAGCGGATCATGTCGATGCCCTTGAGCGCCTTGCCGTCCACGCTGGCGCTGAACTCCAGCACCACGCTGTGGCCGTCGTCGCTGACAAAGCTGCGGTGGTAGCGGAAGTCCCGGAACACCTGGTTCACCGTGGTCAGCACCAGCGCGATGGCGGCCCGGCCGGGATACGGCGTGTGCGCGACCGGCGAGCGGAACACCACGTCGTCGGCGACGATGGCATCGAGCCCGGCCATGGAATGGGTGGCGATCATCTGGTGCCAGGCGTCTAGCGAAGCCTGGGCGGCGGGGAGCAGGGCAGTGGTCACGGGGAGGTCTCCTGGCGGGGCGCTGTAGGTTTGCTGCGATCTCTTTGCGGATTTATGCAACCAGTTGCATAGTGGATCGAAAGGTAGCACGCCGCGTGGGCCGCTGCAAGCTCGGCACGCGTCTGGCGGCGCGCAGTGACGCGTTGTCTACAATAGTCGGGATCGTCCGCCGGCCGCCGGCCTGATGCGGCAAGCAGGAGAGTCCGTGACCACCAAGCCCAGCGCCGCCCAGCTCGAGCAGGCGGCCTTGTTCGATGCCGACCTGGCCGCCTGGCGCGACCACCCCGAGCGCGCGTTCGACGGTTGGCTGGCGCAGCACGGTTTTCGCCACGGCACCAGCGTGGTCTACCGCGCCATGTGGGGCAAGCTGCTGCGCTGGTCGGCCGAGCGCGGCTTGCCGCCGCTGAGCTGGTCCGCCGAGCAGATTGGCGAGTTCCTGGACGCGCAGCAGTTGCACAAGTCGCACCGCTACCGTTATGCGCGGCTGATCGAACGCGTGTTCCACCACCTGTCCCGCTTGCGCGAGGGCATGCACAACCCCGGCAGCCAGGCGGTGCGCGCCCATCTGGCCGAGGGCGAGAACGACCCCACCGCCTTCCTGCTGCCGGGCGAACGCGACCTGCTGGTGGCCCGCATCCTGGGCCCGGCCGGCGCGCCCGCCGGCGACACCGGCGCCGCGGCGTCGCCCACGCAATGGAAGCGCGCCCGCGACGCGGCGCTGCTGGCCGTGCTGCTCGGCGGCGGCCTGAAGGTGGCGGAGGCGCGCGCGCTGCGCACCGACGTGATCGCCGACGTGTTCGCCGACAGCAGGCCCGGGCGGATGGCGCTGCGCATGGTGCGTCCGGATAACGGCCGCGCCTACACCGTGCCGCTGTTCCCGCTGGCGCATGCGCCGTTGCGCGCCTGGCTGGCGCTGCGCGAGGCCTCCGGCACGCTCGGCAGCCTGGTGTTTCCAGCCATGCCGACAGGGCGGCCGATGCATGCGGCGTCGGTCTACCGGCGCGTGGAAATCCTGCTGGACGAAGCCGGCGTGCTGGCCGGGCGCAGCGAGCGCGCCTCGCCGCAGACTTTGCGCAATACCTGCGCGGCCATGCATTTCGAGGCCGGCACGGCGCCCGCCGAGGTGGCGCAGTGCCTTGGCATGCGCGACCTGGAATCGGGCTGGCGGCTGCGGGCGGCGTACGAGGCCTGGCAGGCGCGGACAGGGCTGGTCGCGCCGGCTTCCGCGGCTTCTGACTGAAAGCCGTGACTGGGGCGGCTGTCAGGGTGCCATGGTGCATCGTGGATAATAGCTACCTTCCCGTGCCGGGCATGGCAGTCAAGTTATTTATCGCGCACACGGCGCGCCGGCTGCCCTCCGCACAACGCTGAACCGAATCGATCGACGCCAATACCCATGCCTGAAACCTTGCTGCTGACCGGTGCCACCGGCTATATCGCCTCGCATACGTGGGTGGCGCTGCTCAATGCCGGCTACCACGTGATCGGTCTGGATAATCTGTGCAACAGCAGCCCGGCCGTGATCGACCGGCTCGCCACCATTACCGGCCAGGCCCCGCATTTCGTGCAGGGCGACGTGCGCGACCGCGCGCTGCTGGACCGGCTCTTTGCCGAGCACCGCATCAGTGCCGTGATTCATTTTGCCGCGCTCAAGGCGGTGGGCGAATCGGTCAGCCAGCCGCTGGCCTATTACAGCAACAACCTCGATGGCCTGCTGACGGTATGTGCCGCCATGGGCGCGGCCGGGGTGAAACAGCTGGTGTTCAGTTCCTCGGCCACGGTTTATGGCAATCCGCACACCGTGCCGATCCTGGAAGATTTCCCGCTGTCGGCAACCAACCCCTATGGCCAGACCAAGCTGATGGGCGAGCAAATCCTGCGCGACCTGGAAAAATCCGATCCGGCCTGGCGCATTGCCTACCTGCGCTATTTCAATCCGGTCGGCGCGCATGAAAGCGGCCTGATCGGCGAAGATCCGCGCGGCATTCCCAACAACCTGATGCCTTATGTGGCGCAGGTGGCGGGCGGGCGCCGTGAGCAGCTGATGGTATTCGGCGGCGATTACCCGACCGTGGACGGGACCGGCGTGCGCGACTATATCCATGTCTGCGACCTCGCCGACGGCCATTTGGCGGCGCTCAATTATCTGGGACGGCAGGGCCGCGGCATGACCGTGAACCTGGGCACCGGACGCGGCTACAGCGTGCTGGAGGTGGTGCAGGCCTACCAGCGCGCCAGCGGCAAGCCGGTGCCGTATCAGATCGTGGACCGGCGTCCCGGCGATATTGCGGCCTGCTACGCCGACCCGGCGCTGGCCCGTGAACTGCTGGGCTGGCGCGCGCAGCATGACCTGGACCGCATGTGCCAGGACTCGTGGCGCTGGCAGTCGATGAACCCGCACGGCTTCGACGCCTGACCTCCGGCCAGGTTTTCGGCCACGCCAAACAAAAACGCCACGGAAGTTTCCGTGGCGTTTTGCCGTCTGCCGGATCGGGCGCTTCAGCGGATCAGGAAGTCCTCGACCGATTTGCCCTGGGCCAGGGCCTGGGTCAGCCAGCCCGGACGCTTGCCGCGGCCGGTCCAGGTATTGCCGGCGCTGTCGCGATAACGCACCGGCACCTTGCGGTTGGCCGCCTTCTTGCCGGCCGGGGCCTTCGCGCCAAAACCCAGGTCTTCCGCGGTCAGGCCATATTGCTCGATTTTCTCGCGAATATCCGCGATCACCGTGGATTGTTCGCGCGCCTTGATTTCCTCGGCTTGCTTCTGCAGTTCGCTGATTTTCTGAACGATTTCCTGATACGTCGCCATTGCGTCCTCGGTTTCCGGTGATTGAATTGCGCTGGGTGCGCTGGTGGGCGGGGAAAATGCTGAAAACAATTATAACGGGCCGGCTGCCGGCTGCAAATCCTGGTGGCGTAATCCCGGACGGTTTTTGCGAAAATTCTTGCTGCTGATAATTGTGTGAACTTTCAGTGTCAGGGCGAGTCGCCGCGGATTTTTCCGCGTCCCAGCGGTATTGCGATGGAGGGCGGCAGTGCCGAAATCCCGGCGGTATTCCCGGCCGGACCGGTCTGTCGTCGTTGTGTGCGGATACCGGCCATGACATTAATCGCGCCGGCATTTACGGACAGGGCGCAACCCCGTTTCAGGCCATACCCGCCAGCCAACCCCTTACGTGGCTGATATCCGACATGGCGTTTATCGCCGATTCACCATAACCGTGCGCGCCGGACGGCGACTCAAGGATGAAGGGGGCGCGCCGTTATCCGGGCAGGGCGGATCAATGCGGCAACGATCCTGCCGGACCGGGGCAAGGGGTGTGTCCCGCGGATTGCCAGTGTCTTAATTCATCATGTCCTTCCACAACAATATTCAGATCAAGACCCTGCTACGGGGCGCCATGGGAATCCTGTCGCTGCTGCTGTTGCTGGTCGGCGGCTCCGGCCTGTACGGCATCTCGCAGAGCAACGGCGCGCTCAAGGATACTTATGCCAACCAGCTTGGCTCGACCGTCGCGCTCAGCGACGCGATGCTGGCCACCACGCGCATGCGCCTGGCGCTGGACCGCAACGTGATGCAGGGCGAGCAGGACGATCCCAAGGTCAACGTGGATCGCTCGCGGGTGTTCGTGGAGGCGTCGGACGCGGCCTGGAAGCGTTATATGAGCCTGCCGCAGAATGCCGAGGAACAGGCCCTGGCGGCGGAACTGGGCAAACAGCGCCAGGCCTTCATGGAGCAGGGCGTGCTGCCGCTGCAGGCGGCGTCGCTGGCGGGCAACCAGGAAGAGGCGGTGCGGCTGGCGAAGAAGGTGCTGCCCGACCTGCAGCGCAGCATGTCGAGCGCGCACGAGAAGCTGCAGAAGTTCCAGATGGCGGCGGGCGAGGCCAATTTCGGCACGGCACAGGCAAGTTTTGCCCGCATCCGCATGCTGTCGATCGTGATGATCGTGCTGGGCCTGGCGCTTGCCGCGCTGTGCACGGTGACGTTGAACCGCGCCATCGTCGCGCCGGTGCAAGAGGCGCTGGCGGTGTTCGAGCGCATCGCCCGCGGCGACCTGACCGCGCGCATCACCAGCATCTCGAAGAACGAGATCGGGCGCATGATGCAGGCCCTGGCCGCAATGCAGTCGAGCCTGTCGGGCATCGTTGCGGAAGTGCGTAGCGGCGCGGATTCGATGGCGTCGGCCACGCAGCAGATTTCCACCGGAAACCTGGACCTGTCGCAGCGCACCGAGGAACAGGCCTCGTCGCTGGAGGAGACCGCCGCGAGCATGGAAGAGCTGACCACGGTGGTGCGCCAGAACGCCGACAATGCGCGCCAAGCCGGCGTGCTGGCGGGCGAGGCCTCGCAGATCGCGCTCAAGGGCGGCGAAGTGGTGGGCCGCGTGGTCGACACCATGAACGAGATCAACGGCGCCTCGCGCAAGGTGGTGGAAATCATCAGCGTGATCGAAGGCATTGCCTTCCAGACCAATATCCTGGCGCTCAATGCCGCGGTCGAAGCCGCCCGCGCCGGCGAGCAGGGGCGCGGCTTTGCCGTGGTGGCGGGCGAGGTGCGCAGCCTGGCGCAGCGCTCGGCCTCGGCCGCCAAGGAGATCGAGGCGCTGATCAGCGAGTCGGGCCAGCGCGTGGAGAGCGGCACCCGGCTGGTGGCCGAAGCCGGCCAGACCATGGGCGAGATCGTGCAGGCGGTGCGGCGGGTCACGGACATCATGAACGAGATCGGCGCGGCGTCGCAGGAGCAGACCAGCGGCATCGATCAGGTCAGCCAGGCCGTGACCCAGATGGACCAGGTCACGCAGCAGAACGCCGCGCTGGTCGAAGAGGCCGCTGCGGCGGCGGGTGCGCTGGAAGAGCAGGCGCAGAAGCTGAAGAACGTGGTCTCGGTGTTCACGGTCGGCGCCACAGCGGCACCGGCGGCGGCCAATGCCGGGGCAAAGGCCGCGGCAAAATCGCCGGCATCGCCGGCGCCTGCTACGCCCGCCGGCGTCGGCGCGAGCCGTGGCACGCGCGCCAGGGCGGCGCGTAGCCTGCCGGGCACGGCGCCGGTCCGGCCTGCCGGTGTGCCCGCAGGCAAGCCGGCAAACAGCGCCGCAATCAGCGCGGCAAGCCGGCCCGCAGCGCGCCCGGCCGTCGCCGCGGCCGGCGGTGACGATGACTGGAGCGCGTTCTGACCCCTGCGTTGGAGTCATTGCCTTGTTCACACGGCGACTGCAAGATGACATGATGCGGGGTTTGCCCCGGGTCCTGACCGTCTTCGCGCATCTTCATCATCATCGCGCAGCCCAATGATTGCCCTGAGTTCCGTCCTGTTGCTGCTGGCTGCCCTGCTGGGTGTAGCCGCCGCCCTCGGCATTCGCGCCGGGCGTGCGGACCAGCCGGCCGGCAGCCGGTCGCTGCGCGTGCTGACGTGGTCGGCGGCGCTGCTGTCGCAATTGAGCATCGGCATGCCAGTGCTGGTGGTGGGCCTGTCGGGCAGCGTGCCGGCCGTCAACGACACCGCGCAGCTGGCGGCCAGCTTTGCCGCCGCGGCGGCGGCCACCACCGCGGTCAAGCTGCTGGTGCAGTGGCTGCGCCAGGGCGCGCGCCTGTGGCGCGGCGCGGCGCTGATGGCGGTGGTGGGCGGGGCCGGCCTGGTCGCGGCCGCCGGCACGCACCTGGGCCGCTCGTGCGGCGCCGGCACCGTGACCGCGCGCGAGTGCATCGATGCCGCCGGCCTGCCGCACCCGGCCTGGCTGGCGGGCGGCCTGACCGCGTTGTGCGCGCTGCTGTTCGCCGTGCATCGGGCCCAATCGCGCGGCTGGCTGCCGGCGCCGGTGCGCGCCGACGCCACGCTGGCCGACGAACCTGCCGATGACCTGCCGGTGCTGCACCGCGGCGCCGAGCCGCGGCTGGCGCGGCGCGGCGCGCGCATCCCCGGGCGCCCGGGCCGGCTGACCGTGCGTGCCGCCGCGCGCGGCCAGGACACGGTGGGCGAGTACAGCGTGGCCACGGTGATGCCGGACCGCGTGGCCTTTGGCCGCTGGCTGGACCAGGCCATCGGCCAGGCCCGGCTGGCCGAGACAGGCTGCGCCGTGCTGCTGATCCATATCGCCGATTACCGCGAAGTCGACGAAGTGTTCGAAGTGCGCGCCGACGATATCCTGGCCCAGGACGCCGGCGCGCTGGCGCAGGCCGTGCTGGAGCCGCACGACTTCCTGGCGCGGCTGGCGCGCGACGAGTTCGCGGTGGGCGTGCCCGAACTGGTCCACCACGGGCGCGCGCAGGAACTGGGCTCGCGCATGCTGGGCTCGCTGGCGGAGTTCATTGCAGCGCGCGGGCTGCAGATGCAGATCGGCGTGAACATCGGCATCGCCATTTATCCGCGCGATGCGCAGACTTCGGAAGCGTTGATGCAGGCAGCCCGCGTCAGCCTGGCCGAAGCCCGCCAGAGCGGCTCGAACCAGGTGCGCCTGTTCAACAGCGCCGCCGGCGAACGCGCGCGCCGCACCCGCGTGATCCGGCGCGACCTGTGGGTGGCGATCCAGGACGATACGCTGTCGCTGCAGTTCCAGCCCAAGTACGACGCGCGCCGCCGCACCGTGGTCGGCGCCGAGGCGTTGTGCCGTTGGCGCCATCCCGCGCTGGGCCAGGTCAGCCCGGCCGAGTTCATCGCCGTGGCCGAACAGTCCGGGCAGATCGACAAGCTCGACGACTGGGTCCTGACCAGCGTGTGCCGCCAGGTGCGCCAGTGGCGCGACGCCGGCGTGCCGACCGTGCCGGTGGCGATCAATGTCTCGGGGCTGCGCTTTGCCAGCCGCAACTTCCCGCAATACCTGCTCGAGCAGATCCACCAGCACGACATCCCGCCGTCGGCGATCACGCTGGAGATCACCGAGACCGCGGCGATGAAGGACATCGGCAAGTCGCTGGAAACGCTGGCCGAGCTGCAGTCGCTCGGGATCCAGGTGGCGCTGGACGACTTTGGCAGCGGCTATTCCAGCCTGGGCTATCTCAAGCGGCTGCGCGTGGGCACGCTCAAGATCGACCGCACGCTGATCGGCGGGCTCGATACCGATGCGCAGGGCCGCGCCATCGTCGGCTCGATGGTGGCGCTGGCGCACGAGCTGCGCATGAAGGTGGTGGCTGAAGGGGTGGAGTCGGCCTCGCAGCTGGACATCCTCAACCAGATGGGTTGCGACGAAGTGCAGGGCTACCTGCTGTCGCTGCCGCTGGACGCCGCCGGCTTCGGCGAGACCCTGCGCGCGCAGTCCGCCGCCTGACGCCTAAAGCCCGGCCGCCGCGCCGCCGATAACCGGTCTGGCAGGCTGGCCCGCGTGGGCCCGGCCCTGTGCCGGCCCGTCCGTCGCCGGCCGCGTGGCCGATGCCATCGATGTTCCTGGCGGACCCAACCCGTTCCCGCACCTCCGGAGGCGCCCATGTCATTGCCCAGCATCCTCGTCGTCGACGATTCGCCCTCGCTACGCCGCATGATCGGCGCCTGCCTGCGCGCCGGCGGCTTCGACGTGACCGAGGCCGCGGACGGCGACCAGGCGCATGCGCTGGCCGTCGCCGGCAGCTTCGGCATGCTGGTCACCGACCAGGTCATGCCCGGCATGGACGGCCTGACGCTGATCCGCAGCCTGCGCGCCACGCCGCGCTACGCGCGCATGCCCATCCTGATGCTGACCACCGAGCAGGACGGCAGCATCCGCGAACAGGCCCGCGCCGCCGGCGCGTCGGGCTTCCTGCCCAAGCCGTTCGACCCGGACGGGCTGATGCAGGCCGTGGCCGCGCTGCTGGACGCGGCACCCCCTACGTCGGAAGGGTAAGGAAAGACCCGGCGTCGCCCTTCAGTCACCCCCGGATGCTGCCGTAAACACTGGTGGGCGATGTCATGCCCCGGCGCAGCCAGCGGCCCGGCCGCTGCGGCGCCAGAGAAACCAGCATGAGCCAAATTTGGGGGGCTAGACGATGCAGCACATCGACAAGGCAGACGGCGCGGGCGAGGAGTTCCTAGCCTTTACCCTGGGCCGCGAGGAATACGGCGTCGATATCCTGAAGGTGCAGGAGATCCGCGGCTACGAGTCGGTCACCCAGATCGCGAACGCGCCCGACTACATCAAGGGCGTGGTCAACCTGCGCGGCATCATCGTGCCGATCATCGACCTGCGCATCAAGTTCCGCCAGCCCAATGTCAGCTACGACCAGTACACGGTCGTGATCATCGTCGACCTCAACGACCGCACCACCGGCATCGTGGTGGACGGCGTTTCCGACGTGCTGACGCTGAGCGCCGCGCAGATCAAGCCCACGCCGCACTTCTCCGGCGAACTGGCGACCGACTACATCCGCGGCCTGGGCTCGGTCGAGCAGCGCATGCTGATCCTGGTCGACATCGAGAAGCTGCTCAATACCGAAGAACTGGCCGCGCTGGAAGCGGTGTCCTGATCCTGCAGTAGCGCCCCCCGCCGTCCGGCACGCGCAACGCGCGCGCCGGACCGAACCCGCCCGCGGTGCGCACCGCATGGACCCATGCGGCGCGCCACAGGCAAGCAGTGCAGACTTAGATGCGAAACAACCAACCCGTCACGCAGCGCGAGTACCCGCTGTCTCCTTCCGACTACCTGATCTCGCGCACCGACCTCAAGGGCCGTATCACCTTTGCCAACCGCACCTTTATCGAGGCCAGCGGCTTTGCGGCGGAGGAATTGCTGGGCGCGCCGCATAACCTGGTGCGCCACCCCGACATGCCGCCCGAGGCGTTCGCGGACTTGTGGCAAGACCTGCAGGCCGGACGCACGTGGATGGGCGTGGTCAAGAACCGCCGCAAGAACGGCGACTTCTACTGGGTCAATGCGACCGTGACGCCGACGCGCGTCGACGGCCGCGTGGTGGGCTACACCTCGGTGCGCTCGATGGCCACGCGCGAGCAGGTGCAGGCCGCCGGCGCCGCCTATGCGCGCTTTCGCGCCGGACGTGCCGACGGGCTGGCGATCCGCCACGGCGCGGCGGTGCGCACCGGCCTGCGCGGCCTGGTGCAGGGACTGCTGCGGCTGAACCTGAAGCGCCGCATCCTGTGGGCGCAGGCCGGCGGCCTGGCGTGGTTCCTGGCCGCGCTGGTCGCGGTGGAGGCGCTGGGCGGCACGGCTGCCGCAACCTTGCGCCCGTGGCTGTGGGGCGGCTTTGCGCTGGCGCTGGCGTCGTCCTTTGCCGCCGGCACCATGCTGCTGGCGCGCGTGAACCGGCCGGTGCGCGACATGCTGGACTTCGCGCTGCGCATGGGCGCGGGCGACCTGACCACGCGCTTCGAGCACCGCAGCGCCGACGAGATCGGCGCGCTGGCGCAGGCCATGCAGACCATGCAGCGCAGCCTGCTGTCGGTGGTGCACGAGATCCAGGAAGGCATGGCCAGCATCTCGACGGCCACGCGCCAGGTGGCCGCGGGCAACAACGACCTGTCGCAGCGCACCGAGCAGCAGGCGGCGTCGTTGGAGCAGACCGCGTCGAGCATGGAAGAGCTGACCAGCACGGTGCGGCAGAACGCGGACAACGCGCGCCAGGCCAGCGGGCTGGCGGCGAACGCTTCGGACACGGCGCTGCGCGGTGGCGAAGTGGTGGGACGGGTGGTGCAGACCATGGACGAGATCAACGATGCGTCGAAGAAGATCGTCGACATCATCGGCGTGATCGAAGGCATTGCGTTCCAGACCAACATCCTGGCGCTGAACGCGGCGGTGGAAGCGGCGCGCGCCGGCGAGCAGGGCCGCGGCTTCGCGGTGGTGGCGGGCGAGGTGCGCAGCCTGGCCCAACGCAGCGCCAACGCGGCCAAGGAAATCAAGGGCCTGATCGGCGATACCGTGGCGCGCGTCGACAACGGCTCGGCGCTGGTGGGCCAGGCCGGCCAGACCATGGATGAGATCGTGCAGGCGGTCAAGTCCGTCACCGACATCATGGCCGAGATCAGCGCGGCGTCGGCCGAGCAGAGTTCGGGCATCGAGCAGGTGAACCAGGCGGTGGCGCAGATGGACGAGGGCACGCAGCAGAACGCGGCTCTGGTGGAAGAAGCGGCCGCGGCGGCCGGCGCGCTCGAAGAGCAGGCGCTGCGGCTGCGCGATGCCGTATCGACCTTCCGCGTCAGCATGCAGGCGGAGGTGCGGCCGCAGCGCAAGCCTGCGCAGGCGCGCGGCGATGTGGTGCCGGCACGGGCCTAGGCCCGGGGGCGGCACCGCACGGTTGGGATCGAAATGAAGGCGGGCGCGGCACGCCGCGCCGCCAGCGTACACAGGGTGCGGCAGGCCGTGCCCGAGGCTTCAGTTACAAGGGGGAGTTGCTATGCATTGGTTCAATCAATTGCGCGTCACGACCAGGCTGGTTGCCGGATTCCTGGTCGTTGCCGTGATCGGCGCCGTGATGGGGCTGCTGGGCGTCGTCAACATGGGCCGCATGGCCGACTGGACCGGCAAGATCTACAACGACGACCTGCGCGCGCTCAAGGCGGTGCAGGACGCCAACATCAACCTGGTCTACGCCAGCCGCTCGCAGATCGCGCTGCTGTCGGCGTCGACCATGGGCGAGCGCACGGTCGAGAAGGAGCTGATCGCCAAGTCGCTGGCCGCGATGGATGAGCGCATCCGCCAGGTGACCGGCGCCTTCGAGAAGCCGGAGGGCAAGGCGCTGGTCAAGCAGTACCAGGACCTGTCGCCGGCGTTCCGCGCGCGCATGGAAAAGTATGTCGAGCTGGTCAGCAAGCAGCCGCTCGATACCTCGCAGTTCGAGAGCCAGGTGTTCTCCGAAAGCGCTGACCTGCTCAAGGACAGCCACGCGCTGGAAGCGGTGATGCTGCAGATGGTCAAGCGCCGCGACGACCGTGCCCGCAACAATATGGAAGAGGCGCGCAGCGTCTACGACGAAACGCGCCTGTGGATGCTGGGCCTGGTGCTGGGCGGCCTGGCGCTGTCGGTGCTGCTGGGGGTGGTGCTGGCGCGCGCGCTGTCGCGCCAGCTGGGCGGCGAGCCGGCGTATGCCGCGGCCATCGCCGCGCGCATTGCCGAGGGCGATTTCTCGCAGCCGGTGGCCACGCGTGCCGGCGACAAGGGCAGCCTGGTCTTTGCGATGCAGCAGATGCAGCAGCAGCTGTCGCGCATGGTGCGGGATTTCAAGGCCTCGGCCGAATCGATCGGCAGCGCGTCGCGCGAGATTGCCGCGGGCAACAACGATCTGTCGCAGCGCACCGAGCAGCAGGCGGCATCGCTGGAGCAGACCGCATCGAGCATGGAAGAGCTGACGAGCACGGTGCGGCAGAACGCGGACAACGCGCGCCAGGCCAGCGGGCTGGCGGCCAATGCTTCGGATACTGCCTTGCGCGGCGGCGAAGTGGTGGGCCGGGTGGTGCAGACCATGGACGAGATCAACGATGCGTCGAAGAAGATCGTCGACATCATCGGCGTGATCGAAGGCATCGCGTTCCAGACCAACATCCTGGCGCTGAACGCGGCGGTGGAAGCGGCGCGCGCCGGCGAGCAGGGCCGCGGCTTCGCGGTGGTGGCGGGCGAGGTGCGCAGCCTGGCGCAGCGCAGCGCCAACGCGGCCAAGGAGATCAAGGGCCTGATCGGCGACACGGTGGCCCGCGTGGACAACGGCTCGGCGCTGGTCGGCCAGGCCGGCAAGACCATGGACGAGATCGTGCAGGCGGTCAAGCGCGTGACCGACATCATGGGCGAGATCAGCGCGGCATCGGCCGAGCAGAGCTCTGGCATCGAGCAGGTGAACCAGGCGGTGGCACAGATGGACGAGGTGACGCAGCAGAATGCGGCGCTGGTCGAGGAAGCCGCTGCCGCCGCCGGTGCGCTCGAAGAGCAGGCCGGCCACCTGCAATCCGCGGTGTCGACTTTCCGCCTGGCCGCAGAGGACGAGCGCGCGGAGCGCTTCGAGGTAATGCCGGCCGCCGCGGTGCCCGCCAAGACTCAACGTGCGGGCGCGGTGCGTGCCATCGCCGCAAGCAAGCGCGCGGCCAAGCTGCCCATGGCCAAGACCGAAGCCGCCAGCGCCGATGAAGCCCCGCACGACGCGGCCGAGCCGGCGCCAGCAAAGCCGGCGGCGCGCGCCGCGGCCATGACGCCGCGCCCCGCGCTTGCCGCGGCCGATAACGGCGACTGGAGCGCGTTCTGAGTGTTGCCATGACGACCGATATCACCCTGGCCTTGCCGCAAGAGGAAGCGGCCAGGCTGCGCAAGGAATTCGACCAGTTCATCGGGGTCTCGACCGGGCTGGACCGCGAGTTCCTGCCGCCCGAGTTCCATGACTTCCTGCGTGCGCGGTTGCTGCAGCATGACGGCCCGCTGACCGAGCGCGCGGTCTCGCGGCTGCTGTCCGGGGGTGAGTACGGGTGGGCGCGCCGCGTGTTCGACAAGCAGTTGCCCAATGCGCTCGCGGCGCTGATGCGCGACGCCCAGCGCTTCGGCTTCGGCCTGGCGGTTCAGCCGGGCTGGAGTGGCGAACAGCGCCTGGCGCATGCGCGCGAATGGGCGGCGCAGGTGCTGGCCGAGTGCGGCGCCGATAGCGCCTATACCGAGGCCCTGGCCACCCAGGTGGCGGCGTCGGCGGAAGATTTGCGCGCGCTGGAAGAGCGCATGCGCACGCCTGCATGGCGCCTGGCTGAAAGCCTGCGCCAGCGCGCCTACGACCTGATGTACGCGCTGCAGACCGAAGACAACGAGGCCGCCGGCCGCGCGCGCGTGGGCGAGTTGCGCGGCATGCTGGGGCTGGCGCTGGAATACGGCTCGGTGCAGCCGGAAGAGGCCTCGCGCGTGCTGGAGCAGGTGGAACGCGTGCGCCCCGCATTGTTTCGCGAAGCGCCCGACGACGTGTTCGCGCGGCTCGCGAATTGGCTGCGCCGATTGTTCGGACATTGACGCTGGCACCGCCGCCTCGCACCGGTTCACGCCGGATATTTGGGACAGTATTACGCACACCGTGCGCGGCGATACACTCCCCGCGGCCGGCGTCAATAGAGGAATCCAGCAGGCTACCAATGTCGTGCCCGCGCGTTTGATGCAGAGGTCTTTTGCTCGTGACGTCTTGAGCCAAAGCAAAAGTCAAACGCGTGACTTGTTACAAAATCTGCGTCGCCCATGTCTTTTTCATGCGACATTGGCTTCCCCCCCGCGTAAGTAGGGATTGGCATTGCGGGGCGATTGCCGATATAAACGTAACGGTCTTGCTTACACTCTGTAACACTTGTAACGGAGTTGATTACAGTTGGACTTGGGCGTAGTTCCTTAGTCGTACGTTGTACCCGCCCAGCCGCAAACAAACGATCTGGTCGCCGGGCCCCCCAGGGCAACGGTAAGCGCCGGACAAGCGGCCACGGTGGGTTTTTGGTAGCGGGGATAAATTGGAAAGCAGTGAAGTTCTCCAGGAGATCAGGGAGGTTAACCTCGCCTATCTGCTGCTCGCGCAACGCCTTGTGCGCGAAAACCAGGTCGAAGCCATGTTCAGGCTCGGGGTCAGCAAGGAAATCGCGGATATCCTTGCCAAGCTGACCTCGGCGCAACTCGTCAAGCTCGCGGCATCCAACATGGTGCTGTGCAGGTTCCGCTTCGACGACCATGCACTTCTGTCTACTCTCACCCACACGGCCAAGAGCCATGACATGCAGCAGATCCACGCCGCGATCCTGCTCGCACGTCAGCCTGTGGAGTCGCTCAATTGACCGCGCTCCTGCAGGCCGAGCCAAACCGGAGCTACACGGCCACCTCCGTTCCCAGCCGCAAGAGCGTGCTCCAGGACGCCAACCAGACCCAGCTCGCGATCGAGCTGATCGGCCTGGGCGCGCGCCTGCAGGTGCTTGAAGCCGAGACCACGCTGTCGCGTGACCGGCTGATCCGCCTGTACAAGGAGCTGCGCGGCGTCTCGCCCCCCAAGGGCATGCTGCCGTTCTCGACCGACTGGTTCACCACCTGGCTGCCGAATATCCACTCGTCGCTGTTCTTCTCTGCCTACCAGTTCATGGTGCAGGAAGGCGAGACCGTGGGCATCCGCGCGGTGGTGGCCGCCTACCGCCTGTACCTCGAGCATGTTTCGCTGCTCGGCGGTGAAATTGTCTTAAGTTTCACGCGGGCCTGGACGTTAGTACGGTTCTTCGAGAGCAACATGCTGCAGCTGTCCCGGTGCACGTGTTGCGGCGGACAGTTTGTCACGCACGCGTATGAGCCGCACGCGAACTTCGTGTGCAGCCTGTGCCGTCCGCCGTCGCGCGCAGGGAAAGTGAAGAAGCTCTCGAAAGACGCCGCCGCCGTGCAGACCAACGCCTGATCCTGGTCAAGGTCCGCCGGCTGGCAAGCTTGCTGCGCTGGCGGACGGATTCCCTCCGTACGCCCGTGCCGCGGGCCAATGAGCGTGGCTGACGCGCGTTTTTAGACGGGGATCCGATCGTGCTAGTAGTTCTTGGCTATGTCGTCGTGGTAGCGGCGGTGCTTGGCGGTTACGCCATGACCGGCGGCCACATGGGCGCGCTATATCAACCTGCTGAAGTGGTGATCATCGCGGGCGCCGCCATCGGCGCCTTTATCGCCACCAATACCGGCAAGGCCATCAAGGCCACCGCGCGCGCGCTGCCGGGCCTGTTCAAGAGTTCCAAGTACAAGAAAGAGCTGTACCTGGACGTCATGTCGCTGCTGTACGTGCTGCTGTCCAAGGCACGGCGCGAGGGCATCCTGTTCCTGGAAAAGGAAATCGCCGACCCCGCCGCCAGCAGCGTGTTCAGCCAGTACCCGCGCATCCTGTCGGATCCGGTGGTGATGGAATTCCTCACCGACTACCTGCGCATGATGGTCAACGGCAACATGAATGCGTTCGAGATCGAGGCCCTGATGGACCACGAGATCGAGACCTTCCGCCATGAAGCCGAGATCCCCGCCCATGCGCTGTCGCGCGTCGGCGATGGCCTGCCCGCGTTCGGCATCGTCGCCGCGGTGATGGGCGTGGTGCACGCGCTGGGTTCGGCCGACCTGCCGCCGGCGGAGCTGGGCGCACTGATCGCGCACGCCATGGTCGGCACCTTCCTCGGCATCCTGCTGGCCTACGGCTTTATCTCGCCGCTGGCCGCGCGCATCGAGCTGCAGGTGTCCGAGAACGTCAAGGTCTACGAGTGCATCAAGGTGGTGCTGCTGGCCTCCCTGAACGGCTACGCGCCGCTGGTGGCGGTCGAGTTCGGCCGCAAGGTGCTGTACTCCACGGTGCGACCGTCGTTCCTCGAGCTCGACGACCACGTGCGTGAAGTGAAGAGCCTGAACTAAGCAGCCGGCAACGCACGCAGCAAGGGGCACCACATGAGCAGCGCACACGATATGCGTCCGATCATCGTCCGCCGGGCGAAGTCGCACGCCAGGCCGCACGGCAACCACAGCTGGAAGATTGCCTACGCCGACTTCATGACGGCGATGATGGCGCTGTTCCTGGTGCTGTGGCTGCTGTCCAGCGCCAACAAGAAGACGCTGGAAGGCATTGCCGAGTACTTCCGCATGCCGCTCAAGGTCGCCATCGTCGGCGGCGAGAAGAGCAGCCAGTCGCCCAGCGTGATTCCCGGCGGCGGCATGGACGTGATGCGCAAGGACGGCGAGATCATGCGCGCGCACGACAACGACCCCAGCGACGAACAGCGCCGCAACGAGCAGCAGGAAGCGCAGCGGCTGCGCGCGCTCAAGCAGCGCCTGGAACAGATCATCGAGAACAACCCGGTGCTGCGCCAGTTCCGCCCGCAACTGCTGCTGGACATCACCAGCGAAGGCCTGCGCATCCAGATCCTGGATACGCAGAACCGGCCCATGTTCCGCACCGGCAGTGCCATCGTCGAAAGCTATATGCGCACCATCCTGCGCGAGATCGGCCCGGTGCTGAACGAGCTTCCCAACAAGGTCAGCCTGTCCGGCCATACCGACGCAGCCAACTATTCCAACGGCGAGCGCACCTACAGCAACTGGGAGCTGTCCGGCGACCGCGCCAACGCCTCGCGCCGCGAGCTGATCGCGGGCGGCATGCAGGAGGGCAAGGTGCTGCGCGTGCTGGGCCTGGCCGCGACCATGCCGCTGGACAAGAGCGACCTGCTCGCGCCGGTCAACCGCCGCATCAGCATCGTGGTGCTGAACCAGAAGGCGCAGGCGCGCTTCGAGGCCGAGAACGCCAGCGCCGCCGAGGTCACGGTGGCGGCGCAGGCCGGCAAGGCCGCGCAGGAGATGCAGGCAGGGCTGTCAGCGGCCTCCGCACCCGCAGCGGCACCTGCACCGGCAGCGCCGGCATCGGGCAGCAAACCATGACGCAGGACCGCTGCCGCAGCGTGCCCCGCGCCGTAACCAAGTGACTCAGGACGCCATGTCTGTCGATATCGATATCACTCAGTTTTACCAGACCTTCTTCGAGGAAGCGGAAGAGCTGCTCGTTGAAATGGAGCAGCTGCTGCTCGGCCTGGACATCGAGGCGCCCGATGCCGAGCACCTGAACGCCATCTTCCGTGCCGCGCATTCGATCAAGGGCGGCGCCGCCACCTTCGGCTTCGCCGCGCTGACCGAGACCACCCACATCTTCGAGAACCTGCTGGACCGCACGCGCCGGCAGGAACTGGCGTTGACCAGGACCATCATCGACACCTTTCTGGAAACCAAGGACGTGTTGCAAGACCAGCTCAACGCCTACCGCAACGGCACCGAACCCGATCCGGAAACGCTGGCGCGCATCTGCGCCGTGCTGCAGCAGCTGGCGCAGGAAGCCGCAGGCCATGACGCGGCCCCGGCACCCGTTGCGGCGCTGGCGCCCGCGCCTGTCGCGGCCGCCGCGGCCGCGCCCGCCGGCGGTGGCCTGAAGATCCGCCTGATCAAGGTCTCGGCGTCCGACCAGGCGCTGCTGCGCGAAGAACTGGCCAACCTGGGCGAGATCACCGGCCAGCAGGAAACCAATGGCGAACTGGTGGTATGGCTCAACACCCAATGCAGCGCCGACGACATCATCGCGGTGTGCTGCTTCGTGATCGATGGCGACCAGATCGTGATCGAAGCCGCGGCCGATGCGCCGGCGGCGGCGCCGGCCCCGGCAGAGGTTGCCGCGCCCGCGCCCGCGCCAGTGGTTGCCGCGCCCGCGCCGGCTCCCGCCGCCCGCGAGAAGGCCAAGGCCGCCCCGGCCCCCGCGCCCGCGCACGGCGAAGGCTCGATCCGCGTGCCCACCGAGAAGGTCGACCAGATCATCAACCTGGTGGGCGAGCTGGTGATCACGCAGTCGATGCTGGCGCAGACCGCGTCGTCGCTGGACCCGGTGCTGTTCGACCGGTTGTTCTCGGGCATGGGCCAGCTCGAGCGCAATGCGCGCGACCTGCAGGAAGCGGTGATGTCGATCCGCATGATGCCGATGGACTATGTGTTCTCGCGCTTCCCGCGGCTGGTGCGCGACCTGGCCAGCAAGCTCGGCAAGCAGATCGACCTGGTCACGTTCGGCAAGGCCACCGAGCTCGACAAGAGCCTGATCGAACGCATCATCGATCCGCTGACGCACCTGGTGCGCAACAGCCTGGACCACGGCATCGAAACCCCTGACAAGCGCGTCGCCGCCGGCAAGGACGCGACCGGCCAGCTGATCCTGTCCGCGCAGCACCATGGCGGCAATATCGTCATCGAAGTCAGCGACGATGGCGGCGGCCTGAACCGCGAGCGCATCCTGGCCAAGGCCATCCAGAACGGCCTGCCGGTGTCCGAGACCATCACCGACGAGGAAGTCTGGCAGCTGATCTTCGCGCCGGGCTTCTCCACTGCCGAGGTCGTCACCGACGTCTCCGGCCGCGGCGTCGGCATGGACGTGGTCAAGCGCAACATCCAGGAGATGGGCGGGCACGTGCAGATCAGCTCGCGCCCGGGCCTGGGCACCACCATCCGCATCGTGCTGCCGCTGACGCTGGCGATCCTGGACGGCATGTCGGTCAAGGTGGGCGAAGAGACCTTCATCCTGCCGCTGAACTGCGTGATGGAGTCGCTGCAGCCCAAGGCCGAGGACGTGCACACCGCCGCCAACTCCGACCGCGTCATGCACGTGCGCGGCGAGTACCTGCCCCTGCTGGAGATGCACCGCGTGTTCAACGTCGCCAACGCGCTGCAGGAACCGACGCAGGGCATCGCCGTGATCCTGCAGGCCGAAGGCAAGCGCTTCGCGCTGCTGGTGGACCAGCTGATCGGCCAGCACCAGGTGGTGCTGAAGAACCTGGAAACCAACTACCGCAAGGTGCCGTGCATTTCGGCGGCAACCATCCTTGGCGACGGCAGCGTGGCGCTGATCGTCGATGTCGGCGCGCTGCAGCGCACCGGCGTGCGCCGGCAGGAACCGGCGCTGGCGCAGTAATCATCGACAGGAGAACAAGACATCATGGCCGGCATCGGACACATCGATACCCCCGGAAGCGACGCTTCGGGACAGGAGTTCCTGGTCTTCACGCTGGGGTCGGAGGAATACGGCATCGACATCCTCAAGGTGCAGGAGATCCGCAGCTACGAGACCGTCACGCGCATCTCCAGCGCGCCCGATTTCATCAAGGGCGTGACCAACCTGCGCGGCGTGATCGTGCCCATCGTCGACCTGCGCCTGAAGTTCCGCCTGGGCAACGTGCGCTACGACCACCAGACCGTGGTGATCATCCTCAACGTGGCCGGCCGCGTGGTCGGCATCGTGGTCGATGGCGTGTCGGACGTGCTTACGCTGACCGGCGACGCGATCAAGCCCGCGCCGGAGTTCGGCGTGTCGATCTCGACCGAGCACCTGACCGGGCTGGGCACCATCGACGGCCGCATGCTGGTGCTGATCGACATCGAGAAGCTGATGACCAGCCCCGAGATGGCACTGGTCGAAGCCGAGTTCGCCTGATTTCCGCACTGCCGAAGCAACAGCCCATGACGCCGTTCCGCAACGCCGCCCCCGCGCACACCGGCCTGGTCGCCGCGCCGGCCGCCCTGCTGCGGCGCGACGACGCGCGCGACTTTTTGCTGACCGAGCGAGACTTCGAGCAGATCCGCACGCTGATCCACCGGCGCGCCGGCATCTCGCTGGGCAGCCACAAGCGCGAGATGGTCTACAGCCGGCTCGCGCGCCGGCTGCGCACGCTGCAGCTGACCGACTTTGCCTCGTACCTGGCGCTGCTGGAAGCGGATGACCGCTCGCCGGAGTGGGAGTTCTTCACCAACGCGCTGACCACCAACCTGACCTCGTTCTTCCGCGAGGCGCACCACTTCCCGCTGCTGGCGGAGCATGCCAAGCAGGTTGGGCGGCCCTACAGCGTCTGGTGCTCGGCCGCGTCCACCGGTGAAGAGCCGTACTCGATCGCCATCACCCTGGCCGAGGCGCTGGGCGACCGCGCCGGCACCGTGCTGGCCACCGATATCGACACCCAGGTACTGGCCAAGGCCCGCAGCGGCGTCTATTCGGCCGAGCAGGTGGCGCGGCTGTCGCCGGAACGGCTCAAGCGCTTCTTCCTCAAAGGCACCGGCCCGCGCACCGGCTCGGTCAAGGTCAAGCCGGAACTGGCCGCCACCATCGCGTTCGAGCCGCTGAACCTGCTCGCGCCCGACTGGGGCATCCGCGAGCAGTTCGACGCCATCTTCTGCCGCAACGTGATGATCTACTTCGACAAGCCGACCCAGGGCCGCATCCTGGAGCGCTTCGTGCCGCTGCTCAAGCCGCACGGGCTGCTGTTCGCCGGCCATTCGGAGAACTTCTCCTACGTCACGCGCGCGTTCCAGCTGCGCGGGCAGACCGTCTATGAACTGGCACCGGGCGCGCTGTCCGCGGCCGGCCGGGGCAGGCCCTGATGCGCACGCCCCACCTGCCTGAAGCGCTGGCCACGCGCACCTACTTCGACCGCGAGTTCGGCAAGCAGGCCATCAAGCTGCTGCCCAACGAGTACTACGTGACGCGCGAGGACGTGGTGCTGACCACCGTGCTGGGCTCTTGCGTGGCCGCCTGCATCCGCGACGAGGTGGCCGGCGTCGGCGGCATGAACCACTTCATGCTGCCGGACGACGACGGCAGCGCCGACCGCATGCTGTCGGCATCGATGCGCTATGGCAGCTATGCGCTGGAAGTGCTGATCAACGAACTGCTCAAGATGGGCGCGCGCCGCGAGCGGCTCGAGGCCAAGGTCTTCGGCGGCGGCGCGGTGCTGGCCAACATGACCACGCTGAACATCGGCGACCGCAACGCGGACTTCGTGCTGCGCTACCTGAAGGCCGAAGAGGTGCGCGTGGCGGCGCAGGACCTGCGCGGCCCGCATGCGCGCCGCGTCAGCTATTTCCCGATCGGCGGGCTGGCGCTGGTGCGCCGCCTGACGCGGCAGGACGACCAGGTTTCGGTGGCGCGCGACGAACGCGCGCTGGCGCGGGCCATTGCCACCTCGGCGCGCGAACCGTCGCGCTCGCCGGAACTGTTTGCGCGGCAGACGTACTCGCGCCAGCTTCCCTGAAACCCTACAAGCACGACCAATCATGACTGCCGCCAAGATCAAGGTGCTCTGCGTGGACGACTCCGCGCTGATCCGCAGCCTGATGACGGAGATCATCAACAGCCAGCCCGACATGGAAGTGGTCGGCACCGCGCCCGACCCGCTGGTCGCGCGCGACCTGATCAAGCGCCTGAACCCCGACGTGCTGACGCTTGATGTCGAAATGCCGCGCATGGACGGCCTCGACTTTTTGGAGCGCCTGATGCGGCTGCGGCCGATGCCGGTGCTGATGGTGTCGTCGCTGACCGAGCGCGGCTCCGAAATCACCATGCGCGCGCTGGAGCTGGGCGCGGTGGACTTCGTCACCAAGCCCAAGCTGGGCATCCGCGACGGGCTGCTCGAATACACCGACACCATTGCCGACAAGCTGCGCGCCGCATCGCGCGCCCGCGTGCGCGCGGCCACGCCAACGGCCGCGCCCCCAGCCACCGGCACCGCGCCCGTGCCGATGCTGCGCAGCCCGCTGCTGTCGACCGAGAAGCTGATCATTCTGGGCGCCTCCACCGGCGGCACCGAGGCGATCAAGGAATTCCTGATGCCGCTGCCGCCCGACAGCCCCGCGGTGATGATCGTCCAGCATATGCCGGCCGGCTTCACGCGATCATTCGCGCAGCGGCTGGACGGCCTGTGCCGCATCACCGTGAAGGAAGCCGAGCACGGCGAGCGCGTGCTGCCGGGCCATGCGTATATCGCGCCGGGCGACTCGCACCTGCTGCTGGCGCGCAGCGGCGCCAACTACGTCGCGCACCTGTCGCAGGAGGCGCCGGTCAACCGCCATCGCCCGTCGGTGGACGTGCTGTTCGATTCGGCCGCGCAGCACGGCGGCAAGAACGTGATCGGCGTAATCCTGACCGGCATGGGCCGCGACGGCGCGCGCGGCATGCTGCGCATGCGCGACGCCGGCGCCTACAACCTGGCGCAGGACGAGCAAACCTGCATCGTGTTTGGCATGCCGAAGGAGGCGATCGCCGCCGGCGGCGTGCATGAAGTCGTGCCCTTGCCGGCGATGACCCAGCGCGTGATGGCGCGCCTGGCCACGTACGGCACGCGCGCGCAACGCGTCTAGTCGAGCCGGCAAGCCCAAACAACAAAGCCGGACCAACAAGTCATCACTGCATTTACCTGGAGCCCTTAAAGTGGACAAGAACATCAAGATCCTGGTCGTGGACGATTTCCCGACCATGCGCCGGATCATCCGCAACCTGCTCAAGGAGCTGGGTTTCGTCAACGTCGAAGAAGCCGAGGACGGCGCCGCCGGCCTGGAAAAGGCCAAGGACGGCAGCTTCCAGTTCGTGATCTCGGACTGGAACATGCCCAACATGGACGGCCTGTCGATGCTGCAGGCCATCCGCGCCGACGCCAACATCGGCAAGATCCCGGTGCTGATGGTCACCGCCGAGGCCAAGAAGGAAAACATCATCGCCGCGGCCCAGGCCGGCGCCAACGGCTACGTGGTCAAGCCGTTCACGGCCGCCACGCTGGACGAGAAGATCACCAAGATCTTCGAGAAACTCGGCGGCTGAGGCGGAGGCGCGTTTGTCATGACCCCCACCCTGAGCAACGATTCCGCCGAACAACTGATCCTGCGCATCGGCAACCTGACGCGCATGCTGCGCGACAACATGCGCGAGCTCGGCCTGGACAAGGAAATCGAGCGCGCCGCGCAAGCCATCCCCGACGCGCGCGACCGCCTGAACTACATCGCCGCGATGACCGAGCAGGCCGCCGAACGCACGCTCAACGCGGTCGAACTGGCGCAGCCGATCCAGTCCGACATCGAACAGCAGGCCGAAACGCTGGATAAGCGCTGGGCCGCCTGGTTTGAAAAGCCGGTGGAACTGGCCGACGCCCGCTCGCTGGTACTGGACACCCGCGCCTTCCTGTCCGAGGTGCCCGGCCAGGCCCGCGCCACCAACAGCCACCTGCTCGACATCATGATGGCGCAGGACTTCCAGGACCTGACCGGCCAGGTCATCAAGAAGATGATGGACATGATCCGCGCGCTGGAGCAGGAACTGCTGCAGGTGTTGATCGACAACGTGCCGTCAGAGCGGCGCGTGGAAGTGCAGCAGCCGTCGACGCTGATGAATGGTCCGCAGGTGAATCCGGAAGGGAAGCCGGATGTGGTGTCGGACCAGGCGCAGGTGGATGATTTGTTGGCTAGTTTGGGGTTCTAAGGCTTGAATAGCCTGCGGCATTTCGCGGTGCCGCGTGTTTTCTCCCCTCTCCCGCTTGCGGGAGAGGGGCGGGGGGAGAGGGCAGGAGCATCCACGAAGTCAACCGCATCCACACCTGCGCACCCCACTTCATCACGGCAATCCGGCGACGAACGCTTTTTAAGAGTTTGCCCATACTCGCGCTTGCTGCGCCTCTTCATACTGGGCTCGTCGCTGCGTCGTGGCGACCGGGTTTAGCAGCCCGAAAAGAGAGAGCCGAACGTTTGCCTTCTGGCGGTATCCTTACGTCCGCTGTGCCTGCGCACGCCCCTTCTTTGGGCGGGCCCTGGCAGGGGAGCCTTCGGGCTCGCCGGCTTTCGGCTCTTTCCCGGTCTGCTAACCCTGCCTTGGGCCCGCCCACCCCTATCATCCCTAACCATAAAGGTTCAGTCCCGCTCACCGGGTGTTGGGCATTCCCACGCTTCACTTCTTACTTACCCATTCTGGGTGATTGGCTATCTCCAATACCTTCACAATGCAGCAGTGCGCGCGGACCGCGTATGTGGAGGTGCATCATGTATAGCCATACTCATCACGGTATTACGGCGGAACACAATGGTGTCGACATCCTCGTCACCGCCCACATCCCTGGCGAGAATCCGTTGAGTCTTGCGGTGCAGCGGGCGGCGCAGCTTCATGGGCTATTGCTTATGGCTAGTGAGCATGGGGCTGTTAGTTTGGAGGCGGCGGATTTGGAACAAGGGGTCTGGGAGAGCTTGCTTTCCCTAGCCGCCACGCTGGCGCATGAGACGCAGGTGTTGAGTGAGTTGGCTGTGGTGGAGGGGCAGGGGTTGGAGGTTGCCTGACGCTACGCGAGGCGCGCAGTCGTGAAGTTGGCTGCCGCCTCGTCTTGAAAGCACCGGTTCTGAGGGGCGCAGAACGACCCAATTCGGTCGATCAAGAAATCTAGGCCAGATTTCTAACCTCCTAGCTGGAAGCGATTGGCGAGTTCTTCAACGATTGACGCCTGTAGCTTGTCGCGGGAAACCTTGAGTGGATCACGATCCGCGGACGATGCCATCCAACGCTTGAACTCGACAAACGCCGTTGGACTGATTGTTGTCATGCGAGCCATTCGTCCGGTCACGGAAACGATTGGTGTCGAAAAAGGTGCGGCTCCCAGCAAGACATTG
Organism: Cupriavidus mimosae; assembly: GCF_023952485.1. Lineage (NCBI taxonomy): Bacteria > Pseudomonadati > Pseudomonadota > Betaproteobacteria > Burkholderiales > Burkholderiaceae > Cupriavidus > Cupriavidus mimosae. The sequence continues at coordinate 203,424 of NZ_JALHRY010000009.1, read as the reverse complement.
GCGCGCCGCGCCTGGACAGCCCAGAGGTCGTCTTCATCGTCGGTGAGTTGAAGCGGGTGGGGATCAAGGTCTGCGGCCTCACGACGCAGGATGTCCACCTCGAACCCTTTTGCGTTTACTGCCGTAAAGAGTTGATCATCCCGAATTTCAAACGTGCTATCTACCTTTCGTAGCACGTCCAGCATCGACAGCTCCAGGTTCTTCATTCGGGAAGCAAACTGCAGGCGCTTGCGCGTATCCCAAAGGAGGTCGACATCGCGCGTTGCGAGCGCGCGTTCTTGCAAGCGAACCCCGGCCGCAGCTTCATATGCGTATAGGGCGTGTGTCCCGATGACGATGAAATGCTCGGCGATATTGAGCCGAGCCATTACCTGCAAGATGGCTACGAGGATGTCGGGCGCGCGTCCGACGCGGACCGCGCGGTTCAGGCGACGATGCCTGTCAAGCTCGTCGGTGAGAGTCTTCAACCTGGTTTCGGCAGCTTCCTTGCGCGTGACGAAGCGGGAATACATCTCCTCGGTCTTCTCGGAACGCACGCCCAGGCTCTTCTGCCTGTTGTCGACGCCAGTTCTAATGAGGTATTCGCGGCCTTTCGTGGTTCGCCATAGCATGCCGCCGCGGACTTCTGCGGCCTTGGCTCGGGCTGATTCCCAAGCTTCGAACACGGCTTTCGCGTCGATGTACTGCCGCAGTGCATCCTCATCCAGCTCGATCCAGGGATCCATGATGTTTCAGTATAAAACTGGGATATCGCTATTTTATACTGAAACTCTAACGTGCCCAGCACACCGTTCATGCCAAGGTTTGATGAGGTGATGTATGGTGCATGTTAATTGTTAGGACTACTGCCGTACTCCCTTGATGTGTCGCTGTCGTTCGCATGCCTCCGGCGGCTTTGCTACTTTGATTTGCTGCTGAACCCCCGCGCGTCCACCGAACCGTACAACCTCGTGACAGGGCAATTAACCCGCTTGCCAGGATTGAGGGATCAATGCTTCGCCATTGCGAAACTCTGGTAGCAAATGCACATAGTCCATTCCCGCGAAAGTCGTCCTAGGCACATGCTCGAACACGATCATCTGAAATTCAGCTTGATATTCGTTATTCATGTGCGCTACGAAGTCGTTGAGAAGCCGGAACGCTATGGATACCTTCTCACTGTCGCTATTGCTCAGAACAACGTCGTCTTTCGGCTTTTCATCAGGGTAGTAAGGGCGACTTGGCTGGTCGATGATGAGGAAGCTGGGCACAAAGGGCGATTTGTGACTGATTGCCACCTCGTGAAGTGCGAGAAACTGCAGCAAGTGCAGGAACATGTGATTCGAACTACTTCCAACGTTCTCGATGAGGCTTGAGCGGGGCTTGCGAAGCCTGAGACGCTTTTCCCCGTATGCAAAATCCGTCTGATAGGCCGAATAGTTCGCAAGCGCGTTGCGGGTGTCGGTCAGGTAACCCTGCGCAATTTCGTTAATCATCGCAATGACAGCCGAGCGAGTCTCGTCGACGTCGCGCACATGAATAGCATCTATCTGCTGTTGCAGCCCATCGGTCGGAATCTGGGATTCCTTTGAAACGGCCGATGGAGCTGCCGCTTCATATGCGCTGAAGCGACCCTTCGCCTCCCCGACGAACAACCACTTTTCCCGCTCCGTAGCAAACGACAGCGGTTCCCGCGGCAGACCAGTAAGTTCCCGCTCAAGCGCGGACCGCTGGAGTTCGAGAGCACGCACCATCGTGCCGATCTGACCGTCAACCGGCTGCTTTGTCGCAGTGGACTTCTTGATCGCCAACAGGTCCGCCTTCAGGCTGCTTATGAGGTCGTCGAATATTTCTGATTTCACCAGCGTCGGCGCCTGTTTGATGAGTTGCTCGATTGGAAGTAGGCTATCTTCGGCTGTTTTCAGGGTGTCCTTGTACGCGCGATACTCCGATGTGAACTGCTTGAGCTTCCTGAGCCGGCGTTCAAGGGAAAATAGCTCGGCGCTCACCACAGCGTGGCGGTCCAAGGCTCGCCCCGTTTCGGCGGAAGCTGCATCGTCAATAGCGCGCCTGACTACTTCGCGCGAGATTGCTTTAGAATTGCCGTCGAAGATTCCGTACGCCGCCGCCTTGGCTGCAATCTCACGAACCTCACTGTCGAAATCGTCGCGTCCCGAGCGAAGCTGAGAGTTCTTCCGTTCGGCTCGCGCGAGCTCCTTTTCCAGTGCTTCCTTGCGTTCGCGTGCGGCCATGTTCGCAAGGTCGTCAATCCCCAGTGCCATGTCGAAGATTCGCGGCAATGCTTCGCGGTAGCGGTCCTCGGACTGCTTGTCGAAAAACACCTTGCTGTTGGTTATTATGTCTTCTGAGATCGTGTTGAAGAGGAAGAAATATCTGAACGACACCTTCGAGTTAGCTCTTAGTGCGCTCCCGCCATAGGGAATGATCACCTTCTCGTCGATTTTGAACTCGGCTTCGAGTATCTCCCTGATATCGTCTTCACGCGCGTTGACAACTGGCGCATCCGGCATACTACCAAGCGACGAAAAATAATACTCATCTGACACGTTGTTTCCACGCGGGCTTTTGCGAGCGAGCGCATAAGTCTTGTCGTTCACATAAAACTTCAGCCCGTACCACTCCACGTTCTCATTGATGACGCTATCTGGGAGCTTGTGTGAACTTGCCAGGAAACAGTAGTCGATAACGTCCAGGAGAGCGCTCTTGCCAGTGTGGCTCTCACCTGAAAGCACATTCACCCTATTTCGAGCGAAAGTGAGACTGCGGCGTTCGCCGCGCTTGGACCACAGCGTGATGGAGTCGAACCCAAAATTCAAAGCTGCACCCTGAAGTTCAAATAAAGTTCTTCAACCGGAGCAGCCAGGATGGCTGCAATATGTCCGGACGCTTTCGCGATTCGCTGTACCCGTTTTCCGAAACTTGCATCGATTTTCGGTGGCCGCCGCAGAACCAGCGTCCCATCAAAGCTTGCATAGCCCGCTGCGACGATCCACTGGATTGCATTCACCGATACGGCAACGCTCTCCTCGAAACGCGAGTTGAAATTCGCAAACAGGTCAGGTCTGTGTGCGACCAAACTTGCTACCTCTCTGAAGGAAACGCTCCCGCTCCCCAGATAGCGAACGGTCGCGTCGTGCATTACAAGCGGCATGACTAGCAGCGCTTTTGAGACGGCCATTCGCTCCGCATGCGCAAGCACCGCCAACATGGCCGTCGCACAAATGCCTGCATTGTTGTAGCCCGACCAGCGCCTAGTCATTGTCAGCCCAATCCCTATGCCAGCCGATACGGCCGATGTCTGAGAGATAGTAGAGTTCCCCATTGCTCAATTGGGTATCAAGCTCGGTACCGCTCAATCTGAAGCGCTCTCGCCTAAGCATCCTAAGCAGCTCAAACGCGGAATCAATGACTTCATCCATGCTCGAGCATTTATCGAACAAGCCGTAAAACTCGTTGTCCCAGCGACTGAAAACCTCATCATGGAAGTCGTCCACCTCGTCGCCGACGATATTTCCCTCCTGAACCCACCTTTCCAGATTTGTCGACAATCGGATCTTCTGCCGCGTGTAGTCCACGGCTCGCTCGCCATCCGCGGCAGAGAGGGCACCAATCTCAATTAATCGTTTGATAAATTTTTGTGCAAATATATCATCAGGCAGCACTGGCTGGAAGCGATAGGGGACGAGCTTCTTGTTTCTTGCGTCCTCGAAGATTTTTCCATATCGCGTGGCGAATTCCTCGAAACTGATGTGCAGCGCCTCTCCGCTTTTCACTGCGAGGAAATTCTCGCTGCTTATGCGGGAATCGAGCCTTTCAAACACAGCGTCTATTTTGTCCGGATCGATGATTTTCTCGCGGATTGATTTCTTGACTCTGCCAATGATGTCATCGACCTCAAGCTCAAGTCGCACATGGTCAAGGAAATCCTTTCGAACGCTTTCCTCAAGGCCATTGACCGACAGGATGTACTTCCTGATGCCCACATCCTGACTTTTTTCAGATAAAGACTTGATATGCGAACTAAGCGTTTCAAATTTGCCGGTTTCCTGAAACTCGATCAGTAGCTTCAGAAATGTATTTGTTTTGCTCAGCGACTTGTTAGAGACGAGATGAAACTCAGTCTTTGCCACAAATGCTCGCTGGGTAGCAACCTCCCCACGACCGTCAACCTTATCGGTAATTACTTGCGACCAGTTATAGAGGGTCTTCCATAGGTCGGTATCCAGTTCAGCCAGTGCGACCGGTGCGCCGGCGGCGTTTGTCTGGACGGTGTGCTTCAACTGATACAAGATGTTGAAATCGGCGTTCAGTTCGGTGTGGACGTCGTCCTTGATTTCAAGGCCAACGGACTGCCCTGTTCCCAGATTCAGAATGCGATAGAGGAAATAGTAGTGTTGGTAGTCAAAACCAATACTTGTGTCCCCGGCGCTGGTCTTCTCGGTAAATGATTTTTCTTCGGCCATGTCCGACGCTCAGTTCTTTTCCTGACTATGCACGACGCCACCGCCCTGAACCCACCCGGAACCAGAATTGTCGCGGCGTTCTCGAAGGCCGGCCCCGCCCCGTACGCGTAGCCGTTAGTTGCTCGATGATACTGCGTTCCTCGGACTTAATGTCCGCCGTCATCAGAATTATCCTTGATCTCCAATATCGCGCATCAAATTGGCTCTACCGTCGAAAGGCGAGAGCTTCCGCCTCCTGCTGTCGGCACACCGACGGAGTTCTACGGCTTAGTCGGTTCGGGCGGCGAGGAGAGCATTGGTTTTTCAAGCCGGAATTCGTACCTGGTAAGGCGGGCAAAGTCACCCAGGCACGTGGTGAACGGCTGTTAGAGGACGGCGACGGCCGAACAATTGAGGCTATACGTTGCGAATGGAAAGGCCGACCCTGGGGCTGGAGCTGATGTCTGAGCGCCCATTTGTCGGTGCCGACGACTGCCCCAGTTTTGCCGACGGCCCCTCCGGTAAACGTACAGTCCGCCGTCCGCCGTAGCCCTCCCACGTCTTCCACGTCGCCCACGACAAAAGTTCTTTGGGCGACTTGGATAATGTGTTTCACGCCTCCACTGGGGTTGCTACGCCATCAGCTGCCGTGTCCTTCAGTGTCTGTACTAGGCCGCGAAGCGCGGGGACTTCTTTCTGGAAGGTCTTCTCCATCCTCTTCACATGTTCAACAAGCCATTGAATCATTTCTGGCCAGCATTCCCGATTATGCCCGTCGAAGGGCGCACCGTACTCAATGATCGAAACCTTTCTGTCGTCCATCCGGCGCCAGGAAAGTGGGGCGCCAAAGTCGGACTGAAGTTGTTGCTGTCGCCCCAACAGAAAATCGAAGAGAGCCTTGTTGACATCCTTTGAACGGGTGCTTAGCACAAACTCCACGCGCGCCTCGTCGCGGTTGAAGATCATGTTGTAGTGAACACCGCTCATACCTGAACCTGCACTGACCCAGTGGTCCTGGCTCGGGCTGACGTTGGTGTATAACTGTACGTTCGCCGCCTGCAGGGCGTCGAGTGCCTTGTGCCAGAATTCGTTGCGCAGCAGATGTCGGGTGGCCTGCCCGCGTTCCGTGGATTGCTCCTCGACTTCCTTCTCCGAGATACCGATCATGAGTTCTTCGGCCTCAGGCAATGGGATGACCTGCTCGACCGTCAGGAAACGCTGACCTTCATCGATAAATGGGGTGGCCCGAAAGCACTTAACAAATACGCGATGCTTCAGAAGCCAAAGCACGGTGGAAGTTACCTCCTTGCGGAAGTGGGCGGCCACCAGAATAAGACGTTGGTCATTGCCTGGATTCAGTACAACTTCGGCAAAGTCTTCTTGCTCGAGGAACTCGCAGATGAGGGCCTTCGCATCCTGACCGGGATTGACCTTGTCCAGATACTTTTGGAAGATCTCGGCGATCTGGGACTTGGATAGGGTGGAGCAGTAGGAGGCGTACTTTAGCGCTTGCCAGACGACGTCCCTGCCCGAGTCATCCAGCTTGTTCTCGATGATGACGAGATTGCCCTGCTTGTCCACTGCGAGAAGATCAAGCCTCTCGCGCGTGTCGTCAAATCCGTCGAATTCCTTCTGGATGATAAGGAGTTCTTCGCCGAGTGCGTCGGGTTGGTTGGCCACCCATTCCTGAAGATGATGCCGCTCGGTGAATCCTAGCTCGGAGAAGCTGACTTCCTTGAGCTTGACGATCCGGTTTGAAGCGCTATCAATCTTGAACATTTTTATTCTGGCGGAAGTAGGTCGCGGAGGAAATTTACACCGACGAATTCCGACTGCATAGCATCCGCGTCAAACAACTTTGAGATACATACCCAATCTTTGTGTGGGAGAAACCCGCGCCGGGCGCTCATTAGGAAGCCGTGCAGCCGAGGCGAGGCCCCGCTGGGCCCCGCTTTAGGCGCCGCTGAGCGACTTGTATCACAACATCTCACGGAATCTGAGAAGTCTTGGATTCGGTGCCAGGCGCCTGCAGCAGGCGCTGTTGATAGTGATCTTCAGAAGAAGCGCTCCGTGAGCAATCGCGCTAAAAAAAAACGCCAACCCTACGGGTTGGCGTTCTGCTTGAGAGCCTACAGAATCAAAACTGATTCATAGTGTTGTCCTTCCCCGCCGCCTTCAGCGCCGCTTCGCCGCTGAAATACTCCTTGTGGTCGTCGCCGATATCCGAGCCCGACATATTCTGGTGCTTCACACAGGCGATGCCCTGACGAATTTCCTTCCGCTGCACCCCAGCCACATAACCCAGCATCCCCTGGTCACCAAAGTATTCCTTAGCCAGGTTGTCCGTCGACAGCGCAGCAGTGTGGTACGTCGGCAGGGTAATCAGGTGATGGAAGATCCCAGCTTCACGCGAAGCATCAGCCTGGAACGTACGAATCTTCTCGTCGGCCAGCTTGGCCAGTTCGCTATCGTCGTATTCCACGCTCATCAGCTGGGCGCGGTCGTAGGCGGAAACGTCCTTGCCCTCGGCCTTCATCGCGTCATACGCCTGCTGGCGGAAATTCAGCGTCCAGTTGAACGACGGGCTGTTGTTGTACACCAGCTTGGCGTTCGGGATGACCTTGCGGATTTCGTTGACCATGCCGGCGATCTGGGCGATGTGCGGCTTTTCGGTTTCGATCCACAGCAGGTCGGCGCCGTTCTGCAGCGCGGTCACGCAGTCCAGCACGCAGCGTGCTTCGCCCGTGCCGGCGCGGAACTGGAACAGGTTGCTGGGCAGGCGCTTCGGGCGCAGCAGCTTGCCGTCGCGCTTGATGATGACGTCGCCATTGCCCAGCTGGTCGGCCGACAGTTCTTCGCAATCCAGGAACGAGTTGTACTGGTCGCCGAGGTCGCCCGGCTTGGCGGTCACGGCGATCTGCTTGGTCAGGCCGGCGCCCAGCGAGTCGGTGCGGGCCACGATGATGCCGTCGTCCACGCCCAGTTCCAGGAAGGCGTAGCGGATGGCGCGGATCTTGGCCAGGAAGTCTTCGTGCGGCACGGTGACCTTGCCGTCCTGGTGGCCGCATTGCTTCTCGTCGGAGACCTGGTTTTCGATCTGGATGCAGCAGGCGCCGGCTTCGATGAATTGCTTGGCCAGCAGGTAGGTCGCTTCGGCATTGCCGAAACCGGCGTCGATGTCGGCGATGATGGGCACCACGTGGGTGACGTGGTTGTCGATCTTCTGCTGGATCGCGGCCTTTTCGGCGCCGGTGGCGGCGTCGAGCTGGCGGAACAGGCCGCCCAGTTCACGGGCGTCGGCCTGGCGCAGGAAGGTGTACAGCTCGCGGATCAGCGCGCTGACCGAGGTCTTTTCGTGCATCGACTGGTCCGGCAGCGGGCCGAACTCGGAGCGCAGCGCGGCGACCATCCAGCCGGACAGGTACAGGTAGCGGCGCTCGGTGCTGTTGAAGTGCTTCTTGATGGAAATCATCTTCTGCTGGCCGATAAAGCCGTGCCAGCAGCCCAGCGACTGGGTGTACTTGGACGAGTCCGCATCGTAGGCGGCCATGTCGGCGCGCATGATCTTGGCGGTGTACTTGGCGATGTCCAGGCCCGTCTTGAACTTGTTCTGCGCGCGCATGCGGGCAGCGTACTCGGGGTTGATGGCATTCCAGGCGCTGCCCTGGGTTTCCTTCAAAGCAGCCACTGCCTTGATGTCGTCTTGATACTGGGCCATGTCAGTTTCCTAAGATAAGGCGCGTTTGAGAAAAATCGTTTGGCGTGCCGACCGTGGTCGAAGCAAACAGCGTGACCTCATTGTAGGGGGATCCGGGTTCGTTGCGGCCATGTCTTATATAAGACATAAGACTTTGTTTTTCCTTATTTTTCAATGGGATAGGCGTTAATTTTCACGATACGGAACGTTTTTTCGCAGAACGAAAGCAGATGCGGCGCTGCGCAACGGCAAGATCCCACGATGTGAAACGCGCTTTCAGTGAGCGGGCAAAGGCCGCTTCAGCGCACCGCGGTTCGGCGGTTTCGTCACTTTCCCGCTAAAGACTCCTGACCGCTGCGCCGTTAACCCCAACAGTCCCTCATTTCCCAAACAGCACCCAATTCCCCCGCCTTTTCGCGCGAATGGGAATCCCACCCCGCTTCGATAATCCCCGCTGACGAATAGCGGCCTGCCGCTTCGCACGGAGCGTGGATGTCCGAAGAAAGCGATCTCGAGAAAACCGAACCCGCCTCACCCCGGCGCCTGGAAAAGGCGCGCGAGGAGGGGCAGGTGGTGCGTTCGCGCGAGCTGGCCACGTTCGTGATGCTGATTGCCGGCGTGACCGGCCTGTGGACGCTGGGCGGCCACCTGGGCCGCAGCCTGAACCAGGTGATGCAGGGGGCGTTGCGCTTTGAGCCGGCCACGGCGTTCGATCCGTCGCGCATGCTGTCGCGCTTTGCGCTGATGGTGTGCGACAGCCTGCTGGCCTTCCTGCCGTTGCTGCTGCTGTTCGGCGTGGCCGCGCTGGCCGCGCCGCTGCTGCTGGGCGGCTGGGTGTTCTCGGCCAAGTCGTTTGCGCCGCAGTTGTCGCGGCTGTCGCCGCTTGCGGGGCTGGGGCGGATGTTCTCGGCGCATTCCTTGGTGGAGCTGCTCAAGACCGTGGCCAAGTCGCTGCTGGTGGGCGCGGTCGGCGCCTGGGTGCTGTGGCGCCGCTTGCCCGAGGCCATCGCGCTGATGAATGCGCCGGTGCAGGAGGCGCTGCTGCACATGGTTGACCTGGTGATGTTCTGCTGCCTGGTGGTGTCGCTGTCGCTGCTGGTGGTGGCGGCCATCGACGTGCCGTGGCAGTACTGGGAGTTCTTCAAGAAGCTGCGCATGACCAAGGAAGAGGTCAAGCAGGAATTCAAGGAGAGCGAGGGCGACCCTCATATCAAGAACCGCATCCGCCAGCAGCAGCGCGCCATGGCGCGCCGCCGCATGATGACGGAGGTGCCCAAGGCCGATGTGGTGGTGACCAACCCCACCCACTTTGCGGTGGCGCTGCGCTATGAGGAAGGGCGCATGGGCGCGCCGCGCGTGGTGGCCAAGGGCACTGGCGACATTGCCGCGCGCATCCGCGCGCTGGCGGCCGAGCACCGCGTGCCGCTGATGTCGGCGCCGCCGCTGGCGCGCGCGCTGCACCGCCATGTCGAGCTGGGCCAGGAAATCCCGGCTGGCCTCTATACCGCCGTGGCCGAAGTGCTGGCCTGGGTCTATCAACTGAAGCACTGGCACTACTCGCAGGGCCCGCAGCCGCAGGCGCCGGCGGACCTGCATGTGCCCGATGAACTCGCCGTACCGGAAATGCGCGAATGAACGCTCTGAGCAACCTCTTCAACCTGCCCGGCTTGCGCTCCGCCGGCCAGCTAAAGGCCATGACGGGGCCGCTGCTGATCATCATGATCCTGGGGATGATGATCCTGCCGCTGCCGCCTTTTGTGCTGGACCTGCTGTTTACGTTCAATATCGCGCTGGCGATCATGGTGCTGCTGGTCAGCATGTATACGCAGAAGCCGCTGGACTTTGCCGCGTTCCCGGCGGTGCTGCTGTTCACCACGCTGCTGCGGCTGTCGCTGAACGTGGCGTCCACGCGCATAGTGCTGCTGGAAGGCCATACCGGCCCGGACGCGGCCGGCAAGGTGGTGGAGGCCTTCGGCCACTTCCTGGTGGGCGGCAACTTTGCCGTGGGTATCGTGGTGTTCGCCATCCTGGTGGTGATCAACTTCATGGTGATCACCAAGGGCGCCGGGCGGATTGCGGAGGTCGGCGCGCGCTTCATGCTGGATTCGATGCCGGGCAAGCAGATGTCGATCGATGCCGACCTGAACGCCGGCCTGATCGACGAAGCCGCCGCCAAGAAGCGCCGTGCGGAAGTGGCGCAGGAATCGGACTTCTACGGCGCCATGGACGGTGCCAGCAAGTTCGTGCGCGGCGATGCGGTGGCGGGCCTGCTGATCATGTTTATCAACGTGGCCGCGGGCATGGTGGTGGGCATGGTCCAGCACGACCTGGACTTCGGCACCGCGGTGCACAACTACACGCTGCTGACCATCGGCGATGGCCTGGTGGCGCAGATTCCGGCGCTGGTGATCTCCACCGCGGCCGGCGTGATCGTGTCGCGCGTGTCGAACGAGCAGGACGTGGGCGAGCAGCTGACCGGCCAGCTCTTCGCCAATCCGCGCGTGCTGTACCTGACCGCGGGCATCATCGGCCTGATGGGCATCATCCCGGGCATGCCGCACTTTGCCTTCCTGCTGCTGGCGGGCGTGCTGGTGTGGATGGGCCGCTATGTCGCGCGCCGCGCAGCCACGCAGGCCCAGACCAAACAGCGCGAGGAGCGCACCCCGGCGGTGGCGCAGGAATCGACCGAAGCCAGCTGGGACGACGTAACGCTGGTGGACCCGCTCGGCATGGAAGTGGGCTACCGCCTGATCACGCTGGTGGATCGCGCGCAGGATGGCGAGCTGCTGGGCCGCATCAAGAGCATCCGCAAGAAGGTGGCGCAGGAGATCGGCTTCCTGGTGCCGGTGGTGCATATCCGCGACAACCTGGAACTGAAGCCCAACGCCTACCGCATCACGCTCAAGGGCGTGGAAATCGGCCGCGGCGAAGCGATGCCGGGCCAGTGGATGGCGATCAATCCTGGCCAGGTCAGCGGCACGCTGCCCGGCGCGGCCACGCGCGATCCGGCCTTCGGCCTGCCGGCGGTGTGGATCGATGCCGGCATCAAGGAACAGGCGCAGGCGTACGGCTATACCGTGGTCGATGCCAGCACCGTGGTGGCCACGCACCTGAACCACCTGATCCACATGCACGCGGCCGAGCTGCTGGGCCGCCAGGAAGTGCAGGCGCTGCTGGACCGCATCGCCAAGGACTCGCCCAAGCTGACCGAAGACCTGGTGCCGAAGACGATTTCGCTCACCGCGCTGCAGAAGATCCTGCAGAACCTGCTGGACGAAGGCGTGCCGATCCGCGACATGCGAACCATCCTGGATGTAGTGGCCGAGCACGCGCCCAAGGTCAGCGACCCCAACGAGCTGACCGCGATGGTCCGCGTGGCGCTGGGCCGCGCCATCACGCAGCAGCTGTTCCCGAACAATGCCGACCTGCAGGTGATCGGCCTCGACGCCGGCCTGGAGCGCGTGCTGTCGCAGGCGCTGACCAACGGCGGCGGTATCGAGCCGGGCCTGGCCGACGCGCTGCTGCAGCAGACCCAGGGCGCGGTCACGCGCCAGGAGCAGATGGGCATGGACCCGGTGCTGCTGGTGCCGTCGCAGCTGCGTCCGCTGATGGCGCGCTTCCTGCGCCGGACCATGCCGCAGCTGCGCGTGCTGTCGCACGCCGAGGTGCCGGACAACCGCAATATCCGCATCACCGCCATGATCGGCGCGTGAGGAGTCAACGATGAGCGTAGCCAAGTTTGTTGCGGCCAACGGCCGCGAAGCCATGCGCCAGGTGCGCGAAGCCATGGGCCCTGACGCCGTGGTGCTGTCGAACCGCACCGTCGAGGGCGGCGTCGAGATCGTCGCCATGCGCGATACGGATCTGGGCAGCGTATCGGCCAGCGCGCAGGTGTATGTGCCGCCGGCACCGGCGCAGGTACCGGCACCTGAGCCCGCGGCCATCGGCGACCTGCGCGGCGAGCTGCAATCGATGCGAGCGATGCTGGAGCGCCAGCTGGCCGGCATCAGCGCCGCGCCGGGCGTGGCCCCGAGCGCGGCAGCGCACGGCGTGGCCGCGAGCGACCCGCTGCGCGAATCGCTGTTCGAATGGATGGTGGGCGCGGGCTTCTCCGGGCAACTGGCGCGCACGCTGCTGGCGCGCCTGCCGCTGGGCTATGACCGGCCCGCGGCAATGGGCTGGATTCGCAGTGAGCTGGCCAGCAAGCTGCCGGTGCTGGCGGACGAGGACAGCCTGTTTGCGCAAGGTGGCGTGCTGGCGCTGGTGGGCCCCACCGGCGTGGGAAAGACTACTACCACGGCCAAGCTGGCGGCGCGCTACGTGCTGCGCCACGGCGCCGACAAGCTGGCGCTGCTGACCACCGACAGCTTCCGCATCGGCGCCCATGAGCAGCTGCGCATCTATGGCGACATCCTCGGCGTGCCGGTGCATGCGGTAAAAGACGCCGCCGACCTGCGCTTCGCGCTGGCGGCGATGAAAGACAAGCACCTGGTGATCATCGACACCGTCGGCATGAGCCAGCGCGACCGCAGCCTGTCGGAACAGATCGCCATGCTGGCCGGCGTGCCTGCGCCGGTGCAGCGTGTGCTGCTGCTCAACGGCGCCAGCCACGGCGATACCCTCAACGAGGTGGTGCACGCCTACCGCCATGACGCCGCGCCGGATGGCGGCGGCATCGACGGCTGCATCATCAGCAAGCTGGATGAAGCGACGCACCTGGGATCGGTGCTGGACGTGGTGATCCGCCACCGGCTGCCGGTGTTCTATGCCTCCACCGGTCAGCGCGTGCCCGAGCATCTGGAGCTGGCCAACAGCGCCGCGCTGGTCGAGCGCGCCTTCCTGACGCCGCGCCGCGGCTCGGTCTTCGCCGATGCCGATGCGGCACGCCGTGCGGCAGCTGGCGTGGGTGAAGAGACCACCGCGCGCGGTGGCGCCACCGATGTGCTGCGCTCGCTGACCGATAGCGCCGATGCGCTCGGCCAGTGCGTGGCCGAACTCAATAACGCGGGCCTGGGCTTCGACCTGGCCCGCTCGCTGTGGCAGCAGCGCGGCGCCGGCGCGCCCGCGCTGCGCGCGATGTCGCAGCAGGTGCGCGAAGCGGTGTGCCGTGACGTGACGCGCCAGTGCGACCAGTATGTGCTGGCCGTCGCCGGCACGCTGCAGGTGGCCGTGCCCGGGCGCCGCTCGCCCCAGCCGATCCAGCACACGCTGTGGCTGGCCGACCGCAACGGCATGCCGCTGGCCGCCGCCGTCACGCCCACTGGCCGTGCCGGCCAGCCGCTGGGTGAAGCCGAATCGGATGCCGCCAACCTGCGCGCCGCGATGAGCGCCGCGCGCAAGGTCGTCAACCTGATCGAGGCAGTGCCGTCCGCCGCCACGCTGGCGCGCTGGCAGCTGGCCGGCGAGCGCTGGGTGGCCAGCGCGCGCAAGACCGCGCGCGTGGTCAGCGCCGGCACCGCGTGGAAGCTGGATGCGCTGGCGGATACGCTGACCTTCCATGCCGTCGGCGAAGACACCGTGCGCGAGCGCGATGCCGTGCGCTGGCTGGCAACCGCCGAGGTGCGCGTGCCGGACAGCCCGGTGCGCGGCAAGGGCACGCCCGAGGGCGGCATCGACGCCTGCCTGGTGGTGGCCCGCCTGGCCGACCGCGCCACCGGCGAGCTGCTCGATACGCGCTACCTGCTGTGCGATCCGGCGCTGGCGCAGGATGCCGCGCAGGTGGCCCGCTGGGCCTTGTGGACCGACGCGGCCGAGGCCGGCCTGCGCACGCTGCGCCACGCCATCGATCATTTCGCGCAGGACGCGGGGGATGCGCACGATGCCGCCGCCGTGGCCGCGCTGCAGCTGGGCTTGTCGGTGCTGCGCCTGGAACACGCTCCCACCGCGGCCGCGCCCGCGTTCCTGGCGCGCCTGGCCGGCCGTACGGTGCGCCCGGGCGTGCCAGTGCCGGGCATCGTGCTCAATGAAGGCATGGGCCGCATGCTGGCGCTGCTCGACGTGCTGGAAAACTATCCGGGCCGCGGCAACGTCGCGCCCGCTGCCGCCGCGGAGGCCCTGCAGTGAGCACCCTCGCCATGGACCAGGCCGCGAGCCTGCGCCGCATGCTGGCGCCGCGCACCACGCGCCGCATCGCCGTGCTCGCCAGCGAACGCGGCGCCGGCGCGACTACCGTGGCGCTGGGTTTGTCGCATGCGCTGGCGATGCAGGGCGAGCGCGTGCTGCTGGTCGACGAAGACACCAATGCTTGTGCCACGCGCTTGTCCGGCGCCAGGCCGGCGGGCACGCTGGCTGACGTCCACGCGCGCCGGCTGTCGCTCGATGCGGCGGCGGGCGTGAGCCCGCAAGGCGTGCTGTCGGTACTGCCGGCGGGCCGGCCGGTGCCGGGCGCTGCCTTGCCGCCGGCGGCGACGAACGATTTCCGCAGCGTGCTGGTCGATGCCGGCCTCGATGCCGACGGCGCGCTGTCACCGCTTGCGGGCGATGCGCACAACGTGCTGGTGGTGATGCGCCCGGAGCTGGCGTCGATCACCGCCGCCTACGCCTGCATCAAGCGGCTGCACCACCTGTATGCGTGGCGCCAGTTCCACCTGATCGTCAACCTGGCGGCCAGCGAAGCCACGGTGCAGGCCATCCTGCGCAACCTGGCGCGCACCGCCAGCCAGTACCTTGGCGTCGAAGTGCTGTGCGCGGGCTGGCTGCCGGCGGACCCGCTGGTGGCGCGTGCCGCGCAGCTGGGCCGCTGCGTGGTCGATGCCTTCCCGGCGGCGCCGGCCACCGCGGCCCTGCGCCGCAGCGCCGGCGGTATCGGCGCCTGGCCGCTGCGCACAGACGCCGCGATGCCCGCCGCCGCCCACGCGTTGGCCTGAGCCTGTCAGCCATGCCACCCGAAACCACCACACCCTGAGCCAGCCGGCACGCCAAGGCGTACCGGTCCAGCCATCCAGCAGTCACGAGAATTGCACCATGTACACGATCCAGGGAAAGCTCGAACAGGCCGATGTGGTCAAGGCGCACGCCCAGCTGGTGCGCCGCATCGCGCTGCAGCTCGCCGCCCGGCTGCCCGCCAGCGTGCAGATCGACGACCTGATCCAGGCCGGCATGATCGGCCTGCTCGACGCCGCCAAGCGCTATGAAGACACTCACGGCGCGCGCTTCGAGACCTACGCCAGCCAGCGCATCCGCGGCGCCATGCTCGACGAAGTGCGCGCCAACGACTGGCAATCGCGCAGCCTGCGGCAGTTCACCCGCCGCATCGAACGCACCCAGCGCAACCTGGAACAAAAGCTCGGCCGCACGCCGATCGACTCCGAAGTGGCCGAGGCCATGGAGATGCCGCTGGACGAATACCAGTTGCTGCTCAACGAGGTCTATGGCTGCCAGCTGCTGCACTATGAAGACTTCGAGCGCTCCGGCGAAGAAGACTTCCTCGACCGCCACCTCGGCGGCAGCGACGACGGCAACCCGCTGACCGTGCTGATGGAAAGCGGCATGCGCGAGGCACTGGTCCGCGCCATCGAACGCCTGCCCGAGCGGGAAAAGCTGGTGCTGTCGCTGTGCTACGACCAGGAACTGAACCTGCGCGAAATCGGCGCGGTGCTCGAGGTGACCGAGTCGCGCGTATGCCAGATCCGCGGCCAGGCCATCAACCGGCTGCGCAGCCAGTTGCGCGGCCTGCTGTGATGCCCGGCACGGCGCGCGCCGCGCGTGGCGCCTGCTGGCTGCTGGCCGCGGTATCGGCGTGCGCGTGGGCCGCGTTCGACGCCGGCACCCGCCACGCCTGGACCGGCTCGGTCAACGGCCCGGCCCTGCACGGCCGCGGCCAGCGCGCGGTATCGCCGCCGATCCTGCCCACCGGCGTATTGCCGCAATCGGAAGGGGTCATTACCTCCGTGCGCTGGCGCTACAGCTTCGCCAAGACGCCGCCGGCGGAACTGCAGGCCTACCTGTGCAATGCGCAACGCTGCGTGCTGCTGCCGCAGGCCGAGGGCAAGACCGATGCGTTCTTTGGGGACGATGCCACCAAGGGGTTCGTGTTTGCGTTCCGGGTGCCGGGGCAGGGGAGCCTGGTGCCGGTGTTGCAGGGGCGGAGTAATGAGGTGGTGGTGGGGTTTCGGTAGGACCTTGCTGCTTCTGGCACACGCAATTTTCAATCGAGCATTCCGATTCCCGCTTGTGTTCTCCCTCTCCCGCTCGCGGAAGAGGGCTGCGGTGAGGGCGCGCGCACCGATTCGGCGAGGTCGCTGATCATTCGACAGCCTCTAGATACGGACGCATGACGTTGGCGACACGGCAAAGCTTGGCATAGCGCCAGAGGTCGTCCGCCGATGCCTTCTGCTGTGCGCGCGCATCCCTGAGGGCTTCCAGTGCCACGTCGAGGCCTACCTTGTTGCGGTGCTTGAAGCAATCTGCAACCGTTCGGGCGACGCTATAGACCCGCAGCGGAATTCCGTCGCGCTCGACCACGTCAATGCCTGCCGAGAAGATGTCGTCGGCAACCTGGATCATCTTGATCGGTGGGAAATCGATTCTTGGCGCATGGCTGCCTCGCGGCATCGCAATCCAGACTTCGCCCGGAAGTTGCGTGGTCAGGCCATGGAACTGGAGCGCTGTCAGCAGGCAGAAGACAGCTTGCGGCACCCGGGTGGCAATGGCGGCAAGGCCCTCGTGCTCCGAGCGTGGATCATTCGACAGCCGGTAGATGCCCCGATCGATTCTTTCGAGCAGCCCGGCGCCGACCATGCGGCTCAGGATGACCCGCGGGACTTCGATGTTGTCGAGATCGGCGGGACGCAGCATGCCTTTCCTGGAGGCCAGGTCAAGGACGCGTTGAGTTTGGCGGTTGTGCGGCATGACGGCACAGTATGTTCCGTTTTTTCGTTGGTTTCAAACAAGTGACGAAAAAATGGAACATTTTTGTGACCGCAGGCCTGCGGTGTGAGACGTGCTTACCCCGCCGCCAGACTAACCCCACCCACGCCCGCCGCCGCCTTCCCATCCTTCCCATACAACCCCGCATCCCCGCCACTATGCTGGCGCAGCGCCTGGATGGCTTCACGGGTGAAGTCGAGATGGGCGTCCACCACCGCCCCGTTGAGCGCATTGGCGTCACGCGCGGTGCGGGCCGCAAAGATCAGCCCGCGCCAGGCATCGGCCACGGCCGGTTCGACCTGGCGGCCGAGCAACTGGCCTTCTGGGCCCGCGCGCAGGCCCAGCGCGCCCATCTGGGCTTCGCGGGCCTTGAGCTGGCGGGACAAAGCCTGGCCCAGTTCGACCTTGCGCGTCAGCAGCCCGCTGAGGGACTGGAAGTTGCCCCGCTTGAGGGCGTCGCGCTCTTCGGCGAGGAGTTGGCCGAAGGCCTGGATGCCTTCGGTTTCGCGCTGCAGGGACTGGATCAGGCTCTGGCTCATGATGGCTATCTGGGGTCGGCCTGGCCGAGCTCGCGCAGGGTGGCGAGCAGGCCATCGGCAATCTTGCCCGGGTCGATGCGGATCCGGCCTTCGGCAATGGCCTGGCGGATCTCTTCGACCTTGGCGGTATCGATATCGTCGTCAGCCGGCTGGGCCAGGCGGGTGCTGATGTCGCGCACCTGGGCGGCCAGCGGGCTGACGCTCAGGCCGGCCGACGGCGTGGCCGCTGCGGCGGCGGCCGGGGCGGCATGGGGCCGGGCGGCGTCGCCAGCGGCGGCGTCGGCGGGCCGGGACGAGGTGGAGTGGTTGATCTTCACGGGGCGATCCTTGCTGGTTTCCTATGGCATTACGGACGCGCCGGCGAATTCTTTAGGGCGCCTGGCCCGGATTCGCTGCACGGCGGCTGCGGCGGCATTTTCGCACGCCGCCTGCCCCGGGATTCCAGTCAATTCAGCCACGATTACAGCACCTGGCGCACGCTCATTGCAGCACCACGGTGTCGCCGCTGCGCACCAGGCCATTGACCACCTGGCCGTTGCGCAGCCGTACTTGCACGGTATTGCCGGTGGCGGCGTCGGCCAGCACCTTGCCTTCGCTGGTGATCTGGAAGGCCTCGCCCTCGACCGCCACGGTGACGGTCTGGCCTTGGCGCACGGCGATGGCCTTGCGCAGCAGGTCGGTGCGCAGCGGCGAGCCGGCGGCGATGCGGTTGGCGGTGACGGCCCCGGCAAGCTGCGCCGGATCGGTGATCACCGCGCGCGGCAGCGCGCCGAGGTCACCCTGGCGGATTTCGACATCGGCCTGGCCAACCGGCTCGCCCGGGCCCAGCGCGCGCGCGGCCACGTAATAGTCGGTCAGCACCGAGACGCGCGCCTGCATGTAGCGCACCCAGGGCCGCTCGCCGCCGCAGCGCACGCCTACCGAGACGCGTCCCCACGGCGAAGCGCCGGCGGGCAGGAACGGATCGGGCGCGATGCATTCGGGCGCGCGCCCGCCTGACGGCGGTGCCACCTGCACGCTGACCTTGCCCGGCAGGCCGGCGGTCTGCTGCTGCAGGAAGCGTTCGACGGCGACCCGCGCGGGGTCTTCGGTGAAGGGGCTGGCTGCACCGTGCGCGGCCGGCGCCTGCATGGCCACTGGCGTTACTTGCGCCGGCGCGGCGCCGATGGCGCCAGGCAGGCAAGCGCCCAGCAGGCAAGCGCCAAGAGCGGCTTGCGCCAGGCGGCGCGCGTTGCGGCAATGCTGTTTCATCTGGACTTCCCGGCAAGGACGGCGCACGGCCCCGTGACTGGCTGCGCGCGCCGTATACATCTGTCATCGGGGCCCATTGTAGGCAGCGCTTCGCGCGCGGGCGGGCCGAAATGCGCGGATTTCCCGTCCTTATTCATCCGATTGGCGTGACAGGTCCCCGCCTAAGATGCCAACCCTGAAGAACCCCGGTTCGCCCCGCTAATGGGGCGTCTTGTCAGCAGGGAGATTGCCAGATGATTGACAGACTTGATGCGGCGCTACGTTTCCAGCAGGAAGCGCTGAGCCTGCGCAACCAGCGGCAGTCGGTGATTGCCTCGAACATCGCGCACGCGGACACGCCCGGCTACAAGGCGCGCGACTTTGATTTCTCCAGCACGCTGGCGCAGACCGTGGAGCGCGGCCACCGCAACGAGGGCATGTCGCTGTCGACCACGTCGGTGCGCCACCTGCCCGCGCAGGCGCCCGGGCGCGAGGAATTCGACCTGGCCTACCGCATCCCGCTGCAGTCCAGCGTGGACGGCAACACCGTGGAAATGGATACCGAACGCGTGGCCTTTGCCGACAACGCCGTGCACTTCGAGTCCGGCCTGACGGTGATGAATTCCAGGATCAAGACCATGCTGGCGGCAATCCAGCAGTAACGCAGGAGCGAACCCATGCCGGCAATGAACATCTTCGACGTCGCGGGCTCGGCCATGGCCGCGCAGTCGCAGCGCATGAACGTGACCGCGTCCAACCTGGCCAACGCCGACAGCGTGGTCAGCCCGAACGGCCAGGCCTACCGCGCCAAGCAGGTGGTGTTCGGCATGGCGCCCACGCCGGGACAGACCGATATCGGCGGCGTGCAGGTACAGGGCGTGAGCGAGGATCCGTCGCCCCCGCGCATGGTGCACAACCCCACGCATCCGATGGCCAATGCGCAGGGCTATGTGGTGATGCCCAACGTCAACCCGGTGGAGGAGATGGTCAACATGATCTCGGCCTCGCGCTCCTATCAGGCCAACGTGGAGGTGCTCAACACCGCCAAGAACATGATGCTCAAGACGCTGACGATCGGCCAGTGACACGCGCCGGCCCATCACGGCAACGGCTCCATCCGCACCTCGCACACAAGCAACTGACATGACCACCACCCCGCCGGTAGGCAGCAACACGCAAGGCATCAACGACGCGCTGAAGAGCGGCAGCGCCAGCGCGTCCGAGCTGCAGAACAACTTCCTGACCATGCTTGTCACGCAGATGAACAACCAGGATCCGCTCAACCCGATGGACAACGCGCAGCTGACCTCGCAGCTGGCGCAGATCAGCACGGTCAGCGGCATGCAGACCATGAACGCGACGCTGTCGCAGCTGCTGGGGCAGGTCAGCGCCAGCCGTGCGATGGATTCGGCGGCGCTGATCGGCCGTACCGTGATGGTGCCGGGCAAGCAGGTCTCGGTGGAAGGCGGCGTGCCGGGCAAGATCGGCATGGACCTGCCGTCTACCGCGGATGCGGTCACCGTCGACGTGCTCGACAAGGACGGCAACGTGGTGCGCACCATCGACATGAAGGGCCAGACCGCGGGCGTGCACAACATCGCGTGGGACGGCAAGAACAACGCCGGCGTGGCGGTGGCCGACGGCGACTACACCTTCAAGGTGAGCGCCACCGCCAACGGCACCTCGGTGCAGCCGGTGGCGCTGGTGTACGGCAAGGTCGAGAGCATCAGCGGCGATGCCAGTGGCGTGCTGGTGGACCTGGGCGACGGCCAGACCGCCAACGTCGACGACGTGCGCCGCATTCTTTAATACGCAGGTGCCGGCAGCGCGGGGGCGCCAACCGGCTTCAACCATAGCCTAGATAAAAAGGAAGCAATCATGGGTTTCGGTCAAGGGGTAAGCGGCCTGAACGCCGCCGCGTCCAACCTGGACGTGATCGGCAACAACATCGCCAACGCCAACACGGTTGGCTACAAGCAATCGGCCGCGCAGTTCGCCGACGTCTACGCGGGCACCAAGATCGGCCTGGGCGTGCGCGTGAACTCGGTGGTGCAGTCGTTCAACCAGGGCAATATCGAGGCCTCGGGCCGGTCCCTGGACGTGGCCATCACCAACGGCAACGGCTTCTTCCGCATGACCAGCCCGGAAGGCGCGGTCTACTACTCGCGCAACGGCCAGTTCCAGCGCCAGGAAGACGGCCGCATCACCAATATGCAGGGCTTGCAGGTGACGGGCTATCCGGCCGGCGTGGCCGGCGGCGCGGGCGTGCAGCCGCAGCCGCTGGTGATCAGCAACGCGCAGATGGAGCCGCGCGCCACCAGCAGCATCACCGCCAAGTTCCAGCTCGATTCGCGCGCCACCGTGCCGACGCAGGCGTTTGCCAGCGCGCCCGGCGTGCCCCCGACCAGCAACATGTTCAACTACAGCACGGCGATCAACGTCTATGACTCGCTGGGCAACAAGCAGCAGCTGATGGCGTACTTCGCCAAGTCGGGCGCTGCGCCCACCGTGCCGGGCGGCACCGACTGGCAGATGTACATCACCGACGTCAACGGCAACACCGTGGGCGGCGCGCCGGTCACGCTGTCGTTCGACAACGCCGGCGCGCTGCAGGCGCCGGGCGCGGGCGCGGTCACGCTGACCCAGCCGGCGGCCAACGGTGCCCAGGCCATGGCCATGCGCCTGGACCTGACCGGCACCACCCAGTTCGGCGCCGACAACGACGTCAAGCAGCTGAGCCAGAACGGCTATACCTCGGGCAGCCTGCTGGGCTTCTCGGTCAACGGCGACGGCACCATCACCGGCAACTATTCCAACGAGCAGACCAAGCCGCTGGGCCAGATCGTGATGGCCGCGTTCGGCAACGTCGAAGGCCTGAAGCCCGAGGGCGACAACGTGTGGTCCGCCACCGGCGCGTCCGGCCAGCCGCTGCTCGGCGTGGCCGGCGGCAGCCTGGGCACGCTGCGCTCGAACGCGGTGGAAGCCTCCAACGTGGACCTGTCCGGCCAGCTGGTCAACCTGATCGTGGCCCAGCGCAACTACCAGGCCAACGCGCAGACCATCAAGGCGCAGGACACGGTCATGCAGACCCTGGTCAACCTGTGACCGCCACGCTGAGCTGAGCCGCCGCCATGGACCGCATGATCTACACCGCCCTGTCGGGCGCCAAGCAGATACTCGACCAGCAAGCCGCGGTATCGAACAACCTTGCCAACGTCTCGACGCCGGCGTTCCGCGCCCAGGTCAACCTGTACCGCGCGGTGCCGGTAGTGGGGGCGGAGGCCGGCACGCGCGCCTTTACGCTGGCGTCCACGCCGGGTGCCGACATGCGCGCCGGGCCGCTGACCTACACCGGCCGCGCGCTCGACGTGGCGCTGCAGGGCAACGGCTGGCTGGTGGTGCAGGCGCCGGACGGCAGCGAGGCCTATACCCGCGCCGGCGCGCTGCAGGTGGCGCAGGACGGCCAGGTGCAGACCCTCTCCGGCCTGCCGGTGATGGGCGACGGCGGTCCGCTGGCGGTGCCGCCGGGCTCGCAGGTGACGATCGGCACCGACGGCACCATCACCGCGCGCGGCCCGGGCGAAGCCTCGGCCGGGCTGGCGCAGGTGGGCCGGCTGCGCGTGGTCAACCCGCCCAACGACGCCATCGCCCGCGGCGATGACGGCCTGTTCCGCCTGCGCCCCGGCGCGCAGCCGCTCGAGGCCGACCCCACCGTGCGGGTGATCTCGGGCGCGCTCGAAGGCAGCAACGTCAACCCGACCGAAGCCATGGTCGAGATGATTGCCAATGCGCGCCGCTTCGAGATGCAGATGAAGATGATCCAGGGCGCCGACGGCAACGAGCAGCGCGCCAACCAGCTGCTCTCGACCAACTGAACCGAATGACCGGCCGGCACGGCGTTGTCGTGCCGGCCCACAGCACCCACCAAGGACCCACATGATCCGCTCTCTCTGGATTGCCAAGACCGGCCTCGATGCGCAGCAGACGCAGATGGACGTGATCTCGAACAACCTGGCCAACGTGTCGACCAACGGCTTCAAGCGCGGCCGCGCGGTGTTCGAGGAACTGATGTACCAGACCATCCGCCAGCCCGGTGCGCTGTCGTCGGACCAGACCACGCTGCCCTCGGGCATGCAGCTGGGCACCGGCGTGCGCCCGGTGGCGACCGAGCGCATCCACACCCAGGGCAATCCGCAGCAGACCGGCAATGCCAAGGACGTGGCGATCCTGGGCCAGGGCTTCTTCCAGGTGGCGCTGCCCGACGGCACCACCGCCTATACCCGCGACGGCTCGTTCCAGGTGGACCAGAACGGCCAGCTGGTCACGTCCAGCGGCTTCGTGATCCAGCCCGCCATCACCATCCCGGCTAACACGCTGTCGATGACCATCGGCCGCGACGGCACGGTGTCGGTGACCCAGCCGGGCTCCAGCGCCAACGTGCAGGTCGGCCAGCTGCAGCTGGCCACTTTCATGAACCCGGCCGGCCTGGAAAGCATGGGCGAGAACCTGTACGTGCAGACCGATGCCTCGGGCGCGCCCAACACCACCGTGCCGGGCCTGAACGGCGCGGGCGTGGTGCAGCAGAACTATGTCGAGGCGTCCAACGTCAACGTGGTCGAGGAACTGGTCAGCATGATCCAGACCCAGCGCGCGTACGAGATCAACAGCAAGGCGGTGCAGGCCTCCGACCAGATGCTGCAGCGCCTGGCGCAACTGGGTTGACTGGTGTGAACATGGCCACCTTGCTTTCCCGCCTGGGCGCGCGTGCGCTGGTTTGCCTGGCCGGCGTGGCAATGCTGGCCGCCAGCGGTTGCGCGCTGATGCCGCGCGAGCCGCTGGTGCAGATGCCGACCACGGCGCGCGCCGAGCCGCGCCCGATCGGCCCGGCATCCGGCTCGATCTATCAGTCGTCGTACGCCGGCAATCCGCTGTTCGAGGACCGCCGCCCGCGCAACGTGGGCGACATCCTGACCATCCTGATCACCGAGAACGTCAACGCCAGCAAGAACTCCGGCACCAACACCAGCCGCAGCGGCAACGCCGCGCTGGCGTTCGACTCGGTGCCGCGCGCGCTGGGCGGCCTGTTCGGCACCAGCCAGAACGCCAACATCAACGGCGCCAACACCATGAAGGCCAGCGGCGGCGCCAGCGCGGCCAACACCTTTAACGGCACCATCACCGTGACCGTGCTGGAAGTGCTGGCCAACGGCAACCTGGTGGTCTCCGGCGAAAAGCAGATGGCCATCAACCAGGGCGCCGAGTTCATCCGCTTCTCGGGTGTGGTCAATCCCCGCACCATCACCGGCGACAACGCCGTGCTGTCGACGCAGGTCGCCGATGCGCGCATCGAATACACCGCCAAGGGCGTGATCGACGAAGCGCAGAACATGGGCTGGCTGCAGCGCTTCTTCCTCAATGTTTCTCCGTTCTGACCGCGCCATGTCTGCCCAGATGCTCGCTCGTTTCCTGTCCCGCCTGCTGCGGCTGACCATGGTCAGCCTGGCGCTGGGCGTGGCCTTCGGCGCCTTTGCCACCGGTGCCAAGGCCGAGCGCCTGAAGAACCTGGCCACCTTCCAGGGCGTGCGCGACAACCCGCTGGTCGGTTACGGCCTGGTGGTGGGGCTGGACAACACCGGCGACCAGACCATGCAGACGCCGTTCACCACGCAGAGCCTGACCAACATGCTCTCGCAGTTGGGGATCACGCTGCCGGCCGGCAAGAACATGCAGCTCAAGAACGTCGCGGCGGTGATGGTGACCGCATCCCTGCCGGCCTTCGCGCAGCCCGGCAGCCAGCTCGACGTGGTGGTGTCGTCGATGGGCAATGCCAAGAGCCTGCGTGGCGGCACGCTGCTGATGACGCCGCTCAAGGGGGCCGACGGCCAGGTCTACGCGATCGCGCAGGGCAATATGCTGGTGGGCGGCGCGGGCGCGTCGGCCAACGGCAGCAAGGTGCAGATCAACCAGCTGGCGGTGGGCCGCATCGCCAACGGCGCCATCGTCGAACGCGCGGTCGCGCCGTTCCAGCCCGATGGCGGCGTGCTCAACCTGGAACTGAAGGACACGGATTTCAGCACCGCCGAGCGCGTGGTCGAAGCCATCAACCGCAACATGGGCGGTGGCGTGGCCGCGGCGCTGGACGGGCGCGTGGTGCAGGTGCGTGCGCCGGCGTCGCCGGCGGCGCGCGTGAGTTTCCTGGCCCGCATCGAAAATATCGACGTGACGCCGGCGAAGGCCGCGGCCAAGGTAATCCTGAACGCCCGCACCGGCTCCATCGTAATGAACCAGGCGGTGACGGTGGAAGACTGCGCGGTGGCGCACGGCAACCTGTCGGTGGTCATCAACACGCAGCCGGTGATCAGCCAGCCCGCGCCGTTCAGCGAGGGGCAGACCGTGGTGGCGCCAGTGTCGCAGATCGACATGAGGCAGCAGGGCGGCTCGCTGCAGATCGTCAAGGCGGGCGCTTCGCTGGCCGCCGTGGTCAAGGGGCTGAACGCGCTGGGCGCGACCCCGGCCGACCTGCAGACCATCCTGGAAGCGATGCGCGCGGCGGGTGCGCTGCGCGCCGAACTGGAAGTGATCTGACCATGAGCGGCATCAACGGTGGCGCGATGCCTGCGACCGGCGCCGACCTGACCCAGCGCTTCGCGCTGGACACGCAGGGCTTCGAGGCGCTCAAGCACAGCGCGCGCGGCGGCGCCGACGCCAATACGCTGCACGCCGTCGCCAAACAGTTCGAGGCGGTGTTCACGCAGATGGTGCTCAAGAGCATGCGCGACGCCACGCCGCAGGACGGCCTGTTCGACAACGAGCAGAGCAAGCTCTACCTGTCGATGATGGACCAGCAGCTGGCGCAGCAGATGTCGTCGCGCGGCATCGGCCTGGCCGACGTGATGGTGCGCCAGCTGGCGCGCGCCACCGGCACCGCGATGCCCGCCGGCATGAACGCGCTGACGCCGGCCGAGGCCGGCAAGGCCGCCGATGCCGAGCTGGCCAGGCTGCTCGACAGCCGCGGCGCCGGCGCCATGCCCGCCGACGCCGGCGAACAGGCCGACCTGCCCGCCATCGGCACCATCGTCGCGGGCCAGCAATGGAATCCCACCGCGGGCCTGCGCCAGTACCAGCCGCAGTCCTACGCGGACCACGGCCAGGGCGAAGACCGGCTCGGCCGGCTGCCCGACGATGCGCCCGCGCACGTCAGCGCCTTCGTCGCCCGCATGGCCGGCCCGGCCGAAGCCGCTGCCCGCGCCAGCGGCGTGCCGGCACGGCTGATCGTCGGCCAGGCCGCGCTGGAATCCGGCTGGGGCCAGCGCGAAATTGCGCACGCCGATGGGTCGACCACGTTCAACGTGTTCGGCATCAAGGCCGGCCCCAGCTGGAAGGGCCGCGTCGCGGAAATCACCACCACCGAGTACATCGACGGCCAGCCGCAGAAGGTGCGCGCCAAGTTCCGCGCCTATGGGTCGTACGACGAGGCTTGCGCCGACTATGCGCGCCTGCTGACCAGCAACCCGCGCTACGCGGGCGTGGTCAGCGCGGCCAGCGCCGAGGACGCGGCGCATGGTTTGCAGCGGGCGGGATATGCCACGGATCCGGCGTACGGGCACAAGCTGGTGAAGATCATGAAGAAGGTGGCGGCTTAGGGTCAAAGCTTTGCTTGAAGCCGCCGGCCGCATCCTTGCCTCGGCGTTTCAAATTCCCGCTTGTGTACTCCCTCTCCCGCTTGCGGGAGAGGGTTGGGGTGAGGGCGGGAGCATCTACGAAGTGCAGGCCGTCGCTATTGCCGCCGCCGGCCCTCACCCCCGCCCCTCTCCCGCAAGCGGGAGAGGGGAGCAAACCGCCGCACCGCAAGCGGCAGTGCGTTCCGTTTCATTCCCAGCCTAAAGTCCCACCCCCCGCTAGCCGATAACTTCCCAATACCACCCCGCCGCCCCTCACCGCGGCAGTCCCACCAATCCCGGACCAGAGCACCATGTCTCTCTTCAGTATTGGCCTCTCCGGCCTGAACACCGCGCAGAACGCGCTGACGACGACGGGCCACAACTTTGCCAACTCGGCAACCGAAGGCTACTCGCGCCAGAACACCATCGTCGCGTCCGCCGGCGGCCAGTACACCAGCCAGGGCTTCTACGGCTTCGGCTCGAACACCACCACGGTGATCCGCGTCTATGACGAGTTCCTGACCGGCCAGCTGCGCGGCGCCACCTCGGCCAGCGCGTCGCTGGCGATGTACTCGGACCAGATCAGCCAGATCGACAACCTGCTCGCCGACCAGAAGGGCGGCCTGGCGCCGCTGATGCAGAAGTTCTTTGCCGCGGTGCAGGCCGTGGCCGACACCCCGGCCGATCCGGCCGCGCGCCAGGGCATGCTGTCGGCGGGCCAGGCGCTGGTGGGA
The DNA here is from genome assembly GCF_023952485.1 of Cupriavidus mimosae. Classification (NCBI taxonomy): domain Bacteria; kingdom Pseudomonadati; phylum Pseudomonadota; class Betaproteobacteria; order Burkholderiales; family Burkholderiaceae; genus Cupriavidus; species Cupriavidus mimosae. The sequence goes on along the minus strand of NZ_JALHRY010000009.1, from coordinate 176,253 downwards.
CAGGTGCGCTCGGCCAGCAACTACTTCAAGCAGCTGCAGGCCGGCGTCAACGAACAGGTCGGCACCGCGGTCACGCAGGTCAACGCGTACACCAAGCAGATTGCCAACCTGAACCAGGAAATCACGCGCCTGAAAGCGGCCTCGGGCGGCCAGCCGCCCAACGACCTGCTCGACCAGCGCGACCAGGCCGTGGCCGAGCTGACCAAGCTGGTCGGCGCCAAGGTGGTGGTGCAGGACAGCGGCACCTACAACGTCTTCGTCGGTAACGGCCAGCCGCTGGTGATGGGCAATGACGCCTATGAACTGAAGGCCGTGGCCTCGGCGGCCGACCCCAACCGCACCGTGGTGGCCTACACGCTGCCCTCCGGCGCCGTGATCGAGAGCGAGCCGGGCGCGCTTACCGGCGGCTCGCTGGGTGGCCTGCTGCAGTTCCGTACCGAAACCCTGGACCCGGCGCAAAGCGCGATCGGCCGACTGTCGCTGGCGATCGGCGCGAGCTTCAATGCGCAGCACCAGCTCGGCATCGACCTGAACGGCGCCGCCGGCACCGACATGTTCAAGCTGGGCGGCGCCACCACCATCCCCAACGCCAACAACACCGTCAAGACCACGGTAGCCACCGCCACCATCAGCAATGCGTCGGCGCTGACTACCAGCGACTACAAGCTCCACTTCGACGGCACCAACTACACGCTGACGCGCCTGTCCGACAACCAGCAGGTGGTCACGCCCGTGCCCGCCGGCGGCGCCACCTACCCGCTGCAATTCAGCGCCGACGGCTTTACCGTCGAGATCAATGCGGCGATGGGCACCAACGATTCGTTCACGGTGCAGCCCACCCGCAACGCCGCCACCGGCTTCGACATGGCGATCAGCGATCCCGCCAAGATCGCGGCGGCATCGCCTGCCTACATCGAGGCGACTGCCGGCAACAAGGGCAACGCCACCGCGTCGCTGAGCAAGGTGGCGCCCGGGTTCACCCCGCCGGCCGGCAAGATCACCGCCGAGTTCGACGGCACCAATTACATCTTCAAGGTCGGCGGCGTGGCCATGGCGCCGCAGCCGGTGGGCGTGCCCAACGGCAGCAATACCGATTTCACCCTCAACGGCCTGACCTTCAGCTTCGGCGGCACGCCCGCCGCGGGCGACAGCTTTACGCTGGGCAGCAATGCCGGCGCGGTGAAGGACAACGGCAACATGCTGGTGCTGGCCAAGCTGCAGAACGCCAAGACCATCGGCGGCGTGTCCAGCTTCAGCGAAGCCTACGCGCAGCTGGTCAACGATGTCGGCACGCGCGCCAAGTCGGTCAAGATCGCCTCGGCTTCGCAGGACAGCATCACCACCCAGATCAAGACCGCGCAGCAGTCGGTGTCCGGCGTCAACATGGACGAGGAAACCGTGTCGATGCTGCGCTTCCAGCAGCTGTACCAGGCCAACGCGCGCGTGATCCAGACCGCCGGCACGCTGTTCGACACCATCATCGGCATCGGCCGCTAAGCGCCGCGCCACCCCGCGTCAGAAGAGGTAACCCAATATGCGCGTTGCAAGCTCCACTCTGTACCAGCAAGGCCTGGCTTCGATGAACTACCAGCAGGGCGCGCTGATGCATATCCAGCAGCAGCTCGGCACCGGCCGCTCCATCCTGACTCCGTCGGACGATCCTGTCGGCGCCACGCGCGCGCTGGGCGTCAGCCAGGCGCAGGCCGTCAACGGCCAGTACGCCACCTCCCGCAACCAGGCCAATGTCGCGCTGGCCGCGGAAGAGAACGCGCTGCAGTCCGTCACCACCATCACGCAGAACATCCAGACCCTGCTGGTGCAGGCCGGCAACGGCACCATGAGCGATGCCGACCGCGGCTCGCTCGCGACCGCGCTGGAAGGCCTGTACAACCAGCTGCTGAGCCTGGCCAACTCCGACGACGGCAACGGCCAGTTCCTGTTCGGCGGCACCCGCTCGGGCAGCGCGCCGTTCACGCAGAGCGCGGGGGCCAGCACCTACATCGGCGACAACGGCCAGCAACTGCTGCAGGTCGACGTGGCGCGCCAGATGCCCGCCGGCAACACCGGCCGGGAAGTCTTCATGAGCGTGACCGGCGGCGCCGGCTATGTGGTCAAGGGCGACCCCGCCAACACCGGCACCGCCACCTTTGGCACGGTGTCCACCACCGATCCGAGCCACCCGCTGTTCGGCCATGCGCTGCAGATGTCGTTCACGGCCAACGCCACCGGCCAGATCGAATACACCATTACCGACACCTCGACCGGCACCACCCCCGCACCGGTGGTGACCGGCCCGGTGCCCTACACCTCGCCGGCGCAGATCGAAGTCGCGGGCTTCAGCTTCAACGTCACTGGCACCCCCAAGGCCGGCGACACCCTGACCATGCAGCCCGCCAGCGAGGCCGGCACCGACATGTTCGCCAACTTGCAGACCGTGATCGACACGCTGCGCCAGCCCGCCGCCTCCGAAAACGACCGCGCCCACCTTGGCAACGTGCTGTCGACCGCCGTGCGCCAGTTCTCCAACTCGCTCGACAACGTGCTGACCGTGCGCGCGTCGGTGGGCTCGCGCATGAACGAGCTGGATGCGCTGGACGACGTGGGCGCCAACCGCGACCTGACGTATTCGCAGACGTTGTCGGGGCTGCAGGACCTGGACTACGCCAAGGCGATTACCGAGTATTACCAGCGGCAGGTGGCGCTGCAGGGCGCGCAGCAGTCGTTCATGCAGATCCAGGGGATGAATCTGTTCAAGTATTTGTAAATCGTGAAGGGGGCCAGCAGGCACGCGTGCTTGCGTGTCCCCGGGAACAGCGTTTGGAAAACTGCCAATCGAGTATTTGTCAGATACCGATTGATGGGCCGAAAACCGCGCTTAACCCGGAGCCCGCCAAAGACGATAGAGGCTCGCCTGCCCGGGAGGAACGACTCGAGCGGTGGTGGTCAGGATTGTCCCGGAGAGATGGACGAGACCTCCTCACCCCTGTAACCTAGACAAGGGCGCGTCTGATTTGCAAGGTGCCGCTCGAACCAGTCGCCCGTCAACGTCGCAATTTCCGCCAATGCTTTTCGGTCATCAAATCCGCAGCCGCTGGCCGGAACCAGGTTCAGTTGTCGAGGACAATGCATCTGTTCGAAGGCACGCTGATGGATGCGAATGCTCTCCGCAGTGCCGCTTGCGCACATCAGCAAGGTAGGCGTCTCTAGCCGCTGCAATGCGGCGCTGCCGGCCAGATCGATTCGCCCTGCAACGCAGGCGAGGGCGCCGAGTTGTGAAGGGTGGTCCGCGGCCGAGCGCAAGGCCGGCGCGGCGGCGGTGCCGGCACAGAGCAGCCCAGCGGGCAAGCCCGCAAAGGGCGTGCTGGCACGCAGGAAGCTCAGGGTCTGGTCCAATCTCGCCGCCAGGTCATCGAGGGCCGAAACCTGGGCATTGTCGACGCGGCCGTCAGGCTGCAGGTCTACCAGCATCGTGGCGAGTCCTTTTGCGCGTAGCTTGCGTGCCAGGTATTGGCTACGGGCGGCGCGCCGTTGGGCGTCGCCGGCATGCACCATCACCGCGACGCCGACGGGATTGGGAGCGGATTCGAGTATGGCCCGCAGAGGCGTTGTCCCATAGGGAATCAGCATTACCTTGCTCAGCGCGGGGACGCTTGGCACCGCACCCGGCCCGGCGCGGCGCGGGGACTGCGCTGATGCCATGCCTGTCAACTGCCGGACCTGGTCATCACTGACCAACCGGAACTCGCGATAGAAGTGAGCCAGGCTTTCGATGCGGTCTGGCGTATCCAGGCAGACGAGTTCATCGGCCAACGCCCGCACCTGGTCCAGCCCGGCCCTGGTGGCGATCGGCAGGGCACATATCAGCCGCGCGGGGTGGCGCTTGCGCAGGCTGGCGAGCGCGGCATGCATGGTTGCGCCGCTCACCAGGCCGTCGTCGACGACGATCACCACGCGGCCGCCCGGCTCCGCCGGCTTGCGAACCGGCGTATAGACCGCGCGCTGCCGGCACAACTGGTCGAAGTGGGCGCCGCGCAGGCTGCCGGTGTTGCTGTCCGCGTGCGCGTCGTTCGTATGCCAGGTCTTGCCAGTGCCGTCCAGCGCCACGCCCGCATCGATCCGGCGCGCCATCACCAGGTCGAAGTCAGCGCCCAGGGCGTCGGCCACGACGCGCCCGACCGGCACGCCGCCGCGTGGAATCGCCAGCACCAGCGCGCCGGTTTCGCGATAGGGGCGCAACGCCGAGGCCAGTTCCACGCCGGCATGTTCGCGGGACAGGAAACGAGTCTGATATCGGCTCATCGATCGGCAGCCAGTGATTTATTGACGGATATTCAGGATGGCGACGCCGGCAAACGTGGCCGTCGCGCAGATCGGCCAGCGCCTCGTTGGCCTGCTCCAGGGGATAGGCGGTGGTTTGCGTATGCAGCGCAGTCCGGGCGGCAATATCCATTAACGCAAGACCATCGGCGCGCGTAAGGTTGGCAACGGAATAGAGACGTCTTTCTTCCCAGAGCAGTTCGTAGGGCATGGCTGGGATATCGCTCATGTGAATCCCGCCGCAGACAACCACGCCACCCTTGTCCACCGCGCGCAGCGCTTTGGGAATCAGCGCGCCAACCGGAGCAAAGATCAGCGCCGCATCGAGCGGCACGGGCGACTCCAGGTCGCTTGAACCGGCCCAGCAGGCACCCGTCTGATAGGCGAGCTGCTGAGCGGCTGTATCACCCATGCGGGTAAAGGCGTAGACTTCGCGGCCTTGCGCCGCCGCGATCTGCGTCACGAGATGTGCCGCGGCGCCGAAGCCGTAGATGCCAATGCGGCGTACTTGGCTGGCAGCGCCTGCCATGCGCAAGGCGCGATAGCCAATCAGGCCGGCGCAGAGCAGTGGCGCGGCGTGTTCGTCGTCGTAGGCGGGCGGGATCCGGAAGCAAAAGGCGCTGTCGGCAACCGCGTACTCGGCATAGCCACCGTCGCGAGTATAGCCGGTGAACAGCGGCGCGCAGCACAGATTCTCGCGATGACGCAGGCAGTAGCGGCAAGCGCCGCATGCGTGTCCCAGCCATGGCACACCCACGCGTTCACCGGGACGGAAGGCGGTGACGCCTTCGCCGCAAGCATCCACCCGCCCGACAATCTCGTGCCCCGGTATGAGCGCCGGTTTGGGATGGCGCAGATCACCTTCGACAATGTGCAGATCGGTGCGACATACGCCACAAGTGGAGACGGCGATGCGCACCTCACCGTGGCCGGGTTCTGGGACCGGCACGTCCGCCAGACGTAATGGCCGTCCCACGCCGTCGAACAGCATGGCCTTCATAGTGCCAGGCATGGTCGTCCTCACCATCTTTGCTAATCCCCCCGGTCAGCCTGCGGATTCGCAGGCCTTGTCCCATCGTAGATGCAGGTAGTCGCGTTGGATTGCGCTACATCAAGGCAATGCGAGAGGCAACTGGTGTGTAAGCGCAGGATCAATGGCAAGAGCAGCGAACGAGGCAACAAGAATCAGCGGTTCGTCTCCTAACTGAAGTCGCCAAAGCGCTTTGGGCGTCATTGATTTGCATCAAGTCTAGGCCCGCGTGTCTACCTAGACTGCCCTTGAATCGTCTTCACGGGACTCCGACCATGGCCTGCGACAGCATCCTGGTACAGCTGGGCAGTGACCGGCAAACGACACAGCGGCTGGTGCTCGCCGGGCGGCTTGCCGTGACCCATAGCTGTCCGTTGATCGGACTTTACGCGGGCCTTGTTCCCGAGCCGGCGTGGTGTTACCGGATGGAGAACGCGCAGCGCTATTTCGATGAGGATATGGCCCGGCGCGCTGCACTGAGGGAGGTGGTCCGGGGACATTTTCTCGCCAGGACGGACGGCCTGCCTGTGTCGGCGGAATGGCGTGTGCCGGAGCGTGATTCCGTGGCTTGCGCGTTACGCCAGGCGCGCGAGGCGGGGCTGCTCGTAGCGGGGCAATATGACCGTGACAGTGCTGACGCCGACGCGAGGCAGTTGCTCGAAGCGCTGCTGCTGGAGAGTGGCCGCCCCGTCTTGGTGGTGCCGTGTTCCGGCACATTCGAGACCCTCGGCACGCGCGTGCTGGTGGCCTGGAACGGCAGCCGGGAAGCGACCCGCGCGCTGCACGATGTGCTGCCTTTCATCGCGGGCGCGACGGCGTGCGTCCTGTGCGCCCATACGGCGGCGGATGCCAGGCCGGAGGCAACGCCGGCCGCCCATGCCGCGCGCGTGCTGGAGCGCCATGGTGTGGCGGTCGATATCCAGCATGGGCCGGGCGGCGCCGACACGACGGTCGGCGAGTTGATCCTGACGCGTGCTTCCGACTTTGGTGCAGATCTGATTGTGATGGGCGCCTATAGACATGGCCGGATGCGGGAACGGGTCCTGGGCGGCGTCACCCGGACTCTGCTCGAATCCATGACAGTGCCGGTCATGTTCTCGCACTGAGCGGGCGTAGGGCTGTCTGTGCTCGGGCGACAGCCTTGCCTGCTACCAACCGACAAGCTGCACTATGAACTTCAAGACGATTCTGGTCGACCTGAGCGATGGGCCGACGTGCAAGGCGCGCGTGGAATGCGCGGCGCAGCTGGCTGCGTCATTCTCTGGCACCGTGGTGGGACTCACCGCAACCGGCACGCAGCTGGAGCCGTTTCGCGGTGCAGGGGAAGACGCCGGACGATATGCCGTTCTCGCCCGGGACCATGTCCAGCGCCTGGCCGCCAGGCATCATGAGGCGCTGCGCGAGTGGGTCGGGCGGGTCGCGCCGGGCATGCCGACCCGGCATGTCGTGGTTGCGGCCGAGGCGGGTTGGGCGCTGGCAACACATGGTCGCTGCGCCGATCTGATCCTGCCCGGGCCGCCTTCGGTGCATACCGACGTTCCCGTCGGGCTTCCAGGCGTCGCCGAGTATGTGATGCTGCAAGCCGGACGGCCCATCTTGCTGCTTCCCGGTCTTGCCACCCCACCACTGGAAGGCCGCGTCGCGATCGCGTGGAACGGCTCGCGGGCCGCGGCAAGAGCGGTAGCCGATGCCATGCCCTGGCTCGCGCGTGCCGCCGTGGTGTCGGTGCTGGTGGTCGCGTCCGCGGGCGTAAGCCGCGCGGCGCGGGGCGGCGACAGCCATGAAAGCGACACTAGCCGCGCAAGCGGCAAGCGCCTGGCGGCGTGGCTGGCCAGCCATGGCGTCGACGCCGATTTGCATGTAGAGCAGGGCGAGCCGGATGTGTTGCTGCCGCGGCTTGTCGCCGGGCTGCAGGCCGACGTGCTGGTTGCCGGCGGCTATGGCCACTCGCGCCTGCGCGAACTGGTGCTGGGAGGCTCGACCCGCAGCCTGCTGCGCCAGTCCGCGTTCCCGGTCTTCATGTCGCACTGACGCGCAAGCAGAGTCCCGCACCGCGCCCGCGCCTCCGCAGGCCGCGGGTCGAACCCGCCGCAGGCGTGACCGGGCGGCAGTCGCTCTCGCCCGCATGCGCCAGTGTGGTCCATCCCACCGCGCCTTGGCATAGGATTCGATACGCTTGGCGCTGCTGCAGTGAGGGCAGCGGTAGTTTGTGAAGGCGGCAGATTCTGAGGCACCTTTACCATGTGCCGTATATAACACTATTGCCGCGCGAGTTTTTTGCCCTTGCCAGCACAAAACCTATAGTCGAATGGCTCGCTGCGCCGGAGCGGACATTGCTCCGGCACGCAGATCCCGCGATACTCGCCGCCGCGGCAGCTATGTCAGGACGCCAGCCGGCAAGCGCGGTAGCGGCAAGCGCCAACTCTGGCGCTGACCCGAGCTGGCCGGGCGATGCTGGAGGAGGCATGACACGCGTGATGATTGCGGACGACCACGCCGTGGTGCGCGACGGGTTGCGGCATATCCTGGAACGGGCCGGTGTGTTCCAGGTGGTCGGCGAAGCCGCCGACGGCTCCCAGGTGCCGAAAATGGTGAGGGACTGCAGCCCGCAGGTGCTGTTGCTGGACCTGTCGATGCCGGGGCGCAGCGGCCTGGAACTCATCAGGCTGTTGCGCGCCGAAGCGCCGCTATTGCGTATCCTGGTGTTGACCATGCATGCGGAAGAGCAATACATCGTGCGCGCCTTTCAGGCGGGCGCGGCCGGGTACCTGACCAAGGAGAGTGCGGCGACGGAGTTGGTGGCCGCGATCGAACAAGTGGCCCGCGGCGGTACTTACGTCAGCCAGGGGATGGCCGCGAAGCTGGCCAGCGGCATCAAGGACCAGACCGATGGGCTGCCGCATCTGCGGCTATCAGACCGGGAGCTCGAAGTATACCGGCGCCTGGTGCTGGGGGAACCCATCACCGCCATCGCTTCGGCGTTGTGCGTCAGCGCGAAGACGGTCAGCACTTACAAGATGCGTCTGATGGAGAAAATGCAGATGTCCAACGAGGCCATGCTATTGCGCTATGCGATGCGAAATCACCTGTTCGATGAAGACGCCGACCTGTAAGTCCCGGCAGAACCGCGCGCGTCAAGGGTATGCGCTGGCCGACAGCCGGTCCAGCGTTGCACGCAGCGCTTCCAGCTCCAGGGTCCGGTCGAAGCAATAGTCGCCGCCAGCCTTCAGGCAGGCATGCCGAAGCGGTTGCGCAAGGGTGTCGACCAGGACGACGAGGATGCAGCCGGGGAGCGCCGCCCGGATCGCACTGACGTCGTGCAGCGCACGCGCGCGGCCGGCGCGCAATCCGATGACCACGATGTCGGGGCGATGGTGCGCAAGGCTCGCCAGTTCGCTGCCGGCGCTGGCACTGGCCGCGATCACGCGAATGCCGGCAATGCGAGCAAGCATGCTCAGCTGCCGGCTCCGTAGCGAGCCCGCTGGCTCGACGAGATACAGCGTCGGGATATGGGCGAGATCGGCAGCGGGCATGTGACCAGTGTCTGCGCTATCCACGGTTAGCGATATAAGCAGCGGCTGAAGCTGGAGTCAGGACCGAAGCAGCGCAGCCGGGTCCTTCCACTTTGGCAAGCGGTGGCGGCTTCGGCTTGTCTTGGATCAAGCCGATTGGAGATCGGCGGGCGGGCAGCGTGCACACGGCTGGCGTCATGTCAGGCAGACGCCGGCGTCGCGCGGCTGCGCTCACCGCTGTGTCAGGGAAGCCTGACAGAAGGGTCCTCAATACTGACGCACAACTCAGCGAAGCCTGCTAGGCAGGGTATTGGTGGACACCGATACTGACTGTCACAGGAGGCCGGCGCACGGCCTCGCACAGCCAGGTGACAACGGGTCCCGACAGCATGGCCACAGGCCGGAGGCAACCATGTATGAGATGCTCAGCAAGGCCGATGTCGCCGACGAAGCGGCCGACACCTTTGCCTCATGCGAGCCGCGCCCGCCGGCGCCGGCGTCCCGGCCTGCCGCGGCGGGGGTTGGCGCTCGCTGCACCAACTGCATGATGCGGCATATCTGCATGGCGGCCAGCCTGGAAGCGGACGATGTCGAGCGGCTCGACCGCGTCATGCAGGGATGGCGTACCGTCAGGCAGGCGGAACGGCTGTTCCGCGCCGGCGAACCGTTCCGCAGCCTCTACGCCGTGCGGGCCGGCTCCTTCAAGACCGTGGTGACACCGGAGCGCGGCAAGGAGCATATCTCGGGCTTTTTCATGGCGGGCGACGCTCTCGGCATGGACGGCATATGCGAGGAGACGCATACCTGCGACGCCATTGCCCTGGAGGACAGCGTGGTCTGCGTGCTTCCCTATCATCTGCTCGAAGCGCTCTGCCGCGAGATCAAGCCGCTCCAGCGCCAGTTCCACCGCATGCTCAGCGCCGAGATCGTCAGGGAGGCAAACCAGATGCTGCTGCTGGGCAACATGTCCGCCGAGCAGCGTGTCGCCAGCTTTCTGCTGAGCATTTCCGCACGCCATCGCGCGCGCGGTTATTCGGCCACCGCCTTCGTCCTGCGCATGACACGCGAGGACATCGGCAGCTACCTTGGCGTGACGCTCGAAACAGTGAGTCGTACCCTTTCCAGGTTCCAGCACGAGGGCCTGCTGTCGGTGCAAGGCAAGTCGCTGGAGTTGCTGAACCTCGATGCGCTGGACGCGCGCTAGTCTCGGGTGCCCTGACAATAGGAGCTCTCTCTTTCCGAGAACAAGCACCAGGAGCGGGTAATCGTCCTCGCCCAGGCGCGAGGACGCGCGGCGAACCACGTCGGCTGCCGTCGCGGTGTTGGCGCCGCCAAAGCGAGACCCATGGAACACTTCAACGTTGCGATTGCCAACGGGGGGACTATATTGATGATCAGAACAGCCTCAAGAGGCACCGCAACAGACAGGCATTGCGCCCCATGTCCAGCCCTTTTGCCCCCGGGGGCAAGCCGCTGTCGCCTGGCAGGTCTTCCCGTTATGCTATCGACATCGCGATCGGCAGTGGCGCGATCGGGCTATTGGCCGGGCTGGCATATCTGCTACAAGCAAAAGTCCGGCAGCACTGGGGGCTTTCACTTCCCTCGCTGGCTTGGCTGGGCGCCGGCATCGGGCTTGTCCTCGGTCTGTTCCTGATTCACCGGCGGCGCTCCACACATGCGCGCGCTGCGGCCAACCGCGGCGTCGAGGAGGATGAAGCACGCTTGTCGGCGATCATCCGCTCCTCGGTGGAGGCGATTATCACCGTGGACAGCGAACAGCGCGTCGTGCTGTTCAACCCCATGGCGGAAGCGCTGTTCGGCTGGCCCGCCGAACTCGCCATCGGGCGGCCCCTGGGTGACTTCATTCCGGAGCGCTTGCGCGCCGCGCATGAAGAACATGTGCGCCGATTTGGCATCACCGGAGCGTCGGAGCGGCAAATGGGCCGTCAACGCGCGCTCTTTGCCTTGCGCCGGGACGGCACCGAGTTTCCCATCGAAGCGTCGATTTCGCAGACGGTCGAGGGCGGCAGCAAACTGTTTACCGTCATGCTGCGCGACATTACCGAACGCGCGCGGGCCGACCAGGCGCTGCGCACCAGCCTGCAACGCGTCAAGGAAAGCGAGGCACGGCTGGCGGGCATCATTCGATCGTCGATGGAGGCGATCATTACCGTCGATGAGCGTCAACGGGTAATCCTGTTCAATCCCATGGCAGAGAAGCTGTTTGGATGGCCGGCGGAGCAGGCGACAGGTCGTCCGCTGGCCGATTTCATTCCGGAACGCTTCCGACGTGCTCACGAAGAGCATGTTCGCCGCTTTGGTGTTACGGGTGTCTCGGAACGCGCAATGGGGCGCCAGCGTGCGCTCTACGCCTTGCGTCGAGACGGCAGCGAGTTCCCGGTAGAAGCCTCTATCTCCCAGATCACCGACAGCGGGGCCAGGCTGTACACGGTGATGCTGCGCGACATTACCGAACGCGTGCGAGCGGAACAGGCGATGCGGCATTCGCGCGAGGAACTGCAGCACTTGTCCGACAGCATTCTTGCCGCGCGCGAGGAGGAAAAGCGTCGGATCGCTCGCGAACTGCACGACGATCTTGGCCAGCGCCTGAGCGCCATGAAAATGGATCTCGCCATGCTCGGCGCTGATGTGAAGGAGGGCAGGAGTATTGAATGCCTGCTGGATGGGGTGGCCGCCATGAACGTCGTCATCGACGAAACCGTGGCCTCGGTGCGGCGCATAGCAAGCGACCTGCGACCGGCGTTGCTTGACGAGCTGGGAATGCTGCCGGCCATTGAGTGGCTTGCCAACGACTGCGCCGCCCGCTATGGCTTGTCGGTGACCGTCGACGGCGTGGATGCCGAGGTTTCCGAACAAGTGGCAATTGCAATGTTCCGTATCGTCCAGGAGGCATTGAGCAATGTCGTCCGGCATGCCAACGCGACCGAGGTCCATATTCATGTGGCCGTTGCCGCGGGGCAATTGGCGTTGCAGGTCAAAGACAATGGTGTGGGCTGGGACAAGTTGCCGGCCGGCGATGAGCCAAGGAAGTCGCTCGGGCTGCTTGGTATCCGGGAGCGGGCGCGCCTGCTCGGCGGCACGGTCGCCGTCGACAGTGCGCCCGGAGAAGGCCTTTGCCTGGAAGTCAGGATTCCGTTCATACCCGGCATGCACGCGTAGGTGCTGGTGCATGCTTTCGCCATCGCGAGACCCTGGGGCGCCGTGGGCGCGGGCCATGCAAGCACCTTGTACCAAAGACGAAAGCTCTGTGCCATGCGAATCGGCGTACCAAAGGAAATCAAGGACCAGGAGTACCGGGTTGGTCTCACCCCGGCCAGCGTACGCGAGCTGGTCCACCGCGGTCACACGGTGCTGGTGCAGGCCGGCGCCGGCGCCGCCATCGGCCTGACCGATCAGTCCTACCAGCTGGCCGGTGCCAGCCTGGCCGGAGACGCAACGGAGGTCTACGGCTCGGCCGACATGATCGTAAAGGTCAAGGAGCCGCAGCCGGTGGAGCGGGCGCTGCTGAGGCCGGGGCAGATCCTGTATGCGTACCTGCACCTGGCGGCGGACCGGGAGCAGACCATGGACCTGTTGAAATCCGGGGCCGTTTGCGTTGCCTACGAGACCGTGACCGCAGCGGACGGCAGCCTTCCCTTGCTGGCACCGATGAGCGAGGTGGCCGGCCGCATGTCCGTGCAGGTGGCAGCCGCCTACCTCGAGAAGCCGCAAGGTGGAATGGGCCTGCTGCTGGGCGGCGTGCCGGGGGTGGCACCGGCACATGTGGTGGTGATTGGGGCTGGCGTGGTGGGCACCAATGCGATTCGGATTGCCGTCGGCATGGGCGCCCGTGTCACGGTACTCGACCGGAACATCGAACGTCTGCGGCATCTGGAACTCGTCTACGGCAATCGATTGGTCACGCTTTATTCCAGCGCGGATGCCATCGAGCGCGCGCTGCTTGCGGCCGATGCGGTGATCGGGGCCGTCCTGGTGCCCGGCTCGGAAGCACCCAAGCTGGTGACGGCGGCGATGGTCGGGCGCATGAAGGGCAGTTCGGTGATGGTGGACGTCGCGATCGACCAGGGGGGCTGCTTCGAGACTTCCCGACCCACCAGCCACACGGCACCAACCTACGTGGTCGACGGTGTGCTGCACTATTGCGTGACCAACATGCCGGCGGCCGTTGCCAGGACATCGACCTTCGCGTTGAACAACGCCACCATCGGTTACGCAACGGCGATTGCCGACAAGGGATGGTCCCGCGCGCTCGCGGAAGACCCTTGCCTGCGGGCCGGGCTGAACGTCTGTCGCGGCAACGTCACCTATGCGGCCGTCGCGCTTGCGCACGGCCTTGCCTATGTGCCCGCCGACGAGGTGCTGGCATAAGCCCACGCCACCTCTGGCGCATCGGTGCGAGACACACAGCTGTTGACGGGCATCAAGCCACATCGCCTTGTGGCCTCTACCTTGGAATGAACCATAGCCGCAGCCGGGCGAACCGGAGCAGGGCGCCATGCCGGCTGGAGGGGCTGAGGTGAATGCCGGGCATGTAACGGAAACGGAGAGGGAAACTCATGGAGCCCATCACCAGCGAACCGGTGCGAATCCATGCCGGAAATATCGTGCTGCCAGGCGACCTTTGCTTGCCCGAAACGGCAATGGGCCTGGTCCTGTTTGTCCAGGGAAGCGGCAGCTCGCGCCCCAGAGAGCGCAACCGCAAGGTGGCATCGATAATGGCGCGGATGGGACTGGGCACGCTACTGTTCGACCTGCTGACAGCCGACGAGGGCGTCGGCATGGCGAAGCGCTTTGATATCCCGCTGCTTGGCGAGCGGCTCAGGGCTGCTACGGCGTCGGTGGCGCAACTCGCGCGCGAGCGCCATCTGCCGCTTGGCTACTTCGGCGCAAGCACAGGGTCTGCGGCGGCCATTCGTGCCGCGGCAGACCCCCCGCCGCATCTGCGCATCGACGCAGTGGCGTCGCGCGGCGGCCGTGTCGACCTGGCTGGCCACGAGGCACTATGCCAGCTGCGGGCGCCGACGCTGATGATCGTTGGCGAAGGGGACCCGGCGGTGCTGAAGCTCAACGCGCATGCCGCCGCATGCATGTTCTGCGAGAAGCGGCTGGAGGTGATTCCGGGCGCCACGCACCTGTTCGAGGAGCCCGGGGCGCTGGAACAGGCAGGCGATCTCGCCGCGAAGTGGTTTTGTCAATATTTCATGGCGGCGACGCGTTCGACGCCGCCAGGCCAATGGGCCTGCTGAATCTCCCGGAACTGCGTAATGGAATTGCCGCAAGTACAGGCCGGTCAGCAGCCCCGCGCCGGCACCGCATCATTCAGAGCGATCCAGCTTCCGGTACTGGTTGAAATGCCGAAGCGCCTTCTGGATGTGCCCGAGTTCCTGGTGCAGGCGCGCGGCATTGTAGTGCGCGTCGGCATCGCCGGGCGCCAGTTCAATGCTGCGCTCGTAGGCGGCCAGGGCCGCCTGTGTGGCGCCGGTATCCTCCAGCGCCACGCCCAGGTTGAAGTGCAGCTGCGGCTCGTCAGGCAGCACGGTCAGCGCGGATTCATAGAGCAGGATGGCTTCGTCAAGCCGTTGCTGGTCGGCCAGCAGGCAGCCGAGATTGAGGTACGCGTTCAATATCGCCGGATAATGCGCCACCGCGCGCCGGTAAGCCGCTTCGGCGCCGCGGACATCGAGCGGTTCCAGCCTCAGGCCCTCGGCCAGCGCTTCGTCTGCGGCGGCATAGGCGGAAGCTTCCCGTGTCAGCGCCATGACGCGGACTCCGGCCTCGTCCTGCGTGCCGAAGTCCATCAGCCGCTGGCCCGTTTCCACGATCCAGTCGCCATGGCGGTCCCTGGCCGAGACCTTGCCGCTGCACGCCGATATGCGTACCGCGGACAGGTGCCGGTCCGGCTTGAGCCGTTCCAGATGGCGCAGCGCGCGCAGGATCTGCGCCGGCCCGATATGCGCGCGGTGCAGGGAGTCGGCGGTGCGGATCAGCACCACGTCCTGGAAGGAAAACACGTGTTCGCCGTGTAAGCCGCGCGTGGGCTGCACCAGCCCGGCTGCGACCAGGCTGCCGATCAGCCGCCTGGACACGCCCAGGCGCGCCTCGAGGTCGCGCGTGCTGAGCCCGCCGTTGCGCTTCACGCTGATTTCTTGGTGGTCCGTCGGATCGGCGTGGGCTCGGCCGCCGCGCCGCGCCGGGCAGACTTGCGGGCCGGTGGTGCGGCTGCGGCAGCCTTGCCCTTGGCGGCGGCGGTGCCCTTCTTCGTCAGGCTGGCGCGCAGCGCGTCCATCAGGTCGATCACTTGTCCGCCGGCGCCGGCTTCCACCGGCTCGGGGGCCACGATATGCTTGCCGGCGATCTTGGCATCGATGGCGGCCAGGATCCTGGCCTTCTCCTCGTCCTTGTACTGGCTGGGGTCGTATTCTTCCTCGGAGGCCTGCTCGATCAGCTGGATCGCCAGCTTGAGCTCGGCCTCGGACACCGCCACCTCTTCGATATTCAGTTCGGCGATGTTGCGCACTTCATCCGCGAACAGCAGCTGCTGGAACACCAGCCCGCCTTCCACCGGGCGGATCTGGACTACGTGGGACTTGCCCTTGGAGGCCCATTTCGCGATGGCGCAGCGGCCGGTGCGCGACATGGCCTCGCGCAGCAGGCTGTAGGGCTTGCCGCCACGCTTGTCGGGGGCGATGAAATACGCCTTGTCGTAGTAGAGCGGATCGACGCTTTGCTCGGGTATGAATGCGACGATATCGACCATATGGCTGGCGCTTTCTTCCAGTGCCTTGAGCTCGTCGGGCGCGAACGTGACAAAGCGGCCTTTCTCGAACTCGTAGCCCTTGATCATGTCGGCACGCTCGACTACCTTCTGGGTCTGTTCGGAAATGTACTGCTGCCTCACGCGCGAGCCATCCTTGCTCAACAGGTTGAAGCGCACGGCGGAACTGCTCTCGGTGGCGGTATAGAGCTTGACCGGTATCGACACCAGGCCAAACGACAGCGACAGGGAAGCAAGCGATCGGGCAGCCATTGGATACTCCACATTGGGTTGCGCCTGGATTCAGCTTAAGCGTTCGATGGCCTCCGTCAAAGTCTGGCGTGTTTCCCAGTAAGACTGCCAGGGGTCCGCCAGCTGGAAGCTCAGGTACTCGCGCGCATCGCGGATGGTCCACTGCGCGCCGCTTTTCAGTCTGGAAAGTTGCTCCCACGACACCGGCATGGACACGCCAAGGCCAGGCCGCGCGCGTGCCGAGAACGCGGCGGCGGTGGTCTGCGAAAAGCCGTTGCGCAGGTAATCGACGAAGATGCGGCCCTTGCGGTTGGCGGCGCCGGAGCGGGCGGTAAAGCGCTGCGGCAGCGTGGTGGCCAGGTGCCTGACAGCCGCATGTGAAAACGCCTTCACTTCATCGTAGGTCCGCCGCGGTGCCAGCGGCACCACCACATGCAGGCCCTTGCCGCCGCTGGTCTTGAGCCAGCATTGCAGGCCCAGCTCGTCCAGCAGCGTGCGCACCAGCATGGCGGCTTCCTGCATGGTCTCCCACGCCACGCCGTCGCCGGGGTCCAGGTCGAAGATGACCCGGTCCGGATGGTCGATATCGCGCGCGGTGGAATTCCAGGTGTGGAACTCCACCACGTTCATCTGGGCGGCGGCGACAATGGCTTCGGGCGAGTCTGCGGTCAGCAACGCCGCGTGGCCGGGCCACAGCGAAGCCGGCTGCTCGGTGAGGCCGGGCATTGCGGTCTCGGCATGCTTCTGGAAGAACGTGGGCGCGTCGATGCCCTCCGGCGCGCGCACCAGCGAGAGCGGGCGGTCCGCCAGGTGCGGCAGCATCACCGCGGCTACGCTCTCGTAGTAGCGCACCATTTCCAGCTTGGTGATGCCTCTGGACCGGTCGATCACCCGTTCCGGATTGGTGACCTTGATGGCGGCAACGCCATGGGGCGTGACCGCGGTCTGCACCGCTTCGCGCCGGATCGACTTGAGGGCATGGTCAGTGCGCAGCCCTTTGAATGATGCGTGGCGAACCTGTCCGTCCGGTGTCCACTCGGTGAACTCGACCTCCGCGACCAGCTTTGGCCGGACCCTGCGCACCACGGCAGGCCGTCGGCCGCCCCAGCGCCCGCTGCCGCGGGCCTCCGTCGAAAACGGACTGTCCTTGACTTCCAGTGCCGCCAGGCGCTTGCGCAAGTCCGTGGCCGTGGCGCTGTCCCAACCGGTGCCGACGCCGCCCGCATAAACCAGGGCGCCATCCGCGTAGACGCCCAGATACAGCCTGCCCACCTCGGCGGTGGCGCCTTCCCGGTCGGAGAAGCCGCCGATGACGAACTCCTGGCGCAGCTTGCATTTGGCCTTCAGCCAGCTCTGCGTCCGTGCCGAGACATACGGGGAATCGGCGCGCTTGAACATCAGCCCCTCCAGGCCCAGCCGGCATGCGGCCTGGAACATCTGCGCCGGCGGCGCATCGAAGGCTTCGCTGAAGCGCACCCGCTCCGAGCGGTCGGCGACCAGGCCGGCCAGCTTCGCCCGGCGCTGCGCCAGCGGCAGCTCGCGCAGGTCGCGGCCTTCCCAGTACGGCAGGTCGAAGGCGAAGTAGACGATCGCCTCGTGGCGATGCCCGTCGATGGCGTTCTGCAAGGCGTTGAAATCCGGCATGTCGTCGCGCAGCACCACGATCTCGCCATCCAGCCAGCCCTGCGAGATATCGAGCTTCTCGATTTCCGCCGCCAGCGAGCTCAGCCTGCGCGTCCAGTCATGCCCGTTGCGGGTGAACAGCGTTACCCGGGCATCGTCGATCCTTGCCAGGATCCGGTACCCGTCGAACTTGGTTTCGATGATCCAGCCGGTGCCGGAAGGGAGGGTGGGCGAGAGCGTGGCAAGCTGGGGCCGCAGCTTCGCCGGCAATGACGCGCGCGGCGCGCGCCGGATGGCCTGGGCCGGATCATCCTGGTCCGCGACGCCGGAGCCCTCGGGCAATGCGCCCAGCGGCCTGGCGATGACGCTGTCCGGCAGCGCGGCGAGGACATCGAACTCTGCCAGCGGACGCGCCCAGGCGTCGCGCTTCTTGAAGAGTATCCATTGCTCGGACCTGTCGCCCGGTTTGGCGATGCGCACCAGTTCCCAGCGTCCCGTCAGCTTTTCGCCGTGCAGCTCGAAGACGAGCTTGCCGGCGGCCATGCCGTCCTGCGGATCCCCCACCGGCGTCCAGGTGCCGCGGTCCCACACGATCACCGACCCGGCGCCATACTGGTTCGGCGGGATCTCGCCTTCGAACCCGGCATAGTCGAGCGGGTGGTCTTCGACATGGACGGCGATGCGCTTCTCGGCCGGGTCGTAGCACGGTCCCTTGGGCACGGCCCAGCTGAGCAGCACGCCGTCGAGCTCCAGCCGGAAATCATAGTGCAGGCGCCTGGCCCAGTGCTTCTGGACGACAAAGCGCAGCGGCGCCGCATCTTGGCGCGGCCGCGGCCGCGCTGGCTTCCCGCTGGGTTCGGGCGTGATGCCGAAATTTCTCTTCTTGCTGTAACGCTCGAGGCCGCCAGCGGGCGCGGTGCCGCCATGCCTGGCGGCGGGAGCGGCCCGGGTCTTGCGGCCTGCCATGGTCTTGCCCGATGTCGTTGCCCGGATCAGCGGACCCCGGCGCGCGCCACGCAGGACGCGCACGCCGCGGCGTGACCGGACCCCTCGACGGGTACGACGTGAAGGTGTTTTCCGGCCATGGCGGTCTCCCCCGGAGTGATGCGGCCAGTCTGCGCGCGCACGCGGATGCGGGCTATCGGAAGCCGTCTGACAAGATGCGCCGGAAAGTGCGTCTTGCGACAGGCGCTTGCGCCTGGCGCCATCACCTGTCGAGGTGGCCCGAGGCGGAGAAGCGGTAGCGCCCTTCCATAAACCCAAGCCCGAACAGGCCCAGCACCGTGTCATAGTAGGTCGGGCCGCCAGGCCCCGACGGTGCGCCCACGATCTCCCTCGCACGCGCCCATTGGGCAGCCAGGGCCGGCGAGTCGGCTGCGTTCAGGAACGGCAGCAGCGCGGCGGAGAAGGCGGGCGGTCCGATGCCTTCGACCTTGCCGCTTTCGGCGTACATCTTCTCCGGCGGTGCCGCCCGCCCTGCCAGGCGCGCCGCATTGGGCAGCAGCGCCTGCATCATGGCGCCCCGCGTACTGTCCTGTTCGGGCGTCATGCCAGCCCACAGGTAGACCCGCACGGCGTCATAGCTGCTGAGGTCTCCCTTGACCGGATCGCGCACGAATCCACGCCGACGCGCACCGGCGCGGTACGCCGACCAGTCCGGCACGATGCCGGCCCGGGACACCGCGCGGATCAGCCTGGCCGCCTGTGCGGCCAGCCCGCCCCACGGACCCGGCGGATCGAAGGCAGCGAGCCGGCGCATCAGCGGTACCGGCAGATAGCTGGGATTGAGACGCCAGCTGCGGGAGCCGTCGGGGCCGCTGTCGATAAACCCCGCGGGACCCGGCAGCAGCATGGGGCCGAAGCCGGGCAGTGTGGCCACCTCCTGCGCTGCCACCAGCCGCAGCAACGCGCGTGCCGCGTCGGCGTAGGCGGGCGCATGCCACAAGCGCGCCGCCTCCGCCAGCGCGAACGCGAACCACAGATCGGCATCGGCCGCCGGATTGCGGTCCAGCACGCCCCACGTGCCGTCGTCGCGCCTGCCCCACTGCCATGCCGGCAGCTTGTCGTCCAGGCGACCATCGCCAAGATGGGCCACGCTCCAGCGCCAGAGCCGGTCGAAGGTATCGCGGTCATCGGCGACCAGCGCGAACATCATGCCGTAGGACTGGCCCTCGGACGTGCTTTGCAGCGTGCGCGTGGAGAAATCGATGACGCGGCCATCCGCCTGCACGAAGCGCTCCAGGAACTGCCGGTAGAGCGGCCACGGGGATGCGGGCGGTGTGACAGAAGGTGCCAGGGCGCGCGTCTCGGTGGGCCATGCTGCGGTCAGCGCGCTGGCGCCGAGCGCGCAGGCATAAGTCACGTAACGACGGCGGGCTGGGTTTGTCATGGCGAAGGTGATGCGCCGCGGTGTAGAGCGGAGGTCGCTATGGACGGCCCATCGCGGGCGCGCTTCGGAAGAGTTTATGCCACAACTCAGGGCGGTCACCTGTGCGGAGGCAGCCAACTCTTCCTGCGCGTCCGATAACAAACAGACTGTGCCGCTGCCATCCTATTGCAGTTGAATATTCGCCTGCTTCACCACCGCCCGCCATTTGCTCAGATCCGCTGACAGCGTGCTGGCGAGCCTGGCTGGATCGCCCCCTAGCGGGATCGCTCCCATCTCGGCCAGGGCTTTTGCTACGTCAGGACTCGTCAGCGTTCTGTTGATCGCCGCGTTCATGCGCTGAACGATCGGATCGGGTGTCCCCTTGGGCGCCAACACGGCAAACCACGTTGACGAGACGAGCAAGGGGTGTCCCAGCTCCGTCGTCGTGGGAACGTCGGGCAAGGCAGGAGACCGCTTTGCCGACAGGATGGCCAGCGCCTTGACCTTGTGCGCCTTGACCTGGCCAATGATGCCCGGTACCAGTTGGAACATCACCTGGATGTCGTTGGCGAGGAGGTTGGTTGTGGCTGTCCCCGGCGCGCTATAAGGAACATGGGTCATGCTGATGCCGGTCTCCCGGTTGAACAATTCTCCCGCCAGGTGCATCGAGCTTCCATTGCCTGAGCTGCCATAGTTGAGTTCTCCATGGTGCGATCTGGCGTAGGAGATAAAGTCTGCCAACGCGTTCACCGGCAAGGTGTTGTTGACCACCAGAACGTTTGGCACCTCGGCAACCATGGAAACCGGCGTGAAGCTTGATTGGGGATCGAAGGGCAACTTGCGGTACAGGCTGGGGTTGACGGCCAGCGTGCCAGCCCAGGACAGCAGAAAGGTGTAGCCGTTCGGCTTTGCGGCGGCCGCCAGTCCGGCGCCAATGTTCCCGTTGGCCCCACCGCGATTATCGACGACAACGGTCGCATTCAGTTCCCGCTTGAGATTCTGCGCCAGCAGCCGG
Source organism: Cupriavidus mimosae (assembly GCF_023952485.1). Taxonomy (NCBI): domain Bacteria; kingdom Pseudomonadati; phylum Pseudomonadota; class Betaproteobacteria; order Burkholderiales; family Burkholderiaceae; genus Cupriavidus; species Cupriavidus mimosae. Next base: position 155,361 of record NZ_JALHRY010000009.1, on the reverse strand, counting down.
GCGATGGTGTCGCCGGTGCCGCCGCCAGCCGGCGCGGGAACGATCAGGCTGATTGGCTTGGACGGCTCCGGCCATGCATCGGCATAGCCCGCTTGCGCGGCCGCCAGCAGCGCGGCTGCAATGCTTACCTTGAAAACATGCTTGAACATGGTGTCTCCTGTTGTTGTACGTGTGCTGACCTTGTGCTGCATTACGCTACAACGCTACCGTGTTGTGGTCGCGCGCTGCTTCCAGAACGGCCTGGATGGCGCTATCGCCAGTCGCGACCGGCAGCACGCATCCGGGTCCGATGATCAGGCGCCGGCCGTCGGTCTGCTCGATGGCGTCCATGACCTCGCCGGCAATCTCCTTGGGGGTGCCGCGGACGAGCGTGTTGTGCTCGTTCAGCCCGCCCACCAGCACTTGCGAGAATTTCTGTCGAGCGCGCCGCAGATCCGGATCGGTCAGTCGATCATGCCAGTTGAACAGCTGTACGGGGTAGGTGGAAAGCAGATCAAACATGATGTCATCGCCGTGGGCGTGAAGCATGTTGAACTGACAGCGGCCGCGCAAGGCTTCGAGTATTTCAATGTCGTACTTCGCACCGAAGCGCTCATATTCGGTAACGGTAAGAAGCCGGTGCGATGCAAGTTGGGTGGCCAGGAAGATCCCATGCGCGCCCGCACGAATCGCGTCGAGACAGAATTCGATGGTGACGTCGGTGATCACGCGCAGCGCGGCTTCGAGGGCATCCGGGTTGCAGCGGATGTCGGCAAACATGCCATCCGTGGCTAGCTTGCGGGCTGTCGTCAGCGGGCTGAAAACCGTTTGCAGAATCGGTACCGAACCATTGAGCCCGCCCGCGGCTTGCGCCAGCGCAACGTTTTGCTGTCCCCACGACCCGGCTCGCGCGTTGAGGTGCCGGATTTTCTTCCAGTCTTCCGTGCGTTTGACGGCGGCATTGGTCACGACCCGGGCGCCGTTCGTCGCGCCCGTATACGCGGTAGCTGCGCCCCAGTCTTCCACACTGAAGGTGCCGGGAGGCATAAACTTCACGAAGTCGAACCGCCACTTTTCCTGCCACGCTATCGTATGCCGGGCCAGCCTGCCGGGGTCCGTATCCTCGACGGGGAAATGCCGCCAAAGCGAGACGGGAATCTGCTCCATGGCATCGCCGCGCAATACAGCGTCCATGCGTTTCCAGTGATCGATGTTCTTCACGATGGCAACTCCCTTCAAATTGTGGTCGGTTCCAGAAGCGGCAGGACGTTGTTGACGCCGTGACGCAGTTCCGTTGCGGGAACGCCGTAGACGTGTACCGAGATGGCCGTTTCGCTGCGGCGATTTCGAATGCGATGAATCTGATCCAGGCCTGCACGGCCACAGCCGCCGTCGCCCGGTCCTTTCAAGCCACTGCTAACGGCGACCGCGCCGTGGCACGCGGCGTCGTATGAGAACCGCTCTTCGAAGAGTTCTCCCGAAACCACCGAGTAGGCGCACCAGCTGTGATGGGCATGTACCGGGCTGGCCTGGCCTTCCTTCCATACCAGGGCAAGAACGGTGTAGCGGCGGTCCGGATCGCTATGCAGGACATGGCGCGCATAGCTTTCTTCGCCCGGTGCGCGTTGCGCCTCCGGTAGCCAGACCCCTGAGCGGAAGGCCTGCTGGATGGCCGCGCGGACGGCGCTGACATCGGTATCCCGGGCGTTGTCGAGAATCCCGTCTATGGCGCTGGTGAGGACCGCCAAGGCGGCCGAGGGAGACTGCGTTGATTTGCACATTTGCGATTTCCAAAAGGTCGAGCACAATGCCGGCAGGCAGAGTCTGTCTGCGCAGACGCCTTTGGACAAACGAGTTGTGGCAAGACGAGAGTTTGAGAAATGCAAAGACTGATGCATTGCAGCATCATGGATTTGAAGCTGGTGGTGGCGATCGCGGATGCGGGAAACATGACGAAGGGGGGCGCGGCCTGCTTCCTGGCGCCTTCGACGGCAAGCCTGCGCGTCAAGCACCTGGAGCAGGTGATTGGCACAAAGCTGTTCAAGCGGGAGGCGCGCGGGGTTTCGCCGACGAGAGCCGGCCAAATCATGGTGGACCACTGCAGGCGGTGCCTCGGCGAACTGGAGGAAATGCACGTCAGCCTTGTGCCGTTCTCCGAAGATGTCCATGCACAGGTCGCCATCTACGCCAACAGCAGCGCGATCGCCAGCTTTTTGCCCGGCGATCTGCAAGGCTTCCTGAAAGCCCATCCCAAGGCGCGCATAACGCTTGAAGAGCACGTTAGCCGGGACATCCTGGTCGCGGTGGTCGAAGGGCGTGCCGATATCGGTATCCTCACGCAGGCCGAGCCCCATCCCGACCTTGTGTACTTTCCCTATCGGGAGGATGAAATCGTGCTGTTGCAGGCATCGTCCGAACCATGGGAAGAGCGCGAACCCGTGTCATTCCTGGAGTGTCTGCGCTTCCCGTTTGTCAGCCAGCAGAACGGCTCGGCCATCCACTCCTTCTTGCTCGCCAAGGCGTCGGAACTCGGCAAACGCGTCGATGTGCGCATCCAGGTGGCAGGGTTTGCGGCGGTAGCGTCCATGGTTCGCTCCGGCGCCGGGGTGGCCATCGTTCCGCGTTCCGCCTTGGCGACCGTCAATTGCGAAGGGCTTCGCGTGGTGGTACTCAGGGATTCCTGGGCGAAGAGAACGCTGAATCTCTGCGCACGCAAGGACGTGCTGGGTCCAAGGAGCTACGTCAGCGCGTTGCTGAACCTGCTGCGGCAAGGCTATGGCCACGGCCGGGACGGATAACCGGTGGCGCGCACAGCGCGGTGAGCGTCAGCGCGCCATGGAATTATTTTTTGCGCGGCTCAGTTTTATCTCGGTTGACTTGCAGCTCCTGCTCGCGTCCAACGAGCCGCGACAATGACTGTCGCGGCTCATGCCTGTGACGCTATGGAGGAGTTCGCCTCTGCGTTATTGCATACTGAGTCCAAGGCGCTGGACCAGAGCCTTTTCCTTGGCCTGCTCCTGCAGCATGAACTTCCGGAAATCCTCCGATGTCTTGTAGTCCGGTTGCATCAGATAGTCGTCCATGATCTTTTGCACTTCGGGATCACCCATTGCAGCATGGAATGCATCCTGAAGCTTCTTGACGGTCTTTGGATCCATGCCGCGGGGCCCGGCCAGACCAATCGGCGAGGTGATGACGAGGGGGTAGCCGAGTTCCTTCAGGGTTGGTGCGTCAGGAAACAGCTTGCTGCGCTTCTCGGTCCAGACGGCAAGCAGTCTTGCCTTGCCGCTTTTCACCAATGGGATCCACGTGCCGCCTTCCACCTGTAGCTGCGTGTGTCCGCCCAGCAGGGCGACGCTCGTTTCAGAGCCCGACTTGAACGGCACGTGCGCGAGGTTGATGTCGGCCATGGCGCTGATCTGTTCCATGCCAAGGTGCGGGGTGGAGCTCTGGCCAGAGGTGCCGTACGTAATGGTGCCGGGATGCTTCTTCGCCGCGCTGACGACGTCGGCCCAGCTCTTGTAGGGGGACTGCGCCGCCGCCGTGATGGCAAAGGTGTAACCCATCAGGCCAACGATGTACGTGAAGTCCTTCTCGGGGTCCCAGTTGCTTTTCTGGATGAGCGGCAGGCGGAACAAGGGTACCGATACCTGGGCAATGGTATAGCCGTCTGGCTTTGCCGTCTTCGACATGGTCACGGCGCCCAGTGTCCCCCCTACTCCGGGCTTGTTCTCGACCACGAAAGGTTGGCCAAGCCGCCTGGCCGCAGCGTTCGCCAGTGTGCGAAAGACCACGTCGGTGGATCCGCCCGCCGCCCAGGGAATGACAAGCGTAATCGGGCGATTCGGATAGTCGTCTGCCCAGGCCGCGGTGGTGACGGCAAACGATGAAAGGGCAATGATGCCGGCGAGCCTTGCGCTGTACTTCATGACTGTCTCCCCTGTCTTGAGATCGTATGGATTCATGCACCAGTGAGGCGCGCTGTCGTGTTCGCAGGCAGGTCATACGGCCAGTCAGCGCGCTTGCATCCTTGGTGCGGCCGAGTCTAGGTTTCGCATGCCGGCAGCGTCAATTGACCCCCACTGAAGCTGACATTTCAGGTCCGGCGTTTCCTCCTATTGACAATGCGGTGACGTCGTCAGCGGTCTTTTTCGTCAGATGGTCGCACTGTATCAGCGCGCAGCGCGCGCCCGTAAAGACGTCAGCGCGAAGCCGGCCAGCCCCAGGATCGGGCCCGGAACAAGGAGCCAGGTGGCGTCCAGGCCGACGCGTTCGATCAGGGCCGTTGTTGCTGCGATGGACACGACAGTGATGGCGAAGCCGATGGAGTTCTGGATCGCGAGGGCGCTGCCCACTAGTTCCGCCGGGCACGCTTTCGCTGCAAGCGCGGAAAACTGTGGGGAGTCGGCCACGACGGAGGCTCCCCACAGCAGTAGCAAACCGAACAGGGGGATAGGCGACAAGGCCTGCCAGCCTAGGGCGAATGCTATGGCGCACAGCCCGGAAATGCTCAGCGCGGTCAACGCCACCCTGGCGCTACCGACGCGCTGCGAGAAGGCGCCACCGATCAGAGAGCCAAGCCCGCCGATCCCGATCACAATAAAGGCCAGTCCCGAGACACCGATGTCCGGGAACAGCGTGGGCAATGATGTGCGCGCGACAAGAACGGGTACCAAGGTCCAGAAGGCGTAGAGCTCCCACATATGTCCGAAGTAGCCCAGTGTTGCGGCTCGGAATGCATCAATGCGGAAGACCTGAAGCACCGAGCGCGGCGCAGCGCCGGCCTTCTGTGCGTGCTGCGCTTGCCGAGGCTTTATGACCGAGTGGGGACCATCTCCAAGCGCCGCGATCACACAGGCGCCGAGCAGGGCAAGTACCGAGGAAGCGGTAATGACAAGCTGCCATGGCAGACCAGCGCCCACCACGCGCATGGCATGCGGTAGCGCGGTGCCGAGGGTCAGCATCGCGACCAGTTGAGCGAGTGCTTGGCCGGTTCGGTGCGGTGCCCAGCCAACAATGAGTTTCATGCCCATTGGATAGATGCCTGCCAGGCAGACCCCCACGCAGAAGCGAAGCGCCGCACCGCTGGCGAAACCCGTCGACAACCAGGCAAAGGCGAGATTGAAGAGCGCCCCGGCAATCGCGCTTCCGACGAAGATCGAACTCGCGCGGAAGCGGTCCGCGCCTCCGCTCAGGGATATGCCGAGCGTGCCGAGGATGAAGCCAAGCTGTACTGCGCTGGTAAGCCAGCCGATGTCGGACTCCGATGCATGCCAGACGCGCATCAGGTCGGCTGCGGTACTGTTCGCGCTGAACCACAAGGCGGTGCCGAAAAGCTGCGCGATGGCGATCGCCGCGACGGGCCCAATGCCGTGAACCAATAGCCGTCGAAGCCCGGTGGCTTCCGTAGTTGCGATGGAGCTCATTTGGAGTGATTGGCCCGGCAGGCCGATGCCTGCCGAGCGGCGGTGGAGGGACGTTGTTCCGGGAACGGGCTGGCGCCGGCGTGGCTGTGGCTGAACGCGGCGATCCTGGCATGCGCGGGAGCGAAGCAGGCCGGAGGAACGGCGAGAATCGACGGCCCCCTTTGCGCTGTCGCTCAGCGGAGCCGTCCGTGGTGCGGCGTCAGGCCGCGGCGAGGCCTTCCAGCCAGCTTGCGTCGCGGGGCGAGGGGCGGCGATGCAGCCGCTTGCCGAGCAGCGCCCGCGCCTTGGTGGCGTTATCGCTGCGCAGCCACGCAACCAGCAGGGTGTCTTCCACGACCTCACGCTGCGCTGCGCTGCCACCGATACGCACAACTTCGTGCGCCACGGGTTCCAGGAGACTGGCGCAACCCACATAGTCTTGTTCGGCGAATGCCATCGCAGCGCGGCAGATGGCCGGCACCACGGGACCGGCGGGAAGCTTTGCCGCCTCGATGAGTGCGTTCAGCGCCTCGACGCGCGCCTCGAGCGCAGCCCGGTCGCCACTGGCTGCCGCCACCAGCGCCATGTGAACGTCCGCGAACGGGAAGCCGGGCTGCTGGAAGTACCGCGAAGCATAGGCCGATGCATCCTGCCAGAGTCCCGCCGGGACCGGATGCCCGTAAGCCTGGAAGCGCCACAAGAATGAAGCCGTATCGCTCACGACATTGATCGGAACGCCCAAGGTGTTAGAGGGCGCTACGTACTGGCCATAAATCCCGAGCGCCTGCTCTGTGTCGCCCCGCTCCAGCGCAACCAGCGCGGCGTGCCAGGCGATGTGGCTGTGCAGGACGCCGCTGCGGTCGTAGCCGGGCAGCCAGTCCTCGATCAGCGCTTCCGCCTCGGTGCCAGCGCCGGCTTCATACATCACGTGTGTGAGCGCATGAACCGCGTTGACATTGTTCCGTCGCAACTGCAGCGCGCGCTCGGTGAAGGCGCGACCGCGCACGACATCCCCGTTCTCGCCATGCGCCCAGCCGCGATAGGTAAGGAACCACCAGTCATCCGCGTCGAAATGCGCAGCATGACGCTCGCACAGGTCCACCCGTGCCTGGTCGTGGTCTGCCATGCCGGAGAATGCAAGCAAGCCGAAGGCGCCCAGCGGCAGGGACAGGATCAGGATGTCGCGCGGCCAGCGGTCGGCGTGCTCGAGTGCGCCGGCCAGCGCCCTGGCCGACTGGCCGTGGATGGCCAGCCGCAGGACTTCGACATGGCTGCGCTCGCGCTCGGTGCCATGGCGCGCCACCAGCTCCTGGGCGACGGCAATCTTCCCTTTGGCGTCGGTCGCCTCGGCGCGGATAGCGTGCAGGCGTGCGCGCGCAGCGTAGGCGAGCGCGAAATCCGGATCGGCCGCGATGGCGGCATCGAGCGTCGCTGCCGCGTCCGGCCACAGGGACAGCAGCAGGTCGATGCCGGTCCGGTACCGGTCCGCGGCGACGTCAGAAGTCGTGGAGAGTTGCAGACCGTACCGGTCTTCGAAGCGCGCCATAAAACTATTCACTCCTGTGAGGTCAAGGCCTTGGGCAAGCGGCGGCATCCCGGTGCACGGTGCAGGCCGGAGGATCGCCATGCCAACTATTAAAGCCGAAGCCGTGCTGGCCGTCTTTCGACTAACGGTCAATCTATATAGAATAACTGCCAAGGGGAGGGCAGGACCATGAGATGGGACATCATTGAGGCACCACACGGCATAGCGCCGCCGCGGCCAATGACCGTGCGGGCCCAGTCGATTCCGGCACGCCATGCCTTTCCGGATCACGCCCATGCATGGCACCAGGTGGTCTATGCGATATCGGGCGCCTTGACCGTCACCGTGCCCGGTGGCTCCTTCGTCATTTCTCCTGAGCAGGCCGCCTGGCTGCCCACCGGCCTCCGGCACCGCGTCGGCTCGTTGCTCGGCGCGGAGTTCCGGAGCCTCTGGATCAGTGATGGCGTGGGCGGCGAGTTGCCGTTTGCCCAGGCGACCGTGTTCCGGGTCTCGGCCCTGCTGAAGGCGCTGATCGTCGAGGCAGCCGAGATCGATGGCACCGAAGACGTCGACGGCTACACCGGACGCGTCACGCATCTGATCATTGACCAGCTGCGCAGGGCCGAGGCGATTCCCGCCGCGCTGCCGTGGCCGCGCAGCGCGCCATTGACGGCGCTGTGCGAGGCGCTGTACGCCGATCCCGCCGACGCCCGCGGGCCGGAAGAATGGGGCCTGGTGCTCGGAATGTCGGCGCGGACGCTTTCCAGGCGCTTTGTCGGCGAAACCGGCATATCGCTGCGTTCATGGCGCCGCCGCATGCGCCTGTTCCGGGCGATTGAACTGTTGTGCGGCGGGCTGAGCGTGACGCGCACGGCGATGGAGCTGGGCTACGGTTCCACCTCCGCGTTCGTCTACGCCTTCCGCCTCGACATGGGTTGCGGTCCGCAGGCATTCATGCGCGGACGCGGTGACGAGGGCGATCGCCCTGTCGTGCTCGCGCCAGCGGCGATATCATCTGGCGCGCGCCGGTCATTGCCGGTCTGAGTACTGGGGAGACAGCCGTGCCAATGCATCTGGAAGAGAACAGCCACGAACTTGAGATACAGGAGCGGATCAAGTCGCTGATCGTCCAGGGCGAATTCGAGATGGGCCAGAAGGTCAGCGAGGAACAGCTGGCCCAGCGCCTGGGCATCGGCAAGGCGCCAGTTCGCCGTGCCATTGCATCGCTCGCCGCGATCGGCATCATTCAGGTCAAGCCACGCATCGGCACCTTTATCTTCTCGCTGGACGAAGCGGAATTCGATCAGCTGAACCTGGTCAGGACGTTGCTCGAATGCGCCGCCATCAGGCTGGCGATGGCCGCGGATGCGCGCGGATATGCACAGGCCATGCGCCAGAACGTTGCCCGCGCGCAGGCGCTGGATTTCAAGGACAACTACCGGCGCGCCTATCGCGAGCTGGACCGGGAATTCCACAAGCTGTCCTTCGTCTATGCCGCCAACCCATACCTGACGGACGCCTACGAGACCCTGGACATCAAGATCTGGGCCATGAGGAGTGTGCTGACCTTCCCCGATTCCCACTTTCAATCCTCGCTCGCCGCGCATACGGCCATTGTCTCGTCGCTGGAAGCCGGCGACGTGCAAGGCGCCTGCGACCGGCTGCAGGAACATATCCGCAAGAGCTTCTCGGAGCGCGAACGCCATCTGCTGAGCCAGATCGATTCGTAGCGTTCGCAGCGCGCTGCGCCTTCAGCCCTGCGCTCGTCAATCAGGGCAAACGTCAGGCCTGACATGTCAGGTCGCGTGCCGGTCAATTGACCATGCGCTCGCCCGATTTCTACACTCGCTCGCGACGAGTCGTGATCGGTGGCGAGTACGGATCCATGCCCTTGCCACGACATCAGCGACTCGCTTCCCGGTCCGTAACGCGCAGGCCAGCGCTTCGGCGCACGCACAGCGCGTTGTCGGATAAGCGATCACTCGTGGAGTAGAGATGAAGATTACGAAAGTGGAGATTTTCGATTGCGAAGTCAATCGGAAGGATGCATCGATGGCGAAGTTCAACCCGGTCCTGCTGCGGGTGCACACGGATGCCGGTATCAGTGGCATCGGTGAGGTGGGTCTTGCCTATGGCGCCGGCGCCAAGGCGGCCGTTGGCATCCTGCGGGATTTCGCCTCGTTCATTATCGGCAGGGATCCCATGAAGGTCGAAGCCATCTGGGAACTGCTGTTCCGCACCACCTATTGGGGCGCCGGCGGCGGGCCCGTGATCTACGGCGGCATGAGTGCCATCGACATCGCGCTGTGGGACATCCGCGGACAGGTAATGGGGCAGCCGATCTATCAGCTGTTAGGCGGCAAGACCAATGATGACCTGCGCACGTACGCCAGCCAGCTCCAGTTCGGCTGGGGCGATGTGTACTCGCAGAACGTCACGCCCGACCAGTATGCGGCCAGCGCCCGCGCTGCCATCGAGGAGGGCTACGATGCGGTCAAGGTGGATCCGCTCCAGATCGGACGGGATGGCGTGAAGACGGGCGTCACCAGGATCAACCAGAAGCACTATGGCCTGTTGAGCCATGCCGAGCTTGAGATGGGCGTCGAACGCATCGCGGCGATTCGCGAAGCAGTCGGTCCCGGTGTGGACATCATCTGCGAGATTCATTCGCTATTGGGAACAAACTCCGCGATCCAGTTTGCCAACGCGATCGAGCCGTACAACATCTTCTACTACGAAGAGCCGGTGAACCCGCTGAACGCGAAGAACTTCGAGAAGATCGCCAGCAAGACGTCGATTCCGCTCGCGACAGGCGAGCGCTCCTATACCCGTTGGGGCTATCGCGAACTGCTCGAGAAGCAGGCGCTGGCGGTCGTCCAGCCCGACCTGTGCCTGGCAGGGGGCATCACGGAAGGCAAGAAGATCTGCGACATGGCCAATGTCTATGACGCCACGGTCCAGATCCACATCTGCGGCGGGCCGGTGTCGACGGCTGCGGCCCTGCATGTCGAAGCCGTTGTCCCGAACTTCGTGATTCATGAACATCATACCTATGCCCTGAAGTCATGCGTGCGCGAACTGTGCGTGCACGACTATCAGCCGGAAAGCGGGCGGTTCAAGGTGCCCGACGCGCCGGGCCTGGGTCAGGCATTGAACGATGAAGTGGTGAAGGACTACCTGGCTTATTCGATCGAATAAGGTCTCCAGCCGGCGCCGCCGCAACGGGATAGGGCTATTCGTTTGGTAAGGCCGCTTCACTCAGCAGCCAGTTCCGGAATGCCTGCAACCTCGGCAAGCCGGCGCTTTCCGGCCGATAAACGACGTAGTAGGCCAACTCGGAAGGGAACTTCAACTTTGGGAAAAGCCGCACCACACGCCCGGCCGCCAGATCGTCGCGAGCCATGACGCTGCGCGCCAGCGCCACGCCGCGGCCTTCGCTTGCTGCCTGCAACACGGCTGCGGAGTTGTTGATCTTCATGCCGCGCGAAGTCGCTACACCGGAGACGCCCATTTTCTGAAACCACTGGCTCCATGTGGGGAAGCCCGCATGGCCATCCATGGAGAGATCGTGAATAAGGGTGACGCCATCCAGATCACCGGGGCGGCGCAGCTTTCGATGCTGCCGCAGCAGCTCGGGCGAGCAAACCGGGTACACCTCCTCCTCCATGAGCTTTTCCGCAGTCAGTCCGGGCCACGTGCCGGTACCGTAGCGCACGCCGATGTCCACTCGCTGCGCCACGAAGTCCACGGGTTTGAGGTTGGTCTCCAGGCGAATATCAGTGTCAGGGCAAATTGTCTGGAATCGCTCAAAGCGCGGCAGCAGCCATTTGGCAGCGAAAGCGGGACTGACCGTGACGCTCAGTACTCCGCGGACGGAACCCTCCTGCAGCCGTTCCAGGCCCAGGGATAGCCGGTCAAATCCGGCGCGGATGTCCGGCAATGCGCGCAGTGCGGCATCGGTGGCAGAAAGCCGTGCCCGACCGCTGTTGCCCCGGACGAACAACGGGGAGCCAAGCCAATCCTCAAGGCCCCGAACCAACTGACCAACGGCGGCGGGCGTGACGTTGAGCTCCTCCGCTGCTGCGGAGAAGCTCTCGTGTCGGGCACTGGCTTCAAAGGCGCGCAGCGCATTCAGATGGACTGGTAGCTTCATCGCAGTAAAGGTTTTCTTTCAAGGAAGGAAATTTTATCTCATTTGCCAGAGGTCTCGGATTGACCAAAAATTGGCGAATGTTCGCGGCAATAACCTGGATTCTGTCGCGGATACCGGGAGCAGCGGGCGCATCCCTTGGCGGATAGTTTTCCTTTCAGATTGCGTTGACCCTCGATAAGGGCCGCTCCGCTTCTTCGGCGCAGGTCTGGCGCTCGGTTCGGACATCAAAGTCGTGCGCGCAGCCTCACCGTGCTCTTCTTTTAACCCGATTTGGCCTATCCGACAGGCAGAGAGATATGAGCAATCAGTTCAAGGGCAAAAAAATGCTGGTCGTCGGCGGCACCAGCGGAATGGGGCTGGAGACCGCACGCATGGTGCTCGCCGAAGGCGGCAGCGTGGTGATCGTGGGCAATCGCCCCGAGAAGACCGAGGCGGCGCGCAGCGAGTTAGCCGCGCTGGGGCAGGTCTGGGCACTGACGGTAAACCTCGCCAGCGATGAGGGTGTCCGCGCACTGCTTGAAGCCGTCGACGGGCAGCATGCCGACATCGACCTGCTGGTGAACGCCGCCGGTGTGTTCTTTCCAAAGCCATTCCTGGAACATTCGGAGGCTGACTACGACCAGTACATGAAGATCAACAAGGCGTTCTTCTTCATTACCCAACGCGTCGCAGGCAACCTGGTCGCGCAAGGCAAAACCGGCGCCATCGTCAACATCGGCTCGATGTGGGCCAGGCAGGCAATTGCAGCCACGCCATCTTCGGCGTATTCGATGGCCAAAGCCGGCCTGCATTCGCTGACGCAGCATCTGGCGATGGAGCTGGCCTCCAAAAACATCCGCGTCAACGCGGTGTCGCCTGCGGTGGTCGAAACGCCGATCTACGAGGGCTTCATTCCCAAGGCTGAAGTACATGGCGCCCTGCAAGGCTTCAACAGCTTCCATCCCATCGGCCGCGTCGGCACCCCGCGGGACGTTGCCGAAGCGGTCGTTTTCCTGCTCTCCGACAAGGCGCGCTGGGTGACGGGCGCCATCTGGGACGTGGATGGCGGCGTGATGGCTGGCCGCAACTGATGCGTGAGGCGAGCGCTTGCCGTTTGCCTCCTTGTTTTTCCAACCACCTGCTCGGAGAGCACGTATGGTCTATCTGCAAATTACCCTCATGATCGCCAGCGCCAACCGCGCGGCCGCGGCTGGCGTCTACCAAAGGTACAAGGCGCCGTTCCTCAGCACCGTGGCCGGCGCGAAGTCGAAGGAACTGCTGGTGCGCGAGGAAGACGTGCAAGTGCTGCATGGCTTCGACAGCAGGGAGAACGCCGCAGCCTATCTGCAAAGCGAGCTGTTCACGGCAGATGTGGTGGCCGGTCTCGAGCCATTGCTCGGTGCCGCGCCCGACGTGCGGATCTACGAGGTCGCGTGATCTCGCCGCAACCGCCCGCCCACTCATTGACAGCAGGAGCTCAGGACATGATGCAGGACTGGAACGCCTACCGGAATGAATTGAAGACGCGCGTCGGCGACTTCGCGTCGCTGAACCCAGAGGTGATGGCCGGCCTGGCGAAGCTGAATGAATTCGTCGCCAGGCCGGGACACCTGGAACCCAAGATGCACGAGCTGATTGCCCTGGCCGTCGCCGTTACCACGCGCTGCGATGGCTGCATTTCCGTGCACACGCAGAAGGCAGCGGAGTATGGTGCCACGCGCGAAGAAATTGCCGAGGCGCTCGGGGTTGCCATTGCCCTCAACGCCGGCGCCGCTCTCGTCTATTCGGCGCGCGTGCTCGATACCCACGCACATCTCCCCAAGTAAAGGGCAAGGGGTACATCGGGCCGCAGCTGAATACCGCGGCCCGATGTACCCCGCTTGTCTTTAAAGAAGTCTCCATGCTAGTTAATGCGGATCTTTCACTGCGCGCGCTCGTGACGCCACAACAGTACCAGTGGACAGCTTCGCCCCAAGCGGGGGTTGAGCGCGTGATGCTGGATCGAATGGGGGGAGAACAAGCGCGCGTCACCAGCGTTGTGCGTTACGCACCGGATTCCTGCTTTCCCCAACACCCCCATCCGGGAGGCGAGGAAATTCTCGTGCTGTCGGGCACTTTCTCAGAAGGCGACGCGCACTATCCGGCCGGCTGGTATTTGCGCAGCCCGCCGGGCTCAAGCCACCAGCCGTCCAGCGCCGAGGGCGCGGTGATCTTCGTGAAGCTCTGGCAGATGCGGCGGGGCGAATCGCGCCCGGTTCGCATCGACACGCGTGATGTGTCGCGCTGGACGGTCAGGAATGGTCGTGAATGCTGCCCGCTGTTCGCCGACGACATCGAGCATGTCCGCCTTGAGCGCATACCGGCGGGCGCCGCCGTGTTCAGCGGTCCGGTGGACGGTGCCGAGGTGCTGGTAGTGGAGGGCAGCTTGCGCGAGCGTGCGCAAGCATACGAGCGGGGCAGCTGGCTGCGGCTGCCGCCGGGGACGTATCCGGATCTTGTCGCAGGCTGCTCCGGAGCCTGCGTGTACCTCAAGACCGGACATCTCGCGAACCCTGTCAGTCTGGCGGCTGCGTCATGCTGACCGAGCGCATTGCCATCATTGGCGGCGGCCTGAGCGGCCTGAGCGGCATGTACGCGGCGTACTTGCGACCCACGCCAGCCCTTGCGCGCAACACGGGCTCGGCAGAGACATTGGAGTGTCGAGATGAAGACTACCTATCGGGCCATGCAGATCAGCAGGCCAGGCGTACTGGAGCTCGTGGAGCGGGCCGTGCCACAGCCTGGCGTCGCAGAGGTGCTGATCCGGGTGGAAGCCTGCGGCATCTGCGGAGCCGATGCGGCCGACATTGAACGAACAGGCCCTGCTACGCAGCCGCCGCGTGTGCCCGGTCACGAGGTGGTTGGCCGAATCCTGGCGGTGGGCCCGGGCACGCCGTCGATCTGGACGATGGGCCAGCGCGTGGGCGTGGGCCGGCTGGGTGGTCACTGTGGCGAATGCGTGCAATGCCGGCAGGGGCGGTTCCAGCTCTGCCTGAACCAACCTGTGGTCGGTGCCAGCGTCGACGGTGGCTACGCCGAGATGATGCTGGCGCGCAGCACCGGTCTCGTAGCCATTCCAGACGCGCTTGGCGCAGAAGAGGCCGCGCCTATCCTGTGCGCAGGTATCGCTACCTTCAACGCCTTGAAGAAGTGCGGCGCGCAAGCTGGCGATACGGTGGCTATCCTCGGCATCGGCGGCCTGGGGCACATGGCGCTGCAATATGCACGAAACATGGGTTTCCGGGTCGTGGCGATCGGGCGAGGCAACGAAAATGCCGGCGACGCGCTGGCGCTGGGCGCGCATGTCTATATCGATAACCGCCGGGAAGATGCCGCTGCCTGGCTCAAGGCCATGGGCGGCGCGCAGGCCATCGTGACCATGATCGATCAAGCCGAGGCAATTTCGGCGCTGCTGCCCGGCCTGGCACCCGAGGGGCGGCTGGTTGTCCTCAACCCCGCCAGAAGCCCGCTACACATCCACCCAGGTCTTCTTGTCGGCGGACAACGCAGCATCCTCGGGTCGCTCACGGGTACGCCTTACGACAACGAAAAAACGTTGAACTTCAGTATGCTAGCGAATGTGCGGCCTCGGATAGAGACCATGCCGCTTGAGCAAGCAGCTCAGGCCTACGCGAAGATGAAATCCGGTAGCGCGAAATACCGCATGGTGCTGACGATGGATAATCCGCGTTGAACGCGCTACGCCTCTGTGCAAGAGGTGGCCAAATACTAATATGACCAAGTACAACACCCAACCAGCCCTCGACGCATCCGATCTTCTCCCCGACCGCGTCCAGAGCGGCAACATCTGGCGCTTGTCCATCGCCCAGGCCCTGGCTGGCGCCAACTCGGTGGTGGTCTATGCCACCGGCGCCATCGTCGGCGACATGCTGGCGCCGATCCCCATGCTGGCTACGTTGCCCATTTCCATCTTTGTGGTGGGCATGGCGGCGTGCATTTTGCCCATCGGTGCGGTCTCCCGCAGATATGGCCGGCGCGCTGCCTTTCTGGTGGGCACCGGGGCCGGTGTATTGACCGGCCTGCTGGCCATGCTTGCTGTCATCCTGGGCTGGTTCTGGCTGTTCTGCCTGGCGACTTTCTTTGGCGGCAGCTACGCCGCCGTCGTGCTGTCGTTTCGCTTTGCGGCCGCCGATGGGGTTGCACCAGCCCGGCGCGCACGGGCACTATCGCTCGTCATGGCAGGTGGCGTGGCCGCGGGCGTGGTGGGGCCGCAATTGGTGACCTGGACCATGGATCTGTGGCCGCGGCATACGTTTGCCACCACCTTCCTGGTGCAGGCCTTCGTGGCAGCGCTCTCGGCGCTCGTCCTGCTCGGGGTAAAGCTACCTCGACCCAGCGTTGCGGAAATGGCCAGCGGCCGGCCGCTCACCGACATCGCACGGCAGCCGCGTTTTATTGCCGCGGCGATCTGTGGTGCGGTGTCCTATATGTTGATGAACTTCCTGATGACTGCCGCACCGCTGGCAATGCATATCTGCGGGCATCCGCAGGCCTCCGCCAACCTGGGGATGCAATGGCATGTCATTGCGATGTACGCGCCGAGTTTCTTTACGGGTTCTCTGATTGCGCGATTCGGAGCAAGCCGCGTGGCGATCGTGGGCCTGGCGCTCACCGGGCTGTCTGCCGCCGTCGGACTTGGAGGCGTTGACGTGGCACACTTCTGGGCCACGCTGATCCTGCTCGGCCTTGGGTGGAATTTCGGGTTCCTCGGCGCATCGGCGCTGGTGCTGGAGTGCCACCGCCCCGAGGAGAAGACGCGCGTGCAGTCCCTCAACGACTTCATCGTCTTTGGCCTGATGGCGATCGGCTCTTTTTCTTCCGGCGGCCTGTTGTCCGCCTATGGCTGGAACACAGTGCTGTGGGTCTCGTTCGTTCCACTGGTGCTGGCCTTGATGGCGCTCGCCGTGGCAATGAGAAGGAACAAGGCCCTGGCCGCCGAACACCAAAGCATGGCGTGAGATGGTAGTGGCCGGGCAGCTGGCCGCCCGGTCAATGCTCACAAGCCCTGTCTCAATTCCGATCGAGAAGACGAGACCACGCTGATAAAGCGCCGAAGCATGGAGGAGCAGCGGTCACGGCGCCAAACCAGTTCCCAATCCTGACGAATCGTCAGGTCTGCCAATGGCATGAAAGCAACGGTTTCGGGAGCAATGCGGCGGGCACCTTCCGGCAAAATCGTGCATCCCATGCCGGCTGCTACCAGGGTCAGCATCGAGGCGGCGTCCACGCCGTGAACCGCGGTGCGCGGGATAAAGCCGGCGTCGAAGAAACAATGAATCAGCCGGTCATGCCATGCCGGGGCAGCCGTGCGCGGCAGCCAGACGAACTCCAGATCCTGAAGATCCTTCAGCACTTTGGGCCGCTTGCCCCTGGGCCATTTCCAATCCGCCGGATAGGCCAACAACATCCGATCCGAGAAGACAGGGATTCCCTCAAAATCCGGGTCGCCGGGTGGACGGAATAGCAGAAAGCCTGCGTCCAGCCTCCCTTCGGCGATCTGGCCAAGCTGAACATCGGAAAGCATATGGTGCAGGGTGATTCCGACCCCTGGCACTTCCCTTCGATACTTCTTCAGCACTTCGGCGATCCTGGGCGCCAGGTTCTGCATCACGGGCAGCGCGATGGACAAGTGCCCGGATTCTCCGCGGCCGGCGCGCTGCGCCCGCTCTTTCGCGGCAATCGCATCGTCAAGCAGCTTGCCTGCATCCTCCAGCAGCTGGTTGCCGGCATCCGTCAACTTCACGCCGCGCGTTGTTCGCTCGAACAAGCGCGTGCCCAATCCGTCTTCGAGAGACTGAATCTGGCGTGTCAGCGCCGGTTGAGCAATGTGCACCGCCTGGGCCGCAATGCTGATGCTCCCATGCTTGGCCACGGCGGAGAAGTAGCGCAACTGACGGAGATCCATGGCTATACCTTTTCGGCATTGGTTGGATGTTGAAAAGGTATTTTACGGTATGACGGCCCGTTCCTACCATTCACCGAAACGCCTCCCCGTTCCACCATCCAGCTTATGCGCGCCAATACTGACACTACCCCAAATATCACTCGGCTTACCGCGTTTCGTCATGACCTGCATATGCATCCCGAGCTGAAGTACGAGGAATGCCGCACCGCCGACAAGATTGCGGGCTATCTCGCGGCGTTGGGCATTCCCATGGTGCGTGGCTTGGGTACCACGGGTATCGTAGCCAGCATCCACGGCGAGGGGCGCAGCGCAGACAATCCAGGCCCGGCCGTGGGGATTCGCGCCGACATGGACGCGCTACCGCTGCAGGAAATCAACCAGTTCCATCATGCGAGCAAAGTCGACGGCCGCATGCATGCCTGTGGACATGACGGCCATACCACCATGCTGCTAGGCGCGGCCGAACTGCTGGCAGCCAATCGCGACTTTGACGGCACGGTGCATCTGATCTTCCAGCCGGCCGAGGAAGGCGGTGCTGGCGCACGCGTAATGATGGAAGAGGGCTTGTTTGACCAGTTCCCTTGCCAGGCTGTCTTCGCCCTGCACAACTGGCCCGCGCTGCCCCAGGGACAAATGGGCGTGCGTGCGGGCCCCATCATGGCCGCCGCCCAGCAGTTCCAGATCATCGTGCGAGGCAAGGGAGGCCATGCAGCACTCCCGCACACGACGATTGACCCGATCCTGGCAGCCTGTTTCATCGTCGCCCAATTGCAGACGCTGGTGTCGCGCGGCACGGATCCACTGGACTCTGCCGTCCTTACCGTGGGCAAGATCGAGTCCGGCACGTCAGCGAACATCATCCCGGATGAAGCACGCATCCATGGCACTTGCCGCACCCTGACCGAGGCATCGCAGCAGTTCCTGATCGACGGCATACATCGCATTGCGCGCCACGTTGCCGCAGCGCATTTCGCGACGGCCGAAGTCGTCCTCAAGCCAGGCGGCTATCCCAACACCGCCAACCACAAGCAAGCAGCCGTGTTCATGGGCGAGATCATGCGCGAGATGGTGGGCGACGAACACGCGCACACCGACGTGCTGCCCGCAATGACCGCCGAGGACTTCGGATTCATGCTGCAGCAGATCCCTGGCGCCTATGGCTGGATCGGCAATGGCGCGGATGGCAATTCCGGTGTGGGTCTGCACAACCCCGGCTACGACTTCAACGACCACAACCTGGATCTTGGGGCTCGGTTCTGGGACCGCCTGGCGCGACGCTGGTTCGAAACCCAGGCACGGCGCTGACGCGTACCCTGCGGCAACCCATATCGGCCCGGGCCATCGGGCTTGCCTGCGACACCTCGCAAAAAAATACAGTTTTCAGGAGACAAAAAATGAGCCAGAACCCTTATATGAGCGACGCAAGTATGCACGCGCTCGCTCGAAAGCGACCGACCAGACAAAGGTTTTTTCTGGTGGTGATTCTTTTTATCGGGATTTCCATAGCCTACCTGGACCGCGTCAATATCGCAGTGATTGCGGCAAATGCGAGGTTTCTTGCGGATATGGGTATTACCGGGCAGCCGGTAAAAGTCGGACTCATGATGAGTCTGTTCCTGGGGGCCTATGGCATCTCCAATGTCGTCCTGAGTCCGTTGGGGGATTATCTCGGGCCGCGTAAAGCCATGGTGGTTGCGTATGTGATCATCTGCGTCTCGCTATTGGCGGGCGGCATGGCGCGTACTTTTGGTGTCCTTCTCGCTACACGCGTCTTGTTGGGAGTCGGCGAGGGCCTCTACTATCCTATGCAGAACACCTTCGTCAAGAACTGGTTTCCCCCGAAAGAGCGTGGCAGAGCAAATACCGCCTGGCTTATTGGCCAATCGCTCGCTCCGGCAGCTGCCATGCCCGTGTTCACCTATCTTGTTGCAGCGTTCTCCTGGGAATCGACGTTCCATTTTTCATTTGCCGTCAGTCTTGTTCCACTGGTACTGCTGTGGTTTTTCACGGCCGACTCACCCCACGCGCATAAGCGCGTGAACAAGGAAGAGCTGGAGTACATCGAAGAAAATCTGGCCAAGGAAAGAGAGGGTGGCGAAGACCACGCACCAGTGAAAGAGCCTTTCCTTCGGCTGGCGAGAACCTTTGCTTCCAACTATCGCTTTTGGATGCTGCTGCTAATTCTTGCATCCAATTCAATCTTGTCCTGGGGGGTGGCAACCTGGCTGCCGACATATCTCAACCAGGAGCGAGGATTCTCCTGGGAAGCGATGGGTTGGATATCGTCGCTGCCGTTCATGCTTGGCTTCGTGTTCAAGCTTGCCGCTGGGGTGATCATCGATCGCACCGGAAGAAACGCGCCCGTCATGGCTTTGTCGGCACTGTTGTGTGCAGCGGGAGTGTATCTTGGGGTAACCCTGGAGGATAACTACACGGCTGCCATCGTGATCGCCTTCGGCATCGGTGCCTCGTCCGCGCAGATTCCGGGAATTTTCACGCTGCTGCAAAGATTGGTTCCAAAGGCAGCGATGTCTTCCGCGGCGGGCACAATGAACGGTATCGCCGTTGGCTTTGGAGCGTTATCGCCAGTATTGATAGGCCTTTCCATCAGCGTGACGGGAAACTTTGGCTCGGCCTTGTATTTCATTATGGCAATCGTATTGTCTGGAGGCGTGCTGGCCACCATTCTGTCTGCACAGAAGCTATAACAATATGTGGCGCCAGGCATGGACGGAACGGCGTTGGCGATGATGAATCGGCGACGCCTAGCGGCCCGATTGCCGCGCCATCTCGACAAAGCCGGCAATGTAGGCGTTGCCTTCGTCGCCACGCCGGATACCCAGATGGATGTGCTTGCGGATGCCGTGCTTTCCCAGGCGCAGGGTCCGCAATGGCATGCCGGCGCCTTCCTCTTCCACCAGCCAGTCGGGCAATACGGAAACGCCCCGGCCGGCGGCCACGAGCTGGAGCATCAGGTCTGTCACTTCGGCAGTGCGGTGACGTCGCGGCTGGCAATGCGCCGGGACCAGGAAGCGGGTGTAAATGTCGAGACGCTCGATGCTGACCGGGACCGTGATCAACGTTTCATCCACCAGATGCTCTGGCCTGATGTAGGGCTGCGCCGCCAGCGGATGGGTCTCGTGAACGACCAGCACCAGTTCGTAGTCGATCACCGGCGTGAAGACCAGTTCCGGCAGCTTGGCCGGGTCGGGCGTGATCAGTAGGTCGATCTCGTGTCCGAGCAGGGCGGCGACGCCGTCGAACCGGAACGATGTCCGGACATCGAAGTCCACGTCCGGCCACGCGGCAAGGTAATGCGGCGTCAGCCGCGCCAGCCATTTCTGGCAGGGGTGGCATTCCATGCCGACGCGCAACGCACCGCGGCGTCCCTCGGCAAAGTCCGCAAGGATGCGCTCGGCGTGATCGAGCTGGGGCAGCAGGCGTTCCGCCAGCGCCAGCAAGTATTCCCCCGCCTGCGTAAAGCGCAGGCCGCGGCCGTTTTTGGTCCAGATCCGGATGCCGTGGTGGTCTTCCAGTTTCTTGACCATGTGCGACAGCGCCGATTGCGTGACGTTGAGCTTTTCGGCTGCGGCGGTGACGCTGCCGGTACGGCTGACCGCGACCAGTGTCGCAAGATGTTGGCGATCAAGCACTCATGACCCCGGTTCATTGGTTCATGAAAAGATACCATTTTTTTTCATGTAACGGCGTTGCTATGCTGGCCTCCATCGTAGCCACCTGGCGCCCGCCGGCGCCTCCCTGAAGCGAGAAAGGAAGTCATGAGGGTCAGTGCAATGGCAGTACAAGGCGAGACGCCGGCTGGGGCGGCCGGCCATGCGGGCAGCATCTTCGACGAGGTCATCGATCGCGCGAATTCGCACTCGATGAAATGGGCCATCCCCGAAAAGCTCCTTGCGCCGGACGAGGCCGCCGCGAAACCCCTGCCGATGTGGGTCGCCGACATGGATTTCCGCGCGCCGCAAGCCGTGATCGACGCGCTGCACGAAGCGGTGGCTCATGGCATCTTCGGCTATCCCGGCGGCGCAGCCGACAGCTACGTCGATGCCGTCGTCGCGTGGCAGGGCAAGCGCTTCGGCTGGGAGGTGGAAAAGGAATGGGTGATGCAGACCTCCGGGATCATCACCACGCTGAAGACCGCCATCCAGGCATTCTCCGCACCGGGCGATTCGGTGCTGATCCAGCCGCCGGTCTATGCGCACTTCCATAACGACGTGCTGATGAACGGCCGCCATCTCGCCTTTGCGCCGCTTGGGCGCACCGATGCCGGCTACCGCTTCGACCCGGCGGTCTTTGAAGCGGCGATCCGCGACGATACCAGGCTCTTCATCCTTAGCAATCCGCACAACCCCACCGGCAACGTCTGGTCCGAGGACGAATTGCGGACCATGGGCGAGATCTGCCTGCGCCGTGGGGTGCTGGTCATCTCGGACGAGATCCACCAGGACCTGATCATCAATCCGGAGAAAACGCACATTCCCTTTGCCTCGCTCTGCGAAGATTTTGCCCAGCACAGCATCACCTGCACCGCACCCAGCAAGACCTTCAACCTGCCGGGGTTGCAAAGCGCGAACGTGTTCGTGCCGAACCGGCGCCTGCGCGACGAACTGCGCCGCCAGTACGACCGCAATATGTTCCCGCTGGTCAATACGCTGGGCATGGTTGCCGCAGAAGCGGCCTACGCTCATGGCGAACCATGGCTGGAACAGATGCTGGCATACCTGCGCGCCAATCACGACCATTTCCGCGAGTCGGTGCATCGCGCCACGTCACGCATCCAGGTGCTGCCGGCGGACTCGCTCTACCTGGCATGGATGGACTGCCGCGGCCTCGGCATGGACGCGCCGTCGCTGGACAAGTTCATGCTGACCCGGGCCCGCCTGTGGCTCGACAAGGGCCAGAAGTTCGGCATCGAGGGCCACGGCTACATGCGCGTCAACCTGGGATGTCCGCGCGCGACCGTGGATAAAGCCATCGGCAGATTGACTGCCGCCTTTGCCGGACTCTGATCCGCCTCTGCGAACCCGAGACGAAGCCTGCCGGCAGTCGATGGAAAAGGAGCCATCGGCTGCGGACGGCGCTCGCCCGTCGCAACCGCTGGCTCCGATCGCCTGATCCGGTCCGGACAGCCGGCCCCCCACAACGACAAGCATCACAAAGAGATGTACCAAAGGAGACAGTGCAATGCGAAGGAAAACAGACGCTCAGTCCTATGAGCAGGAAGAGCTCAAACGAGATCTGAAAAGCCGCCATATCCAGATGATCGCGATCGGCGGGGCGATCGGCACCGGCCTGTTCTATGGGTCCTCCTGGGCCATCAAGACCGCGGGCCCGGCGATCATCCTGACGTACCTGGTCGCCGCCGTGGCGATCTACTTCGTCATGCGGGCGCTGGGCGAGATGGCGGTCGAGGAGCCGGTCTCCGGCTCCTATATTTCCTACTCGAACCGGTATATCCACCGCTTTGCCGGCTTCCTGAACGGCTGGAACGCCTTTATCTTCCTGCTGGCGACCAGCGCGGCCGAACTGAATGCGCTGGGCAACTACGTGCACTTCTGGTTCCCCACCATGCCGATCTGGGTCACCGCGCTGATTGCCGTGTCGGTCATGTTCTGCGTCAATATGATCGGCGTGAAATTCTACGGCGAGGCCGAGTTCTGGTTTGCGCTGATCAAGGTGACGGCGATCGTTGCCATGATCGTGTTCGGCGCCGGCATGATCTTCTTCGGCCTGGGCAACAATGGCCAGCCCATCGGACATCACAACCTGGTCGACCATGGCGGCTTCTTCGCCAAGGGCATTGGCGGCATGGTGCTGTCGATTGTCATGGTGGCGTTTTCGTTCGGCGGCATCGAGAACCTCGGGCTGGCTGCGGGCGAAGCCAGGGATGTCAAGAAGACCATGCCCAAGGCCGTCAGCGCGACGTTCTGGCGCCTGCTGATTTTCTACGTCGGCGCCATCGCGGTGCTGCTGATGATCTTCCCGTGGACCTCGCTGACCGCGAAGGGCAGCCCGTTTGTCGATGTATTCACCCGCATCGGCGTGCCCGCCGCGGCCGGGATCATGAACCTGGTGGTCATCACCGCGGTACTCTCGGCCGTGAACGCCAGCGTGTTCACCAACAGCCGCACCTTCTACAACCTGGCCTTGCAGAAGAACGCACCGGCTTTCCTGGGCACGGTCAACCGCCGCAATGTGCCGTCGCGCGCCATCATGCTGGTGTTCGCCACGATGTTCGCGGGCGTCTTGCTGAACTACCTGATGCCGGAGAAGGCGTTCGAACTGTTCTCGTCGATCACGGTGTTCGCGCTGGTGTGTGCCTGGACCTCGATCGTGGTCAGCCACCTGCGCTTCCGCAAGCTCAGGATCCAGACCGGGCAAGCGGACAGCCTGTCCTACAAGATGCCGTTCTTCCCGTATGGCAACTACATTGCCCTGGCGTTCATTGCCGCAGTGCTGGTCTGCATCGCGATCCTGCCGGATATGCGGATGTCGCTGATCGTCTCCGCATCGTGGGTCGCCATCGTCTTCGTCGCCTACAAGTTCTACACCAGGGAAGGGCGGCCGGGCCTGGCCGAGATGCCCAATGTGGGACCGGGGATGCAATAGGACGGTGATGGCATCAACTTTCCAACTGGCGCTCGACGAGCGGCGCGCAGCCGCTCTGTCGAGGTTGCTCTGCCATGTGACCTGGTCGGATCTAAGCGCGTATGCCAGCGATGTCGAGGAAGCCTTGCTGATGCGCGACGCGCTCGACACCATCGGCCGGGCGCTGGTGCTGGGAGAAGCTGGCCGCACCGTGCGGCGCGGTAGTTCGCGCAGACGGTAATGTGCTGCGCATTGCACTACGCAACGCCGCACCCGCGCCGCCGCGGAGATTGCACCGTTGTTGCGTTTGCGTGCCGGGGATAGGGCGCGTGTTTCATCCCGCCGCCTCTACCATTGACGTTATCACCCCCGTTGCGACGTCCAGGTCTTCCGCACCAGCGTCCCGGGGGCCGACCGACATGGAGAGTGAATGGAACACACCCCCTCCCGGCGAAACCCGCTATCGCTGGACGGCGCACGGATGCTGGCCCAGATCCGTGCGCTTGGCGAAATCGGTGCCGACCCCGAAGGCGGCGGCCGCACCCGGATTGCGCTGACCGACGCCGAGAAAGCGGGCCGCGACCAGGTTGTCCAATGGATGCGCGAGCTGGATCTTGAAGTTCGCATCGACCGCATCGGCAACGTCTTCGGCATCCTGCGCTCGGCGGCCGATGATGGCAGCCAGGCGCCGCTGATGGCCGGCTCGCATATCGATACCGTCACCAATGCCGGTGCGCTCGATGGCTGCTACGGGGTGCTGGCCGGGCTCGCGGTGGCGCGCGCTTTCCGCCAGGCCGGCGTCACGCCGAACCGTTCCATCATGATCGGTGCCTTCACCAACGAGGAGGGCATCCGCTACCAGCCCGACATGATGGGCTCGCTGGTGTATGCGGGCGGACTGCCGGTGCGGCAGGCGCTCGACACGGTTGGCACCGACGGCACGCGGCTTGGCGACGAACTGGCGCGCATCGGTTATGCCGGCGACATGGAACCCGGCGCCGTGGTGCCGCACGAGTACATCGAACTCCATATCGAACAAGGCCCGGTGCTGGAGGCCGAGGGTACGCAGATCGGCGTGGTCGAGAACCTGCAGGGGATTTCGTGGCAGCAGGTGACGGTACAGGGCAACGCCAACCACGCCGGCACCACGCCTACCCGCCTGCGGCACGATGCCGGCTGGGCGGCAGCCGCGGTAGTGGCGTTCCTGCGTGAACTGGCGAACGCGTCGGATGGCACCACGCTGGCGACAGTGGGTTGCCTGCGCGTGGAGCCCGGCGTGATCAACGTGATTCCGCGCAAGGCGGTGTTTACGGTCGATCTGCGCGATCCCGATGAAATCCGGCTGAAACGTGCCGAAGCACGGCTGGCGGAATTCCTGGCACAAGTCGCCGAAGCCGAGGGTGTCACGATCCGCACCGAGCCGCTCGCGCGCTTCGAGCCGGTGAGCTTCGATGCCGGCATCATTGCCGCCATCGAAGCCTCGGCGGCGCGCTTTGGCTACACGCATCGGCGCATGACCTCCGGTGCCGGCCACGACGCCCAGATGATCGCGCGCATCGCCCCCGCGGCAATGATCTTCGTGCCGAGCCGCGGCGGCATCAGCCACAACCCGCGCGAGCACACCGACGACGACCAGCTGGTAATGGGCGCGCAAGTGCTGCTTGATGTCATCCTCGCCCGCCTTGGGCATACCTCTGAGTGAATCCCTTCTCCAATGACCGCAGATACCCCCATGCTGACCATTAATTCCCGCGCCCACCTGTGCGACTATCCGGCCGAGCTGAGGCAGCTGATGAGCATCGCCGAAGCCGGGCGCAGCCTCGCGTGGCTGTCGCACTGGGACCAGCTCAACGCCGGGCCCACGCCGCTGCGCGAACTGCCCGGCCTGGCCGCGAGCCTTGGCATCGCGCAGTTGAGCGTCAAGGACGAGTCGGCCCGCTCGCCGCTCGGCAGCTTCAAGGCGCTCGGCGCTCCCATCGCGCTGGTGCGGCTGGTGCTGCGCATGTTTCCGGAGCGCGACCTCGATCCGTTCGAATTGATCGCCGGCCGCCATGCCGCGCTGCTGCGCGACTTCACCGTGATCAGCGCCACCGACGGCAATCACGGCCGCGCGCTCGCCGCGGCGGCGCGCAGCTTCGGCTGCCGGTGCGTGATCGTGCTGCATGCGAACGTCAGCCAGGAGCGCGAAGACGCGATTGCGGCCTGCGGCGCGCGCATCGTGCGCATCGTCGGCAACTATGACGAGTCGGTCGAGGAAGCCGCGCGGCTGGCCGCGGCCAATGGCTGGACTGTCGTCTCCGACACCTCTTACGAGGGCTATCAGGACATCCCGCGCGACGTGATGCAAGGCTATGGCGCCATTGCCGCGGAAGTGCTGGCGCAGCGCGACGTCGCGCCCGGCCAGCCATGCCCGTACACGCATGTGTTCCTGCAAGGGGGCGTCGGCGGCTTGGCCGCCGGCGTGGCCAGCTATCTGTGGGAGCGCTTCGGTGCCGGCCGGCCCAGATTCATCGTCGTCGAACCCGGCCAGGCCGATTGCCTGTATCAAAGTGCGCTCCAGGGGCGCCCCGCGCGGGCAACCGGCTCGGTCGACTCGGTGATGGCCGGACTCGCCTGTGGCGAGACGTCGCCGCTGGCTTGGCGCTTCCTCGAACCCAGCGTGGATGTCTTCATGACGATTGCCGACGACGACGCCGTGACCGCGATGCACCGTCTCGCCAGCGGCGACGACGGGGACGTGCCCGTCGTCGCTGGCGAATCCGGAGCGGCCGGCGTCGCGGGACTGGCGGTATTGCGCGCGCAGCCGGCGCTGTCCGCAGCGGCCGGACTGGATGCTGGTTCGCGCGTGCTGGTGATCAATACCGAAGGAGCCACCGCTCCCGTGGTCTACCAGCAACTGGTGGGCGAATCGGCGGATTCCGTCCTGGCGCGCCAGGCCGCGTGGACGGCACGCTGAGCCACGCGTACTGACAAGACACGATGCATGATCGAGCCCATTCAGGGCTCGATCGCCACACCGAGCGACACCTTCGCCCGCTGCATGGCGACGTGTGTCTTGAAGTTCTTGACGTTGCCGGAGACAAAGAACAACTCGCGCGTCAGGCGCTCGTACTCGGTCATGTCGGCCACGGCCAGCACCAGCAGGAAATCGAAGTCGCCGGTCACGTAGTACACCTGCTGGACCTGCGGGCAGTCGACGAAGCGCTTGCGGACCTCGTCCAGCAGGTCCAGCCGCTCGTTCTCCAGCGTCACCTCGACCAGTACCGTGATCATCTTGCCGACCTGTGGGGGATCGACCACGGCGGTATTGGCGACGATCACGCCATCCGCTTCCAGCGCGGCGATACGCCGGTTGACGGCCGACGGCGACAGGTTGACGGCATCGGCCAGCTGTCGCTGCGAGAGCTTGTTGTTGTCCTGCAGCAGCCGCAGCAGCTTGCGGTCATACGCGTCGAGTTGCATTGCCCGTGGTCCTCTTTGCGCGCGGGGCTGTGGCCCTGCGCATGGCATGGAACGGCCATTTTCGCATCCCAGGCCGAGCATGGCAGCATCCCCGGCGCCATCTCGTTTGAATCGCGACGTTTTGCCGGGGCAACGGCCAGGCACGCAACGATGTCCCGAATAGAGCCCGTGGAACCGGACATCGTTGCAGCGGGCAGCCCTTATGATCGGCCATGCCTCATGTTTTCTCTTGCGGACCGAATCATGATTTCTGACGACGAACTGGCTGCACAACTCAGGTCCTGGCGCCACGCGCTGCACCGCTGCCCTGAGACGGGCTTCGAGGAATGGCAAACTGCGGACTTCATCGCTCGCGTGCTTGGCGAGATGGGCATGGAAGTGCATCGCGGCATCGGCGGCACGGGCGTGGTGGCAAACCTGCGCGCCGGCTCAGGTACCGGCGTGATCGGGCTGCGCGCGGACATGGACGCGCTCGCCATTCAGGAAGACGCGCCGGGACGCGCCCATGCGTCTGCCACGCCCGGCAAGATGCACGCCTGCGGCCACGATGGCCATATGGCGATGGTGCTGGGCGCCGCCAGACTGCTCAGCGAACGCCGCGATTTCGAGGGTACGGTGCGGTTTATCTTCCAGCCCGCCGAAGAGCATGGGCGTGGCGCCAAGGCAATGATGGCGGATGGCCTGTTCGAGCGTTTCCCCGTGGACGCCATCTTCGGTGCGCACAACATGCCCGGGCTGCCGGCCGGCAGCATCGCCACGCGCGCCGGCGGCATCATGGCCAGCGAGGACAACTTCGTGATCCAAGTGAAAGGGCGCGGCACGCATGCCGCGCGGCCGCACATGGGGGTCGACCCAATCGTGATCGGCGCCGAGATCGTCCTGGCGCTGCAGACCATCGTATCCAGAAACCTCGATCCCGGCCTGCCCGCGGTGATCTCGTGCACCGAGTTCATCACAGATGGCATCCGCAACGCCATTCCGACCAACGTGACCATCAAGGGCGATACGCGTAGCTATACGCCTGCGGTGCAGGCGCTGCTGGAAACCCGCATGCGCGAGATAGCGGAGGGAATCTGCCAGCTGCATGGGGCCGGGTGCGCCTTCACCTACTCCCATGAGTTCGCGCCGACGGTGAACTGGGAGCAGTGGGTGCCTTCCGCCCTGGAGGCCGCCCGCAATGTCGTGGGCAGCGACCGCGTCGACGGCAACATCGCGCCGATGATGATCTCCGAAGACTTCGGCGCCTTCCTGCAGGCCGTGCCAGGGGCGTTTGTCTTTATCGGCAACGGCGAGACAGGAATGCCTGGCGGCGTTCCGCTGCACAACAGCGGCTATGACTTCAACGACGGAGTGCTGAGCGTCGGGGCGCGGTATTTCGCGGAGCTGGCCCGGGTGGCATTGCCAGTGCACCGGGGCGGAGAGCATCGACTGGGCCTCACGCTCTAATACGACATCGACGCGCCATGCGCACGCGACGTGCCCTTTGAAAGCCTGCCGCCGGAAAACCGGATTGTCTGGAAGCAGGCGGCCACACCGCAATCGTCGCTGTTCTGACGCTGCAGTAAATGCAGCCAGTTTCACGTGCTCGTATGCTGGCGGCAGGTCGCGCGGGCCGCCCCCTTCGTCGGCAGCCTCGTATCTTTCGCCGATGCCGAGCGCGAAGGCCGACGCCCCGTCAGCTTTTTCGCCGTGCACCCATGGCGTTTCCCGATGCAGGTGCCCGGGTCAGCGCAGCCCGGCGCATGCGGCGCACGCCGCCCGGGCCCCGGAGGCATCGACGGGCACGACGTGGATTTTGTTTCCGGCCATGGCTGTTTCCACGAAGATGCGAGGCAAAGCGCATCCTGCGGCAGACGCATCGGCCTTGCGCCATCACATGTCGAGCTGGCCCGAGGCGGAGAACCGGTAGCGCCCTTCCATGAACCCAAGCCCGAACAGGCCCAGCACCGTGTCATAGTAAGTCGGGGCGCCGGGCCCCGACGGAGCGCCCACGATCTTCTGCGCACGTGCCATCTGGGTGGCCAGGGCGGGCGAGCCGGCGGCCTGCAGGAACGGCAGCAGCGCGGCGGAGAAAGCCGGCGGCCCGGTGCCTTCGACCTTGCCGCTTTGCGCGTACATCTTCTCCGGCGGTGCCGCACGGCCGGCCACGCGCGCCGCGTTGGGCAGCAAAGCCCGCATCAGCGCGCGCCGCGTACTGTCCTGCTGCGGCGTCATGCCAGCCCACAGGTAGACCCGCACGGCGTCATAGCTGCTGACGTCTCCCTTGACCGGATCGCGCACGAATCCCTGCCGGCGCCCCCCGGCGCGGTAGGCCGACCAATCCGGCACGATGCCGGCATGGGACACCGCGCCGATCAGCCTGGCCGCCTGTGCGGCCAGCTTGTCCCACGGGCCGGACGGGTCGAAGGCGGCGAGCCGGCGCAGCAGCGGTACCGGCAGATAGCTGGCATTGAGGCGCCAGCGGCGCGAGCCATCGGGGCCATCGTCGATAAACCCTTGCGGACCGGGCAGCAGCATGGGGCCGAAGCCGGGCAGCGTCACCACCTCCTGCTCTGCCACCCGCCGCAGCAAGGCACGTGCCGCATCAGCGTAGGAAGGGGCTTGCCACAGGCGCGCCGCCTCCGCCAGCGCGAACGCGAACCACAGGTCGGCGTCGGCAGCCGGATTGCGGTCCAGCACGCCCCACGTGCCGTCGTCGTGCCGGCCCCACTGCCATGCGGGCAGCTTGTCGTCCAGGCGACCATTGCCAAGGTGGGCGACGCTCCAGCGCCACAGACGGTCGAACGCATCGCGGTCATCGGCGACCAGCGCGAACACCATACCGTAGGACTGGCCCTCGGACGTGCTTTGCAACGAGGGCGTGGAGTAGTCGATCACGCGGCCATCCGCCTGCACGAAGCGTTCCAGAAACTGCCGGTAGAGCGGCCAGCGGGATGCGCGCCGCGTGGCAGGCGGCGCGTGGGCGCGCGTCTCGGTGGGCCATGCGGCGGTCAGCGCGCTGGCGCCGAGCGCGCAGGCATAAGTCACGTAACGGCGGCGGGCTGGGTTTGTCATGGCGAAGGCGATGCGCCGCGGTGTAGAGCGGTGGGCGCTCTGGACGGCTCATCGCGGGCGCGCTTTCGGAAGAGTTTATGCCACAACTCGGGGCGGTCACCTAGGCGCGGTGATAAATCCGATCGCGCCCATCGGGGCTGCATCAAAGCATCACGTAGCCACCGCTCACGCCCAGACTCTGGCCGGTGATAAAGGCGGCGCGATCCGATGCCAGGAACGTCACCACACCCGAGATATCCTCCGGCCGCGACAGCCTTCCAAGTCCGCGTGCGATCGGGTAGGCGCCAAGCATCTTCTTGAGGCGGTCGTCGGTTTCGGGAGTGGCTGACGGGTGCAGCGGACCGTTGGCGATGCCTTCGTGCGAGACCGCGCCCAGTGCGATGGTGTTGACGTTGATGCAATCCCGCCCGTGCTCCTGCGCGATCGCCTTGGCGAATCCCAGCATGGCGGCCTTGGCGCCGGAGTAGACCGCCAGGCGCGCCTCGCCGACCCGTCCGGCTTCGGACATGATGTTGACGATCTTGCCGCCGCCCTGGCGCTGCATGCCGGGCAGGGCACTGCGACAGCAGTTCATCACGCCGTAGACATTCAGGTCGACGACTTCCTTCCAGTCTTCCACCGGCATTTCCATGAACGTCGGCGGCATGCCGCCCCTGGTACGGCGCGCCACGGTTACGCCGGCGTTGTTCACCAGGATGTCGACATCGCCGAAGCGTTCCCGTGCCAGCGCGAACATGCGCTCCACCTGCCCGGCGTCGCCAATGTCGGCCTGCACGGCCAATGCCTGGCCGCCTGCGGCTTCGATTTCCTTTTGCACGGCCTGCGCGCGCTCGAGGAAGTAGTCGTTGACCACCACGCTGACGCCTTCGCCAGCGAGTTCCAGGCAGATGCGCCGCCCTACGCCTTGTCCGCCGCCCGTCACCAGTGCGACTTTGCCTTGCAGATGCAGTTCCATTTCGGTTCTCCTCCAGATTTCGGTATGTCGATGTTTCAATGTCCGCCGCGGTGGCTCAGCGCCCGACGAAGCGGGGCTCGCGCTTTTCGACGAAGGCGCGCATCCCTTCCTTCCGGTCTTCGCTGTCCACCACCATGGCCGCGCCGTAGCATTCGAACTGCAGGCCCATGTCAACCGGGCCCTGCATTCCCAGGTTGACTGACCGCTTGGCAAAACGCACGGCCAACGGCGGTTGCGCGGCGATGCGCCTGGCCATGGTCAAGGCCTCGTCCAGCAGCTTGTCGTCGTCGGTCACGCGGTTCACCAGGCGCATCTCCTTCGCCGCGTCGGCGCTGATCAGTTCGCTGGTAAAGATGAGTTCCTTGGCCACTGCCGCACCCACCACGCGCGGCAGGCGCTGCGTGCCGCCGGCGGCCGGGATGACGCCGAGCCTGATCTCGGGCAGGCCGAAGCGGGCCGACCTGGCGGCGAGCCTGATGTCGGCGCACAGGGCCAGCTCCAGGCCGCCGCCGAGCGCCACGCCGTTGATGGCGGCAATCACGGGCTTCTCGAATTCCTCGATGCCGCGGAACAGCTCGTGGGTACGTTGCTGCGTGACGTAGTAGTCGGCGGGATGGGCCGTGCCCGCGGCGCGCTCCTTGATGTCGGCGCCAGCACAGAACGCCTTGTCGCCGGCGCCGGTCAGCACCACGCAGCGCACGCTGGCGTCGTCCCGCGCCAGCTCGAAAAATGCCTTGGCGAGGTCCGGCTTCATGGTGCCGCCCAGGGTGTTCATCCGCTCCGGGCGGTTCAGCCGGATAATGGCCACGCCGTCGACCACCTCGTACAACAGGGTTTCGAACTGCATCGATGTCTCCTTGATTGGAATGATGTTCGCGCCGATGTCCGCGCGAGGGTGCGCCGGCGGCAGCTGCGGCCGGCGCACCCGGGGTATCACTGCGATGCCGCCAGCACGTGGGCGAAGGCCACCGAGCCGAGCCCGATCATGTGCGCCAGGCCCAGGCGCGCGCCCGGGTGTTGCCGTCCGTGCGCCTCGCCGCGGATCTGGCGCGTGATCTCGGCGATCTGCCCAATGCCGGTCGGCCCGGTCGGATGACCCATGCCGAGCAGGCCGCCCGATGCATTGACCGCGCATTGGCCGCCGATCGCCGAAGCGCCGCGTTCTAGCCAGGCTGCCCCTTCTCCGGGTGCGCACAGGCCCATGGCCTCGGTGTAGACCAGTTCCTCGATCGAGAAGGCCTCGTGCAGCTCCACCAGGTTCAGGTCGCGCGGCCCGATGCCGGCCTGCTCGTACGCCAGTGCGGTGGAGCTGCGCACCATGTCGATGGCTGCCGACGCATCGCCTTGCTCGAGCTGCTCGCTGTTCGCCGCCGATGCCAGCACGCGCACGGCGCGGCGCTTGTCCAGGCCGAGACGCCTGATCGCGGCCTCCGATACCACGATCACGGCAGCGGCGCCGTCGCCGCGCGGGCAGCACTGCTGCACCGTCAGGTCGCCCACCACCTTGGGCGAGGCCATGACCTGCTCGAGCGTGCGGGGCTTGCGGAACTGTGCGTACGGGTTGAGCGCCGCATTGCCGTGGTTCTTGACCGCGACGCGCGCCATGGCTTCGGGCTTCAGGCCATGCCGGCGCAGGTATTCATGCGCCATCAGCGCGAACTTCACGGGGGGCATGGTCGCGGTCGGCGCAAGGTGCGGCAGGCCGTCCTTGTCGGCGGCCTTGCGGCCATCGCCGAACTTGTCCACGCCCATCGCCACCACCACGTCGGAGACGCCGCTTGCCACCTCCAGGCACGCCTGGCGGAACGCCGAGCAGCCCGATGCCGAAGCGCTTTCCACCTGCGTCACGGCAAGGCCGGTGGAGCCCAGGTGGCGGAACATGACGCGCCCGGTAGCCATGCCGATCGCCGACGTCCCGACGTAGGCGCTCTGCACCTCGGGCCAGGCGATGTTGGCGTCGGCCAGCGCCTCGCGCATCGCGCGCAGGCCGAGGCTGACATAGGGGATATCCGATGCGAACTGGTATGGATGCAGCCCGATGCCAATGACGTACACGGGGGTTTGCTGAAGCAGTCGGTTCATCGCTGCACCTCCCCGGTCGCGGGGGCAAAGCGCAGCGGAAAGCGGTCGCCGCAGGGGGCGTCGCGGCGGATCACGCCCTGGACCGTCATGCCGGGAACCAGTTCCGATTCGCTGGCCACGTCGACGAGCACCTCTTCGCGTATGCCTGGCGCAAAGTCGACCTCGCCGACCACGAATGGCGGCGGCATGCCAGGGACCAGCGGCGCATGCACGGTCACGTAGTTGCGCAGCGTGCCCCGGGCGGGCAGTTGTTCAACGGTGCCACGTTCGGGCTCCGCGCCGCAGAACTTGCAGCCATAGGCCGAAGCGGGATAGGTGGGATGGCCGCAAGCGCCGCAGCGCAGGACGGCCAGGCATGGCGCGCCCTGGGTTTCAGGCGGACGGGATGGCTCGCTTTGCATGGGTCTCCTTTTAAGCGTGCGGGTGCCGTGCGGTCTGGCACCGGTGCCGATCTTTATCTTGCATAACTACGATAGGTCGTATTAGCATCCAGTATATCGTAGTAACGACCCCTGTCAAACACGGAAGCGCGTACGAAATCTCGTAGACTTGCGGTTTGGGCGGATCTCGCCCTGCCATCACGAGGATTTCGGAGAACCCATGCCTAGCTTTGTTCCTGCTGCCGCGCGCAGTCTTGCCGTCTTCGAGGTGTTCTCGCGCGAAAAGCGCGAGCTCTCCAATTCGGAACTGGCGCGCCTGCTCGATCTGCCGGAGAGCAGTTGCTCCGACCTGCTGCATACGCTGACCGAGACCGGGTATCTGATGCGGACCGCGCGCACGCGCCGCTTCTATCCCACCATGCGGCTTCATTCGATCTGTGAAGCCATTGCCGGCAACGATCCGCTGGCGGCGGTGGCCGCCGAGGCCACGGAGTTCCTCACCGGCAAGACCGGCGAGACCTCGTTGTGCGGCCGGCTTGACGGGGCCCATGTGCGGGTGACCGGCTTCCAGGAAAGCCGCTACGAATTGCGTTACGTGCTGCGGGTTGGCAAGCGCCTGGCCTTGCATGCCACGGCGCTTGGCAAGGCCCTGCTGGCGGTACTGCCACCGGAAGACGCGGCGCGGCAGCTGCGCCTGCGCGCGCTGCCCAAGCTGGGACCCAGGACGGAGATCAATCCGGTGGTGCTGGAAAAGCAGATCGCCGACGTGCGCAAGCGCGGCTGGGCCTGGGTCGAGGACGAAGGCGGTGAAGGTGTGACGGCCATTGCGGTGGCCGGACGGATCGGCGATGAACCGTTCGCGATCTCGCTGGCGGGTCCCACCGAACGATTCAAGCGCCGCAAGGACGAGTACCTGGAGGTGATCGAGGCCGCGCGGGATCTGGTTTTCCCCGCCTTCCAACAAAACTAGGCCGGCGCATGGGACCGTCCCTGTGTCCGGCCCTGGTATCGGCGATGCCCGGGCCTGCAATGCTGCCCGGCGTCGCCCGTATTTCTAACCGGGCTTTTACAGGAGACCCCCATGTTTTTCGAAGCAACTCCCGAGCAGCGGCTGCTGCGCGACAATATTCGCCGATTCATGCAGGCGGAGGTGGCACCGCTGGTCAGCCGGCACGACCAGGAGAAAACCTTTCCGTTCGAGATCCTGAAGGGTCTGGCGCAGTTCGGCTATATCGGCGGGCGCCTCTCCGAGGAACAGGGCGGGATGGGGCTGGACCAGCTCACCTGGGCGATGATGATGGAAGAGGCCGGCTATGCCTGGCTTTCGCTGCGCACCATCCTGAACATTACCAACGGCCCGATCGCCAAGCTTGCCGCGGTCGGCACGGCGCAGCAGAAGGCGCGTTTTCTCGCGCCATTGCTGGCCTGCGAGCGCAAGGTGTTTACCGCGATCAGCGAGCCGGGTACCGGCTCCAACATCGCGCAGATACAGACGCGTGCGGACCTGGACGGCGATCACTACGTGCTCAATGGCCGCAAGCTCTGGATCACCAATGGCGCATTCGCCGACTTCGGCATCGTGGTGGCCCGTACCTATAGCGACAATTGCGAGGGCCAGTTGTCGACCTTCCTGGTCGAGCGCGACGTCAGTCCATACGAGGTGCGCCGGGTCGACACCATGGTGCTGCGCAGTACCGGCACCGCCGAACTGGGCTTCGACAATGTTCGCGTGCCGCGCGAGAACCTGCTGGGCGAGGAGGGCAGCGCGCTCAAGCGCATGCTGCAGGGCCTGGACGGGGCGCGTGTCAATATCGCGATGGGCGCCGTGGGCGCGGCGCAGGCCGCGCTCGACCTGGCCACTAACTACGCCAGGACGCGCACCCAGTTCGGCCGACCCATCGGTGGCTTCCAGCTCGTGCAGAAGATGATCGTCGACATGAC
This sequence comes from Cupriavidus mimosae, assembly GCF_023952485.1. NCBI lineage: Bacteria > Pseudomonadati > Pseudomonadota > Betaproteobacteria > Burkholderiales > Burkholderiaceae > Cupriavidus > Cupriavidus mimosae. Next base: position 119,875 of record NZ_JALHRY010000009.1, on the reverse strand, counting down.
GATTCGTGTGGAAGCGGCACGTGCGCTCGGCTACCGCGCCGCGATGGCGCTCGACCGCGGAGAGGATACGCGGGTCTCGGCGTCGATCGCCAAGCTGTATGCGACCGAGGCCGCGCACGAAGTGGCCAGCATGGCCCTGCAGGTGCACGGCGGACTCGGCTATGCGACCGACTACCCGATCGAACGCATCTTCCGCGATACGCGTGGCGGCACCATTCCCGAAGGCACCACCGAAGTACAGACCCTGATCGTCGGCCGCGAGATCCTCGGCATGTCGGCCATTGCCTGAGCGGCAACAGCCGCGCGAGCGTGCCAACGCTTATCGCCCGGCGCATCAGCGTAGCGCCGGATTCCACAGACTTCCGCATCGAGAGAACAAAGATGGAGACATACCAAGACCTGTCGCGGCTCGTCAGCCCGCGTTCCATTGCCCTGGTGGGCGCCAGTGACCGCAGTGGCAGCATCGGCGCCCGCGCGCTCGAGAACCTGCTCGAGCATTCGGATTTTCGGGGTGACGTGTACCTGGTCAACGCGACCAGGCAGGAAGTGGCCGGGCACAAGGCCTGGCCCGACGTGGCGTCGCTGCCGGCGGTGCCCGACACTGCCCTGGTGGCGGTGCCCGCCGAGCACGTGCTCGCCGTACTGGAGCAGTGCGGCGAGAAAGGGGTGCGCTTCGCCATCATCCTGACCTCGGGCTTTGGCGAAGCCGGCGAAGAGGGCAAGGCCGCCGAACAGACCATGAAGGAAATCGTGGCACGCACTGGCATGCGCATCTACGGACCAAACTGCCCGGGCCTGACCAATATCACGGAGCGGCTCGGCTTCACCTTCTCGCCGTCGTTCCGGCACGATCTCCGCGGCGGTCCGGTGGGGCTGGCCACGCAGGGCGGCGGCCTTGGCCGCAACGTGCTGCAGGCGATGGACCGTGGCATCGGGGTCGGGCTCTGGAGTTCCAGCGGCAACGAGGTCGACCTGCAGGTGAGCGACTTCATTCACTACATGGCCGATGCGCCCGATATCAAGGTCATTGCCACCTTGCTCGAAGGCGTCAACGACGGCCGCAAGTTCGTCGCCGCCGTGCAGCATGCGGCGCGCCAGGGCAAGCCGGTGGTGGCGCTGAAGGTGGGGCGCTCCGAATACGGGCGCAAGGCAGCGCAGTCGCACACGGCATCGATTACCGGCTCGGCGGAGGTCAACAGCGCCGTGTTCGCCCAGCTTGGCGTGGTCGAGGTGGATGACATCGACGAGCTGATCGACACCGCCTGGCTGTTTGCGCGCGGCCTGCCGCGCCAGGGTGGTGCCCTGGCGATCTACTCGGGGTCGGGCGGCACCGCGGCGCTGTGCGCCGACATGGTCGGCAACGCCGGGCTGCAGCTGGCCGAGTTCGCGCCGCAGACCCTTGCCGTGCTGCGCGACGCCTTGCCTTCGTATGCCGCCATCGACAACCCCATCGATACCACCACCGCCGTGATGGCCAGGCCGGAGCTGGCGCGGACTTGCCTGCAGGCGGTTTGTCATGACCCCAACGTATCGCTGGTGCTGCTGCCGCAGGCGCTCGAGTATGGCGCCATCACCAAGCTGGCGGCCGACATCACGGTACAGGTGCAGGAAGAGAGCCCGGTGCCGATGCTGCCGATCTGGATGAGCGAGCGCCAGGGCGACGCCTACAAGGTGTTTGCCGATGCGGGCCTGGCGCCCGTTCGCAGCATCAGCAAGGCGGTCAAGGCGGTGCAGCGCTGGCTGGCCTATGCCGACTGGCGTGCCCGCGCCGATCTCGACTTCAGGCCGCTGCTGCAGACCGCTGCGCGGCCGCTGGCCGACGTGCCCGCGCGGGCGCTGTCCGAGCCGGAGGGCAAGGCGCTGCTGCGCCAGGCCGGCATCGCCGTTCCGGTGTCGCGAGTGGCGGCCACGCTGGAGCAGGCGCGAGCGCTGGCGCGCGAGGTGGGTTACCCGCTGGTTGCCAAGGTGGTGAGCGCGCAGATCCAGCACAAGTCGGACGTCGGCGGCGTGGTGGTCGGCATCGTCGATGAAGCGGGGCTCGAGGCGGCCTGGCAAGGTATTCACGCGTCGGTCGCGCGCCACGTGCCCGAGGCGCGCATCGAAGGACTGCTGCTCGAACATATGGCCGCGCCTGGCGGGCTGGAGATACTGATCGGCGTTTCGCGCGACCCGGTGTTCGGGCATATCCTGACCTTCGGCCTGGGCGGAATCTATGTGGAGGTCTTCAAGGACGTATCGCGCCGCATGTTGCCGTTGTCGGCCACCGAGGCCGAGGCGATGATCCGCGAGGTGCGCTGCTTCCCGTTGCTCGATGGCGCGCGAGGCAAGCCGCGTCGCGATATCGCCGCGCTGACGGCGCTGCTGGTGAAGGTGTCGGACTTCGTCGTCGCGCATGCGGACCGGCTGGTCGAGATGGACCTGAACCCGGTCTGGCTCGGCGTCGCGGGCGAAGGAGTCTTGCCGCTCGATGCGGTGATCGTGATGGCGCAAGGCGAGGGGGAGCAATGAGCACGACCCAAGCAAGCCACGCCCCGCCGCTCGCGGGGGTGCGCGTGATCGACATGACCGAGTTGCTCCCCGGCCCGTTCCTGACGCAGTCCCTGGTCGAGATGGGCGCCGAAGTCGTGAAGGTGGAACGCCCACCGCACGGGGACAACGCCCGACGCCTGGCACCGGGGCTGTTCGCCGCGCTCAACCGTGGCAAGCGCAGCGTGTTCTGCGACCTGAAGCGCGACAGCGGCCTGGCCGAGTTGCGGGAGCTGATCGCGCAGGCGGACATCCTGATCGAATCCTATCGTCCCGGCGTGATGCGCCGGCTCGGGCTGGACTACGACAGTCTGCGCGAGCAGTTTCCGCGTCTGATCTACCTGTCGCTGACCGGCTTTGGCCAGGACGGCCCGCATGCGTTGCTGCCAGGGCACGACATCAACTATCTGGCGGCGGCGGGCGCGCTGTCACTGACGGGCGCACCGGGTGGTCCGCCGGAGCACCAGGCCATGCTGCCGATCGCGGATCTGGCTGGCGCCTCCACGGCGCTCTCCGCGCTGCTGGCCGCGCTCTACCAGCGCACGTCGAGCGGACGCGGCCAGTATCTGGACGCGGCGCTTGCCGACAGCGTGCTGCACTGGATGGCGCCTCGGCTGGGGCTGTTTCGCCAGAAGGCCGCGACCACCCCCGACGCGCAGCGCGCGATGCTGGGCGGCAAGCCCGCTTATGGCGTGTTCCGCTGCAAGGATGGCCGCTTCCTGACCATCGCGGCGCTGGAGGAGCACTTCTGGCGCGGCCTGAATTCGGCGCTGGGTCTGTTTGCCGCCGACGATCCCTGTTGCGTGGACCACGCCGCGCGGATCGCGCATGCCGATGCCATCAATGCGCGCCTGGCGCAGTGCGTGGCCGAGTATGACGCGGATGTGCTCATGGCACGCCTGGCGCAAGCCGATCTGCCCGTGTTTCCGGTGCTGGACGCGGTCGAGGCAGTTGCGCAGGCCCGGACCAGGTCGGGCGCGCGGATCACCGAGACGGAAAGCGGGCCGCTGCCCGGGTTTCCCGTGACGCTGGAAGGGATGGCCTGAAGTATCGCGGGTATCGCGGGGCGGCGGCCTGGCGTCGCGCCCCGCGCAGCTGGCCTGATCAGTCCAGCCTGGCGCCGGACTTCTTGACCACATCGCCCCACTTCACGATCTCGGCCTGGATGAAGCTGCCGAACCTGGCTTCGGACAGGCCGTACATCGGCATGCTGCCGTATGGCTCGATCGATTTGCGCACCTCGGGGTCGCGCAGCGCTTGCTCGGTCGCCTTCGCAATCAGCGCCACGGTCTGCGGCGGCGTGCCGGCCGGCACCAGGATGCCGGACCAGCTACTGGCCTGCGCCATGGCATAGCCGGATTCGGCGATGGTGGGCACGTTCGCCAGCAGCGCCAGGCGTTCCTTGCCCGTGGTGGCGAGCGCGCGCAGTTTGCCGCTCTGTATGAACGGCAGCACGATGCTCGGATAGTCGAACATCACGTCGACCACGCCCCCGAGCAAGTCGTTGATGGCGGGTGAGCTGCCCTTGTATGGAATATGGGTCAGCTTGACGCCGGCGCTGGCCTGGAACAGTTCGGCGCTCAGATGCGTGCCGGTGCCGGCGCCCGCCGATCCGAAGTTGACCTTGCCCGGGTGCTTCCTGGCGTATTCCACCAGTTCCCTGACGGTCTTGTAGGGGCGCGAACTGTTGACCACCATGATCGTGGAGGTTTCGGAAAGCGCGTGGACCGGCACGAAGTCCTTCAGCGGGTCGTAGCGCACCTTGCTGTACAGCGCCAGGTTGGCCGCCATCGTGCCCTGGGTGCCATAGATCCATGTGTAGCCATCGGGCGCCGCGCGCGCCGCCACGTCCGTGCCGACCATGCCTCCGGCCCCGGGCCGGTTTTCCACCACGACCGATTGTTTCAGGGTTTCCGACATCTTCTTGGCGATGGTGCGCGATGCAGTGTCGGTGATTCCGCCGGGGGTGAACGGCACGATCCAGGTGATCGGCCGGCTCGGAAATTTTTCCTGCGCGCATGACAGCGACGGCGCCAGGACCAGCATTGCCACCAGCGGTCGCAGCCGGACTCGGAAAGTTCTGTTCATCTTTGTCTCCTGGATATTGTCTTCGAAATGTCGAATTAATATACAGCCAATCGTAGAAAAGAAAAACAGGGAATCCAAGGACGAGGGAAGCCACCCGGGGTGGTGTCATCGGGGAAGCGGCGGTCACTGCCGCAAATCGGAGGGCGAGCGTGGCGCTCGCTTTCAGGGGCTGCGGACGCAGATGCGCCGGCTCAGGAAGGCGCGCAGGATGGCGAATTCGAGCTCATTTGAGCCCGATAGCAGCGGGCGCGAGGGCAGGGCGCCCCCACCCGCTGTCAGCAGGGCGTCAGCGCAGTACCCGATAGGCCGACTGCACCAGTCCGGAAGGGAAGTGGCGGCTCGATTCAAGCTTCAGGCTTACGTCGTGCGGCAGGGCGCCGAACAATGGCCGGCCTGCGCCGATCAGCACCGGCACCGTGGTGATCACCATGTCGGCGATCCATCCTTCGCGAAGGAACGACTGCACCAGCTGGCCGCCATCGACATAAACGCGCCGCACCCCTTCCGCCTCCAGCTGCGCCATCGCGTCCGCGGGCGTGGCATCGGAAAAGCGCACCTTGCCCTGTAACGCGTCGGGCACCGGCTTGCCGGCCAGTTGCCGGGACAGCACCAGCACCGGACGGTCGTAGGCCCATTCGCCCATCGTGATGATCTTTTCATAGCTGCCACGGCCCATCACGATGGCGTCCTTGTCGGCGATGAAGTCCGTGTAGCCGTGGTCTTCGGCCGGGTCATCCCGCTCGAGCAGCCAGCCGATGTCGCCGTCGGGGCGGGCGATAAAGCCATCGAGGCTGGTGGCAATGAAGACGTGTCCGGTGATCATCTCTCTTCCATTGAAATACGCCGGGGCGTAGCGTTGGGATGTGGCTGCTGGGCCGGCCCGAGAGCCGCCATCTTGAGCATCATTACCGCGCGCGGACCATCTGAAATCGTGTCGCCGGCAGGGAAGCGGCTTGCAGAAAGGCGCGTCATCGGTATTCCGTCGGACCCTTATACTGCATATCCGTACCGCGACCAGGCGGCACCCGAGCAAGCCTTAGGCGACCTATGTCCGAGAAAGTCATAACCCACAGGATGATCGAGGCGTTTCGCGCCGCCATCGCGCATGGCGGGATGAGTGCAGGCGCCGATGCGCTCGGCATGTCCCAGCCCTCCATGAGCCGCGTGATAGCCGAGCTGCAGAAGGCAGTCGGCTTCCCGCTCTTCCTGAAGCACGGCCGCACGGTGAAGCCGACCGAGGAAGCCCTTGCGCTCATGACAAAGGTCCAGCAATCCTTCCTGGGACTGGACGAGATCATGAGATTTTCTGATCAGTTGCGCAAGCAGAAGATGGGACGACTCTCCATCGCGACCATCCCGTCGATCGGACACTCGATCATGCCCGAGGCGATCGAGCACCTGCGAGGCAAATATCCGGATGTATTCATTACGCTCTCGGTGACGTCGTATGTCGAAGTCGCGCGTGCGGTACGCAATCGCCAGGCAGACATCGGCTTCACGGCGGATATTCTCTCCCTTGGCGATCTCGAGACCGTTGCTGAATTCAGCGCTGATTGCGTTTGCATCGGGACCCGCAAATGGCTGTCGCCTAAGGCGGCCGCCGTCGAGTTGAAGGATCTTGAGGGGAAGCCTTTCGTCGGCCAGACCGGCACGTTCCAGAAGCGCCTGGACGCCTTGCTGGCGACCACGGGGGTGCAACTGGACATCACCGTCGAGGCCTCGCTGTTCCACTCCATGAGCGAACTGGTGCTGCGTGGCATGGGCGTTTCGATCGTCGATGCCCTGACCGGGGTGCTCCATCGGCAGCGTGGCGGGGTGGTGCTACCGCTGAGGCCGACGCTGAGCTATACCTTCTATGCCACCGCCATGAGCGATGCCCGACTTGGCAAGCCGGCCCGGGATCTGCTCCGATACCTGTCGACGGCGACGGCAAAGGCGCGGACCCATATCGAATCTGAATAGGTTGCTAACGCCGGCGCCATAGATTCAAGGGCCGCACCTTCATAACATCTCCATCATGATTTTTAAAAGAGGGGAGACTGTTGTGAAGTTATCTATCCTGGACATAGGCCGCGCCGCCGTCGGGCTGATGGCGACCTTTGCGGCGTGTGCCGCCGTCGCGCAGGGCGACTACCCCAATCGGCCGGTGCGTTTTATTGTCAATGCGGCCGCCGGGGGCGCGGCGGATGTGACGGCGCGCATTCTCACCGCCGCCCTCAGCCAGCGCCTTGGCCAGCCCTTTGTGGTGGAGAACCGGCCCGGCGGCGCGGGCGTGATCGGCCTCGATGTTGTCGCCAAGGCGGAGCCGGACGGATACACGATCGGGGGCGCTAACCTCTCTACCTTCGTCGTCGCCGCGCTTGCCGCCAAACGGCTGCCTTATCGCGCAATCCAGGACTTCACGCCGATTGCAAAGCAATGGACGCAGCCGAATCTTCTGGGCGTGACTCCTTCGCTTGCCGTCAATTCCGTCAGCGACCTTGTGACATACGCCAAGGGTCATCCCGGCGAGCTGTTCTACGGCTCTACCGGTACGGGAACGTCGCTGCACGTGGTGACCGAACTGTTCCGGACCAAGGCCGGCATACAGATCACGCACGTGCCCTACAAGAGCGCGCCCGCGGCGGAATCTGACCTGGCAGCCGGGCAGATCCAGTTGATGATCAGCAACTTCACCTCCATGGAACCGCAGGTACGCGCTGGCCGTATTCGCGCGTTGGCCATCACTGGCCCCAACCGCTCGCCGTTGCTGCCGAATGTGCCAACCATCGCGGAAGCCGGATTTCCCGCCGTCGAAATGGTGACCTGGGGCGGGGTGGTCGGGCCGGCTCGCATGCCCGCCGCCATCGTGCAGAAGCTGAACACCGAGATCAACGCGATCCTGGCCGATCCGCGCATCGTAAAGCAGCACGAGAGCCTGGGCGCCACCGTTGCCCCCGGTACCCCCGCCCAGTTTGCCGACCTTATCAGGGCCGATGCCGCCAAATGGGGCGCGGTCATCAAGGCCGGTCACATCAGTATCGATTGAAGCAACCACGCCGCCCGTCTCGCAAGAGAACGCATTGTGCCGGACTGAAGGATGGGGCGGCCGAAGGATAGACATGCGCAAGGAAGAAGTCATCGTTGTGGGGGGCGGCGTGGTGGGTGCGGCCATAGCCTTCGGGGCCGCGAAAGCCGGGGCGCCGGTCACATTGCTCGACCAGGGCGACATCGCGAACCGCGCTTCGCGGGGAAATTTTGGGTTGGTATGGCTCCAGAGCAAAGGCGACGGGTTTCCCCGCTATGCGCGCTGGTCCCAGGATGCCATCGATCATTGGCAACCGCTCGCGGCCGAGTTGCTGTCCCTCACCGGGATCGACGTCGATCTGCAACAGGCAGGCGGCTTCTGGATAGGGTTCAGCGAAACGGAAATGCGCGCTCGCGAGAAGCTGCTGGAGCGTCTCAGGCACACGGGTGCGGGCGTGCCCTACCGGATGATGGAGCATGCCGAGCTGAAGACCCATCTCCCCGCCATCGGACCGAAGGTGGCTGGCGGCAGCTGGTGTCCGCTGGACGGGCATGTCAATCCGCTCAAGCTGCTGCACGCCTTGCACGCGGGTCTGAAAGCGCTGGGCGCCCAGGTGTTTTCGGGGGTGGATGTGACTGCCGTGCGCCATCGGACCAACGGCGGCTTTGTCGTGGCAGGTTCGGACAACCGGAGCTGGAGCGGCGACCGGCTCGTGCTGGCGGCCGGACTGGGCAACAAGCAGCTCGCGCCGCAGGTGGGGCTGCACGCGCCGGTCGAGCCAAACCGGGGCCAGGTCCTGATCACCGAGCGGCTCAGGCCGTTCTTGCCCTATCCGACCAACAAGGCGCGGCAGACGGCGGAAGGGACGGTGCAGCTTGGCTATTCCATCGAGGATGTTGGCTTCGATGATGGCACCACCGTATCAGCCATTGAGTGGATCGCACGGCGTGCCGTGGACACCTTCCCGCTGCTGGCCAACGTGCGCCTGGTCCGCGCCTGGGGCGCGCTGCGCGTGATGACGCCGGATGGACACCCGATCTACCAGGAATCCCGGTCATGTCCGGGAGCATTCGTCGCGGCCAGCCACAGTGGCGTGACGCTTGCGGGCACGCATGCCTATGTCGTAGGGCCATGGATTTCCGGACTTGGACCCGCACCGGACGATATCGAAGAATTCGCCGGGGATCGTTACCTCGACCCCACCAGGAGCTTTGCCAATGCCCACTAATGACCACGCCGCTGGTGCACCGCTATTCACGGCGGTCGAGACCGATCGATCGTCCACCGTCACCCTGACCTTTGAAGGCCAGCCGCTGAGGGCGCCGGCCGGTGCCACCGTTGCCGCGGCGCTGCTGCTGAACGGTGTGGCCCCGTTCCGCACCACGCCGGTGACATCCGCGCCGCGTGCGCCGTATTGCATGATGGGCGTCTGCTTCGAGTGTCTGGTCGAGATCGACGGAAAACCCAGCCGCCAGGCCTGCCTGACTCCGGTCCGGGACGGCATGGTCATCAAGCGCCAGCAAGGTGCCTCGGCAATTGCTATCCAGGAAGAGGTTGAAGCATGAACGGTGCAGTGTTCGATGTGGTCGTGGTGGGCTCGGGCCCGGCTGGACTGTCCGCAGCGATCGAAGCGCGGCAGTGGGGGCTGAGCGTCGCGGTGCTGGATGAACAGCCGGCGGCTGGCGGCCAGATCTATCGGAATGTCGACGCGGCAAGCCCGACGCTGCGCGCGGTCCTTGGCGATGACTATGTTGCCGGCGCGGCGCTGACAAGGGCCTTCGCCGCGTCGGGAGCGCGGCATATCGCCGGGGCCTCGGTGTGGAACGTCGGCCGGGACCGGAAAGTCAGCTATCTGCAGGACGGTGCCAGCCACGCCGTCGAGGGCAGGTCCATCGTGCTGGCCAGCGGGGCCATGGAACGTCCTTTCCCCTTGCCAGGCTGGACGCTGCCCGGCGTGATGGGCGCTGGGGCGGCGCAGATCCTGATCAAGAGCGCGGCGGCGCTGCCACGGCAGCCGGCGGTCCTGGCAGGCTGCGGGCCGCTGCTGTACCTGCTGGCCGTGCAATATCTGCGCGCGGGCATCGAGCTCAAGGCCGTCGTGCACACCACGCAGCGCGCTGACTATCTGCGCGCCGTCTCCCATCTGCCGGCGGCTTTGCGCGGTTGGCGGGACCTGCGCAAGGGCATGGACATGTTCAGGCAACTGCGGCGCCATCGCGTCCCGGTGTATGCGGGAGCGCAAGCCCTCGCCATCCAGGGCGAAACTCGGGCCGAAGCCCTGTGCTTCACGCACCGGGGTGTCGAGCGTCGTATCGACACCTCGCTGGTACTGCTCCACCAGGGGGTCGTGCCCAATACCCAGATCAGCTGGGCGCTGCGGGCCAGGCACAACTGGAGCGATGCCCAGCTGTGCTGGATTCCGGAGACGGACGAGTATGGCGAAATTGAAGACACGCACATCTATATCGCGGGCGACAGCAGAGGCATTGTCGGTGCCAGGGCGTCCGCGGTGCAGGGAAGGCTGGCCGCGTTGTCGATTGCTTCCAGGTTGCAGCGACTCGGCGTGAGCGAGCGGCAGGTGAGAGAGTCATCGATGCGTGCCGAGCTGCAAAGACACTTGCGCATCCGCCCCTTCCTGGATGCGCTGTACCGCCCCAGCGACTCGCATCGCATGCCCGCGGATGACGCCGTCATTGTCTGCCGCTGCGAGGAAGTGACGGCGGGGACCATCCGGAAGTATGTCGAGGTGGGTTGCCATGGCCCCAACCAGGCCAAGGCGTTTGGACGCTGCGGAATGGGCCCGTGCCAGGGGCGCCTCTGCGGCTTGACCGTGACCGAACTGATCGCGCAGGGACGCGGCGTGGCGCCACAGGAAGTGGGCTATTACCGCATCCGTCCACCCATCAAGCCCGTCACGCTGGGCGAGCTGGCGGGATAGCACCGCGGCCTGGCCGGGGCCATGGCATAGCCCCGCCGGCACACCGGTTCTGCATGACTATCAACAGCCTCAACCAGGAGGACCTATGGCTGAAATCCGGCGAATCGCTACGGACCAACGACGTAGCCGCGCGGTGGTGTACAACGGCATGGTATTTGTGGGCGGCCAGACGGCCGATGACCGCAGCCAGGACATTCGGGGCCAGACCCGGCAGACCCTTGCCAAGATCGAGAAGTTCCTCGCCGACGCTGGCACCGACAAGCGACGCCTGCTGACCGCACAGATCTGGCTGAAGAACCTCGAGCGGGATTTCGAAGGCATGAACGAGATCTGGGACGCATGGACGGCGCCGAACGCCGCGTCTACGCGAGCGACCGCGCAGTGCGAACTGGGTCATCCGGACATTCTGGTGGAAATCATTGTCACCGCCGCTACGGCGGACTGACGTGTTGGCGAGAGCGCCGTGTCGGGCGCGCGGCGTGGCGCCGGCCGCGCAGCCCGTACCGCTGAAGCCCCCTCAGAACACGTGCCTGATCCCGGCCATCACGCCCACGCGCGTGGTGCTGCGGACATCGGTCACCGGCGTGCCGGCCCAGTACTCGGTCTCGCGGCCGACCGTGCCGCCGCGTGCGAAGGTGGCGTCGGCCTCGAGGAACAGGCTGGTGCGTTTCGACAGGGCATAGTCGGCAACCGCCGCTATCGCATCGGCATTGCCGCTCCCCAGCACCACCGGCGTGGCCTGGAACTGGGTGGTCACAGTGCCGTTCTGTTGGTAGCGGTAATAGGCGCCCGACAGGTGCAGCGCCGGCGTGAGCTGATAGCCGAGGCCGACGAAGGCGATCCAGAAGCGCGCGTCCGGATTGGTCTCACGGCGGCCCATGTAGCCGGCATAGCCGGTGGCCTTGCCGATCACGTAGGAGGCGCCGACCGAGTAGTTGTGCAGCGTGTTGTCGCCGCCGCCGGGACGTTGCTGGTCATAGGCGACGCCCAGCGCCAGCGGCCCGTCCTGGTACATCACGCCACCGCCGAAGGTCGCGCCGCGCGCCATGCTGCCGGGGCGCTCGCCGAAGCCGTAGTCGAGCTGCACGCTGACCGGCCCGAATTTCTTCTTGTAGACCACGCTGTTGTTGACGCGGTAGCCCTGGAAGAAGATATCGCCGCCGGTGTAGAGCGGGTCCGACCAGAAATTGCCCCAGCCTTGGTCGAGCGGATCGAAAGACCAGGCGATGTTGTTCAGGGCGTTGTACTGGCGGCCGAAGGTCAGCGTGCCCCAGTCGCCGGACAGGCCGACGTATGCCTGCCGGCCGAACAGCGCGCTATAGGCGGTCTTGCCGTCGTCGGTGCCAAAGCCGTTCTCGAGCAGGAACACCGCCTTGTTGCCGCCGCCCAGGTCTTCGTCGCCCTTCAGGCCCCAGCGGCTGCCGCCGATGCCGCTGGAGACCAGCTCGCCCTGGTCGTGATGGCGGCCGTCGATGTTGGAGGTGTAGCGCACGGCGGTGCTGATCACACCGTAGAGCGTCAGACTGGACTGCGCATACGAAACGGCGGGCAGCAGTGCGCCCGCCAGCAGCCACAGGCTGGCTGATTTCCTCATGGGGTCTCCTCGGTGGATGGTGGCCGGCGTCCGATGCGCCGGCCTGTCGTGGTCTTACAGGTCGAGCACGAGCTTGCCGCCCCTGGCTCGCGAGACGCAGATCATCATCGTCTTCTGCGCAGTCTTCTCCTTGTCGCTCAGGTACTGGTCGAAGTGCACCGCCTCGCCTTCCAGGATGCGGGTCTCGCAAGTGCCGCACACGCCTTCGCGGCACAGGCATTCGACCGGCACGGTGCCGTCGCGCTCGATCGCCTTCAGGATCGACTCGCCCGCGCCAACCTCGACCGTCTTGCCGGATTTGGCCAGCACCACGGTGAAGGCGTCGCCCGCCTGTTCCGGCGCGGCGAACTGTTCCCAGTGCACGCGAGCCGGATCGAGGCCCACGTCCTGCGCCGCCTGGCGCACGGCGTCGATCAGCGGGGCCGGGCCGCACACATAGACATGCGCGCCGGCATCCATGCCGCCCAGCAGGCCGGACAGGTCGAGCTTCTGTCCCTGGCTGTCGATGTAAAAGCGGACCTGGCCCCCGGAAGACTGCTGCGTGAGCGCTGCCAGTTCATCGCGGAACGCGCCGTGCTCGTCGGCGCGGAACGCGTAGTGCAGTTCGTGCGACGCGCCGCGCTTGCGCAACTCGTGCATCTGCGACATGAACGGCGTGATGCCGATACCGCCGGCGATCAGCACGTGGTGATGCGCGCCATGGTCCAGTGCGAACAGGTTGTTCGGCGTGGTGATGGTCAGCGCGTCGCCCTCGGCCACCTTGTCATGCAGGAACGCCGAGCCGCCTTTCGATTGCTCTTCGCGACGCACGCCGATCTGGTAGCTGCCGAGCGCGTCGGGCGAGCTCATCAGCGAGTAGGCGTTGCTGTACTGGCGCTCGCCGTCGCGCATCTGCACGATGACATGGCTGCCGCCGGTAAAGGGCGGCAGCTCGCCGCCGTCGAGCGCTTCCATGGTGAAGCGCTTGATCAGCGGGGTCACGTGCTCGATGCGCGAGACCCGCACCTGGAGGGTCTGGTAGAAATTGCCCATGCTGCTGTCTTCCGGGTATGCTGCCGCGCGTTACAGCGCCATGCAGAGGTATTTCATCTCGAGGTAGTCCTCGATGCCGTACTTCGAGCCCTCGCGGCCCAGGCCCGACTGCTTCACGCCGCCGAACGGCGCCACCTCGTTCGAGAACAGGCCGGTGTTGATGCCGACGATGCCGTACTCGAGCTGCTCGGCCACGCGCCAGACCCGGCCGATGTCGCGGCTGAAGAAGTAGGCGGCCAGGCCGTAGATGGTGTCGTTGGCCATGCGCACCACGTCGGCCTCCGAGGTAAAGCGGACGATGGGCGAGACCGGACCGAAGATCTCTTCGTCCAGCACTCGCATGCCGGGTTTGACGTCGGCCAGCACCGTCGGCGCGAAGAACTGCGCACCGGCCTCATGCACGCCGCCGCCGATGGCAATGCGCGCGCCCTTGCTCACGGCATCAGCCACCAGCTCACCGACCTTGGCGACCGCCTTCTCGGTGATCAGCGGGCCAATCTCGCTGCCCGCGGAGAAGCCGTTGCCGACGCGCAGCCCGGCCACCTTCTTCACGTAGCGCTCGACGAACTGGTCATAGACGGCGTCGTGGATATAGAGGCGGTTGACGCAGACGCAGGTCTGGCCGGCGTTGCGGTACTTGGCCTGGATCGCGCCTTCGACCGCCGCATCGATGTCGGCGTCGTCGAACACGATGAAGGGCGCATTGCCGCCCAGCTCCAGCGACACCTTCTTGACCGTGCTGGCGCATTGCTGCATCAGCAGGCGGCCGACCGGGGTGGAACCCGTGAACGACAGCTTGCGCACCAGCGGGTGGCCGGTGAACTGGCTGCCGATCGCCGCGGCGTCGCCGGTGACGACGTTCAGCACGCCCGCGGGGATGCCGGCGCGCAGCGCCAGCTCAGCCAGCGCCAGGGCGCTGAACGGGGTCTCATTGGCGGGCTTGACCACCATGGTGCAGCCGGCCGCCAGCGCGGGAGCGGCCTTGCGCGCAATCATCGCCGCCGGGAAGTTCCATGGCGTGATCGCGGCGCAGACGCCGATTGGCTCGCGCACCACCACCAGGCGCTTGTCGGCGGCGGGGGAGGGGATCACATCGCCATAGAGGCGCTTGGCTTCCTCGCCGAACCACTCGATGAACGAGGCGGCGTAGCGCACCTCGCCGCGCGCCTCGGCCAGGGGCTTGCCCTGCTCGCGCGTCATGATGGCGGCGAGGTCGTCCTCGTGGGCGATGATCAGGTCGAACCACTTGCGCAGCAGCGCGGCGCGCTCCCTGGCGGTGCGGGCCTTCCAGCCGGGCAGGGCGGCATTGGCGGCCTCGATCGCGGCCACGGCGCCGGCCTCGCGCATCAGCGGCACGGTGCCGACCAGATCGCCGGTGGCGGGGTCGGTCACGGCCACGGTGGCGGCGTCGGGGGCGTCGGTCCATTCGGCGCCGATCAGGGCCTGCTGGCGGAACAGGGCGTTGTCCTTCAGTTGCATGGGTCTGGTCTCCGTTTCGGGTTTGGCTGTACCGGCGCTCACGCGCCTTCGTATTCGCTGGCCACCTTGCGGTGGAAATGCACGATGCCGTGCTCGCTGATGCCGCTGCGCTGGCGGTCGACCATGATCCGGCCCTGGCCGCGATAGCCGCGCGACTTCAGGCCCTTCTGCACGCTTTCGACCAGGCGCAGGTCTTCGGGGCGGAACACGTCGCGATACCACTCGACCAGCTTCTGCTGCTCCTCGGTCAGCTCCTTGTTCAGGAAGTAGATCTCGTAGTGCTGGAGCGTGACTTCGGCGCTGGCCGGGAACTCGTAGATCACCGTCATGAAATTGGCGCCCGGCGGCACGTTGAACATCGTGCAGGGCCAGGCCCAGAAGCCGCTGAAGCTGGGGTCCTTCACCGACTCGTCCAGCTTGAAGGAGTTCTCCGACGACTTGGCATGGCCGAACTGCAGCGTCCAGTTGCCGTGCAGCGTGTGGGTGTAGCGGTCGACCTGCACGGAGTCAGAGAAGCCGGGGTGCGCCGGGCCGCAGTGGTAGCACTCCATGTAGTTGTCGACGATGGACTTCCAGTTGGCCGGCGTCTCGGTGACGAAGCGGGCGCCGAGGTGGAGCTCGTCGATGGCGGGGCAGGCGGCGCGCATGCGCGCTTCCAGGCCGGGCAGCTGTTCCTCGACGCTGCCGGCGTCCGGGTTCATGTTGATAAAGACAAAGCCGGCGTATTCCTCGACCCGCACCGGCACCAGGCTCGACTTGCTCTTGTCGAAATTGGGCACGTTGTCGCAGTTGCGTGCCAGCGCCAGTTCGCCATCGAGCTTGAAGGTCCAGGCGTGGTACGGACAGGTGATGACGTTCTTTGCGCGGCCGCTGCCTTGCAGCAGCTGGTGGCCGCGGTGCGGGCAGACGTTGTAGAAGGCGCGCAGCACGCCTTCGCGGTCACGCAGCACGACGATGCTTTCGCCGATGACTTCGCGCGTCACGTAGTCGTTCGACTCGGCCAGTTCGCTGCGGTGGGCCACGCAGATCCAGCTGGTGGCGAAGATCTTCTCCTTCTCGTACTCGAACACCGCGTCCCTGGTGTAGAAGGAGGCGGGCAAGGTCCAGGCGTTTTCGTCGTCGGCGCAGAAGCCGGCAGGCAGCTTGACGGCGGCGGTGTCCAGGGTCTTCTCCATGATTCCGTATCCTTTGGTTAATTTGTGGTTACTAGTTAAATGTTGTTTAACAACAAGGCGTAAAAAAAGAGCCAGTTGGCGGCAAAATTTTTCGAGAGGGGACGCCGAGGCACGTCCCCCTCTGGCGCGATCAGGCCTTGGCGATGGCGGCCTGGCGCTCGGTGGTCACGGCACCCTCGGCTTCGGGCCGGGCCGTTTCGATCAGGTGGGCCGGCGTGTCGGCATAGTCCTGCATCAGCCAGCGGAACAGGCCGAACAACTTGATCGCAAGGATTACCAGGAACGGGATCGCGGTCAGCACCACGGCGGTCTTCATGGTCTCCAGCGAGGCTTTGACGAACAGCATCGCCAGCGGCACCAGCGTCAGCATCACGCACCAGAACACGCGGCTGGTCGGCGACGGGTCCTGTCCCTCCTTCAGATGGCGGCTGGTGGTGGCGGCCACGGCGTAGGCCACGGCATCGACGTGGGCGGCCAGGAACACGATCATGATCGCCAGGTACACCGCCAGGAACACCTTTCCGGCCGGCAGCGCGCTCAGCAGCATTTCCACCGCGGCCTCGCCGCCATGCTCTTTCAGGATGCGCGGCACGTCGATGGCGCCGGTGATGAACTGGTGCATGCTGTAGCTTTCCAGCGCGCCGAAGAAGAACCAGCATCCGACGCTGCCGCCCAGCAGCAGGGCGTAGATGACTTCCTTGATCTTGCGGCCCTTGGACACGCGCGCCACGAACATCGCCACGCCCGGCGAGTACGACACCCACCACAGCCAGTAGAACACGGTCCAGCCGCGGCTGAAGGCACCGTCGCCGGTGGGATCGGTGAACAGGCTCATGTGCACGTAGTTCTGCAGCATCAGGCCCAGGCCGTTGACGATGTTATTGCCGGCGAACAGGGTGGGCCCGATCGCGAACACCACCGCGGCCAGCAGCAGCGCGCCCCAGCACACCATATGGCTGAGGCGCTGCATGCCGCCGTCGATGCCGACGTAGGCGCTCGCCGAGAACAGCACCGACACGCCGACGATTACGACCAGCTGCGTGACGAAGGTATCCGGCACGCCGAACAGCCCGGACAGGCCGCGCGTGAAGGTCGACGCGGTCAGCGCGATCGACACCGTCAGCGCCCCGAACATCGTCAGCAGGAAGATCAGGTCCACCAGCCGGCCCACCGGCCCGGTAGCGCGGAAACCCGTGATGGCCTCGACGATGGACGCCAGGTTCAGCCCCTTGTTCTTGCGCACATGGAAGTGGTACGCCATCGCCAGCGACGGCAGCGCATACACCGCCCACGCGCTCAGACCCCAGTGGAAGAACGAGTAGCTGATGGAGTGCTCCAGCGCCTCGCGCGTGCCGGTGGGCACGTTCAGGCCGGGCGACTGGTAGTAGTAGACCCACTCCATCACGCCCCAGTACATGGTCGACGAGCCCATGCCGGCGCAGATGAACATGAACACCCATGACAGCGTGGAGTATTCGGGCTTGCCTTCGCCCAGCCGCACGTTGCCGTACTTGCTGAAGGCCAGCGCCAGGCAGGCGATGACGCAGCCGAAGACAAAAATCTGGACCAGCGAGCCGAACGAGCGCGTGGACCATTCGAACAGCAGGGTGGCGGTGGCGGCCGCTTCGGCGGGCCAGCGGACCATGGCGATGACGGTGACCAGCACGGCGGTGAGCGTGCAGACGGTCAGGAAGCCGTCGAGGCGGGGCGTGGGAGTTTTCAAGTGCGTCTCCTCCGATGCGTCGTGGCGCACGGGTTGGTTTTGGGGTGGAACTTGTCTGCCCGGGCGCGGGCGTGCCCGCGTTCAGATTGCTTGCATTTTGTTAACTAATGGTTTACAGTAACTATTAGTTAACGGAAACTCTATGCAAAATTCCGGACATGCACAAGCTCCGCGTGGAAAAAAATTGCGGGTGTGACGAACGGTGCGCGCTGCGTTGTGGGAATACGATGCCGGGCGCGAACCCGGCATCACGTTCCGCCCGCCGCGCAGGTTCAGAGCGCGGCCGCGATGGCCTTGCCCACCTCGCTGGTGCCGGCCTTGCCGCCGGCGTCCGGCGTCAGCGGACCTTCGCGCAGCACGGTCTCGATGGCGGCGAGGATGGCGTCATGCGCCCGGCGTCCGGCTTCGCCGCCAAGGAAGTCCAGCATCATCGCGCCCGACCAGATCATGCCGATCGGGTTGGCGACCTGCTTGCCGTAGATGTCCGGCGCCGAACCGTGCACCGGCTCGAACAGCGACGGAAACCTGCGTTCCGGGTTCAGGTTGGCCGAGCCCGCCAGGCCGATGGTGCCGGTGCAGGCCGGGCCGAGGTCCGACAGCAGGTCGCCGAACAGGTTGGAGGCCACCACCACGTCGAAGCGCTCGGGCTGGAGCACAAAGCGCGCGCACAGGATGTCGATGTGCTGGCTGTCCCATGCCACCTCCGGGTACTGCGCGCCCATTGTCGCGGTGCGCTCGTCCCACCACGGCATGCTGACGGCGATGCCGTTGGACTTGGTCGCCGAGGTCAGCTTCCTGCGCGGACGGGATTGCGCCAGCTCGAAGGCGTATTTGAGGATGCGGTCGGTGCCGTGGCGGCTGAAGACCGACTGCTGCATCACGATCTCGCGCGCGGTGCCCTCGTACATGCGGCCGCCGACGGGGCTGTACTCGCCCTCGGTGTTTTCGCGGACCACGTAGAAGTCGATGTCGCCGGGTTTCTTGCCGGCCAGCGGGCACGGCACGCCGGGCAGCAGGCGCACCGGGCGCAGGTTGACGTACTGGTCGAACTCGCGGCGGAACTTGAGCAGCGAGCCCCACAGCGAGATGTGGTCGGGCACCTTGTCGGGCCAGCCCACGGCGCCGAAGTAGATCGCGTCGAAGCCGTCGAGTTGCTGCTTCCAGTCGTCCGGCATCATCTTGCCGTGGCGCAGGTAGTAGTCGCAGTTGGCCCATTCGAAGTGGCGCACTTCAATCGGCAGGTTGAACTTGCGCGCGGCGGCTTCGACGACGCGCAGCCCTTCGGGCAGGACTTCGTTGCCGATGCCGTCGCCGGCAATGGCGGCGATGCGGAAGGCAGCGGGAAATGGTGTGGTCATGGCGGTGTCTCGCTCGGGTCGGGTGGTCAGGTCCGATCGAGAATGCCGCGAAACCCGGCGCGGATCATCCGCGCCAGCGTGGATACAGGAAACACGAATCGTGAATAATCTGCCCCCACTGGAAGACCTGCGGGTGTTCTGCCTGGTCGCGCAGCGCGCCAGCTTCGTCGCCGCCGCCGAAGAACTGGGTAGTTCGCCGGCCTATGTCAGCAAGCGCGTCAAGGCGCTGGAACAGGTGCTGGGCGCGCAACTGCTGCACCGGAGCACGCGCCAGGTATCGCTGACGGAAAACGGCGAGCGCGTGTGCCGCTGGGCTCGCCACATGCTCGACGAGATCGGGCAGCTGAGGGATGAAATCGCAGCCGCCGGCAGCGCCCCGCGCGGGCTGGTGCGCATCGGCAGCAGCGTGGGCTTCGGCAGGCGCCATGTCGCGCCGCTGATCTCGACGCTTTGCCAGCAGTTTCCGGGGCTGGAAATCCGCTTCGACGTATTCGACAAGCTGGTCGACCTGGTGGCCGAAGGCATCGACCTCGACCTCCGCATCGGCAACGACATTGCCCCGCACCTGATCGCCCGCCGCCTGGCGCGCAACCGGCGCGTGCTGTGCGCGGCGCCCTCGTACCTGGCGGCGCGCGGCGTGCCGCAGACGCTCGAGGCGCTGTCGGAGCACGACTGCCTGGTCACCAAGGAGCGCGACCACCCGTTTGGCATCTGGCGCATGACGGGGCCGGAGGGCGAGCGCAGCGTCAAGGTGGGCGGAAGGCTGTCGTCCAACCATGGGGAGATCGTCACCGGCTGGGCGTTGGCCGGGCATGGCGTCATGCTGCGTTCGATGTGGGATATCGCGCCCGACCTTCACGCCGGGCGCCTGGTGCAGGTGCTGCCCGACTACCGCCAGGACGCGGATATCTGGGCGGTGTATCCTTCGCGCCTGTCCGGCTCCGCGCGCGTGCGCGCCTGCGTCGAGTTTTTCATGCGGCATCTCGGCGGTGCCACGGGGGAATCCACAACATGACAGAAAACAGCTTTGCCTTCCGCCTCAAGGAACTGCTCGAACACAAGAAGCTCACGCTGCAGGCGGTGGCCAACGCGCTGGACGTGTCGCGTCCGGCCGTCCACAAGTGGACCCGGGGCGGCGAGATCGACTACGAGAAGCTGCGCAAGCTGGCGGCGTTCCTGGATGTCAACTGGATCTGGCTGCGCTACGGCGAACAGGCCCGGCAAGAGGCCGAAACCTCCAGCGCGGTGGAAATCCCCATGACCGACATGCGCCGCCGCTATACCGCCGAGATCATGGAGAGCGAGGCGCGCATGAAGCTGGCGCAGGAGGGCGCGCGCATCGTCACGTGGGAATGGAACCTGATCACCGACGACGTGACCTACTCGTCCAACGTCGAGGCCGTGTACGGCTGGCGCATCGTCAGCAACGAAAGCTTCTGGAAGCATGTGCCCGCCGATGACGTCCCCATGATGAACGCCGCCTACGAGGAATCGGTGCGCACCGGCAAGGCCCACGAATTCGACTTCCGCCTGATCCAGCCCGACGGCAGCATCCGCTGGATCTCGTCGCGCGCCACGCCGGTGCGCGAACTCGACGGACGCATCGTCAAGATCGTCGGCATCAGCATGGACAACACTGCGCGCAAGCTCGCCGAGCAGTCACTGCGCGACCAGCAGGCGCGGTTCCGGGCGGTGTTCGAGCTGACCTCGGAAGGCATGGCGCTGCTGGACGGCAAGCTGCGGTGCGAATCGGTCAATGCGGCGCTGGTGGCGATGGTCGGCGGCGACGCCGAGGCGCTGCTGGGCGAAGGGTTTGCAAGGCGCTGCGCCGAGGCCGGGGCCCGCCTGCGCCGGATGACGCGCAACCGGCCCCGCGCGACGTTTGCCGCCGAACTGCAACGGGAAGATGGAAGCGAACTGCCGGTGACGGTGCGCGCGGTGCTGGAGCGCAGCGATGACGGCGTGTCGTACTACGCCCTGGCGATGCGGGCGACCTGACTTCACCATGGCGCTGTCTGCCAGCCCTGTTCCGTTGCCACCAGCCGATCCGTCAAGCCAAGATTGTTCATGAACGCGTCGTCGTGGGACACGACCACCAGCGCGCCCTGGTACCCGCGCAACATCGCTTCCAGCGCCTGTACCGAAGGCAGGTCCAGGTGGTTGCTGGGCTCATCCAGCAATAGCAGGTGCGGCGGTGGATCGGCATACAGCACGCACGCCAGCGCTGCCTTGAGCCGCTCGCCACCGCTGAGCGAGCCGCCAGGTACTGCAATCTTCCGGCTATCCAGGCCGAGGTGCGCAAGGCGCATGCGCAGATCGCCTTCGCTCGTCGTCGGGTTGGCCGCCAGCATCTGTTCCAGCACGGTACGCCGCGGATCCAGGCTGGCCAGCCGCTGGTCCAGGTAGATGCCTTGCACCGGAAGCTTGCATGTCCCGGCCAGGGGCTGCAGCTGGCGCGCGAGCACCTTGAGCAAGGTCGACTTGCCGCTGCCATTGGGGCCGACCACGCCCACGCGCTGCTGCCCCGTCAACGTGAGGCTGATCTGGCGCGTGGCACGCTGGACCAAGGGCAGCTCCACGGCCTCCAGTTCCGCGACACGTTTTTGCGAAGCCAGGGCAACCGGCAGCTCGTGCACGACGATGGCCAGGTCGTGCCCGACCCGCTGCGCGGCCTCGCGCACGCGCTCGGCCATTTCGAGCCGGGTCTCGGCATGCTGCTGGCGCAGCTTGCCGGCCGAGCTTTCGCTGCGTTCCTTCTGGCGGCCCAGCAGGATCCTGGCCTGGTTGGCCTGTTGTCCATGCCGGTTGCCACGTGCCTGGCGCCGCTCCAGGCGTTCGCGTTGCTCGCGCAGGGACTGCTCTTCGCGCCGGCCTTCGAGCTTGCGTTGTTCCAGTTGCTGGAGCGCGGTCTGCTGCTCGCGCTCCGTGCATTGCGCGTAGAAGGTGTAGTTGCCCCCATAGCTGCGCAGTCCCAGCGAAGACAACGCTACGATGCGCGCCATGGCGTCGAGCAATTGCCGGTCATGGCTTACCACCAGCAGACCGCGCGGCCAACGCTGCAATTGCTCGACCAGCGCCTGCCGGTTCGGCCGGTCGAGGTGATTGCTGGGCTCGTCCAGGATCAGGAAATCGGCATCCGACAACAAGGCGCCGATCAGCGTGACGCGCATGGCTTCGCCACCGCTGAGCGCGCTGGCAGGCGTCGCGGCATCGAGATGGTCCAGGCCATTGCGCGCCAGTTCGTCCTGCAGCCGCACGCGCACATCCCAGCGCTCCCCCACGGCGTCGAAATCTTCAGGCGCGCTGCTGCCCGCTTCGATGCGTTCGAGCGCATCGATCGTGGCCTGCACACCGGCGAGGCCCGAGACCGTAGCGCCTGGCGCAGGCGATACCTGCTGGGCGAGGTAATACACGCTGCCGGAGCGGGTACAGCGGCCGCCGGTCGGCTGCACTTGTCCGGCCAGCATGCGCGCCAGCACGGTCTTGCCGGCGCCATTGCGCCCGACCAGGCCCGTGGCGCGCTGGTCGAACTGTTCGGTGAGGCCGGAGAAAAGCGTCCTGCCGTCGGGCAGAACGTAAGACACGCTTTCCAGCGCGAGATAGGGATGCGTCATGTGTCCATCCAGGGATGCCAGGAACTCCCCCTGCTCGTGGGGGTAGGTGGAGACTGGCCGTCATGAAGACGGCGGCATCAATGGCGCATGACGAGTACCTCGGGGATGGGGGATGGCTTGCCATATTAAAAGCATCCGCGGCCAGGCGCAATGTCGTGCAATGCGCAGGAAAGCCCGGACAGCTCACGCCCGGTGCGCGGCGATGCATTCCGTCACGGAAATAATCCCCCACAAAACTTCACTAGGTCTTACCCGGTGCCTCGCTGATACTCGATCACACAATGACCACCACATGGGAGACAGCAGATGAAAAGATTAGCGGTACAGGCCCTGGCGGCAGGGGCAATCGGTGTCGTAGGCATCATCGCCGGGATGCCAGGCGCGGCAGTGGCGGCGTGGCCGGAGAAGCCGGTGCGCCTGATCGTGCCGACCGCGCCGGGCGGCGCCCCCGACATCGTCGCGCGCTTGTTCGGCGAGGGGCTGTCACGGCGCCTGGGCCAGTCGGTGGTAGTTGAGAACCGGCCCGGGGCCGGAGGCAATATCGGCATGCAGGCGCTGATGGCGGCACCAGCGGACGGCTACACCATCGGCTATGGCAACAACGCCACGCTAGCCACCAACCGCTTCCTGTATAGCAAGCTGCCCTACGACCCCGGCAAGCTGGTCCCGATCGTCGGACTGGTCACGACCTTCAATATCCTCGCCGTCAATCCTTCGCTCCCGGCCAGGTCGGTGCAGGAACTGATCACCTATGCGCGCGCCAACCCCGGCAAGCTGTCGATGGGCTCGGCCGGCAACGGCACTACCAGCCACCTGGGTGGGGAGCTGTTCAAGGTGATGGCCAATCTGGATGTCACCCATGTGCCATACAAGGGCAGCACGCCGGCGCTGCAGGACCTGGTTGGCAACAACGTGCAGCTGATGTTCGACAACGTTCCGTCGATCGGGCCTTATGTCACGGCGAGGCGCGTGCGCGCGCTGGCGGTCACGTCAAGCCAGCGCTCGCCGCACTTCCCCGACTTGCCGACCATGGCCGAGGCCGGCCTGAAGGGCTACGAACTGACCGCGTGGGCCGGATTGGTCGCGGCGCCGGGCACGCCCGCCGAGGTCATCGAACGGCTGAACCGCGAAGTCAACGCGCTGATCGGGGAGCCAGCATTCCGGGCGCAACTGGACAAGCTGTCGTTCGATCCGCTCGGCGGCAGCCCGCGCGATTTCCAGGCGCTGATCACATCTGAAACCGCCAAGTTTGGCGAGTTGGTCCGCAAGAGCGGCGCCAAGGTCGACTGAACCGAGGGAACCCAAGCACCATGCCTACGCAATTTGACCTGATTATCCGCAACGGCGACCTGATCGATGGCACCGGCGCACCGCGCCGCACGGCCGACCTGGGCGTGCGCGACGGCGAGATCGCTGCGATCGGCGACCTCGGCCCGGCGCGTGCCGGCACCGAGGTGGATGCTGCCGGACTGATCGTGGCCCCCGGCTTTATCGACACCCATACGCATGACGACTGGATGGTGTTCCAGGCGCCCGAGATGCTGCCCAAGGTGACGCAGGGTGTGACCACCATCATCGCCGGCAACTGCGGCATCAGCCTGTTTCCGCTGGTCACCGACAGCATTCCGCCGGCGCCGCTCGACATCATGCGTGGCGGCTATCGCTTCGAATCGGTGCGTGCGTACCGCGAGTCGTTCGCGGCCAGCCCCGCGGCGGTCAATGTGGCGGTGCTGGTGGGCCAGTCGACGCTGCGCGCGCGGCACCTGTCGCAGCTTGGCGTGGCCGCCAGCGACGCCGAGATCGAACGGATGCGGCGGGACGTGGAAGACGCCTTGCTGCAAGGAGCGATCGGGGTGTCGACCGGCACCTTCTATCCGCCTTCGGCGGCGGCGCCCGAGGAAGAAGTCGTGCGCATGTGCGAGCCGATGCAGCGGCTCGGCGGCGTGCTGGTTTCGCATATCCGCGACGAGGGCGACAAGATCGCCGAGGCGATCGACGAGACCGCGCGCATCGGCAAGGCGCTGGGCGTGTCGACAGTGATCTCGCACCACAAGCTGGTGGGCAAGCAGAATCACGGCCGCAGCCGCGACACGCTGGCGCAGGTGCGCACGCTGGCCCGGACCATGCCGCTGTGCCTGGACTGCTATCCGTACGCGGCATCGTCGACCATGCTGCGGCCGGAGCGGGTCAAGCAATGCGACCGCATACTCGTCACCTGGTCGGCGCGGCATCCCGAAGCCGCCGGGCGCTACCTCGAAGAACTGGCGCAGGAGTGGGGCCAATCGCGTCTCGAGGTGGCGCAGGCGCTGGTGCCCGGCGGCGCCGTGTACTTCATCATGGATGAGGCCGATGTGCGCGACATCCTGTCCTATCCGGACACCATGATCGGCTCCGATGGCATCCCTTCGGACGAAACCCCGCACCCCCGGCTGTGGGGCACGTTTCCGCGCGTGCTGGGGCTGTATTCACGCGACCTGGGCTTGTTTCCGCTGGAGCGCGCGGTGCACAAGATGACCGGCATGGCCGCGCAGCGCTTCGGGCTGGAGCGGCGCGGCGAGTTGCGCGTGGGCCATGTCGCGGATATCACCGTGTTCGATCCGTCCACGATCCAGGACCGTGCCACCTTCGACGACCCACGGCAGCCCGCGACCGGCGTGTGCCATGTGCTTGTGGCCGGGCAGGCCACGCTGCGCGACGGCATACCGGTCAGCAGCCGCCCGGGGCGCTTCGTCACGTCCACGCTGGTGCGCGCAGACGCGGCGCGCTGACGCGGTCGCCTACGGCGTCTGGCGCTCGCCTGCGCTTTGCTGTTGCAGCCATGCGATAAAGGTCCGCATCGCAGGGTTGTCGCGCTTCTCTTCGAGGCAGATGAAATAGTAAGCCTTGGGTGACACGTAGGGCTCGGTGGCCAGGCGCAGCAGTCGTCCCGCCTTGACATCCTCGCCCGTCACGTAGTCGGGCAGCAGGGCGATGCCCATGCCGCTTACTGCAGCCTGCAGGCCCATGGTGAGAAGGCCGTAGCGCGGGCCATCGTCGGAATGCGCCAGCCGTAGCCCCATTTGCTGCAGGTAGGCCGGCCACGCTTCCAGCGCGGCGATCTGGTGCAGCAAGGGCATGCGCTTGAGTGCTCTGGCCAGCGTGCCGCCGCCCGGCAACAGCTCTGGCGCACACACCGGGTAGAGCTCCAGCGGCATGAGCTTCAGCGCGAAGTGGCGCGGCGGCGGCCCGCCGCAATACATGATTGCGGCATCGAGCCCGGTGCTTTCCAGGTCGACCGGACCGACCTTGGTGGTGACGTTGAGCTGGATCTGTGGCTGTTCCTTGGCAAACCTGAGCAGGCGCGGCAGCAGCCAGATATTGCCGAGCGACACCGGCACCGACAGGTTGAGCCTGCCGCCCGCGGCGCGGCCGGACTGCACTTCCAGCGTCGCTTCCTCGAGCAAGGCCAGCGCCTTGCGCACGCTCCTGAGGTATTCCTCGCCGGCGGGTGTCGGCGCCACCGCGCCTTTGCGGCGGTTCAGCATGCGCGCACCAAGAAATGCCTCCAGCTCGGTAATCTGCTTGCTTACCGCGCTCTGGGTCAGGCACAGCTCCTCGGCCGCGCCGGTGACGCTGCCGGTGCGTGCCGTGGTTTCGAGCGCGATCAGGTTCGCCAGCGCGGGCAGGTGGCGTCCGGTGGTGCTTTTCATGGGCGGTGCAGTGACGAAGGCTGTGGGCATTGTCATCGATTCATTCCCATATGGAAAGAACGTGCGATGAAACTTCCATTGCCCAAGCGGCGCGGGGTGGCCAATATGCATGCATCCCATGGATCGCCAGCGATGCCGATGTCTTCTCTTGCTCCCGCCCTGCCTGCCCGCCTTGATCCGTTCGAGGCTTCACTGAGCGACCTCGCCGAGGCCATGCGCACCGGCGCAACCTCCGCGCAGGGGCTGGTTGCAGCCAGTCTGGCCCGCATCGCCAGCTTCGACCAGGCCGGCCCCTGCATCAACGCCATCAGCGCCGTGAATCCCGCGGCGATGGACCAAGCGCGCTTGCTTGACCAGGAACTGCGTACACGCGGCCCCCGCGGTGCGCTGCATGGCATACCGATGGTGGTCAAGGACAACATCGATGTGGCCGGCATGCCGACCACGGCCGGTTGCGCGGCGCTGCGCCAGGCTTACCCGCGCGCCGATGCCGCGTGCGTGGCGCGGCTGCGTGCAGCCGGCGCGATCGTGCTGGCCAAGTCCAATATGTCGGAGCTGGCGGCGTCCAACGGCCGCTTTGGCTACAGTTCGGCGAACGGGCTGACGCTGAACCCATACCGCCTGTCGCGCAATGCCAGCGGTTCCAGCAGCGGCACCGGCGCGGCGGTAGCGGCCAGCCTCGCCGCGTTCGGGCTCGGCACCGACTCGTTCGGATCAGTGCGCGGACCGGCCTGCGTGCATGGGCTGGCGGGCCTGCGTCCAACCCATGGCCTGCTCGACTGCGCCGGCGTGCTGCCGCTGGCGCCGTCGTTCGATACCGTCGGGCCGCTCGCCCGCAGCGCGGCCGACGTGGCGCTGGTGATGGCCGTGCTGGCACCGGGGCACGGCTTTGGCGCCCAGGCTCAGACGCTCGCGGGCCGCAGGCTCGGCATCGTGGCGGATTTCGCTGGTGGCAACGACGAGATCGACGCGATGTTCGATGCCGCGACCGCGGCGATGCAGGCCGCAGGCGCACGCGCCATTCCCGTGCACCTGCCCACCGGCGCGCTGACGCTATACACCGACCTGCTCGGCGAGATCACGCGGGTTGAATCGGTGCGCGGGCTTGACCAGTATCTGGCGCAGGCGGCTGCAGCGGCGCCGCACAGCGCCGCCGAACTGCTCGTGCGCATGGAAGCCAGTCCCGACGCCGGCGCGGGCGCTGTCAACCCGCGAACCCTGGCAGCGCTGCGCCACGCGCTCGCGACACGAGACCAGCCGCCTGCAGCCGGCGTTGCCGCGGCGCGGCGCTGGCGTGGCGTGCTCAGCCGGCACTTGATGGCACACGGCCTCGATGCGCTGGTGTTCCCCACGCTCGCGTGCCCCGCCTCGCCACGCTTCGACATGGCCGATGCCAGCTACCATTGCCGGGCCGAGCAGCCGCTGGCCGCGATGCATCTGGCCAGCGCCGCCGGCGTGCCCGAGGTCAGTGTGCCGATGGGCATTACCGCCGCCGGCGTGCCGGCGGGCGTGTCCTGGCTGGGCCGGGCTGGCAGCGATGCGGCACTGGTGGCGATGGCGTCCGCATTTCAGCAGCTGACCCGGCACCGCCGTGCGCCGCCCCTCACGCCTGCGCTGTAGCAGGATCGCCGGCGCGGCGGCATGCCGGGTCAGGCTGTCGGCATGTGCAGTTACCCGCCGGCACCCTCCAGCGCCGCGTCATATTTCCCCAGGCAGGCCATGCCATTCAGCCGGGAGCGCAGCAGCAGCGCCTGTTGCGCCTGCCCGGCGTGGGCGGCGTCGCCGCGCCAGGCCAGCAGCGGCGGTTCCTGCAGCGCGCGCCCATAGGAGAAGGACAGCCGCCACGGCAGCGGCGCCAGGCGGTTCATGGCGTCGAGGTTTGCGGTGGCCTCGCCGGGAGTCTGTCCGCCAGACAGGAAGAAGATGCCCGGCACCGCCGCGGGCACGGTGCGCTTGAGCACCTGCACGGTCTGCATCGCGACCTCCGACGGTGGCGCCTGGCCGGCGTCCTTGCCGGGCAGCACCATGCTGGGCTTGAGCAGCATGTGTTCCAGCGCCACCCCGTAGCGGTGCAGGGCGTGGAAGACTTCGTGCAGCACGGCCTCGGTCACCTGGGCGCAACGGGCCATGGAGTGGCCGCCATCCATCAGCACTTCCGGCTCGACGATCGGCACCACGCCGGCCTGCTGGCAGATCGCGGCGTAGCGGGCCAGCGCCTCGGCATTGGCCTGCACGGCGGCGAGGCCGGGCAGGGTGTCTGACACGTTGTAGACCGCGCGCCACTTGGCAAAGCGCGCGCCTTGTTGGCGATAACCGGCAAGCCGCTTGCCCAGTCCGTCGAGGCCCTCGGTGATTTCGTCGCCGGGGGCCAGCGCGAGGGCGAGCTTGCCCTTGTCGACCTTGATGCCGGGCACGATGCCCTGGCGCGCGGCCAGTTCCGGCAGCGGCGTGCCATCGTCGGCGTTCTGGCCCAGCGTTTCCTCGTAGAGGATTACGCCGCTGATGTACTCGCCCAGCCCCGGCGTGCCCAGCAGCAGTTGACGCCACGCGCGCCGGTTCTCCTCGCTCGATTCCACGCCGATGCGCTCGAACCGCTTGGCAATGGTCGGACCGCTCTCGTCGGCGGCCAGCAGGCCCTTGCCCGGCTGTGCCAGGGCATCCACGGTGGCTTGCAGTTCACTTGATGTGTCCATGACGTTGCTCCGCGCAGGTGACATAAGCGCAAGCATTTCCCCGAAACGGCGATCGCGCAAGGCCGTCGGGGACAAATGGCGGGCTCCCATGGTGGCCGCCCGAACATTGCGCGGCGTTTGCGCGCGCCGGACGCCACGGGCGGGACGGCATAACCTGTCCGGCCGGCTGTGGGATAATCGCGGCTTTGCCCACGGCGCAGCTCAAGAGGTTGTTCGCACGGGCATGCCTGGGCCCTTATTCCCGCGGCCCGCTTCCTACCGCGATACTTCTAAAGCAAGACCATGCCCACATACCGTTCCAAAACCTCCACCGCCGGCCGCAACATGGCGGGGGCGCGCTCGCTGTGGCGCGCCACCGGCATGAAAGACGAAGACTTCTCCAAGCCCATCATCGCCGTAGTCAACTCCTTCACGCAGTTCGTGCCGGGGCACGTGCACCTGAAGGACCTGGGCCAGCTGGTCGCGCGCGAGATCGAGGCCGCGGGCGGCGTCGCCAAGGAGTTCAATACCATCGCGGTCGACGATGGCATCGCCATGGGCCATGACGGCATGCTGTATTCGCTGCCCAGCCGCGACATCATCGCCGACTCGGTCGAATACATGGTCAACGCGCACTGCGCCGACGCCATGGTGTGCATCTCCAACTGCGACAAGATCACCCCGGGCATGCTGATGGCCGCGATGCGCCTGAACATCCCGGTGATCTTCGTCTCGGGCGGGCCGATGGAAGCCGGCAAGACGCGCCTGGCCAACCCCGTCACCAAGGCCATGGAGTTCAAGAAGCTGGATCTGGTCGACGCCATGGTGATCGCCGCCGACAGCGCGTATTCGGACGCCGACGTGGCCGAGGTGGAGCGTTCCGCCTGCCCGACCTGCGGCTCGTGCTCGGGCATGTTCACCGCCAATTCCATGAACTGCCTGACCGAGGCGCTGGGCCTGTCGCTGCCCGGCAACGGCACCGTGGTGGCCACGCATGCGGACCGCGAGCAGCTGTTCAAGCGCGCCGGCCGCCGCATCGTCGAACTGGCCCGCCAGTACTACGAACAGGAAGACGCGCGCGTGCTGCCGCGCGCGGTGGGCTTCAAGGCGTTCGAGAACGCCATGACGCTGGACATCGCCATGGGCGGTTCGACCAACACCATCCTGCACCTGCTGGCGATCGCGCGCGAGGCGGAAATCGACTTCGACATGACCGACATCGACCGCCTGTCGCGCGTGGTGCCGCAGTTGTGCAAGGTCGCGCCCAACACCAACAAGTACCACATCGAGGATGTGCACCGCGCCGGCGGCATCATGGCCATCCTGGGCGAGCTGGAGCGCGCCGGCAAGCTGCACACCGACGTGCCGACCGTGCACGCGCCCACGCTGAAGGACGCGCTGGCACAGTGGGACATCACCCGCACCGAGGATGAGGCCGTCAGGCAGTTCTACCTGGCCGGCCCGGCCGGCATCCCGACCCAGGTCGCGTTCAGCCAGAACACGCGCTGGCCCAGCCTGGACCTGGACCGCGCCGAAGGCTGCATCCGCTCCTACGAGCACGCCTTCTCCAATGAAGGCGGCCTGGCGGTGCTGACCGGCAACATCGCGCTCGACGGCTGCGTGGTGAAGACCGCCGGCGTCGACGAGAGCATCCTGGTGTTCGAGGGCACCGCCCACGTCACCGAATCGCAGGACGAAGCGGTCGAGAACATCCTCAACGACAAGGTCAAGGCCGGCGACGTGGTGATCGTGCGCTACGAAGGCCCCAAGGGCGGCCCCGGCATGCAGGAAATGCTCTACCCCACCAGCTACATCAAGTCCAAGGGGCTGGGCAAGGCCTGCGCACTGCTGACCGACGGCCGCTTCTCCGGCGGCACCTCGGGCCTGTCCATCGGCCACTGCTCGCCCGAGGCTGCGGCCGGCGGCGCCATCGGCCTGGTGCAAGACGGCGACAAGATCCGCATCGACATCCCCAACCGCACCATCAACGTGCTGGTGTCGGACGATGAACTGGCGCGCCGCCGCGAAGCGCAGAACGCCAAGGGCTGGAAGCCGGCCAAGCCGCGCCCGCGCAAGGTGTCGGCGGCGCTGAAGGCGTATGCCAAGCTGGTGATGTCGGCGGACAAGGGCGCGGTGCGTGATTTGTCGCTGTTGGATGATTGATGCGAAGGCGGGCTGGGTGCCTGCTTGCGTCAGGAGCCGCTCTTCGGGGCGGCTTTTTTTTTGGTTCATCGCCGAATTACGGGGATGATGCAGCCGCCAGTGCCATCATGTAGTGCTGCGCAAGAATACCGTTCCGCTCCTCTGGAAACGCCGTGTGGCGTTGTGCCGGAAGGGGGCGCCGGTTGCGATTCACCTCTTCCCTCCCTACCCCCGCAACATCTGCACCACCAACGCAAACGCCGGCGACGGCTGCCGCCTGCTCGGGTAGTACAAATGGTAGCCATTGAACTTCGGGCACCAGTCCTCCAGCACGCGCACCAGCCGGCCGGCTTCGATATGCTGCATCAGCTCGTCCTCGGGCAGCAGGGCAATGCCCAGCCCGGCGAGTGCGGCATCCACCTGGGGTTGCGTGGTATTGAAGATCAGCGGCCCGTCGACGCGCACGTTCACCTGGCGGCCGCGCCGCTCGAAGTCCCAGACGTAAAGCCCGCCGGAGGTGGGCATGCGCTGGTTGATGCAGCGGTGCGCCATCAGGTCTTGCGGGGTCTTGGGCGGCGGATTGGCGGCGAAGTAGGCGGGCGACGCCACCACCGCCATGCGTAGCGGCGGGCCGATGGGCACGGCGATCATGTCCTTGTCGATGGTGTTGCCCAGGCGCACGCCGGCGTCGAAGCGGTCTGCCACGATGTCGCGGAAGCCGTAGTTGACGTCGAACTCCAGCTTGATGTCCGGATATTCCTGCAGCAGCGGCGTGAGCCGTGGCAGCAGGATGGTGTGCAGCACGTTGTCGCCGCAGGTGATGCGGACCGTGCCGGCGGGCTTGTCGCGCAAGGCGGTCAGGGCATCGAGTTCGGCCTCGATTTCGTCGAAGCGGTGGCCGATGGCCTGCATCAGCCGTTCGCCCGCGGCGGTGGGCGAGACGCTGCGCGTGGTGCGGGTCAGTAGCCGGATCCGCAGCCGTTCCTCGAGGCCGCGCACCGCCTGGCTCAGCGCCGACTGCGTTACGCCCAGCGAGGCGGCCGCGCGCGTGAAGCTGCCTTCGCGCGCCACTGTCACGAAAGCCAGCAGGTCGTTGAGATTGCGTCGGACCATGGGTCGGTCTCCATCGGCATATTGATTAGTGCTACTTATATCGTTTTTAAGCACTCATTAGCTAGTCACGGGCGCGTCCACGCGCGAACATGGGTGGGACGAAGAGGCCGGACACCCGGCTTCGCCATTGCCGCTTCTGGCACATTTTTTTCGCACCCCGCGCTCAGGCCACGCAACTCCGGACGATGACGGCGCCGCGCGGCTTGGTGCGCGCACCCACATCTTCCGCACTGCATGACAACCCGACTCTGTGACGCCCCCGTGGGCGCGACCCTCCCTGCGCACTATGCCGAACGCCAGCCTGCCCACTGGGGTGGCGTGTTGGCGATGACGCTGTGCGTGTTTGCGCTGATTGCCTCGGAATTCATGCCGGTCAGCCTGCTGACGCCCATGGCTGTCGACCTGCATGTGACCGAAGGCCTGGCGGGCCAGGGCATCGCGATCTCCGGCGCCTTTGCCGTGGTGACCAGCCTGTTTATCTCCGCGCTGGCCGGCAGCATGAACCGCAAGACGCTGCTGCTGTGGCTGACGGCGCTGATGGCGGTTTCCGGCGCGGTGATTGCGCTGGCGCCCAACTACCTTGCCTACATGGCGGGCCGCGCACTGATCGGCGTGGTCGTTGGCGGCTTCTGGTCGATGTCGGCGGCGACGGCGATGCGGCTAGTTCCGCCTGGACAGGTGCCGCGCGCGCTGGCGATCTTCAACGGCGGCAACGCGCTGGCCACGGTGGTGGCGGCGCCGCTGGCCAGCTACCTGGGCGCGGTGATCGGCTGGCGCGGCGCGTTCTTCTGCCTGGTGCCGGTGGCGCTGATCGCTCTCGCGTGGCAGTGGCTCAGCCTGCCCGCGATGCCGGTGGCAGCGCGCGGCAGCGGCTCCCCAAGCGGCTTGAGACTGTTGCGCCAGCCGCTGGTGGTGCTGGGCATGCTCGGCGCGAGCGTGTTCTTCATGGGACAGTTCACGCTGTTCACCTACGTGCGGCCGTTCCTTGAGACGGTGACGCGGGTGGAAGTGTCGTCGTTGTCGATGATCCTGCTGGTGATCGGGGTTACGGGTTTCATCGGCACCATGGCCATCGGCGCGGCGCTCAGGCGCGGCTTCTACGCGACCATGATTGCCATACCGGTGGTGATGGCGGCGATCGCACTGGCGCTGGTTGGATTCGGAGGCAAGACTGTCGCGACGGTTGCGCTGCTGGGGCTGTGGGGCTTCGTTGCCACGGCGGCGCCGGTGGGCTGGTGGGCCTGGATTGCCAGGACCTTCCCGAATAATGCCGAAGCCGGCGGTGGCCTGCTGGTGGCGGTGGTCCAGCTTGCCATCGCGCTGGGCTCCACCGTGGGCGGCCTGCTATTTGACCGCAGCGGTTATCAAAGCACCTTCGTCGCCAGCGCGGCGCTACTGGTGATGGCGGCGTTGCTGACCTGGCTATCCGCGCGCGCCGAAGCAGTGCGAGCTGCCTGACGCGCTTGCGTGAAAGGCGCCGCGACTATGGTCGCGGCGCCTTCCCTATGCCACCTTGCGCACCGGCAGGCTGCGCACGCGCTTGCCGGTAGCGGCAAAGATCGCATTGCACAGCGCGGGCGCCACGGGCGGCACCGGCGGCTCGCCCACGCCGCCCGGCGGCAGGTCATGGTTGTCGTTGACCAGGTGGGTGCGGATCACCCGCGGCGAGGCATGGTGGCGCAGCACTTCGTAGTCGTGGAAGTTGCTCTGCAGCACGCGGCCCTTGTCGAAGGTGATCTCGCTGGCCAGCGCCAGGCTCAGGCCCATGATGGCGCCACCTTCCATCTGCGCGCGGATGCGGTCGGGGTTGATCTGGGGGCCGCAGTCCATCGCCATGTCCACTGACACCACGCGCACCTCGCCCTTCGCATCGACCGCCACCTCGACCACGGTGGCGGTGTAGCTTATGAAGCTGTAGCAGAACGCCAGGCCCAGTCCGTGGCCACTGGGCAGCTTGCGGCCCCAGCCCGCGCCGCGGGTGGCGGCCTCGATCACGCCGCGCAGGCGCCCCGTGTCATACGGATAGCGTTCGGGCGATTCGGTGTAGTTCCAGTTATCGGCCAGCGTGCCGGGGTCGATCTTGCGCGCAGGTCCGATCAGGTCGAGCGCGAACTGCCGGTGGTCCTTGCCGGCGCGGTGCGCCAGCTCGGCGATAAAGCACTGCGCCGCGAACGCGTGCGGAATATTGGCTACCGAGCGGAACCAGCCGATGCGCGCATGTGCCGGCACTTCGGCGGTTTCCACGCGCACGTTATCGATGCGGTAGGGCATATTGATCGCCGACATGGCCGACTCGAACATCTGCTGGCCTTTCGCGCCCTCGGTGAAGAGCGAGGCGATGGTCGGCGCGGCGCTGCGGTGCAGCCACGACTTTACCTGGCCCTGCCTGTCGATGATCGCCTCCAGGCGCTCGGCCGAGACGGTGTGCAGGTAGTCGTGGTGGATGTCGTCGTCGCGTGTCCAGACCAGCTTGACCGGCGTGCCATCGGGCATCGCCTGCGCGACGATGGCGGCCTCGTCGACAAAGTCGGGCTTGGACTTGCGGCCAAAGCCGCCGCCCAGCAGCAGCACGTTGACCCTGACGTTGCCGGGCTTGAGCTCGAGCCGCCTGGCCACGGCAGTTTGCGCGGCAACCGGGTTCTGGATCGAGGTCCAGACCTCGGCGCTGCCGCCGCGGATGCGCACGGTGGCCACCGGCGGCTCCATCGACGCATGGGCCAGGTGCGGCACGTAGTAGTCGGCGGCAAGGCGCTCGGCGGCCGGCGCCTGGTCCCAGGCCCGCTGCGCATCGCCCTGGTTGCGCACCGCCTTGCCCGGCGCACGTGACGCCGCTTCGAGCGTGCGGCGATACGCCGTGGAGTCGTAGCTGCCGTTGGGGCCGTCGTCCCATTCGATTTCCAGCGCGGCGCGGCCCTGCATGGCCGCCCAGGTGTTGCGCGCAACCACCGCCACGCCGCCCAGCGGCTGGAACGCCGGCGCACCCTGGAAGGCGGGAATCTCCACCACCTTCAATACGCCGGGCAGGGCCAGCGCCTTGCGGCTGTCGAGCCGGCGCAGATTGCCGCCCACCACCGGCGGGCGCGCCACCACGGCGTACACCATGCCGGGCAGGCGCAGGTCCATGCCATAGATGGCGCGGCCCAAACCGATGGCTTCCTGGTCGACCGGCCGTACCGCGTTCTTGCCGATATAGCGGAACCCGGCGCGGGGCTTGAGCCGCAGCGCATCGCCCTTGGGCACCGGCTGGCGTGCCGCATCGGCCGCCAGTTCGCCGAAGCCCAGGCGGCGCCCGCTGGGTTGGTGCAGCACTTCGTGCTGCACGGCACGGACCTCGGACACCGGCACCGACCAGCGCGCGGCGGCAGCGGCTT
Source organism: Cupriavidus mimosae (assembly GCF_023952485.1). Taxonomy (NCBI): domain Bacteria; kingdom Pseudomonadati; phylum Pseudomonadota; class Betaproteobacteria; order Burkholderiales; family Burkholderiaceae; genus Cupriavidus; species Cupriavidus mimosae. The sequence continues at coordinate 84,354 of NZ_JALHRY010000009.1, read as the reverse complement.
CCAGCATCTGTCGCGCCGCGGCGCCGACGCGCCGCATCGGCATCAGGAAATGCCGCACGCTGCGCGAGCCGTCGACATTCTGGTTGCCGTAGCGAGTCTCGTCGGCCTCGGCCTGCGCCACCTTGACGCGCTCCCAGCGCGCCTCCATCTCGTCGGCCACCACCATCGGCAGGCTGGTGCGCACGCCGGTGCCCATCTCGGCGCGATGGGCCACGATGGTGACGGTGCCGTCAGCGGCGATCGAGACGAACGCCAGCGGATCGTCCACGGTGCCGCCAGGCATGGAGTCGGCGCCGAACTTCTTCGGAGCCGGATCCGCGGCGCGGGCGACGGTCACCAGGCCACCGCTGGTCACGGCCAGCGTCATCAGGCCCACGCTGCCTCGCAGGAATCCGCGGCGGGAGAGTCGAGCGAGGTCGGCCATTACTTGCCCCCCTGCGCCAGGCGGCTGGCCGCCTGCCGGATCGCGGCATGGATGCGCGGATAGGTGCCGCAGCGGCAGATATTGCCGCTCATGGCTTCATCGATCTGCCGGTCGGTCGGCGCCGGCGTGGTCTTGAGCAGGCTGACCGCTGTCATGATCTGCCCGGCCTGGCAATAGCCGCACTGGGCCACGTTATGCTGGATCCACGCCTGCTGCACCGCCTGGCCCACGCGGTCGCCTTCCATGCCTTCGATGGTGGCAACGGATCGTCCCGCGACCGCCGACACCGGCGTCACGCAGGCGCGGATCGCGGTGCCGTCGACGTGCACCGTGCAGGCGCCGCACAGCGCCATGCCGCAGCCGAACTTGGTGCCGGTCATGCCCAGCTCATCGCGCAACGCCCACAGCAGCGGCATCTCGCCCGGAACGTCGACGTCCTTGGGCTGGCCGTTGACCTGGAATCTTGTCATGGGGAACTCCTTGTGAAGACAATGGCACGGTGCCATGCCAATGCGCGCGAACTTGCGCGCCTGTCATGAGGCCATCATTGTCGTCAAGAATGCCGTGCCGGATTGATTAGTACAGCTTATAAGCTCATTAAGCCTGCGTGGTTCGCAAGCGCTGACCGCTACGGATGGTCGGGTCACGATAGCGTGGCCTCGTCTGCAGGCATATCCTCTGCAGCGTGCAGTGCGCAGGCGATTCAGCCGTCGCTGCGCTGCTGCGCGGGAGGCGCATGCCATTGTTCGGTCGGCACCATCACCGGTTCCTTCGGCTGCAGCACGAAATGCGGCGACATGATCTGGACGTTGTGGCGATTGAACTCGTCCTGGATCGCGGCATGCAGCGTGGACAGGGCAAAGAAGCGGCGGCGCGGGTCTTCGATGGCGAAGAACAGCTCGTACTCGACGTAGAAGTCCGACAGTCCGCGCTGCAGCACGAAGGGTGTCGTTGCCGGGTCCAGCCCGGGCACCTGGCGCGCGGCATTGAGCAGCATCGCATGGACCTGCCGCCAGGGCGTGTCATAGCCGATCGTTACCGCCGACGATAGCAGCGCGGCGCTGCCCTGGTTGATGTCCCCGGAGCGCGAATAGTTGTGCACGGCGCTGCCGACCACCACCGCGTTCGGCAGCGTGACCTGCTCCTGCCGCAGGTTGACCAGTCTGACGGAAAGCGGACCCAGGTTCTCGACCCATCCCACCGTATCGCCGATGCTGACCATGTCGCCCACGCGCAGCGCGCGCGCATACACCAGCACCATGCCGCTCATCAGCTGGTTCACGACATTGGCCGAGCCCAGCGTCAGCATGAAGCCGAGCAGCACGGACACGCCCTTGAACACGTCGCTCTGCGATCCGGGAATGTAGGGGTAGGCAAAGGTGAAGCCAAGCGCCCACACCAGCACCGCGGCCAGGCGGCGGGTCGCCGGCGCCGTCTCCGGATGCAGGCCCGGCACCGTGAGGTTGCCACGCTCGGTGGCCGTGAACACGCTCGAGACCACGACCTGCACGCCGCGCGTGATGAACAGGATGATGGCGACCACCAGCAGGCCCGGGATGGCGCCGACCACGGCGCCGCCGATGCCTTCCAGCAGCCGCCACAGGTAGGCGCCCATGCGCGCGCCGAGCGGATGCGTCAGCGGAAACTGCAGCAGTGAGAATTCCAGCCAGACAAAGGCGACCAGCGCGAACAGCGCCACCGCCAGGATGCGCACGATGCGGTCGGTCAGCTGGTAGAGCGCGGCGGTCCAGTCGAAGCCGTTGGCGGTGCGCGCCTTCAGGTGCCGCTGCAGCGAGGCGTCCACCACGCGCCCCAGCAGGCGCCGGGTTTTGGTCAACCCCCAGACCAGCAAGACCGCGACCGCCAGCGCGCCGCCCGTGCGCAAGGCGCCCCGAATCAGCGTGGGCCAGTGCTGTTGCTGGCGGCGCGCGGCGACGGCCTGGCCGACATTGTCGACTGTCTGGCGGACCAGCGTCTCAAGCGAGGCGGCCTTGTCCTCGGGGTCGCGGTCGCCTTCGACCACGGCCAGCAGCAGCCGCTCGCCGATATAGATGGCTTCGCCGCGCTGGCCGGCAAGCTCGCCCGGGCTGGTGCGCACGGGCTGGCGCAGGTCGGACGGGGTCAGGGCGTCGAAGCGGTCGCGCGCGCGCCGGGCGCGGACTTCGGGCGTGACGCCGGCCAGTGTGGCGCGCAGCACCACGATCGGGCGATTCATCAGGCGGACTTCGACCGGCGCGGCCTGCGCTGCGGCGCCGGCATCCGGGGCGGCCTGGACCGCGGCGATGCCTAGCCACAGCAGGATGGCCAGCACCGTAAGCCGCTGCATCAGCAAGAACACCATGGTCATCCGTCGCTCGCGTGATTTGGGAAGCGGCCATGCTACCGCCGCGCGCGTTCCCCATCCATGCGGGCCGGGGACAGAGTTGCATGCATGGTTACAGCTTGCGATTTATCGCGGAAGTGAAACTTTTTGCCGGCGAGCTTTAGAAAAATCGCGCCGTCCGCTGCGGCGCGCGGGTTCCCTGTGGGGGCGGGTTGTCTTCGGAAGGCGCGAGCGCTGCGATGCCATGTCTTGGCGCACGGACGCTCCCGCAGTCATGCAGGGACCCGGGCGCGGGTTTCCCGGCCCATGCGGCGGACCGCCTGGGGCGGCTGGCCGGTCGTACGCAGAAATGCGCGGCGCATCCGCTCCCGGTCGGAAAGCCCGACCTCGGTTGCGATCACGTCGAGCGAGAGCCGGCCTTTCTCCAGCATCAGCCTGGCGGCTTCCACCCGCAGCAGTTCAATGGCCTTGGCCGGCGACTGCCCGGTCTCCGCGCTGAAGGCCCGACTGAACTGGCGCGGGCTCAGACCGGCCACGCCGGCGAGTTCCTCGACCGTCAATGCGCTGCGCAGATTGGCGCTGGCGTAGTCGATCGCTCTCTGGATCCGGTCGGATTTGGGGGCGAGATCGAGCAGAGTCGAGAACTGCGATTGCCCGCCCGCGCGCCGGTGGTAGATCACCAGCTTGCGCGCCACCGCGCGCGAGACTTCGGCGCCGTGGTCCTTTTCAATCATGGCCAGCGCCATGTCGATGGTCGCCGTCATCCCTGCGGAAGTCCAGATCGGGCCGTCCACGATGAAAATCTGGTCTTCCTCGACCGTGACCCGGGGAAAGTGCCGCTGCAGCTCGTGCGCGAAGCGCCAATGCGTGGTTGCCCGCCGGCCGTCCAGCACGCCGGCGTGCGCCAGGATGAAGGCGCCCGTGCAAGGCGCGGCGATCCGTCTCGAGGTCTCCAGGGCCTGCTGGACAAAAGCAGTCAGCGCGGTGGATACCAGGTCGATCTCGACGCCGGAACCGAACATCACCGTATCGAAGGTGGTGTTGCCGAAGGGCTCTGATTCAACGCGGATGCCTGCCGACGACATCACCAGTCCGCCGTCCTCGGACAGGACCGTCACCCCATAGGCCTGTTCTTCCAGTACGACGTTGGCCAGCTCGAACGCGGTGATCGCCGCCAGACCCATCACATAGAAGTTCGGAAAGACGACAAAGCCGATCGTGTGCATGGAATGTCCCCGGCAGAGGTGGCCTGAATTGATGTCCTGAATTGACCGTATATATGACATTTGAGACGCGGTCAACGTTGGCTATGATCGACTGGCAGTCCTTGCACCGGCCGGCCGTGGCGAAAACTGCACAGCAATGCACGGCGCACGCGCCGCCTCAGGACCCCCAACCTTCACCGCATTTCGCAACGGGTTTTTCGTATGGACCGTCGATTACTGATACTCGCGCTGGGCATGTTCGCATTGGGCACCGACAACTTCGTCATTGCCGGCATTCTTCCGAGCGTGGCGGCGTCGCTGCATGCCTCGGTCAGCACCGCCGGCCTGATGGTGACGTTTTACGCGTTGACCTACGCGGTAGCCGCGCCCGTGATGGCAGCCGTCGCAGGCGGCTTGCCGCGCAAGCTGCTGCTGGTGGCTGCGCTCGGCATCTTTGTGGTCGGCAATGCCGTCAGCGCGCTCGCCACGGACATGCAATGGGTGCTGATGAGCCGCGCCCTGGCGGGATTCGGCGCGGCGCTGTTCGCCCCGACCGCGTTGGGCGTGGCTTCGGTACTTGCCGATCCGCACAAGCGTGGGCGCGCGCTGGCTGCCGTGACAGCCGGCCTGACCGGAGCCACCGCGTTAGGTTCGCCGATCGGCACGCTGATCGGTGGCTTCGGCGGCTGGAGGACGACACTGTGGTTCGTCACTGCCCTGGGCGTCGCGGCGATGATTGGTGTCTGGGCACTGCTGCCGTCCATCGCGCCGCCGGCACCGGTCCGGTTGCGTGAGCGGCTCGCCCCGTTGCGCGACACGCGCGTCGCGCTGACCTTGATGACCTCGCTGTTCGCGTTCGGCGGCTTCCTGATGGTCTATACGTATGCCGGCGTGGTCCTCGAAGCGGTGACGCTCGGCGATGGCCGCATGCTCGCGGGCATGTTGCTGCTATGGGGCGTCGCCGCCACGGTGGGCAATCTTCTGGCCGGCCGCCTGGTGGACCGGTTCGAGAGCCGCCATATCATCAGCGCGATGCTGTGGGTGGCCATCGTCAATTTCTGCGCGCTGCCATGGACCTCCGCGCATCCGTTCAGTGCGGTCATCGCGCTGGTGGTCTGGGGGCTGTGCGGATGGGGGCTTATCGTGCCGCAACAGCACCGGCTGGTGGAACTGTCGCCGCAGGTGGCACCGCTGCTGCTCGCGCTGAACAATACCGCTACGTATCTCGGCCTTGCGTGCTCGGGCGTGCTTGGCGGGCTCGTGCTCCGGACCTCCGACGCGCAGTACCTTGGCGTGGTCGCGGCCGCGCTCATTGCCCTGGCATTCGGCTTCACCGTGGCGGCGCATCGCCGTAGGCAACGACCCGCTGCTGCCCCGGCGTCAATGGCCGCGCTGGCTGGGCGCGGGCCCCACGGCGCATGACAGTGCCGTCGTGCAAATCAGAATGAAATGCCGTCTAATTGCCTGCATGGTCGGCCTGCCTCGCCCGCGACGTTCCTGTAAAAACAGGCTGCCGTCGCCTAGTATGGATGCGCATGGCACTCGGGCGGGCTGCATTCCACGCGATCTCGACATGGGTTTCCGGCCGTGCGACGACAGTTCATACGGCAGCAGGGGGAATCCTTGGACGAGTCGGCTCCGGACCGGTTTCAGATTCTCGCGCTCTCTGGCGGCGGCTTTCGTGGGCTGTACACGGCCAGGCTGCTTGCCGATTTCGAGGAGGAAATCGGGGCCCCGATTGCGACCCGGTTCGACCTGATCGCCGGCACCTCGATCGGCGGCGTCATTGCGCTGGCCCTGGCGCTGGAGCTGCCGGCAAGCCGCATCGTGGACCTGCTGACGCGGCATGGCGAGCAGATCTTCCAGCGGCGCTGGTCGCTTGCCGGCATCTGGCGCGCGCCGTTCGGCTCGCGCCGGCTGCTGGAACTGTTGTGCGCCGAGCATCTGTTCGGCGAACGCCTGCTCGGCGCCTGCGCGCATCGGGTCGTCATTCCCGCGATCAATTACTCCACCGGGCGGCCGCAGATATTCAAGACGCCGCACCACGTCAATTTCAAGCGCGACCACAAGTTCCGCATCGCGGATATCGCGATGGCCACCAGTGCGGCGCCGGCCTACTTCGCGCGCTACACGTTCAACCACAACCAGTTCGTCGACGGCGGCCTCTACGCCAATGCGCCGGGCCTGCTGGCCGTGCATGAAGCGCAGTATTCCCTGCTGCGTTCGCCCGCCGAGGTGCACGTCATGGCGATCGGCACGATGTCGTCAAAGTTCACCGTGAACCCGCGCCGCAACCGCGAGGGCGGCACCTATGACTGGGGCGGTATCAATCCCGCCAACATGCCGCGGCGATTGTTCGGCCTGTCGATATCGGTCCAGGAAGCGCTGAGCGATTTCATGCTGTCGCACCTGCTGCCGGGACGCTATGTGCTGGTCGACGATGACCTGACCGACCAGCGCGCACGCGCAGTGGGCATGGACCGGGCCGACCATGCGGCCAGGGAGGTGCTGCTGGGCGCGGCCTCGGAGCGGTCCAAGATCTGCATCGGCAGCCGGGAGTTCCAGCCGTTCCTGAGACATCTCGCCCCCGCGCCGACCTTCTTTTACGGTGAGAACGAGAACGCAGGCGCGTTCGCGCGCCGCGGCATCGGCGCCACGGCGCAGGTGCACAGGATCGCGCCGGCCCGATAGGTCCGACTGGCGCCGGCTTATGCGAACGCGTGGAAGGGACGCCGGAAGCCGGCGGGCACGGCGTCCGGCCCGGGGCGGGCCGGCGCGGCGAGCGGCAGGTCCAGCAGCGCGCGCACGTCCCGTTCGATCGTTGCCAGCGATGCCGAGCGGCACAGGGTGCGGGCAAAGCGGGCGTCCAGGCCGGGCGGCAGGCGCAGCCACATATTGTCCGCGATCAGCAGCAGGCGCCGCGGCCGCAGCACCAGGCTGGCCAGCCGCAGCTGGCTCCAGCCTTCGGCCAGCTCCGGCGGCATGCCGAACACCAGCAGCGCCGGCGCCGGCAAGCGCGGGTCGCGCGCCGCCAGCGCCTCGGTCTCCACCGGTTCCACCCGGCCGATGCCCGGCATCTCGCCAAGCAGGCGCGTGATGCCGTGCCGGTACATCGGCATGTCGTCGATGACCACGGCATGTGCCTCGCCGCCGCACTCCAGCACCTGCGCCAGGGCCGGCGTTCCACGGTTAGTCCAGCTCATTGCTTGCTCCGTTTGGTACGGCATTGGCTTGGTGGCCAACGCCTTTCAGCGGAATCAGCAAAGGAGATGCCAACTCCGGCAGGCCCCGGGCGTGCGCTCCCGGTCAGCGCCACGAGCCAGGCGGGCCGCGGGTTTGAGGCAGGGCGGCCCATGCGGACCGGCCCGCGCGCATGGCTTGCATCAGGGCGGCAGGCGTTACGTGTAACGTAACGTGTTACGTGGCCCCGAGCCGCAGGACTGGTCAGCAGCGGTGCCACGTGACACTTGCGTCCGGCAGCGATACGGCCAGCGCCGCCCGGAACCCGGCACCGGCATCCAGGTCCAGGCAGGTCCAGCCGGATATGGGGGTGCCGTGGTGCGACGCCCGCCAATGGCCCGCGCCGCGCCGCCAGTCGTCTTCCGTCGTGTACCCGGTGGGGTCGGCCGAGAAGCCGGTGCCGAGCGCCTTCAGCAGCGCTTCCTTGCGCGTCCAGATGCTTAGCAGCGCGTCGGCCGACGCCGGCCGCGCGCGCGCGAGCACCTGCGCTTCCTGCGCGGAAAATATGCCGCGTCCGAATCCCGGGACCTCCGCTACATTCACGCCACCGGCACGCCGCTCCACGTCCACGCCGAGGCAGCAATCCAGGGCGAAGGCCAGAAGCGCCAGGCCGTCGGTGTGGGACACGCTGAAAGCTAGCCTTGCCTGCGGCCATTGCAGTACCGGCTTGCCGAAGGCCGACATCGTGAAGCGCAGGGCCTCGGGCCGGCAGTGCAGATAGCCGCCGACCAGCCAGCGCAGCAGCCCGCGCCGGGCGATATAGCCATGGCAATGCCTGGCGTGCCGGTAGGCCAGGGCGCGTGCGCGCTCGTCCGGCGCAAGCGTGTGGGCCAGCCGCGTGCAGGCCGGGTCGACCTGCGCGTCCTCCAGCCTCCATACCTGTACCGCGCCGTCCGGCAACGCGAGGCGCTCCGGTTGCGGCAGCACGAGCGGCGCGCTGGTTCCCGCCGCCTGTGCCGCAAGGCCATCATGCTGCATGCCGTACCATGTCCGCGGCGTCACGCGCCCGCCAGCCCTTCGTCCAGGATCGCCGCCACCGCTTGCAGGTTGGGTTCGACGACCAGGTCGAAATGGCTGCAGGGCACCTCGGCGATGGTCAGGCCGCCCAGCGCGACGCGCCGCCACAAGGACAGCGGATCGCCGCGCTGTTGCTGCCTGACCGCGGCGCGCAGATAGAGCACCGGGCCGGCATGGTATGGCCGCGGTCGATACGTCGTCATGGCTCGCACCATGGTCTCGCGCACCTGCCGCAGTGCCGGCGGCAGCGATTCGGTAAACGCGTCGGGCTTGCAGGTGATGCCGCCGCGGCGCATGCCGACACCTTCTGCGGCCCGGCGCAGCGCGTACTTCAGGTAGCGCACGCGCTGTGCCGCCGGCACCGCGCGCAGCTTGCGCAACTGCCAGCCGGGATAGTTCCAGCAGTAGCGCACCCAGGTGCGCCACGGCAGGAAATGCTCGCAGACATAGGTGTCGAGCAGGCACAGCAGTTCCACCTGCTCGCCGGCGCGGGTCAGCTGCTGCGCCATCTCGAACACCACCAGCCCGCCGAACGAGTAACCGGCCAGCGCGTAGGGACCGCTTGGCTGCAGGCTGCGTACCTGTTCGATATAGCTGGCCGCCATGTCCTCGACGCGGCGCTGGGTCGGCTGCTCGCCGTCGAGGCCGCGCGCCTGCAGCCCATAGACCGGGCGCGAGGTGCGCAGCGCGTTGACCATGGCCCAGCACTCCATCACCGAGCCGCTCGCGCCGTGCACCAGGAACAGCGGCGAGCCGGTGCCGCTGCGCACGGGCACCAGGTTGGGCGAAGGCCGCGGGGACGCGGCTTCGTCGATCGCCGCGGCCAGGCCCGCAATAGTGGGCGCGAACAGCAGCGTGGCCAGCGGAATCGTGCGGCCGGTCGACTGGTGCACGTCCGCCAGCAAGCGCGCGGCCAGCAGCGAATGCCCGCCAAGATCGAAAAAGTTGTCGTCGCGGCCGATCGGGGCGAAGTCGAACAAGCGCTCCCACAGGGCTTGCAAATGGCGTTCGAGCTGCTCGCGCGACGTGCCGGGGGCGGGCAGTTCGCGTGCGGCCAGGTTCAGGCCCGGATGATTGCGGATGGCGTCGAGGCAGTCCGGATTGCGCAACGCCGCGGCATTGCCCACCTGCAGTCCGTTGACCGCATTGCGCGCCGCCGCTTCGGAGAACTTGCCGTTATGCGTGACCGGCAGCGCCGGCACGGCCAGGATGCGGTCGGGCACATGGGTTGGCGAGGCGCGGCGCGCGAGGTCGCGGCGCACGCGGGCGGCCAGCGCGCCGGTCAGTGCGACGCCGTCCTGCAACACCAGCAGCAGCACCATGCGCTGGTCGTACCGCTCCGCGTGGGTGCGGTCCGGTGATGCAGTGCGCGCGCGCTGCTCGACCACCATCGCCTCGCGGATCTCGGGAATATCGCGCAGCACCCGGTAGATCTCGCCCGGCCCGACATTGACGCCGCGCACATTGAGCACGCCGTCGGACCGGCCATGCAGCCGCGCCGTGCCTTCGGGCGGAAACTCGATCCGGTCGCCGTGGGTCCAGACTCCCGCATTGGCTGAAAAGTAGGCCTTGTGGAAGCCCTTGCCGTCCGCGTCGCCATAGAAGCCCAGCGGCCGCGACGGGAACGGATTGGCGCACACCAGCTCGCCGATGCCGCTGGTGGGCGCGCCGTGCTCCCACGCCTGCACATCGAGCGCCAGGCTCTTGCACTGCGCTTCGCCCGCATAGACCGGCAGGTTCGGATTGCCCAGCACGAAGCAGCCGAGGATGTCGGTGCCGCCGGAGATCGACTGCAGCGGCAGCGGCTTGACGTGATCGCGCACCCATTCGAACTGTGCGTCGAACAGCACCGAGCCGGTCGACATCATCGCGCGCAGTGCACCCAGGTCGAACTGCCGGCCGGGCACCAGGCCGGCGTCCTCGCACATCTTCAGGTAGGCGGGACTGGTGCCGAACACCGTGACGCGCTCGTCCGCGACCAGGCGCCACAACGTGTCGACCGTGGCGATCGGGCCGTCATAGGTCACGATCTCGGTCCCGGACGCCAGCGCCGACAGTTGCCAGTTCCACATCATCCATGCGCAGGTGGTGTGGAAGTACATGCGGTCGCCGGGGCGCAGGTCGGAGTGCAGCCGGTGCTCCTTCAGGTGTTCCAGCAGGGTGCCGCCGGCGCCGTGCACGATGCACTTGGGCTTGCCGGTGGTGCCCGACGAAAACATGATGAAGAGCGGATGGTTGAACGGAAAGCGCTGGAAGGAAAACTGCTCCGCATCGCCACGGCCGATCAGGTCCGCCAGCGCATGGACCGGCAGGCTGACGGTGTCCGGCAAGGCGCCGTCGTCGAGCTGGATGATGCCCTGCAGCGAAGGCAGCGCGCCGGCCAGGCCGGCGACGTTGTCCGCCAGCGGGACGCCGGTGTCGAAGGCGCGCTGCGCGGTGTGCGCCAGCAGCAGCCGCGGCGCCAGCGGCGCGAAGCGATCGAGCAGGGTCTCGACGCTCATCTCGGCCGCGGCCGTGGACAGCGTGGCGCCGAGCGCGGTCACCGCCAGCGCGGCGACGATGGCCTCGGCGTCGTTGCGCATCACGCCTACCACGCGGTCGCCTTCTCGCAACCCCAGCTGCGCCAAGGCATGTGCCGCGCGCGCGACGCGCTCGCGCAGTTCGCCCCGGGTCAGGCGTTCACGCCGGCCATCGGCGTGGCAGGCGGTCAGCGCCGGTGCTTCTGGGCCCGCGACTTCCAGCCCGAGCAGGTTGTCGGCATAGTTCAGCAGCAGGTTCGGGAAGAAGCGGGCATGCTCGCAATCGTCGCCGACGCAGACCGGCTCGGGGCTGCCTGACCACGCCAGCCCCTGCGACCACTGCAGGAAGCAGCGCCAGAACGCCCGGTACTCCCTGACCGAGTATTCGTGCAACGCGCCGTAGCGGTGGAACGACCGTCCGGCGCACGCCTGCAGGACCGCTGTAAACGCGGTCATCTGCGACGCCACGGCACGCTCGGGCGAGCTGACGTAAATGGGAGTGCGACCCTGGTTGACGCTCGGGCAGAACGAGGCGTCCAACAAGTAAAATCGATCCATCCGATGCTCCTGAGAGACCGGTGCACGCCATTCGAAAGTGACGGCGTGTTCTTAGACGGAGATTAGTGCCTGCCAGATTTTGGTCTGTGCGTCATCGCACGCATGACCGGCAGGCTTGGTGCCCGGCAGGCTGCCAGCGCCGCAGCAGGCGTCCCGGCGCTGCGTTCAGGATCGTCCGCACTGGCCCCCGTATCAGCGGATGCCTTGCCTCCGCCACGAGAAGGAGTTCATTCCAGCCCCGTTGCGTGTGATGAATCCGATACCGGATAGTGCAGGGCAACCCGGATCGCCATCGCACTTCGCTGCCGTGACTACCGGGCAAGCGGGTTTTGTCGCTGTGGTAAGGTTGGTGAATGGTTTCAACGGCATCCATGGACGAGACGCAGGCGGCACCCGGGTGGTGCCAGGAGAGTCAGGCAGCGTGAGTAAAGGGAAGGAAGCGCCGCGGCCCGCACGGCGGACCGACCAGGTCTCGCTCAGCAGGGCCTTGCGCCTGAGCGTGCCGGCGGAAGCCAGGCCCGCGCCGGTCAACCGCAGGGACTGGCTGCGGCAGCGCAAGGAAGAACTGCAGGCGGCCCGTGCCGCCGCCAGGCAAAGGCGCAACCTGCTGCGGGCCGAGATCCTGTCGGCCGCGCAGGATATTGCCCGCGAGGAACGCACCGCGGCGCGGCTGGAGTCGGAACGGCTGAAGGCGCAAGCCAAGTCCGAACGGACTTACGCGCGCGAAGACGAACGCGCCGCCGCCAAATTCGAGCGCGGGCAGTCGAAGCGCCCGGCGGCCCGGACCAAAACGCTGGCCAAGGAAAAAAGCAAGCTGGTTTCTTACGCCGACCTGTTGCGGATGCGCAAGTAATCGGCCTGGCTAGCGAATCCGGTCGAAACCGCTGGCGGCCCAGCGCTCCGCGCTGTCGCGCGTCAGCCGGAAGTCAGGCCGCACCTTGATGGTGGCCAGCACCTCGCCGAAGGCATCCTCGGCGCTCAGCGTGCCGAAGGGCTCGAACTCGTCGGGCGTGATCGCCAGCTTCACGGTCACGCTGCCGGCTTCGGCGTCGATGCTGACCTGCTTGTTCAGCTGCGCGTGCAGCTGCTGCTCATGGCGCCGGATCACTTCCGAGGCGGTCTTGACCAGGGTCTGGTGCGCGGTGGCGTCGAGCGGCTTGGGGTCGACCTTGTTGCGTCCCATGGTCCAGGGGCCGACCAGTGCCGGCTCGGCGCTGCCGTCGCGGATCATCTCGACCGCCCAGCCTTCACCATCCTCGTTCTTGATCACGCGGGCGGTCCAGCCCTTGTCGCGCCACAGGCGCGGTTCGTGGATGGCTGAGGCTTCGTGCTCGGGCGGCGCGTCTTCGGTGTGTGGCATCAATCTCGTGGTACGGGTCGGGGAACCCGCGAGAATACTATAGGGCCCGGCAGCACGCCCCGGGCGACCTTCGCAGCGGCCCTCACGACCGCGTAAACAACGCCTTCCTGATGATGGCATGCACGCCCCAGTTGCCGTTCACTACCTGCGTGATGCCGAAATCCACCGCCACCGAGATCAGCGTCACCGCCTCGTCCTCGCTCAGCCCCTTGACGGTCATCAGGAAGCGCCGCGTCTTGCGGAACGCATCGCGCATGGCGTCGTCGAGCGTGGACTTCAGGTAGATGTGGCTCTGCGCCATCTGGCCCAGCTCGGTCAGGTGGTTGGGCGAACTGAAGCCATGCAGGATCCATTCGTCGGCGGTTTCCACCAGCGGATAGCTCAGGTCCGCGAACGGCGCGCCGCGTTCGATCATGGTGCTCTTGTGCAGGATCAGCTGGAAGTCACCGGTCAGCGAGCATTCGATGGCGGTGCCGCACAGTTCGGAATCGCCCTGCGAGGCATGCGGATCGCCGATCGACAGCAGCGCGCCCGGCACCGCCACCTTCAGGTACACGCTGGCGCCGCGCGTGACGCGCCAGTTGTCGAGGTTGCCGGCGAAGCTCGATGGCGGGATCGAGTCGATCAGGCCGTCCTGCGCGGGCGCGACCGCGATCACGCCGAAGTGCGGCCGGATCGGGATCTCGATATCGCGCAGCACGTCGTGGTTCTTGACGATGGTGTCGTGGTCGACCGGGACGCCGGGATAGTCGATGGTGGGATGCAGCACGCCGAACGGATCGCGCTGCGGCGTCCAGCGGAAGCTGTAGACGGCGCGGGCGCAGCCGTCGGCGCGTTCGCAGTCGATCTCGAACACCGTCACCACTTCGCGCTCGCGCGGCTCGGTCAGCATGTCGCGGTAGTGGAAACCCCACCACGTGGCGGCATTGCTGCCGAAGGCGCGGCCGGCGAAGCGGGGGTTGGCGCACGGGCGCGGGCGCACGTCCAGGATGCGCACCTCCAGCACGTCGCCGGGCATGGCACCGCGCACCGCGACCGGACCGGTGCAGATATGCACGCCGAAACCCTCGCCGGCACCGCGCCCGTAGACCGACGCGTCAATGGGACCGGCGCCGCGGCGGTCGACATTCTTCTGCTCGGCGGTCCAGTGGAACACGCTTTCGGCGCCGGGATCACCGTCGATCATGCGCTCGCGGTCGTCGGAGGCGTGCTGGGTCAGCGTTTCGATGGTGACGGTGTCGCCCGACATCACTTCCAGCACGGGCGGCAGTTCGTGGCTCAGGTAGCCCCAGTGCACGGTCTTGTCGGTGGCCTGCAGCCAGTGGTGCCGGCCTTCCGGACGCGCCGCGTGCGAGCGGGCCTGGGTGATGGGGACCACGGACGGCGCGGGCAGCGCGCGTGCGCGCGCACCGTCGTTGGCCGGGACGCGCGGTTGCACGGGACCACGTCTGGCATCGGCCGGCAGCCCGCGCGACACGTTCAGCGGCGGGCGCTGCGCGGGCGTGCCCGCGGCTTGCCCGCGGTAGGCGCGCGGCGAGATCCCGAACTGCTCGCGAAACGCATGGCTGAAGTGCGAAGGATCGTTGAAGCCCCAGCGATAGCAGATGTCGGAGACCGACAGCTTGTCGTACTGCGCATTGGCCAGGTCGGCGCGGCACCGCTCCAGCCGGCTGGTGCGCAGGTAGGCCGAAAAGCTGCTGCCGGACTTCTCGAACAGCTTCTGCAGGTAGCGGGCCGACATGTGTTCGTCGGCGGCGATGGCGGCGAGGCTCAGCTCGGGTTCGGCCAGGCGCGCGTCGATGCGGCTGCAGACCCGCGCGAATACCGCCGCGCGCGACGGCGTCATGTCCGGCGGCGCGCTGGGCTGGTTGTCCGCCAGGGCTGCCCCCAGACAGGCGACGATGGTGCTGTCGAAGGGCTGCACCGCCCGGTCATCGGCGGACACCAGGGTGTCGATGCTGGCCGCCATCGACTGCAGCAGGCGCGCGAACAGTTCCGCCGCGTCGCCGCCCAGCACCAGCGCGGAGCGTGGCAACGGCGCCGTGATGCGCGCATTCAGCAAGGCTTGGCCGATATGCACGATCAGCAGGCGGAAGCCGGTGATCAGCGCCACCTTGCGCGCCGCGTGCTCGGGCACGCACAGCACCTGGCCGGGGCGCAAGGGCTCGCGCAGGTCCGGGGTGGCGAGGTGCGCTTCGCCCTCGGTCAGCATCAGCAGCATCAGGCCGCGGCCGTCGCCGGCGGTGATGGCCAGCGTCTGCGGAACCGACGCGATGCAGGTCAGCCCGATGCCGGCGGGCGTGGTGCGCGACTGGATCGTGCCGTGCAGGGTGTGGTCCGCGCACAGGCTCTCGCACTGCAGGCGCGCGGCCCTGAGCTCGTCGCGCCATGCGGCGCCGCGCCGGTTGCGTGGATACGCTTCGGTGGAAAAACGCTGTAGATGCAATGGAGCCTCCCTGGCGTCTGACTGCCACAGCGCCGGCGCGGCGGACATGGCGGTCCGCCGCGCCGGCGCAACGTTGCTGGCGAAGGCCCGGCGATGCCTTAGCCAATCAGCAGCTGCCCCCGCATCGCGGCTACCAGGACAAAGCCGGCGAAGGTGCCGAAGATGGCGAAGATGCCGCCCAGCACGTTCGGGGCCGGTATCGGCGCCCGTACCGCAGTGTAAAGAAGACCGGTCACCAGGCCAACGGCCGCGGCCTGCAGTTCGGTACTGCCCAATGCAATTTCCACCATGTCATTCCCCCAACGCATGAGTTGCGATGATTCAGTGGCTGGCCGGCGGTCGCCCGAAGGCGATGGTCCGGCGCCATGCGTGCACGATCAGGTAGCCGATGTAGGTGAACAGGATCGCGCAGATCCCGCCGGTGACATTCGGCGCGGGAATCGGCAGGTTGAGCCAGGAATACAGGGTGCCGGTAACCAGCCCGACCACCAGCGCCACCAGTTCGTTGCGGCCTATGTAGACGTATTGCATGCGCGTTCTCCGTGGCTGTCGCCGGTTCAGCCCTTGGCCTTGGGCGGGAAGATGGTGCGCGGCATGGTGCAGTGGATGCCCTGGGTGCCATCGACCACCTGGGTCACGCCGAAGTCCGCCGACACGCTCATCAGCGAGTAGGCATCGTCGCGCGACAGCCCCTGTTGCTCGGTCAGCAGATGGATCATGTCGCGGGCCGCGTTCTTGCCGGCTTCATCGAGGTCCTCGTGGAAGCCGTGCACCACCCAGCAGTCCGGCGTTTCCAGCAGCGGCGAGGGGAAATGGAAGTCCTTGCGCAGCACGATCTGGAACAGCACGTTGAGCGAGGCCTCGATCGCGGTGCCGCTGACTTCGCCGTCGCCCTGCGAGATATGCGGGTCGCCGATCGAGAACAGCGCACCGTCGACCTGCACCGGGTAGTACATGGTGGCGCCCGCGCCGATGCGCCAGTTGTCGATATTGCCGCCATGCAGCCCCGGCTCGACCGTGGTGACGCGGCCGCGCGCGTCGGGCGCGACGCCGGCGGTGCCAAGGTGCGGCCGCACCGGAACACGCACGCCGGCCAGCGCCGGCTGGCGGCAGCATTCGCGCTCGTCGACCACCTTGCCGGGGATGGTCAGCTTGCCGGGATAGTCGTAGGCGTAGAGCGCATGCGCGGTATTGGAGGCCTGGTCCAGCTCATAGATGGTGACCCGTTCCTTCTCGAACTCCTTGTACAGCTGGCCCCAGTTGGCGGCGACATTGGCGCCGAAGCGGAAGCGCGGAATCATCTGCAGGTAGCGCACCTCGAGCACGTCGCCCGGCCTGGCGTCTTCGACATAGATCGGTCCGGTCATGATGTGCACGCCCGGATGGCGGTCGTCGTGCGGGATCTTGCGGTAGATCTCGCGGATGGCGTCGTCCATCATCAGGTCGGGGGCGTCGCCGGCGTGGTGGGTCACCGCTTCGGCGCGGATCAGGTCGCCGCTCTTCACGGTCAGCGCGGGCGCCTGGGTGGCATCGAAGTAGCCCCAGTGGATGGTCTCGGGGCGGGCGGGCAGGTCGTGCAGCATGGTTGTCTCCTTGGTTCTCTTTTCCGCCGTATCCGCGACCGCAGCCGCAGCCGTTCAGCGGGTGAGCGGCTGGCTTCGACGAGGTGGTCAGGGATGCGGGCGATGCGTGGCAGGCAGGTCTTGCCTGTTCCCGCTGGCGGGGCTTGCGTCGCCGCGGTGAGTCAATACTAGGGATGGCGCGGGCCCGGGCAGTAGGGCGATTCCCCCCAAACTCTTGTGTTGCCGCGCACTAAGGTAAACCCGCTGTACGCCGCCGCCATCTGGCTGGCTGCGGCGGAGTGTTAATTTTTGGTTGACACCGTGTCAATGATCCATGGAATTGTCGACCAGGCCTTGACAGTGCAAAATCCGGGCGAAGCCCGGGCCGATCCATCGCAAGCCCGGGAGAAACACACATAAGGAGATCGCCGCATGGCTGACACCAATCAATCCCCGCGCCTGCCGCTGGCTGGCGTGCGCGTGCTGGACCTGTCCCGCGTGCTGGCCGGACCGATGTGCACGCAGGCGCTGGGCGACCTGGGCGCGGAGGTGATCAAGGTCGAACACCCGGGCCGCGGCGACGATACGCGCGATTGGGGCCTGCGCGTGGGCACGCGCAACACGGCCTACTTCAACAGCGCCAACCGCAACAAGCAGTCCATCGGCATCGACCTGCAGCAGCCCGAAGGCCAGCGCATCGTGCGCGAACTCGCGGCGAAGTGCGACGTGCTGGTGCAGAACTTCAAGTTCGGCGGCATCGACAAGATGGGGCTGGGCTACGAGGCGCTGAAGGCGATCAACCCGGGGCTGGTGTATTGCTCGATCACCGGCTACCGCAGCAACGGCCCCGAGGCGACCCGCCCCGGCTATGACCTGGTGGTGCAGGGCGAGGCCGGCCTGATGGCGCTGAATGGCGAGGAAGGGCAGGGACCGCTGAAGTTCGGCACGGCGGTGGTGGACATGTTCACCGGCATGTATTCGGCGCAGGCCGTGCTGGCTGCGCTGTATGACCGCCAGCGCACCGGCCAGGGGCGCCACGTGGAAATGGCGCTGTACGACTGCGGCCTGATGATCACGGCCTACTATGGCCTGGAGGCACTGCTGATGGGCGAGGACCCGCCCAAATACGGCAACGCCCATCCGTCGATCGTGCCCTACGGCGTGTTCGATGCGGCCGATGGCCCGCTGGTGATCACAGTTGGCAACAACGCGCAGTTCCAGCGCTTCTGCACCGAGGTGATCGAGCGCCCGGACCTGGCCGCCGACGAGCGCTTCGCCACCAACACCGGCCGCTCGGCCAACCGCCAGGCGCTGCTGCCGGAACTGCGCGCCGAACTGGCACGCCGCCCGCGCGAGCTGCTGCTGGCGCGCCTGAGCGCCGCCGGCATTCCGTGCGGCGAGGTGCTGGGGCTGCTCGAGGCGCTGCGCTCGCGGCGCTCGGCCGAAGCCGGCCTGCTGGCCGAACTGCCCAATCCGGAAACCGGTCGTGTGGAAGTGCTGGCGCCGCCGTACCGGCTCGACGGCGAACGGCTGCCGGTGCGCGCCGCGCCGCCGCTGCTGTCGCAGGATACGGAGCGCGTGCTGGGCGACCTGCTCGGCATGGATGCGGGGCAGGTGGCCGCGCTCAAGGCTGCCGGCGTGGTGTAAGGGCCGGCGCAAGCCGCGCCGGTGGCTGCCCGGCGCGGGCTACGACGCGTCAGGCTGCTGCGGCTCCGGCCACTTGCCCTTGCGCGGGAAGCGCATGTCGAACTCCGTGAACACGTGTTCCTCGGAGCGGCAACTGATGCCCGCGCCCCAGCTGCCCAGCACCTTCTGGCAGAACGCCAGCCCGATGCCGGTGCCGCGGTGCGCGGGGTAGGAGAAGAAGGGCTGGAACATCCGCGCCAGCACCTGCGGCGGCACACCGGTGGCGGTGTCGCGGAACACCACGTGGACCGCGTCGGACTCGACCTCGCAGCGGATATGGATGGTGCCCTTGCCGGCGCGCCGGATCGCTTCCAGCGCGTTCTTAAGCAGGTTGGTCGTGACCAGGCCGAACAGCTGCGCGTTGCCCATTACGTAGGCGCGGCCGGGCAGGTCGACCGTGACCCGTTCCATGTCGCCCGGTTCGAACGGAAAGCGGCCGACGGCGTCGCGGATCACCTCGCCCACTTCGAACAGTGCCTGCGTGGCGTTTTCCGGGTTCTTGGAGTTGGCCACCAGCAGCTCGATGCTGTTGCTGATATGGGCCAGGTCTGATTCCATGCGGGCCACGGCCTGCATCAGGCCGTCGCGCTGCGGCGTGTCCTGGTCCAGCGCCGCCGGCAGCCTGGCCTTCAGGCCGCGCGCGGTCATGGCCAGGCTGGTCAGCGGCGTGCGCAGCTCATGCGCGACGGTGGCCAGCGCGGCGGCCATGCCGCGCCGCTTCTGCTCGGCCAGCAGCTGGCGGTCCATCTTGATCACCACCAGCACCGCGATCACGAAGCCGATCACCGGCAACTGCAGCAGCACCGGCTCCCACGGGATGCCGCCCATGGAATTGCCCGCCAGCACGAACAGCGCAATCGCCGCCGCGGCGCCCGAGAACAGGGCGATGGTGGCGAAGGCGGTGTTGAAGTGATACAGGATCACCACGGCGATGATCACCGATTCGGCCCACACCATCGAGCCGCCGTTCTCCAGGTAGAAAAAGATAAAGGCGAACGGCAGACCTATCGTGATGGCAAAGAGCGCATAGGGCGGCAGCCAGCGCCGGCCCGAGAACGCCGAGGCGAACAGCAGCGGCACGAACAGCGCGGTGCAGGCCAGCCGCAGCCACAGGTTTTCATACGGCTGCGGGAACACATAGGACCAGATCACGTAGTACAGCGGATGCCCCACCACGCCAAGCGCGCCCACCATCTGGATCCGGCGCAGGCGGATGACGCTCTCTTCGTCCAGCAGCGTGGCCCGCGCGGCGGTCTCGAATACGGCCTGCCATGCCTGGCGCGCCAGCCCGGCAAGGGTCGGGCGGCTGTCCTCCGCTTGCGCTACCTTTGCATCCATCTCCAGGACTACTCCTCGCGGATGCCTGCGATCGGCCCGCTTGTGGGATTTTCAGGACTTGCGCCGGGCCCGGCGCGTCGAGGACCACTCTTCCAGCCGGACTTCGTCGCGGATGCTGGCGAGCACGCCGACCAGGCGGTCGATTTCGGTGGCGCCAAGTTTCGCATGCAGCGTAAGTCGCATCAATGCCCGGTTCTTCGGCGTGGCCGGCGCACAGAATACCGCGCCGAAGATGCCGCGCCGCTGCAGCGCGTCGCGCAGCACCTTCACCTGCGGCTCGGAGCCCGCCTCGAGCCCGATGATCTGCTCCGAGCCCTCGCTGATGTTGTAGCCCAGTGCGGCGATCGCGTAGCGGGTCTCGCGGGTGATCGCATGCAGGCGCGCGCGGCGCTCGTCCGCGGCGGCAATGAAGTCCGTGACCGCGTCGAACCATGCGATCTCATGGCGCAGCAGCCCCGAGCTGAAGATCGCCGGCCGCGATTCCACCGCGTAGAAATCCTTGAAGGCGGTGGAGCAGGCCACATAGCCCGCGCGCCCGGCAAAGGCCTTGGCCAGCGACGCGGTGCGGAAATGCACGCGCTCGGACAGCCCCAGCGCCGGCACCAGGCCGCCGCCGCGCGGGCCATGCGTGCCCAGCGAGTGCGATTCGTCCACCACCAGCACGCAGCCGGACGCCTCGGCCAGTTCGACATAGTCCACCAGCGGCGCCACGCTGCCGGTGGTGCTGTAGACCGAATCCACCATGATCACGCCCGGGCCGAAGCGCTCCAGCTGGCGGCGCACATGATCGCAATCGTTATGGCGCACCGGCACCGCCTGCGCGCCCGCGGCGATGATGCCTTCCCACAGCGAGGCATGGCCGTTCATGTCGATATAGACCGGAATGCCGGGGCCGGCGATGCACTGCACCAGGCCAACGTTGGCGGCCCAGCCGGACTGGGCGATCAGCCCGTCCTCGGCCTGCATCAGGTCAGCGATCTTGCGCTCGACCCGCCGCTGCGGCGTATCGCCGTGCATGAACACGGACGACATCAGCAGCTCCGGCGCGTCATCGACAAAGGCCCGCGCCTGCGCCTGCACCAGCGACGCTTCGCCCAGCAGGCACAGGTAGTCGTTGCTGCTCAGGTGCAGCGCGTCGGGCCCGGGAGTTAGCCCGTGCAGCAGGTGGTCCCCGCCCCAGAGCTTGCCCATGCGTTCCTCGAAATGCTGTGCCATGCGCGTGGTGATCCAGGGCGGCAGGGTCGGGGCCTTGTTGCGGCAAGCATGGTGGCGGGATTGCACAGGCGCGGCTTCGGAGAGCATCGGTCGTCCTTCAACAGATAAATATGAATCGGAGGAAAGCGGCAAGGCTTGCATGGCGCTTGCGCCAAAGCCAGCCGCCCATGCGTGGGGTGCCGGGCGCAACGTTCCCTGGTGGCGCGCCGGATGCCGGCATGCCATGGGACGCGGTTGATGTAGCGACCACTGTGCCAGTCTTAGCGAAGGATTGTGACGGGACTTCCACCAATCCAACGTCTGCATGCAGACTAGGTGCACCGGGGAAAACGGTCACGCGGCAGCGCAAGGCGGGGCGGGTTCAGCCTGGGTTTTTTCGCACCAAAACATGCTTAATGAAGCACTTGTGCGTGGCGCGATGCCGGGCGCTGGGCGGCCCGGTGCGCTGTCGTGAGAGGGGCGAGGCTTGCTGCCGCGCGGCCCTGGCGGCCGCGCGGCGGTCTGGGGGGCGGCTGTGCGCGCTTACACGGCGCCCTGCCGTAGTGCATGGCCCGGCAATCAGCCCGCGCCGGCGCCCTCCAGCGCGGCGCCGCGCGCTTCGAGGGTGCGGCGCGCAATATTGAGCTGGTGGATCTGCGTGGTGCCTTCATACAGCCGGAACAGCCGCACATCGCGATAGAAGCGTTCCGCCACGGTGCGCGCCATATACCCGCTGCCGCCGAACACCTGCACCGCGCGGTCCGCCACGCGGCCGGCCATTTCCGAGGCGAACAGCTTGCACATCGACGCCTCCATGGTCACGTCCTCGCCGGCGTCGCGCTTGCGCGCGGTCTCGAGCACCAGCGCGCGGGCCGCATGCAGTTCCGTGTTGCTGTCGGCAATCATCTGCTGCACCAGCTGGTAGTCGGCAATCGGCTTGCCGAACTGGCGGCGCTGCGCCGCGTAGCGCACCATCTCGTCGACCAGCCGGATCGCCGGGCCCACGCACAGGCCGGCCAGGTTGATGCGCTGCTTGTTCAGGGCCTTCATCGCGGTCTTGAAGCCTATATTGGGTTTGCCGCCGACGATGGCGCTGGCCGGCACGCGGCAATCCTTCAGGTAGACATCGCCCACGGGCGAGCCGTGCTGGCCCATCTTGCGCTCCGGCTCGCCGGTGCTCAGGCCCGGCGTGCCGCGCTCGACCAGGAAGGCACTGATGCCGTGCGCGCCTGGCATCGCGGGGTCGGTGCGGGCGAACACGGTGAACAGGTCGGCGATCGGCGCATTGGTGATAAAGCACTTGCTGCCGTTCAGCACGTAGTGGTCGCCGTCCTGCCTGGCCGTGGTCTGCAGCGCGGTGGCATCCGAACCAGCCTCCGGTTCGGTCAGGGCGAAGCAGCCGGTGACCTTGCCCGACGCCAGCTGCGGCAGGTAGCGCTGGCGCTGCGCCTCGGTGCCGTCGGCCACCAGCGATTCGGAGGCGATGCCGGTATTGCCGCCGAAGCGGGCGCGGAACACCGTGGCCGCCTGCGACACTTCGATGTTCACCTGCGCCAGCTCTTCGGTGGTCAGCCCGGCGCCGCCATAGGCTTCCGGAATGCTGTGGCCGAACAGGCCGAGGCGGCGCATCTGCTCGACCACGGGCTCGGGGATGACATCGGTCTGGTCGATCTGCGCCTCGAGCGGGATGCAGGTTTCCAGCACGAAGCGGCGGAGTTCGGCAAGCAGGGCTTGCTGGCGGGCGGAGTCGCGGATCATGGAGGGTTTCCGGTGGCGGATTGAGGGTGGTGGGGGGCGCGGCTACTGTGCCGTGATGCCGGCGGTCTTCAGCACGCCGGTCCATTTTTTGGTTTCGGCATCGAGGAAGCGGTCGAACGCGGCCGCGGGTTGCGGGGCCAGGTCCATGCCGAGTTCGGCCAGGCGGCGCGCGGTGGCCGGGTCGGCGGTGGCGCGCGCGGCGGCCTCGGCCAGCTTGCGCACCACCGCGTCCGGCGTGCCCTGCGGCGCCACCAGCCCGAACCATGCGCCCACTTCATAGCCCGGCAGCTGCGCCGCCTCGGCCACGGTGGGCACGTCCGGCAGCACCGCCGTGCGTTTGGCCGAGGTCACCGCCAGCGCGCGCAGCTTGCCGCTTTGCACCTGCTGGCGCGCAATGGCGGAGGTCAACGCCATCATCGAGACGCGCGCGCCGAGCAGGTCGCTCAGGGCCTCGGGCTGGCCCTTGTAGGGCACGTGGGTCAGCTTGACGTGCGTCATCTGCGCCAGCAATTCCGCCGACAGGTGGTTGGAGGTGCCGACGCCCGCGCTGGCATAGGTCAGCGTGCCCGGCTGCTTGCGCGCGGCGTCGAGCAGTTGCGGCAGCGTGCGCAGCGGCGACGAGGCCGGCACCACGATCACGTTGGGCACCGCGCCGATGCCGGCCACGGCGCGGAAGTCCTTGCCGCCCTTGCCCTGGATCGACGGATTGAGCAGCGGCCCGACCACGTAGCTGGGGCTGACCGCCAGCAGCGTATAGCCGTCGGCAGGCGCCCTGGCGACGAGGTCGGCGCCAATGGCGCCGCCGGCGCCGGTCTTGTTCTCGACGATCACCGGTTGGTGCAGCACCTTGGCCATGTTCTCGGCCGTGATGCGGGTGACCGAGTCGACCACGCCGCCCGCCGAGAACGGCACGATGATCCGCACCGGGCGGTCCGGGAAGCGCGCCGCGTCGTCGGCGGCGGCCAGCGTCGCCGCGGGCGTCAGCGCGGCGCAGGCCAGCATGCCGGCAGCGAGCCGGCGCCATGGGTAAAAGGCATCCATCTTGTCTCCTTGGTTGCCTGCGCCCGGGACGTTGCCGGGCGCGAGGTCGGTCTCGTGCAGGCCTCTGTCGGGCCGCTGTCATGGCCCTGCCGGCGACATTGCCGGCAGGCTGCGCCGTCGCGCCACTGTCCCGTAACGGGTCAGCGCGCGCAGCTCAGTTCGATCTGCCGCACCGCTTCGCGCAACCTTGGCGCCACCTCGCGCTCCAGCAGGTTGTCGCGGTTGCGCGATGCCGCGATGGTGCAGTTCAGCGCGAACGGGTCCTGGTGCAGCGACTGGCGCAACGGCGCCGCGATCGCGTGGATCTCGGGCCGCCACTCGCCGCGGCTCAGGCAATAGCCGTGCGCGCGGAAGTGTTTCTGGTCCTCCGTCCACATCTGGCGCTCCTGGCCGAAGCGCTGCGGGTCCTCGACCCGCAGCCGGTTCAGCAGCGCCGTGCGCTCGTCCGCGCTGCACGCCAGCAGCACCGCGCGGCCGATCGCGCTGGCCAGCAGCGGGCGCGTGCTGCCGATGTCAGGCTGGTAGAAGTTGCCGGGGTCCAGCCGGCAACTGTCCACGTAGACCACCGACAGGCGCTCGCGCATGCCCAGGTTCACGGTGCAGCCGGTTTCGCGCGCGATCGCCTCCATGTAGGGCCGGGCCACCTGGCGGATCGCCAGCCCGGCCAGCATCGGGTAAGCCAGCGCCAGCACCCCGGCGCCGAGCCGGTACTTCTGGTTGCCGGGCACGCGGCTGAGAAAGCCCAGCAGCCCCAGCGTGTACGTCAGCCGCGACACCGTCGCCTTGGGCAGCCCGGTGCGCGCCACGATGTCCTGGTTGCCCAGCACCGGGCTGGACGGCGTAAAGGCGCGCAGCACCTCGAGCCCGCGCGCCAGGTTGGTGGCGAACTGGCGGTCGGTGGCGAGGGCGTCCTCGCTGGCCAGGCCGGGCAGGGGTTCCGGGTTGCGGTCCATGCTGTGCGGTGGTTGCTTGGGTTCCATGCTGGGATCCGGAAAATGGGCCGTCAACGTTGTAGCACGACCGTTCCGCACAGCGAAACCGTGCTTGCGCGCCGGCCGGCCGCCTGCCACCTTGCAGCGGACAACCCTGCCGCCGGAGACCCGCATGCCTGACCCCCACGCCCAGCCTGTATCGCCCGAATCACCCGGCGCCGCCCCGCTCGCCGGGCTGCGCATCCTCGACATGGCCACCGTGGTGGCGGCGCCGTTCTCCGCCACGCTGTGCGCCGACATGGGCGCCGAGGTGGTCAAGCTGGAACTGCCCGACGGCAGCGATCCGCTGCGCGGACTGGAGCCCGTCACCGAAGAGCACGCGCTGTACTGGAAGGTGACCAACCGCGGCAAGCGCGGCATCTCACTGGACGTGCGCACGTCGCGCGGCCGCGAGATCTTCCTGCGCCTGCTGCCGCGCTTCGACGTGCTGGTGGAGAATTTCCGCACCGGCACGCTGGCGCGCTGGGGGCTCGACCTTGAAACGCTGCACGCGGCCAACCCCAGGCTGATCGTGCTGCGGCTGACCGGCTTTGGCCAGACCGGGCCCGATGCGACGCGACCGGGGTTTGCCCGCATCTTCGAAGCGCGCAGCGGCTTCACCAACCTGGCCGGCACGGCGCAGAGCGGGCCGATGCATATGAACTACCCGGTGGGCGACATGATCGCCGGCCTGTTCGGCGCCTTTGCCATCGCCACCGCGGTGGCGGAGCAGCGCGCCATTCCAGGCCGGCCGGGCCGCGAGATCGACCTGGCCGCCACCGAGGCGCTGTTCCGCCTGCTGGATCCGCTCGCGATCGAATACGAACGACTCGGCCATGTGCGCCAGCGCGCCGGCAACCGCACCACCTACGCCGCGCCGTCCAACATGTACCGCACCGCGGACGATACCTGGGTCACCGTGGTGGCCTCGTCCGACGCCACCTTCCGCCGGCTGGCCGAGGCCATGGGCGCGCCGCATCTCGCCCAGTCACCGGAGTACGCCACCAATGCCGGCCGCGTGCGCCATATCGAAGCCCTCGACGGCTGCATTGCCGAGTGGTTCGCCGCGCAGCCCTACGCCGCCGCCGCGGCGCGCCTGGAACAATGCCAGGTGCCGTTCAGCAAGGTGTTCAGCATCGCCGATATTGTCGAAGACCCGCAGATGGTGGCGCGCCAGGCCATCGTCAGGCTGCCGGATGCGGACCTGGGCACCGTGCCGGCCCCTTGCGTGGTGCCGCGGTTTTCGGGCTATGCGCCGCCGTTACCGCGTACCGGGCCGGATGTGGGGGAACACAATGCGGAGGTTTATGGGGAGTTGGGTATTGGGGAGGAAGAGTTGGCGCGGTTGCGGGAGGAGGGGGCGCTATGACCCATCGGGCCGCCTCGCCGGCCCCCAAATGCCTTGGCGCATTGGAGCAAGGTGGTCAGCAGGGACGGCGAGCGCGCCAGCGCGCGCTCGCGGCAAGTGGGAATGGAGTTCCGCGACCCCCTCAGTCAATACTCGCCCCCGACGCCCGCACCAGCTTTGCCCACTTGTCCGTATCGCGGCGGATCAGCACCGAGAACTGCTCCGGCGTCGCAGTCAGCGGCGCGGCCCCGGCCTGCACCAGCTTGTCCCGCATCGCCTTGTCCTGCGCGATACGCGTGATTTCCTGCGACAAGCGACTGGTTACCTCGGGCGGCAATCCGCGCGGGCCCACCACGCCGAACCAGACATCCGCCTCATAGCCGGCAATGCCAGCCTCGGCCATGGTTGGCACGTCAGGCAGCGCCGGCGAGCGCGTGGCGCTGGTCACGGCCAGTGCGCGCAGCCGGCCGGCCTTCACATGCGGCAGCGAGCCCGGCAGGTTGTCGAACATCAGTTGCACCTGGTTGGCAAGCAGGTCGGCCATCGCCGGGCCGCTGCCCTTGTAAGGCACGTGCACGATCTCGACGCCCGCCATCGACTTGAACAACTCGCCGGACAGGTGGTTGGTGGTGCCGTTGCCGGCCGAGCCCATATTGAGCTTGCCGGGATTGGCCTTGGCATAGCTGACCAGCTCGCGCACGTTCTTCGGCGGCACGTTCGGATTGACGACCAGGATGTTGGGCACGCCGGCGAACAATGCCACCGCCGAGAAATCCTTCTGCGGATCGAACGGCAGCCTCTTGTAGAGGGTGGCGTTGATCGATTGCGTCCCCACCGTGCCGAACATCAGCGTGTAGCCGTCGGCCGGCGCCTTGGCCACAAGGTCGGAGCCGATGGTGCCGCCGGCGCCCGGCCGGTTGTCCACCACCACCTGCTGGCCGAGGGTTTCGGACAAGCGGGTGGCCAGCACGCGGCCGAGCAGGTCGGTGGTGCCGCCGGGCGGGAAGGGCACCACCATGCGGATGGGTTTGTCGGGGTAGGGGCCGGCCATGGCGAAACTCGTCGCCAGCGTCAGACATGTGAAGTCTGGCTGCTGTATGCGTCCGGCGAATCGTTCGAGGTGCCGCGCGGCCTGCTGCTGACCCCGCACCACGGCGCCGGCATTGCCGCGCTGCGCACCGCGGTGCTGCGGCGCCTGCCGGCGCTGGCCGGTCCGGCAGCTGACCCCGCCGGCCCGCGCTTCCTTGCCGCCAATGAATCGCACCTGCTGGCGCAGATCGATTTCTTCGACATGCTGCGCCTGCTGCCGCTCACCGCCTGGTGGCAGCGCGAGGTGCGCGTGCCGATGGCCGGCATCAGGTGGACGCCCGCCGCGCGCAGCGCGCTGGCGCTGAGCCTGACCGGCGATGCGCTGGTGCGCTGGCTGGGCGAGTCGGTGCTGGCCCATGTCGGCAGCGAGGCGGCGCTGGCGCGCTTCAAGGACATCGGCTACACCGCGGCGCGTACCCGCTTCGGCGGCCTCGCCGCGCCGGCCGGGCAGGCGCTGGGGCGGCTGGTCAATGTTGCCGCGCAGTACGTCGCGCTGACGCTGCTGGGTCTGCACGACGACAGCTTCCCGCCCGGGGGCCTGACGCGGCGCGTCACGCAGGCCAGCCGCCAGGTGCTCGAGACGCTGTGGGACTGCCTGCGGGAGGACCATGTGGCGGCCGCCACGCCAGCCGCCGGCATGGCTGCCGGGGATGTCGCCGATGTCGCCGATGTCGCCGATACTGCCGCCATCGCCCCGCTATGGCGCATCTCCGTCAACCGGCCGGCCGAGCATGCGGTGTTCGCCTCGCGCAAGACCGTCAAGGCCGATGCGGCCATCCGCGTGTTCGATACCGGCGGGCAGGGCGTGCGCTGGGCGGTGATCGATTCCGGCATCGACGCGCGCCATCCGGCCTTCTACGATCCGCTCAAGCTGGACGGGCCGCTGCCGGTGCGCGACGGGCTGATCGCGCCGCGCCTGTCGCGCGTGGTCAGGACGCTGGACTTCACGCGCCTGTCGGCGATCACCAGTGGCCGCTTGCCGCCCATGCCCAAGGGCAAGCGCGGGCCCGGCGAGGCCGAGCTGCGGCAGCGCATCGCCGCGATTGCCGAGGACCTGGCGCATGGCCGCATCATCGACTGGTCGGTGATCGAACCCCTGCTTGAAATCGGCCACGATGACCCGGCGCAGTACGTGGCGCCGGGCGGCAGCCACGGCACGCATGTGGCAGGCATCATCGGCGCCGGCTGGCCGTCATCGGCCTACCTGGCGCGGCCCGACCCCATGCCGCTGCCGCCCGAGCTGATGGAGGCCGGCGATGTCAGCGGCATCTGCCCGCGCATCGAACTGCTCGACCTGCGCATTTTCGATGCGCAGGGCAGGGGCGACGAGTTCGGCATCCTGGGTGCGCTGCAGTACGTGCGCTGGCTCAACCAGAGCCGCGACCGGCAGTCGGTGCACGGCATCAACCTAAGCGTGGCGCTGCGCCACGACGTGCGCAGCTACGCCTGCGGCAGCACGCCGGTGTGCGTCGAATGCGACCGCCTGGTGGCCAGCGGCGTGGTCGTGGTGGCGGCGGCGGGCAACTACGGCTACGACGAGGCCTTCGCCGCCGAACACATGGGCGCCGGCTTCCGCGGCCAGACCATTACCGATCCCGGCAATGCGCGCGCCGTGATCACGGTGGGCGCGACCCATCGCACCGATCCCTACCGCTTCGGCATCTCCTACTTTTCCAGCCACGGTCCCACCGGCGATGGCCGCATCAAGCCCGACCTGGTCGCGCCGGGTGAAAAGATCACCTCGACCGTGCCCGGCGGCACGCTGGCGTCGATGGACGGCACCAGCATGGCGGCACCGCATGTGTCGGGGGTCGCGGCGCTGCTGCTGTCGCGCAACAATGAACTGATGGGCCAGCCCGAGACCGTCAAGACCATCCTGTGTGCCGCGGCCACCGACCTGGGGCGCGAGCGCGCCTTCCAGGGGGCGGGACTGGTCGATGCGCTGCGCGCGCTGCAACGCGTGTAGGGCGCGGCCGCAACGTGCAACAAAAAAGCCGGCAGTGCCGGCTTTTTCGATGTGCGGGAGCGGCTGGCCTCAGGCGCGCAGTCCGCTGGCCTCATCGGCGCCCACATGCACGTTCATGCATTGCACCGCGGCGCCGGCCGCGCCCTTGCCCAGGTTGTCGAGGCGCGCCACCAGGTTCAGGCGCTCGGCATTGCCGAACACGAACAGGTCGACGCGGTTGGTGTCGTTGTTGGCCTGCACGTCGAAGAAACCGCCGTCGAGGTTGTCGGCGCTGTTGTACGGCATCACCCGCACGAACTGCTCGCCTTCATAGTGCTGGCGATAGATCTCGACGATCTGCTCGGGGCTGACCTTGCGCGCCAGGCGCTCGGCAAACACCGGTACCGTCACCGCCAGGCCCTTCAGGAAATTACCGACAATGGGGTTGAAGATCGGCGCCTGCGCCAGGCCGGCCTGCACGCGCATTTCCGGCAGGTGCTTGTGCTCCAGGCCCAGCGCGTAGGGGCGCGGGCTGTTCAGCTTCGGGTTACCGCCGGCTTCGAACTCGGCAATCATCGACTTGCCGCCGCCGCTGTAGCCGGTCAGCGAGAACGCCGACAGCGGGTAGTCGGCCGGCAGCACGCCCGCATCCACCAGCGGGCGCACCGCCAGCACGAAGGCGCTGGCGTGGCAGCCCGGTACCGCAATGCGCTTGCTGGCGCGGATCTTGTCGCGCTGGCCGCGTGCCAGTTCGGGCAGGCCGTAGGCCCAGTTGTCGGCGGTGCGGAACGCCGTGCTGGCGTCGATCACGCAGGTGTTGGGGTTGGTCACCAGGGACACCGCCTCGCGCGAGGCCACGTCGGGCAGGCACAGGAAGGCGACGTCGGCGGCGTTCAGGAAGCGTGCTCGTTCGGCCGGGTCCTTGCGCTTGTCTTCGGCAATGCGCAGCAGTTCCACGTCGGCACGACCGGAAAGATAGTCAAGCAGCCGGAGACCGGTGGTGCCTTCCTGACCATCGACGAACACTTTGAAAACCATGGCTGACTCGCTCTTTGAAATGCGGGAATGCGAAACCTCTCCTGCCGGGCGCAGGGGCGAACCCGCATTGTAGCGGGGATGGGGGCCTGTCGCAGGGGTTTGTACCGATTGGAGTCCTGCACTTTGGCACAGTTCGCGGCTTGCGGGATTTAACCTAGTAGGTTAATTTAGATGGAGAAGGGGACGGAGCATTACACACTGCGGCATGTGAAGGCCCTGTTGCAGGCGGGCAAGATGGAGATGACGTTTGCGGCGTATTCCCACGCCGCGATGATGGGCCTGCGTTGGACCGGGGTGCGCGACATCCTCTCGCGCCTCGAGCCGGCGGATTTCTACAAGAGCATGACAACGTACGAAGACCATCGGATCTGGCAGGACGTCTACCGGCCCGTCACGCCGCATGGCGCTTTGTATGTGAAGCTCACCGTTGCCAGCGAGGTGTTGGTCGTTTCCTTCAAGCCAAGGTAACAACACCCAGACGAACAGCCGGAGGAGGCAGGATGAAGTGTCCCGAGTGCGGTGGCGCGGAACTGGTGGCGGGAATGCGCGACATGCCCTATACGTACCGCGGTGAAACCACGGTGATCCCGAATGTATCCGGGCAATGGTGCCCCAAGTGCGGCGAGGGCGTGCTGCCCCGAGACAGCGACTGGGTGAGCGAGGCGATGCTTGCCTTCAACCGGCAAGTCAATGCCGCCCTCGTCGATCCGTCCTATATCACCGAAGTCCGCAAGAAGCTCCGCCTGGACCAGCGCGAGGCCGCTGAAATCTTCGGCGGTGGCGTCAATGCGTTCTCACGGTACGAAACCGGGCGGACCAAGCCGCCACTGGCGCTGGTGAAGCTGCTGCGGCTGCTGGACCGCCACCCGGAGTTGCTGGAGGAAATCCGGGCGGCCTGAATCGGCCTGACCAGCCCGCTGTCAGAGCGGAAAGTTATAGTCGATCGACAGCGGCGCGTGGTCGCTGAACTTCTCGTCCTTGTAGATCGAGCACAGTTGCGCGGTGTCGGCGATCTTCGGCGTGGCGAGGTGGTAGTCGATGCGCCAGCCGACGTTCTTGGCATAGGCCTGGCCGCGGTTGCTCCACCACGTGTACTGGTCCGGACGCGGGTCCAGCTTGCGGAACACGTCGACATAGCCGTGCACGTCGAACAGCTCGCCGATCCAGGCTCGTTCCTCCGGCAGGAACCCTGAATTCTTCAGGTTGCCCTTCCAGTTCTTGATGTCGATTTCCTTGTGCGCGATGTTGACGTCCCCGCACAGCACGATTTCGCGGCCGCTGGCCTTTAGTTGCAGCAGGTGCGGCAGGAACGCTTCCATAAAGCGGAACTTGGCCAGCTGGCGTTCCTCGCCGCTCGAGCCGGACGGCACGTACACCGAAATCACCGCCAGATGCGGATACTGCACTTCCACATAGCGGCCCTCGCTGTCGAACTCCGTGTTGCCGAAGCCGGTGATCACCCGCTCGGGCTTGTGGCGCGTATAGAGGCCGACGCCGCTATAGCCCTTCTTCTCGGCGTAATGGAAAAAGCCGTGGTAACCGTGTGGCGCCAGGAACGCTTCCGTCATGTCGGCGGCCTGCGCCTTCAGTTCCTGCACACAGACCATGTCTGCGTCCTGCTTGCCCATCCAGTCGAAAAAGCCCTTCTTCGACGCGGAGCGGATGCCGTTGAGGTTGGCGCTGATAATCCGTAACATTCGGGGAAATTTTGAATTCAGAGAGAAATGATGACGCAGCAGAATCCGCCCGCGGCGACCGCCGGTACTGATCTCAGCCAGACCTTTATCCGCTTTGCGCTCGACGCGGGCGTGCTGTCGTTCGGCGAGTTCGTCACCAAGGCCGGCCGCAAGTCGCCTTACTTCTTCAATGCCGGCCTGTTCAACCAGGGCGGCATGCTGGGCCAGGTGGCGCAATTCTATGCGAAAACCCTGCTGGCTTCGGGCGTGCAGTTCGACGTGCTGTTCGGGCCGGCGTACAAGGGCATCACCCTGGCGTCGGCGACGGCGGTGGCGCTGGCCGGCATGGGACGTGATGTCGGCTTCGCGTACAACCGCAAGGAAGCCAAGGACCACGGCGAAGGCGGCACGCTGGTCGGGGCCAAGCTGCATGGCAAGGTGGTGATCGTCGACGACGTGATCTCTGCCGGCACCTCGGTGCGTGAGTCGGTCAACCTGATCCGCGCGGCCGGCGCCGAGCCGGCCGCGGTGCTGATCGCGCTGGACCGCATGGAAAAGAGCGGCACCGCCGAACAGGTCGGCACCCATTCGGCGGTGCAGGACGTGCAGCGCGAATTCGGCATCCCGGTGATCGCCATCGCCAGCCTGAAGGACCTGCTGGCCTATCTCGATGCCTCGCAGGATCCGGCGCTGGGCGCGTCGCGCGAGGCCGTGGCGGCCTATCGTCAGCGCTACGGCGTCTGAAACCGTTGCAGAGGACGGGCGCTGGCAGCCAGCGCCCAAGGCGTGGCCGGTAGGCACACGGCTGACTTGCACACTGGGAGGGAGCGCGGCGTGGCGGCAAAGGAGCGGCAGGAACGGGCAGTGCGGCAGGCGGCAACGCCGTCCCCGACGGCGGAGTCCGCCGGCAACGGCGAGTCGCTGGCAGAGCGCGGCGCCCAGGTGCGGCCGCGCAAGCCGGTGCGCAAGGCGGCCAAGGCGCCCGACCGGCCCGCGCACGAGTCCTACGCCGTGCGCGCATTGGTGCTGCAGGGCGGCGGCGCGCTCGGCGCTTACCAGGCCGGCGTGTACCAGGGGCTGGCCGATGGAGGTATCTTCCCCAACTGGGTCGCCGGCATTTCGATCGGTGCGTTGAACGCGGCCATCATAGCCGGCAATCCGCCGCAGCGCCGGGTCGAGCAGTTGCGGGCGTTCTGGGAGCACATCTGCGCGCAGCCGTGGCTGCCCAGCCTGTCGTACACCTGGTTTGCCGATGAAGCGGCAAGCTGGCCCGAGCCGATGCGGATCTGGTTCGACGGCCTGCACGCGGCGCGGGCCATGCTGGAAGGCCAGCGCGGCTTCTTCCAGCCGCGCAGCTGGCCGGCGCTGATGTCGCGCTACTCGGACCCGACCCATGCCAGCTTCTACGACACCAAGCCGCTGAAAGCCACGCTGGAGCGCTTTACCGACTTCGACCTGATCAACCATCGCCCCGACCTGATGCGGGTCTCGGTGGGCGCGGTCAATGTGCGCACCGGCAACTTCGCCTATTTCGACAATACCCGCGACAAGCTCTGCGCCGAGCATTTCATGGCCTCGGGCGCGCTGCCGCCGGGGTTCCCGGCGGTGGAGATCGATGGCGAATACTACTGGGACGGCGGGCTGGTCTCGAACACGCCGCTGGCCGAGGTGCTGACCGCGCAGCCGCGGCGCGATGCGCTGATCTTCCAGGTCGACCTGTGGAGCGCGCGCGGCAAGCTGCCGCACGACCTGATCGACGTGGCCGAGCGCCAGAAGGACATCC
Organism: Cupriavidus mimosae; assembly: GCF_023952485.1. Classification (NCBI taxonomy): domain Bacteria; kingdom Pseudomonadati; phylum Pseudomonadota; class Betaproteobacteria; order Burkholderiales; family Burkholderiaceae; genus Cupriavidus; species Cupriavidus mimosae. The sequence goes on along the minus strand of NZ_JALHRY010000009.1, from coordinate 50,833 downwards.
AGTATTCCAGCCGCACCCGGGCCATCACCGACTATATGCGCGAGCAGCAGAACCTGCGCCGCATGCTCAACGAGGTGATGGCGCTGGTGCCGCAGTCAAAGCGCGACAACGACTGGTACCGCCGTGCCGCGGAGCAGTCGTGCGATGCGCGCCGCAACGTGATCCAGCTGATCTACCGCGACAAGTCGTTCGAGAACCTGGCCAAGGATTATCAGTTCGGCCCGCTGACCATGCACGAGCACTGGACCAGCGGGCTCGAGGATATCCGCCAGACCCTGCGCCATCCGCATTGGCTGGCCATGCCCAGCCGCGAGCAGCCCTTCGTCACGCACGACGTGCACCGCGGCAACGGCGGCTGAACAACGCCGGCTGAACGCGCCGGGCGCGCCTGCCGTGATGGCTCAGTCGACCTTGATGCCGGCCAGTTCCGGACGCGCCGACGGATAAGCCGGCTTCAGGTCCTCGAAGACCTTGGTGATGATCTCGGCCACCATCAGGTTGCGGTGCGTCTTGGAATCGGCCGGCACCACGTACCAGGGGCACTCGGGCGTGCTGGTGGCCATGATGGCGGCCTCGTAGGCGTCCATGTAGGCCTTCCAGTGCTTGCGCTCGGCCAGGTCCTGGGTATCGAACTTCCAGTGCTTCTCCGGGTCCGCCAGTCGTGCCTCGAGCCGCGACTTCTGCTCGTCGCGCGAAATATGCAGGAAGCACTTGACGATGGTGGTGCCGGTCTCGGTCAGCATCGACTCGAATTCGCGGATCTGGCGGTAGCGCCGTTCGCATTCGGCGGCGTCGATCCACTGGTGCACGCGCGTGATCAGCACGTCTTCGTAGTGGCTGCGATTGAACACCACGATCTCGCCCGACTTCGGCACCTGCAGGTGGATGCGCCACAGGAAATCGCGCGCCAGCTCCTCGGGTGACGGCGCCTTGAAGCCCACCACGCGGATCCCCAGCGGATCGAAGCTGCGGAACACGCCGCGCACGGTACCGTCCTTGCCGCTGGTGTCCATGCCTTGCAGCACCACCAGCAGCTTGCGGCGGTGCTCGGCATAGAAGATGTCCTGCTGCGCGTCGAGCGCGTTGCTCAACTCGATGATGCGGGCCAGGTCTTCCTCTTTCTTGCCGCATGACAGCGGCTTGCTGCCCGGGTCGAAGTCGGCAAGGCGGAATCGCTTGCCCGAGGTGATGCGGAAATCGTCCAGCGGCATGGGCGCTCCATTCGCGATGATCTGCGGGATCAGGGAATCGGGCGCCCCGGGGACTGCGCTGCAGGGGAGGGAAAACGGGGCGCGCAGCCCCTATGGTCAGGCCGGCAGGGCCGCCAGGTCAATGTTGCCTTCGAACACGGTAGTGGCCGGGCCGGTCATGCGCACCGGTTCGGCGTCGCCGTCCCAGGCAATGGTCAGCTCGCCGCCATGGGTTTGGACCCGCACCGGCGAATCTAGCAGGCCGCGCCGGATGCCGGCCACCACCGCCGCGCAGGCGCCGGTGCCGCAGGCCAGGGTTTCGCCGGCGCCGCGCTCGAACACGCGCAGGCGGATGGCGTGGCGGTCCTCGACCTGCATGAAGCCGGCATTGACGCGGTTGGGGAAGGCGGGGTGGTGCTCGATCACCGGGCCGTCCTGCAGCACCGGGAAGTTCTCCACGTCGTCCACTACCTGCACCGCATGCGGGTTGCCCATCGACACCGCCGAGATCCATTCGGTGCGGCCGTTGACCTCGAGGCCGTACAGCGTGTCGGCGCCCTCGGCACGCGTCGGCAGGCCCTGGGCGCGGAACGGCACGCGCGTCGGTTCCAGCTCGGGCGCGCCCATGTCGACCGTGACCTGGCCATCGTCCTGCAGCGTCAGCGTGATCACGCCGTTCATCACCTCGACCCGCACCGAACGCTTGTCGGTCATGCCCTGCTCGGTAACGAAGCGCACGAAGCAGCGCGCGCCATTGCCGCAGTGCTCGACCTCGCTGCCATCGGCATTGACGATGCGGTAGCGAAAATCGACGTCCGGGCGCGTCGGCTTCTCGACGATCAGGATCTGGTCCGCGCCCACGCCGAAATGCCGGCTGGCCAGCGCGCGCCACTGGGCCGGGGTCAGGTCGATCTGCTGGTGGATGCCGTCGAGCACGACAAAGTCGTTGCCCGCGCCATGCATCTTGGTGAACTTGAGTTTCATGGTGGGAATTGTAGCGGCGCGGCGCCGGACGTGCCGGCGCGCTCAGTAGCGCTCAGTAAATCTCGGGCTCGCCCGGCAGGCGGTGCTTGAAGCGCTTGTGGACCCAATAGTACTCAGGTACGCGCGGGCGGATGCAGTCCTCGAAGAAGGCATTCATGCGGCGCGTGTCGTCGGTCACGCTGGCGCCCGGGTAGTGCTCCCACGCCGGCAGCACGCGCAGCACATAGCCCTGGTAGTCGGGCAGCATCTCGGTGTAGATCGGCACCACCCTGGCGCCGGTCAGGCGCGCCAGCCGCGAGACCGAGGTCAGCGTCAGCGCCTGCACGCCGAAGAACGGCACGAACTCCGAATCGCGCTCGCCGAAGTCCATGTCGGCGATCAGCTGCAGCGCCTCGCCCTTCTTCAGGCAGCGCAGGATGTCGCGCGCGCTGTCGTTGCGCGAGATCATGTTGGCGCCGAAGCGCCCGCGCGCCTGCTTGAGGAAGCCGTCGAACAGGGCGTTCTTCTGCCTGGTATAGAGCGATGCGCCCGAGCGGCCGACATGCTCGCGCAGGTGGATGGTGAGCCGGATCGCGCCGGCCTCCACGCCCGACAGGTGCAGCGTCACCAGGATATGCGGGGTGCCGTCCAGCGCCACCAGGCCCGCCTGGTCGTCGATCTGCACCCAGCGGCGCATCTGTGCCTCGCTGCCGGTCCAGAAGATGCCGCGCTCGGCAAAGCTACGGAACAGCAGGCGGAAGCTCTGGCGCGACAGCGCGTCGATCTCGGCCTCGGTGCGGTCGGGGAAGCACAGCCGCAGGTTGGCCTGCACCACCTTGCGCCGCTCGCTGGGGATCCGGTACAGCAGGCTGCCCAGCGCCTCGCCGAAGCGCGCGACGAATGGGTAGGGCAGTTTGCCCAGCACGGTCAGCAGGCCGATGCCGAGCCACGTGAACACACGGCTCATGAAATCGATCGATCAGTCGCCGGCTCGGAATCCGGGCCCTCGGTAGCCGGCGTGTCCGGGGTGCCGGGAGTGCCTGCTCCGGCGGGTTGCTTGTAGCGGTTGTAGCCCCACAGGTATTGCGTCGGGCACAGTCGCACCAGTTCTTCGATGGTGCGGTTGATGACCGCGGCGGCGTCGGCCGGATCGTCCGGCAGCATGCCGCCCTCGTTGATCACGCGCAGATGGCCGCGGTAGCCGGCGCCGCGCGGCAGCCGCTCGGCAAAGACCGCCACCACCGGCGCGCCGGTCAGTTGCTGCAGCCGGTGCACCAGCGCCATCGTATAGGCGGGCTTGCCGAAGAACGGTGCCCAGTTGCCTTCGCCGCCGCTGGGCACCTGGTCGGGCAGGATGCCCACCGCCTGGCCGCGCTTGAGCGCCTTCACCAGCATGCGCACGCCGCGCGGCGTGGCCGGCGCCATATGCATGTCGGGCCGGGTGCGCATCTTCTCGATCCAGTCGCGCAGCCAAGGCTGGTGCGGCGGCTTGAACAGCGCGGTCACCGGGCGGTGCAGGGCGTGGGATTGCGGCAGCACCTCGAAGCAGCCCAGGTGCGGGGTCAGGATGATGATGCCCTTCCCGCGTGCCTGCAGCCTGGCGAGTTCAGGCCACAGGTAGTCGTCGAAGCCGTACAGCTTCGCGCCGATCCTGCTGCGGCTCCAGAAGTAAGGCATCTCGATGATCATGCGCCCGGCCGAGCGGGCGGCCTCGTCGATCATCGCCTCGGTGGCGTCGGGGAAGGCGAGCCTGAAGTTTTCCCGCAGGCGCTGGCCATAGCGGCCCGGCAGACGGGCGATCAGCAGGCCCAGCGCGCCGCCCGCGGCCTGCAGCAGCCGCAGCGGAAAACGGGAGATCAGCCAGAATAAAAAAGTCATCAGGCGTGGAAGAAGGGTCCAGGCAAGTCCGCCGCCGGGTCTGTGCCGGGATAGACGGGCAGGCAGGCGTTGGTCCGGCATGCCGGCAAGGTGTCGTACCGCACGCCTGTGGCGCTGCAACGACGCCTGCAGGCGCGTATAATAGCGTGTATCGCCGAGTTAACTGACAACTTGCGGGGCGATGCGGCTCTAACCGGGCTGCCTGAAATACCGCTAAAGCGTCGCCGCCATGAACCGAACAGGCTGGCACGCAATAGCCAACCTGGAGAATAAGTTCGTGGCAAACGACTTCCTTTTTACTTCGGAATCCGTCTCCGAAGGCCATCCCGACAAGGTCGCCGACCAGATTTCCGACGCCGTCCTGGACGCCATCCTGGCCCAGGACAAGTATGCGCGTGTGGCAGCTGAGACGCTTTGCAACACCGGTCTGGTGGTGCTCGCCGGGGAAATCACCACGACCGCCAATGTCGACTACATCCAGATCGCGCGCGACACCATCAAGCGCATCGGGTACGACAACACCGATTACGGCATCGACTACAAGGGCTGCGCGGTACTGGTGGCCTATGACAAGCAGTCGCCCGACATCGCCCAGGGTGTCGACCGTGCTTCCGACGACTACCTGAACCAGGGCGCCGGCGACCAGGGCCTGATGTTCGGCTACGCTTGCGACGAGACCCCGGAACTGATGCCGTTCCCGATCTACTACGCCCACCGCCTGGTCGAGCGCCAGTCGCTGCTGCGCCGCGACGGCCGCCTGCCCTGGCTGCGCCCGGACGCCAAGTCGCAGGTCACGGTGCGCTATGTCGACGGCAAGCCGCACAGCGTGGACACCGTGGTGCTGTCGACCCAGCATTCGCCCGACATCACCCAGGCGCAGATCCGCGAGGCCGTGATCGAGGAGATCATCAAGCCGGTGCTGCCGGCCGAGATGCTCAAGGAAACCAAGTACCTGGTGAACCCGACCGGGCGCTTCGTGATCGGCGGGCCGCAGGGCGACTGCGGCCTGACCGGGCGCAAGATCATCGTCGACACCTACGGCGGCGCCTCGCCGCACGGCGGCGGCGCGTTCTCGGGCAAGGACCCGTCCAAGGTCGACCGCTCGGCGGCCTACGCGGCGCGCTACGTGGCCAAGAACGTGGTGGCCTCGGGCCTGGCGCGGCAGTGCCAGGTACAGGTCAGCTATGCGATCGGGGTGGCGCGGCCGATCAACGTGACGGTCTATACCGAAGGCACCGGCAAGATTCCGGACGCCAAGATCGCGGAACTGGTGCAGGAGCATTTCGACCTGCGCCCGAAGGGCATCGTGCAGATGCTGGACCTGCTGCGGCCGATTTATGAGAAGACTGCGGCCTATGGGCACTTCGGGCGTGAAGAGCCGGAGTTCTCGTGGGAAGCCACCGACAAGGCGGCTGCGCTGCGCGCCGCGGCCGGCCTGTAAGCGCCGCCGCCCGCGTCAGTCGTCCTGACGGCAAGCCCCGCCGGTCCGCAAGGGCCTGCGGGGTTTTTTAACGCGGGTTTGATCCTGGACCAGCTGCTGCGTGACGCCAGCGCCACGGCCGGCGCTCGGAGTAAAATTCCGGCACGCCATGCCGCCGCTGCGGCGGCCACCCCAAACACTGGTAACCGTTCCCAGAGGATGCCATGTCCGAAGCGCATGTCCTTGCCCCGTCGTCCCTCGCCCGGCCTCCTGCCGCCGGCCAGCTCGACCTGATCCGTCCGCAGCCCTATACGGAGTGGGCGCCCGAGGTCAGCGCCGAAGCGCGCGCCACGCTGCGCCGCGAGCTGGAGCAAGGCGCGGTACTCTACTTCCCCAACCTGAAGTTCCAGTTCCAGCCGGGCGAAGAGCGCTTCCTCGACGCCCGCTATTCCGACGGCAAGTCCAAGAACATCAACCTGCGCGCCGACGACACCGCGGTGCGCGGCGCCCAAGGCACCGAGCAGGACCTGGCCGACCTTTACACGCTGATCCGCCGCTACGCCGACAGCAGCGAGTCGCTGATCCGCACGCTGTTCCCGGAATACATCCCCCACATGACCCGCGCCGGCACCTCGCTGCGGCCCAGCGAGATCGCCGGGCGCCCGGTCAGCTGGCGCAAGGACGACACCCGCCTGCACGTCGATTCGTTCCCGTCCAACCCGATGCTGGGCAAGCGCCTGTTGCGCGTGTTCCACAATATCGACCCGGCCGCTCCGCGCGTGTGGCGCGTGGGCGAGCCGTTCGGCGACTTTGCGCAGAAGTTCGTGCCCAGGACCCACGGCATGTGGCCGGGGCAGGCGGCGCTGATGAAGCTGCTGCATATCACCAAGCGCCGGCGCTCCGAATACGACCACCGCATGCTGCAGCTGCATGACCTGGCCAAGGCCGACCTGGACTACCAGGCCAACGTGCCGCAGCAGGAATTCCACTTCCCGCCGGGTGCGACCTGGATCGTCTTCAGCGATCAGCTGCTGCACGCCGCCATGCGCGGGCGCGCGATGATGGAGCAGACCATCTACCTGGCGCCGCAGGCAATTTCGGACCACACCCATTCACCCGAGGCCGTGCTGTCGCGCATGCTCGGGCGGCCGATGCTGGTGTCGTAAGCGCGGCCTGCGCCGGCCGGCTCCTAGCGCACCAGCAGGCGCAGCATGGTGTCGAAGGTCTTGCCGTAAGGCGGCTTGAGCAGGCCGGCGCCGTTCAGGCTGGCCTGGTGGAACACCGGCTTCACCTTCGAAAAGGTATCAAAGCCCGCTTGCCCGTGATACGCGCCCATGCCGCTGGCGCCGACCCCGCCAAACGGCAGGCCGTCCTGGGCGATATGGAACAGGGTGTCGTTGACGGTAACGCCGCCGGCGACGGTCTGCTGCATCACATGGGCGATGGCGCCGCGGTCGCGCTCGAACAGGTACAGCGCCAGCGGGCGCGGGCGCGCGTTGATGTAATCCACCGCCTCGTCGAGGGTGCGGTAGGTCACCACCGGCAGCACCGGCCCGAAGATTTCCTCGCGCATCGCGGTCGCGCCTGCGGGCACGTCCAGCAGCAGCACCGGCGGCAGGCGCCGCGCCTGCGCATCCGGCTGCGCCTGCGACAGCGGCACCACGGTCGCACCTTGCGCGGCGGCCTCGTCGACCAGCCCTGCCAGCCGGGCGAAATGCCGCGGGCTGATGATGCTGGTGTAGTCGGGGTTGCGCCCCAGGTCAGGGTAGAGCCGGCCGACGCAGCGGCGCGCCGCGTCCACCAGTTGACCGCGCAAGTCGTCCGGCACCAGCACATAATCCGGCGCGATGCAGGTCTGGCCCGCGTTCATCAGCTTGCCCACCAGGATGCGCTCCACCGCGCGCTCCAGGTCGGCGCCGGCGCCGACGATGGCCGGCGACTTGCCGCCCAGCTCCAGCGTCACCGGGGTCAGGTTGGCGGCCGCCGCGCGCATCACATGGTGGCCGACCGCGGTCGAGCCAGTGAACAGCAGGTGGTCGAACGGCAGCGCGGTGAAGGCGCTGGCCACGTCGGCATCGCCGTTGATCACCACGAGCTCGTCCGGGGCGAAGTGCTGCGGCACCAGCTGCGCGAACAGCGCCGCGAAACGCGGCGTGTATTCCGACAGCTTGACCATGGCGCGATTGCCTGCCGCCAGTGCACCGGCGAGCGGGCCGACGGTCAGGTACAGGGGATAGTTCCAGGGCACCACGATGCCCACCACGCCGAGCGGCTGCGGCACCAGGCGCGAACGCCCGGGACGGAACCAGAACCCGGTGGGCGCACGCCGCACGCGCATCCAGCGCCTGCCGTGGCGCAGCGCGTCGTCGATGCCGGCCAGGCTGGGAAACACCTCCAGCAGCGCGGTTTCCTGGCGTGGGCGATTGGTGAAATCGGCGTGGATTGCCGCGGCAATTTCGGCCTGGTTTTCGGTCACCAGGCGCCGCAGGCGCTGCAGGCGATCGGCACGCATGGTCCACGCGGGCAACTGGTCGCGCCGCGAGGCGGCATGCATCGCACCGAAGACGGACGACAGGTCGGGGACTTCTCGCATGGCTGCGCTCCTGGATTTGCGCGCATATCCGCGCACCATCGCGCAAGATAAGGCAGCGCGCCGGCCAAGACAATGGAAGCTTGCTACCAGAAAGCCGATTCAAACGCCCGTCCGTCGCGCCCGATTGCCTTTGGTTGCCGCCGCTCCGGCCTTGAGCCAGCGCAGCCAGCGCCTACACTGAATCTCACGGCTTGCCATCCGCTGGACGGACAGGGCGCGCGCCGGCGCGGCCCGGCTCACGCATGCGCGCCGCCTGCGGACTCGCGGGGAGACAGATGGAAACCACCTATGACTACGTCATCGTCGGCGCGGGGTCGGCGGGCTGTGCGCTGGCGGGGCGCCTCGCCGACAGCGGCGACGACACCATCGCGCTGATCGAGGCGGGGCACCACGACCACCATGTGCTGGTGCGCACACCCGCCGGGCTGGCCGCGCTGCTGCCGCGCGCGGGGGCGCGCAACTACGGCTTCCACACCGTGCCGCAGCCGGGCCTGAACGGCCGCCGCGGCTACCAGCCGCGCGGGCGCGGGCTGGGCGGCTGCTCGTCGATCAACGCGATGATCTACACGCGCGGCCGGCCCGCCGACTACGATGCCTGGGCCGACGCCGGCTGCGATGGCTGGTCCTGGGACGACGTGCTGCCGTACTTCCGCCGCGCCGAATGCAACGAGCGCCTGGCGGGCAGCGACGACGATCCGCTGCACGGCGGCAACGGCCCGCTGCATGTCAGCGACCTGCGCACGCCCAACCCGTTCGCCGAGCGCTTCATCGAGGCCGCGCAGCAGGCCGGCTACCCGCGCAATGACGATTTCAACGGCGAAGAGCAGGAGGGCATCGGCTGGTACCAGGTCACGCAGCACGCGGGCGAGCGCTGGAATGCCGCGCGCGCGTACCTGCATGGCGGCAACCCGCGCGACCGCGCCTGCAATGGGGGCCGTTCGCGGCTGCACGTGCTGACCGACACGCAGGCCCTGCGCATCGTCTTCGAAGGCCGTCACGCCGCCGGGGTGCTGGTACAGCGTGACGGCCGCCAGCAGCTGCTGCGCGCGCGTCGCGACGTGATCGTGTGCGCGGGCACGTTCGGCTCGCCGCAGCTGCTGATGGTCTCGGGGGTCGGGCCCGCCGCGCACCTGCGCGAGCACGGCATCGACGTGGTCCATGACCTGGCCGGCGTGGGCGCCAACTTGCAAGACCATCTGGACGTGGTGCTGCACAAGCGCACCGCCGTGCCCGAGCTGTTCGGCGTATCGTTCGGCGGCCTCGCCAGGTTGCTGTCCGAAATGCTGCGCTACCGGCGCGAGCGCGCTGGCATGATGTCGAGCAACTTCGCCGAGGCCGGCGGCTTTCTGCGCAGCCACCCGGCGCTGCCCGAGCCCGACCTGCAGCTGCATTTCGTGGTGGGCCTGGCCGACGACCATATGCGCAAGCTGAATCGCGGCCATGGCTATTCCTGCCATGTCTGCCTGCTGCGCCCGCGCAGCCGCGGCGAGGTCCGGCTGGCCTCGGCCGATATCCGCCGCGCGCCGCTGATCGATCCGAAGTACCTCAGCGACGCGCGCGACCTCGACGACATGGTGGCCGGCGTGCGCATCGTGCGCAGCATCCTGGCGCAGCCGCAACTGTCCTGCTTCGGCGGGCGCGAACTTTATACGGCCGGCCTGCGCGCCGATGGCAGCGACGATGCCGCCGTGCGCGAGCTGATCCGCGAGCGCGCCGACACCATCTACCACCCGGTTGGCACCTGCCGCATGGGCATGGATGCGATGGCGGTGGTGGATCCGCAGCTGCGCGTGCGCGGCGTCGAAGGCCTGCGCGTGGTCGATGCCTCGGTGATGCCCACGCTGATCGGCGGCAACACCAATGCGCCCGCAATCATGATCGGCGAGCGCGCGCACGACCTGATCCGCTATGCGCCGCGGGTGATGCTGCGGGTGCTGGAGTCGATGGAGGCCTAGCCCTCGAAGCCGCGCGACGCCACCCGCCCGAGCGCGCCGGCATCCGCATCCAGCGTGCCGAACACGCGCCCGTGCTGGCGCCCGAGCCGGCTGGCGACGAACAGCTCCGCGTTATCGGGGTCGGCATGCGCCAGCATCAGCGCTGCCTGCGCGGTCAGGACCAGGCCCTGGGCAAAGCGGCGCGCATTGGCTTCGAGCTGCTCGGGGGGCTCGCGCAGCATGGCCTGCAGCGAGGCCAGTTCCGCGCGTACCGCCGGATGGCCGCCGGCGCGGCGCGACAGTTCCTGCAGCAGGCGCGCGCCGTCGTCGGGATTGCGCTGGAGCGCGCGCAGCACGTCCAGGCACATGATGTTGCCCGAGCCTTCCCAAATCGAATTGACCGGCGCCTCGCGGTACAGCCGCGCCATCGGGCCTTCCTCGACATAGCCGTTGCCGCCCCAGACTTCCATCGCTTCGCCGGTGGCCTCGATGGCGCGCTTGCACACCCAGAACTTGGCCGCGGGCGTGACCACGCGTTTCCATGCAGTGGCGAGCGGGTCGGGGTTGTCGCCCTCGGCGTGCTCGAAGGCGTGGCCCAGTTCCATCATCAGCAGCGACGCCGCTTCGGATTCCAGCGCCAGGTCCGCCAGCACATTGCGCATCAGCGGCTGGTCTGCCAGCAGGCGGCCGAAGGCGCTGCGGTGGCGCGTATGGTGCAGCGCCTGCACGAAGGCCGCGCGCAGGATAGCCGAGCTGCCGATCACGCAGTCGAGCCGCGTATTGGTCGCCATCTCGATGATGGTCGGGATGCCGCGGCCTTCCTCGCCGATCAGGATGCCGGTGGCGTCGCGGAACTCGACTTCGCTGCTGGCGTTGGAGCGGTTGCCGAGCTTGTCCTTGAGCCGCTGGATCTGCACCGCGTTGCGGCTGCCATCGTCGCGAAAGCGCGGCACGAAGAAGCACGACAGCGGACCGTCTTCTGCCCCCATGCGCGCGACCACCAGGTGCGCGTCGCACATCGGCGCGGAGAAGAACCACTTGTGCCCGGTCAGCGCGTATTCGGCGCCACGGCCTTCGCCACGCACAGCGCGCGCCACGGTGGTGTTGGCGCGCACGTCGGAGCCGCCTTGCTTCTCGGTCATGCCCATGCCGATCATGATCGCGGTCTTGTCGCGCCAGGGCAGGTCGCGCGCATCATGTTCGGCCGCATAGAGGCCCGGTTCCAGCTCGGCAAACAGCGCGGCTTCCTTGCGCAGCACCGGGATGCTGGCAAAGGTCATGGTGGGCGGGCACAGCGAGCCCGATTCCACTTGAGCCTGCAGGAAGTACCCCGCGGTGCGCGCCGCCCAGGCGCCCGCGCGCGGTTGCGCGAACGGCAGGGCCTGCAGCTGCTGGCCGCGCAGCAGCCCCAGCAGCGCGTGCCAGCCGGGGTGGAACTCGACCGTATCGATGCGCTCGCCGGTGCGGCTGTGCGTATGCAGCTCGGGCGCATGGCGGTTGGCGTCCGCGGCCCATTGCTGCACTTCCGGCTCCCCCAGGCGCGCGCCGAACTCCCGCAGCGCGTCGGCATGCCAACCGCCGCCCAGGCGCTCCAGCGCTGCCCGCAGCAGGGGATCGCTGTCGAACAGGTTGTAGTGCGCGAGATCCGGCACCTGGTTGAAGACGCGGTGGGTGGAAGCGTCGGTCATGATGTCTCCTCGAGCGGGGCTTGCCGTTTGCTTGCATGGTAGAGCACGCCGCGCGTGCATGAGTGCCTGGTCGTCCGCTTAGGGCCGATTTTTGCGATGCACCATGCGCGATTCGATACCTTTTTGCACAGCTGTGGCACCACCCACGGGAGGCAACTGGCACTGGCGCCCACCGGTGCTCTGTGCTTAAATTCACCCCGTTGGATGAAACAGGGGTGCCGTGCGGATGGGCCGCGCGGCTGAGAGAGTCCCTTCGAACCCGATCCGGTTAGTACCGGCGTGGGAAGTTTCAGCAAGACCAAGCCTCTAGTCCCTCCGGGACTCGCCACCTCAGCCACAAGCCAGGCGGCGCTCACAGGGCTCCTGGTTTCGTCCACCCCGCAAGAGAGAGGACGACACCCATGGCCCGTACTGCCCCCGCTGCATCCTTCGAATCGCTCGAAAGCGATCTCGACCAGAAATTCGCCTACCCGGCTTCGAGCAAGACCTACCTGACCGGCAGCCGTCCGGATATCCGCGTGCCGCTGCGCACGATCCTGCAGACCTCCACGCGCACCGAGAAGGGCGAAATGCCCAATCCGCCGATTCCGGTCTACGACACCTCGGGCCCGTACAGCGACCCGGACGTGCATATCGACCTGAAGGCCGGCCTGCCGGCGCTGCGCGCCAAATGGATCGACGAGCGCGGCGACACCGAAGTGCTGCCCGGCCTGTCGTCGGAATACGGCCGCGACCGTGCCAACGACCCGGCCACCGCGCACCTGCGCTTTGCCCAGCTGACCAATCCGCGCCGCGCCAAGGCCGGTGCCAACGTGTCGCAGATGCACTATGCGCGCAAGGGCATCATCACGCCGGAAATGGAATACGTGGCGCTGCGAGAGTCGCTGAACCTGCAGGCGCTGTACGACAAGCCCGAATACAAGGCGCTGCTGCGCCAGCATCCGGGCAACGCGCTGGGCGCCGGCCTGCCGCTGCGTCCGGAAGACATCACGCCGGAATTCGTGCGCCAGGAGATCGCCTCGGGCCGCGCCATCATTCCCGCCAACATCAACCACACCGAGCTGGAGCCGATGGCGATCGGACGCAATTTCCGCGTCAAGATCAACGGCAACCTCGGCAACTCGGCGGTGACCTCGTCGCTGGCCGAGGAAGTGGAAAAGATGGTGTGGTCGATCCGCTGGGGCGCCGACACCATCATGGACTTGTCGACCGGCAAGCACATCCATGAAACCCGTGAATGGATCCTGCGCAACTCGCCGGTGCCCATCGGCACGGTGCCGATCTACCAGGCGCTGGACAAGACCGGCGGCATCGCCGAGGACCTGACCTGGGAGATGTTCCGCGACACGCTGATCGAGCAGGCCGAGCAGGGCGTGGACTACTTCACCATCCACGCCGGCGTGCTGCTGCGCTACGTGCCGCTGACCGCCGACCGCGTGACGGGCATCGTCTCGCGCGGCGGTTCGATCATGGCCAAGTGGTGCCTGGCGCACCACAAGGAAAACTTCCTGTACACGCACTTCGACGAGATCTGCGAGATCATGAAGGCGTACGACGTGTCGTTCAGCCTCGGCGACGGCCTGCGTCCGGGCTGCATCGCCGACTCCAACGACGAGGCCCAGTTCGGCGAGCTGCGCACGCTGGGCGAGCTGACCGCCAAGGCGTGGAAGCACGACGTGCAGGTGATGATCGAAGGCCCGGGCCACGTGCCGCTGCAGCGCATCCAGGCCAACATGGACGAAGAACTCAAGCATTGCTACGAGGCGCCGTTCTATACGCTGGGACCGCTGGTGACCGACATCGCCCCCGGCTACGACCACATCACCAGCGGCATCGGCGCGGCCAATATCGGCTGGATGGGTACGGCCATGCTGTGCTACGTCACGCCCAAGGAGCACCTGGGCCTGCCGGACAAGGAAGACGTCCGCGAAGGCATCATCACCTACAAGATCGCTGCCCACGCCGCGGATCTTGCCAAGGGCTGGCCCGGCGCGCAGCTGCGCGACAACGCGCTGTCGAAGGCGCGCTTCGAGTTCCGCTGGGAAGACCAGTTCAACCTGGGCCTCGACCCGGAGCGCGCGCGCTCGTACCACGATGCCACCCTGCCGGCCGAAGGTGCCAAGATCGCCCACTTCTGCTCGATGTGCGGGCCGAAGTTCTGCTCGATGAAGATCACGCAGGAAGTGCGCGACTACGCCGCCTCGTTGCCCAAGGAAGCGCAGCAGGGCATGGAAGAAAAGTCGATCGAGTTCCTGAAGAAGGGCAGCAAGATCTACTCGTAAGGCAGTAGCTGAAAATCTGCCGAAGTCACGGCAGGACGGGCATGGCCTCGCACGCCATGCCCGCGCAAGATCCGCCGCCGCGCAGCGCCCCGCGCGGCGGCACCGATAACAAGGAGGCCGGACGCGGCCGCATGGCGCGCCCGGCACAACACCCTCATGACAGCAGTGCAGTCGTTTGATGTCGCCATCCTCGGGGCCGGCCTTGCCGGCCGCCTGGCCGCCTGGTTGCTGGTCCGCGGCGGCGCCCGCGTGGCGCTGGTGGAGCGGGCCGGCCCGGACGGCGCTGGCTCGGCCGCCTATGTGGCCGCGGCCATGCTCGCGCCGCTGGCCGAGTCGGCCATCGCCGAGCGCCGCATCGTCGACCTTGGCATCGCCAGCGTCGACCTGTGGCGCGCCTGGCTGGCCGAGCTGCCCGAGCCGGTCTTTTTCCAGGAAGACGGCACGCTGGTGGTCTGGCATGCGCGCGACCGCGCCGAGATGTCGCTGTTCACCAGTCGCGTGCGCGCGGTGGCGCCGCCGGAGCTGGTGGCGCAGCGGCTGCGCGCGCTTGACGGCAAGGGCGTGGGCGAGGTCGAGCCGGCGCTGGCGGGCCGCTTCCCGCAGGGTCTGCTGCTGGCCGGCGAAGGCCAGCTCGACAACCGCGGCGTGCTGCGCGCGCTGCTGTCGTGCGCGGTCAGCGAAGGCGTGCATTGCGTGTGGGAGGCGGGCGAGGTCGATGCCGGCTCGCTGTCGCAGCTTGGCATCCACGCCGACGTGGTGCTGGACTGCCGTGGCCTGGGCGCACGCAGCGCGTGGCCGGCGCAGCCCGGCGGCAGCCAACCCGGCCTGCGGGGGCTGCGCGGCGAAGTGGTGCGCGTGCATGCGCCCGACGTCAAGCTGCACCGTCCGGTGCGCCTGCTGCATCCGCGCTATCCGATCTATATCGCGCCCAAGCCCAACGACCTGTATGTGATCGGCGCCACCGAACTGGAAAGCGAGGACGATTCGCCGATGAGCGTGCGCTCCGCGCTGGAGCTGCTGTCGGCCGCGCATTCGCTGCACCCGGCCTTCGGCGAGGCGCGCGTGCTGGAACTGAACGTGCAGCGCCGGCCCACGCGGCCGGACCACCTGCCCGCGATCCGCGTCGACCAGCGCGCGCGCGTGGTGCGGGTCAATGGCCTGTACCGCCACGGCTTCCTGATCGCCCCCGCGGTGACCGAGGCCGCTTGCGCGGTGGTGGGCGCGCTGCTCAACGGCGATCCCGCCGCGCATGCCGTGCCTGCCGCGCTGCGCTGGACCGGTATGATCGAGGCGGTGACGGAGGCGCCGGCGCCCGTGGTTGGCGCGCGCTCCGGCACGCTGCATTAATGCAAGACTGACATGGATATCCTGCTCAACGGCCGACCGCTCGCCCTTGCCGAATCCGCCACGCTGGCGGACGCGGTGAGCGCGGCGCAGATCGCGCCCCCCTTTGCCGCGGCGGTCAACGGCCAGTTCGTGCCGCGCGCCGCGCACGCCAACACCCCTCTTGCGGCCGGCGACCGCATCGACCTCGTGCAACCCGTGACGGGAGGCTGACCCATGACCTTCGAACCTTCCGCAACCCTGCGCGACCCGTTCGTGCTGTATGGCGAGTCGTTCGGCTCGCGCCTGCTGCTCGGCACCGCGCGCTATCCGTCGCCGGCCACGCTGGAAGCGGCCGTGCAGGCCTCGACCCCGGCCATGATCACGGTCGCGCTGCGCCGCCAGGGCGCGGTGGGCGATGGCGAGGGCGGCCAGGCGTTCTGGCAGATGCTCAAGGCGCTGAACGTGCCGGTGCTGCCCAACACCGCCGGCTGCTTCACCGCGCAGGAAGTCATCACTACCGCGATGATGGCGCGCGAGGTGTTCGAGACGCCGTGGATCAAGCTCGAACTGATCGGCGACGACTACACCCTGCAGCCCGACACGCTCAACCTGCCGGCCGTGGCGGATACCCTGATCAAGGAGGGCTTCAAGGTGCTGCCGTACTGCACCGAGGACCTGGTGCTGTGCCGCCGCCTGCTCGACGTCGGCTGCCAGGCGCTGATGCCGTGGGCCGCGCCGATCGGCACTGGCCGCGGCGCGGTCAACCCGCACGCGATGCGGGTGCTGCGCGAGCGCCTGCCGGATACGCCGCTGATCGTCGATGCCGGCCTGGGCCTGCCGTCGCATGCGGCGCAGGTGCTGGAGTGGGGCTATGACGGCGTGCTGCTCAATACCGCGGTGGCGCAGGCCGCCTACCCGGTCGACATGGCGCGCGCCTTCGCGCAGGCCGTGGCCGCGGGCCGCACCGCCTACCTGGCCGGGCCGATGCCCGAGCGCGAAGTCGCGCAGGCCAGCACCCCGGTGGTCGGCATGCCGTTCTGGCACGCAGACACGGAGCAGCGCGCATGACCCGCCGCCCCGTGCACGCCCCCAGCGACGGCCCGCTGCGCCAGGCGGTGCTGGAACACTATGGCGACACCTTCGGCGTGGACGACAAGCCGTGGCAGGCATGGCGCCTGCAAGACGCGCCGGCGCAGCCCGGCCCCCACGACGTGCTGCTGTCAGACGGCGAAGCCGATGCCGACACCATCGCGCGCGTTGCCGCTGCGGGCGCCACGCTGGTCGAGACCGACCGCGAAGGCGGCCAGTGGATCGACACCGTGCGCTCGCCGATGGGCACCTGGGTGTTCTCGGTCGCCGCGGATACCGGACAGCCGCATTCGCCCGCCTTCGTCGCGGTGCTGCTGGCCTGCCTGTCGCTGCATTTCCCGGCCCACGATGCGCTGTGCCTGGCGCGCGCCTGGGCGCCGGGCTCGGCCGACTGGCCGTCCGACTTTGCGCGCTTTCCGCACGTGCGCCACGCCGCGCTGGTGGCGCCCGAGGATACCGTCGCGCCGTTCGCGCCATGCCCCGCGCTGGGCTTGTACGTGGTGGTGCCGAGCGCCGACTGGATCGAGCGGCTGGCGCCGCTGAACGTGCCCACGCTGCAGCTGCGCTTCAAGTCCGGCGACGCCGCCGCGGTGCGCGCCGAGATCGCGCGCGCGGCCAGGGCCATGCAGGGGTCGTCGTCGCGCCTGTTCATCAACGACCACTGGCAGGCGGCGCTCGACTACCAAGCCGCCAACGGCGCGCACAGCGGCATCTACGGCATCCACCTCGGCCAGGAAGACCTGGACGACGCCGACCTCGACGCGATCCGCGCGTCCGGGTTGCGGCTGGGCGTGTCCACGCACGGTTACGCCGAGATGCTGCGCGTCGCCGCGATCCGCCCCAGCTACCTGGCGCTGGGCGCGATCTTCCCGACCACCACCAAGGTGATGCCGACCCAGCCGCAAGGCATGGGCCGCTTCCGTGCGTATGCGAAGCTGATGCAGCCGGTGATCCCGTCGCTGGTCGGCATCGGCGGCGTCAATGCGTCGAATATGCGCGAAGTGCTGGCGGTGGGCGTCGGCAGCGCCGCCGTGGTGCGCGCCGTCACCGAGGCCGACGACGTGCCGGCCGCGGTGGCCCGTCTCGTCAGCCTGTTCCCGGCCGGCTGAGCGCGCCGTGGCCGCCCCGCGCATTCGCCTGGCGGCCGCGCATGACCTGCCGCGGCTGCCCGATATCGAGCTGGCCGCCGCGGCCCTGTTCCCGGAGGGCGACCTGCCGGCGCTGCTGCGCCTGGTCAGCACGCCGGAGGCGGCCCTGGCGGCGGCGCAGCGCGAAGGGCGCCTGTGGGTGGCCGAGCATGGCGGGGAAGTCGCCGGCTTCGCGCTGGCCAGCCGCCACGGCGCCTGCGGCTATCTCGACGAGATGGACGTGCATCCGGACCACGGCCGGCGCGGCATCGGGCGCGCGCTGGTCGGCACCGTGCAGGACTGGGCGCGTGCCGGCGGACTGCGCTCGCTGGGCCTGACCACGTTCGCGCACCTGCGCTGGAATGCGCCGTTCTATGCGTCGATGGGCTTCCGGCAGTTGCAGGACAGCGAGCTGTGCCCGTTGCTGTCGCAAGCGCTGGCGGCGCAGCGCGCGGCGGGGCTGCGGCAGCGGATCGCCATGCGGCAGACGCTCTGAGCCGGTTGCTGGCGACAGGCATCGCGTTTCCAAAGATTTGTGCGACATTCGACCAGCGCCGGGAACCGATGCAAGACCCGCCGCTATGATGTCGTGCAGCATTCCCCGCCAACCACCCGGCCGCGCCCACCATGTCGACCCAGCTCCCCGTCATCATCCCCGCCGCCCCCGGCACGCCTGAAAAGCCCTATTTCGGCATCGACGTGCCGCTGATGCGGTATTTCGGCCTGCAGCCGGAGCTGATCGAAGAGGGCTACTGCCGCACGCGCCTGCCGGCGCATCCGCAACTGGTGAACAGCCGCGGCGACGTGCACGGCGGTACGCTGATGGCGACGCTGGATTTCACCCTGAGCGGCGCCGCGCGCTCGCATGCGCCGACGGAAACCGGCGTGATCACCATCGACATGTCGACCCATTTCCTCGCCGCCGCGCGCGGCGAGCTGACGCTGGAAGCGCGCTGCCTGCGCCGCGGCGCGCGCATTGCGTTCTGCGAGGGCGAAGTGAAGGATGCCGAAGGCAACGTGGTATGCGTGGCGCGCGCCGCGTTCAAGCTGGTGCCGTTGTCCAGCGGCGGCAACTGAGTGGTGCCAGAGGCGCGCGCCGCTCAGCCCAGCGCGCGCGGCGCGAAGGCGTGGTTCAGCGGGCCGTTGCCGCCGCCCAACCGCAAGCCTGCGCCGGCTGCGATGGCCTGCGCCACATAGTCCAGCGCGGTCCCGACCGCCGCTTCCAGCGCATCGCCGCGCGCCAGCTGCGAGGCGATCGCGGCCGCCAGCGTGCAGCCGGTGCCGTGCAGGTTGCCGGTCTCGACCCGCGCATGCGTGAACACGCGCACGGTTCCGTCCTTCAGCATCAGCATGTCGTCCAGCCCGCCGGCGAGGCCTGCCGCGCCATCGTCTTCGAGGTGGCCGCCCTTGAGCAGCACGGCCGGGCAGCCCAGCGCGATCAGGTCGGCGGCGGCCTGTTCCATGTCGGCGCGGCGCGCGATCCTGCGGCCCAGCAGGTATGAGGCCTCGGGCAGGTTGGGCGTGACCAGCAGCGCGCGCGGGAACAGCAGCCGCACCATGGCCTGCGTGGTGGCGTCGTCGGACAGCGTCGCGCCCGAGGTCGAGATCATCACCGGGTCCACCACCAGCTTGCGGATGCCGTGCCGGTCCGCCGCCGCGGCCACGGCCTCGACGATGGCGGCGGTGCCCAGCATGCCGGTCTTGGCCGCGTCCACGCCGATATCGACGGCCACCGCGTCGATCTGCGCGGCCACCATGTTGGCCGGGATCGCATGCACGCCGGTCACGCCCAGCGTGTTCTGCGCGGTGATCGCGGTGATCGCGCTCATGCCGAAGCACCCCAGCGCGGAAAATGTCTTCAGGTCGGCCTGGATGCCGGCGCCGCCGCCGGAGTCGGAGCCGGCGATGGTCAGGGTACGGGGTGGCGTTGGGATCATCTGTGCGGAAATCAAGGAGGGCCGGTGCGCAAGGCCTCCGGGCACGCTACAATACCGCCACTCCGAGGAGCGTTGCAACGGATGGAGGCCCGCGAAGCACATCGCGCGGCCGGCGGCACAGCCGCCCCAGCTATCCGCCAGGCTCGGACTGTCTTCAACGGCGCTCGCTGATCCGTGGTCCGCACGGAAGCGAGTCGACCTATCCGCGTGCTTCGCATGTGCCCGAGCGCCATGCGCGGCCGCCAGATCCCCGTACTCGTCAACTGCGTGCCACTCTTCACCGGGAGTGAAACATGAACGCTGTGACCGACCTGAAGCAGGACTACCTCGTCGCCGACATCAACCTGGCCGGCTGGGGCCGCAAGGAAATCGCCATTGCCGAGACCGAGATGCCCGGCCTGATGGCGATCCGCGACGAGTTCGCCGCCGCGCAGCCGCTCAAGGGCGCGCGCATCGCCGGCTCGCTGCACATGACGATCCAGACCGCCGTGCTGATCGAGACGCTCAAGGCGCTGGGCGCCGACGTGCGCTGGGCCTCGTGCAACATCTTCTCGACCCAAGACCACGCCGCCGCCGCGATCGCCGCGGGCGGCACGCCCGTGTTCGCCTTCAAGGGCGAATCGCTGAAGGAATACTGGGACTTCACGCACCGCATCTTCGACTGGTCTGACGGCGGCACCCCCAACATGATCCTCGACGACGGCGGCGACGCCACGCTGCTGCTGCACCTGGGCGCGCGCGCGGAGAAGGACGCTGCGGTCATCGCCAACCCGGGCAGCGAGGAAGAAACCTACCTGTTCGCCGCGATCAAGGAAAAGCTGGCCCGGGACCCGAGCTGGTACAGCCGCAACCTGGCAGCCATCCGCGGCGTGACCGAGGAAACCACCACCGGCGTGCACCGCCTGTACCAGATGGCGCAAAAGGGCGAGCTGCGCTTCCCGGCGATCAACGTCAACGACTCGGTCACCAAGAGCAAGTTCGACAACCTGTACGGCTGCCGCGAGTCGCTGGTGGATGGCATCAAGCGCGCCACGGACGTGATGATCGCCGGCAAGATCGCCGTGGTCGCCGGCTATGGCGACGTGGGCAAGGGCAGCGCGCAGGCGCTGCGCGCGCTGTCGGCGCAGGTGTGGGTCACCGAGATCGACCCGATCTGCGCGCTGCAGGCCGCGATGGAAGGCTATCGCGTGGTGACCATGGACTACGCTGCCGAGCATGGCGACATCTTCGTCACCTGCACCGGCAACTACCACGTCATCACCCATGAGCACATGGCCAAGATGAAGGACCAGGCCATCGTCTGCAATATCGGCCACTTCGACAACGAGATCGACATCGCCTCGATCGAGAAGTACGAGTGGGACGAGATCAAGCCGCAGGTCGACCACGTCAAGTTCCCCGACGGCAAGAAGCTGATCATCCTGGCCAAGGGCCGCCTGGTGAACCTGGGTTGCGCCACCGGCCACCCGTCGTACGTGATGAGCAGCTCGTTCGCCAACCAGACCATCGCCCAGATCGAGCTCTGGCAGGAGCGCGACAGCGGCAAGTACCCGGTCGGCGTCTACACGCTGCCCAAGCACCTGGACGAGAAGGTCGCGCGCCTGCAGCTGCGCAAGCTGAACGCGCAACTGACCGAGCTGACCGAGCAGCAGGCCGCTTACATCGGCGTGAAGAAGGAGGGCCCGTACAAGGCGGATCATTACCGTTATTGATGCGGTTCGCCCTGTGCGCTTGCCGTGCTCCCCTCTCCCGCCTGCGGGAGAGGGGCCGGGGGTGAGGGCAGGCGTTGCCACGAAGCCAGGCATATCACGTCGAGACACGCCCGCCCTCACCCCCGCCCCTCTCCCATAAATGGGAGAGGGGAGAAAACACCAACCAAGGAACCGTCATGAGACTACTGGTCGTCTGGATCATCAACGCCGTCGCGCTGTTCGTCTTGCCGTACATCATCCCGTCGATCCACATCAAGAGCTTCGGCTCGGCGATGCTGGCGGCGCTGGTGCTGGGTCTGGTCAATACGCTGATCCGTCCGATCCTGGTGATCCTGACGCTGCCGGTTACGCTGCTGACGCTGGGGCTGTTTATCTTCGTCATCAACGCGCTGCTGTTTCTGTTCGTCGGCAACCTGCTGTCCGGCTTTACCGTCGGCGGCTTCTGGGCGGCCTTGCTGGGCTCGATCCTGTACAGCGTGATCTCGTGGCTGCTGGCCAGCCTGCTGCTGGGCAACCGCGACGACTGACCTCATTTCGCGCGCCGCGCCAACGCGGCGCGCCACCATCATGCAAGACCGCTACTTCAGCTTTGAATTCTTCCCGCCCAAGACGGCGGAGGGCACGGAGAAGCTGCGCAACACGCGCGCGCAGCTGGCCCCGCTCAAGCCCAAATACATCTCGGTGACGTTCGGCGCCGGCGGCACCACGCAGCAGGGCACGCTCGACGCCGTGCTGGAAATCCAGCGCGAAGGCATCGAGGCCGCGCCGCACCTGTCGTGCGTGGGCTCGTCGCGCGAGAGCATCCGCGCGATCCTGCAGCAATACCGCGAAGGCGGCATCCGCCATATCGTCGCGCTGCGCGGCGACATGCCGTCGGGCATGGGCGAGATCGGCGAGTTCCGCTACGCCAACGAACTGGTGGAGTTCATCCGCGCCGAGACCGGCGACTGGTTCAATATCGAAGTCGCGGCGTACCCGGAGTACCACCCGCAGGCGAAGTCGCCGCGCCATGACCTCGACAACTTCGTGCGCAAGGTCAGGGCCGGTGCCGACTCGGCGATCACACAGTATTTCTACAACGCCGACGCCTACTTCCGCTTCGTCGACGACGTGCGCGCGCTGGGTGTCGAGGTGCCGATCGTGCCGGGCATCATGCCGATCACCAACTACTCGCAGCTGATGCGCTTCTCCGAGATGTGCGGCGCCGAAGTGCCGCGCTGGGTGGCCAGGCGGCTGGAGAGCTTCGGCGACGACCGCGAATCGATCCGTGCCTTCGGCCTGGACGTGGTCACGGCGCTGTGCGAGCGGCTGCTGGCCGCGGGCGTGCCGGGGCTGCATTTCTATACGCTCAACGCAGCCGGCGCGACCAAGGCGATCTGGCAGCGGCTGAAGCTGTAAGGAACGCCAGCGAAGAAGTGAGCGGTTTTGGGGTGCTCCAAAGCAGCCCGAACTAGCCCAAGCAAGGTGTTCTCCCTCTCCCCGCACGGGGAGAGGGGAGCTTCACTGCATGCGTCCGTGGTGCCACCAGCGTACTAACACGGCCGATCGGTGCCATACTCGCCCCATGGTCACCGCCACCTTCCGCTTCTACGAGGAACTGAACGACTTCCTCGCGCCGGACCAGCGCCGGCGCGACCTGTCGTGCGTGTGTGCGCGCGCCGCCACGGTCAAGCACATGATCGAGGCGCTGGGCGTGCCGCATACCGAGGTCGAGCTGATCCTGGTCAACGGCGAATCGAGCGGGTTCGAGCGGCAGCTGCGTGATGGCGACCGGGTCTCGGTCTATCCCAAGTTCGAACGGATCGACGTGTCGCCGCTGCTGCGGGTACGCGAGCAGCCGCTGCGGGTGATGCGCTTCGTTGCAGATGCCCACCTGGGCGGGCTGGCGCATCTGCTGCGCATGACCGGCTTCGACACGCTCTACGACAACCATTTCGAAGATTGCGAGATCGAGCGCATCGCGGTCGCCGAAGGCCGCATCGTGCTGACGCGCGACCGCGAACTGCTCAAGCGCCGCGGCATCACGCACGGCTGCTATGTGCGCGCGCTCAAGTCGCGCCAGCAGGTGCGCGAGATCTTCGCGCGGCTGGACCTGGCGCGCAGCGCCCGGCCGTTTTCGCTGTGCCTGGACTGCAATGCGCCGCTGCGCGCGCTGGAACCGTCCGGCGCGGCCGGACGCGTCCCGGACGGCGTGCTGGCGCGACATCGCAGCTTCGTCACCTGCGACCGCTGCCTGCGGGTGTTCTGGGAAGGCTCGCACTGGCGCTGCATGCGCGCGCTGGTCGACGAGCTGGTGCAGGGCTCCGGGGCCGATCCGGGCTAGAACGCGCCCGACTCCGTCACGATCCAGTCCATGGCGATGTCGTGCGGCTGCGCCTGCAGCGCAATGCGGCAGGCGTCGTAGCCGATGCCGATGGCGACCGGCCGCTGCGCCATGGCCGCCAGGGTGCGGTCATAGAAACCACCGCCGTAGCCCAGGCGGAACTTGTCCGGGCTGAAACCGACACAGGGAATGATCATCGCATCCGGCGTCGCGGCCTCGGTGCCGTCGGGCACCGGGATGCCGTAGTGGCCGGTGGCCATGGGCGTATCCGGCGTCCACAGATGAAAATCCAGCGGCGTGCCGGGGCGGCTGACCGAGGGCAGCGCGGCATGGCGGCCGGGCACGGCGGCGAGCCACTGCGCCACCGCGGCGCGCGCGTCAAACTCTTGCTGGATCGGCCAGTAGAAGCCCAGGCAGCGCACCGCCAGGCCCGCCAGCAGTTCGGACAGCGCGGCGGCGATGCGGGCATCGGCTGCGGCGCGTGCGGGCAGGGCGGCGCGCTGCGCCAGCAGTTGCGCGCGCAGCGCGCGGCGGTCGGCTGCGGGGGTGGATGTAGTCTCAGGAGTGGAAGACATGGCGTGGGATAATGCCCTCGTCCGAACCAACACGGATGGCGGCGCCGCGGTTTTCGGCACACGGTGCAGGCACGAGGCGCCGCCGTCATCGACAAGGAAGAAGAATGCTGAAGGGAGTATATCTGCAGCGTGCAGGGCGGGCCGCCTGGATCGCGCTTGCATGTGCATTGCTTGTCACGCCCGTCCACGCGCAGAAGCGCCCGCAGGCGGTCACGCGCGCACCCTCGACGGTGATCCCCAGCGATCCCGACGAGGCCTTCACCGCGCTGCGCGAAGCCGCGCGCAAGAACGACGTCGAACGCGCCTACGCGATCTCGGCCACGCTGGTGGACTACCCGGTGCCGTCCTATGTCGAGTACTTCCGCATCAAGCCGCAGCTGTTCGACGCCAGCGGCCTGGCCCGCATCGATGCGCCGGACGACCAGGTGCGCGTGTTCCTGCAGCGCTACAAGGGCGACGCGATTGCCGACCGCATGCGCAATGACTGGCTGCTGGTGCTGGGCAAGAAGCGCGACTGGGCCAATTTCGATGTCGAATACCCGCAGTTCGCGCTCAAGGACGATACCCAGGTCGAGTGCTATGCGCTGCTGTCGCGTGCGCTCAAGGGCCAGAACGTCGCCGCCGATGCGCGCAACGTGCTGAGCGACCCCAGGTACTACGGCGAAGGCTGCGTCGACCTGATCGGCTATCTGGTCCAGAGCCAGCAGATCCAGCGCAGCGACGTGGCCTTCCAGGCGCGGCTGGCGCTGGAGCAGAACTACGTCACGCTGGCCGGCAAGATTGCCGCGCTGATCCCCGACGCGCGCCTGGATGGCGATACCCTTGCCACCATCGTCAAGATGGCGCGATCCGACCCGTCGCAGGCGGCGGCCTACCTGGCCACGGCCCAGGGCACGCTGTCGCGCGACGAGCAGGGTGCGGCGTGGGGAGTGATCGGCCAGTTCGCGGCCAAGAAGCTGCTGCCCGAGGCGGCCGGCTATTACCGCCGCCAGATGGATCTGGGCGGCAACCAGTGGCTGTCCGATGACACCCAGGAATGGCGCGTGCGCGCCGCGCTGCGCCAGGGCGACTGGAAGCAGGTGCGCCAGGCGGTCGAGCTGATGCGCCCGGAACTGCGCGCCAAGGATCCCGCCTGGATCTACTGGTACGGCCGCGCGCTCAAGGCCGACGGCCGCGACACCGAGGCCCAGCAGAACTTCCAGCAGATTGCCGGGCAGTTCAACTTCTACGGCCAGCTTGCCAGCGAAGAACTGGGCAACCGCATCACGCTGCCGCCGCGCACCACCGTCAGCGACGCCGAAGCCATGGCGATGCGCGCGCGCCCCGGTTTTCAGCGCGCGCAGAAGTTCTACGCCATGAACCTGCGCTTCGAGGGCAACCGCGAGTGGAACTGGGAGCTGCGCAACATGAGCGATCGCGAGCTGCTGGCCGCCGCCGAATATGCGCGCCGCCTGGAGCTGCTCGACCGCACCGTCAACTCGGCCGACCGCACCCGCAACGAGCATGACTTCGCGCTACGCTTCCTGATGCCGTACCGCGACATCATGCAGCGCGCCACCGACGAGGTTGGCCTGGACATGGCATGGGTGTACGGCCTGATCCGCCAGGAATCGCGCTTCATCATGAATGCGCGCTCGTCGGCGGGGGCGCATGGCCTGATGCAGGTGATGCCGGCCACGGCAAAATACGTGGCGCGCAAGATCGGCATGAACGACTTTTCGCCGTCGATGATGGGCGATCCCACCATCAACATCCAGCTTGGCACCAACTACCTGAACATGGTGCTGACCGATCTGGACAGCTCGTGGACGCTGGCTTCGGCCGCCTACAACGCTGGCCCGGGCCGGCCCAAGGCCTGGCGCAGCACGCTGGTGCGGCCGGTGGAAGGCGCGATCTTTGCAGAGACCATCCCGTTCAATGAAACGCGCGGCTATGTGAAGAATGTGCTTTCCAACGCTACGTACTATGCTGCATTGATGAGTGGCCGGCCGCAGTCGCTGAAGTCGCGCCTGGGCACGGTCACGCCGTCGGCGGTGACCACCACCAGCCTGCCGTGAAGTCGTCTGTTCTGGTCCGCCTGCCCCGGCACGGGGCGGGCACGACGGGCCTGCCGGCGTAGCGCCGCAGGCCCGGGCTGGCGCGGGTGCCGCGGCGTGCTTCTTTCCTGGCACGGAGGCAACATGCAGACCAGCAACGTCCTCGTCATCGGTGGCGCCGGCTTCATCGGCAGCCATCTCGTCTCGCGCCTGGCCGGCGCCGCCTCGGCCTCGGGCGCGCCGCTGGAGCCCGGCGCCAATCCCGATTCCCCCATTGCCCCGGACCGCATCGTGGTCGGCACGCGCAATGTCGAGCATGCGCAGCACCTGCTGCTGCTGCCGCGCGTCGAGGTGGTGGAGCTGGGCCTGGCTGACAATGCCGCGCTCGACGATGCGATCGGCTCGCTCGGCGTCGACGGCATCGTCGTCAACCTGGTGGGCGTGCTGCACGGCGAGCGCGCCGATCCCTACGGCGAGGCCTTTGCCAGCGCGCATGTGGAACTGGTGCGGCAGATCGTGGCATCTTGCCTGTCCACCGGCGTGCGCCGGCTGTTGCATATGAGCGCGCTCGGCGCCGACAGCAATGGACCGTCGATGTACCTGCGCAGCAAGGGCGACGGCGAGCGCATCGTGCGCGCCAGCGGGCTCGACTGGACCATTTTCCGGCCCTCGGTGGTGTTCGGCCCTGACGACCATTTCCTCAACCTGTTCGCCCATATGCAGCAGCTGGCGCCGGTCGTGCCGCTGGCGTGCGCCCATGCGCGCTTCCAGCCGGTGTTCGTGCAGGACGTGGTGCAGGCCTACCTGAACGCCATGGTGAATCCGGCCACCATCGGCCATGGTTATGAGCTGGGCGGGCCGCAGGTCTATACGCTGGAGGAACTGGTGCGCTTTGCCGGGCGCGCCTCGGGCCATCCGCGCCCGGTGATCGCGCTGCCCGATGCGCTGGCGCGGGTGCAGGCCGCGGTCATGGAGCATATGCCGGGCGAGCCGCTGCTGTCGCGCGACAACCTGGATTCGATGCAGCTCGACAATGTGCTGCAGCGCCCGCTGGCGCCGGAGCTGAACCTGAATCCCGTGCATCTCGAGGCGGTGATGACCGACGCGCTGTCCGGGCGCAACCGCGATGCCGCGCTGACCCACATGCGCGCCAGCGTGCACCGCTGAGGCCGCGGCCCATGTGACCGGATTTCATATCGGTTGCGAGCGCAATTCACTTTGACGCGGGCGGCCGCGCTGGCAAAATGACTGGTCCGGCGCGCGGCTGCCACGCCGTCCCGCGGGCTGCGGGGCGTGGCTTGCGGCCCGCGTCCGTGCCGTCTCTCCCCTCCGTTTCCTCCCCCAAGGACCTCACGATGAAGCTCGTCATCGGCAACAAGAACTATTCCTCCTGGTCGCTACGTCCCTGGCTGCTGCTGCGCCAGGCCGGCATTGATTTCGAGGAAGTGCAGGTGCGCCTGTTCACCGGCAGCTTCGCTGCCGAGATCGCCCGCTACTCGCCCGCGGGCAAGGTGCCGGTGCTGGTCGACGGCGATGTCACCGTGTGGGATTCGCTGGCGATCTCCGAATACCTGGCCGAGCGCTTCCCCGACCAGCAGTTGTGGCCGGCCGACCCGGCCGAGCGCGCGGTCGCGCGCGCGATCTGCGCCGAGATGCATTCCGGCTTCACCAACGTGCGCAACCAGTTGCCGATGAACGTGACCGCGGTGCTGCCCGGGCGCGGCTGGAACGTGGCGGTGCAGCGCGAGGTGGAGCGCATCGCCGCGATCTGGGACGGGCTGCGCAAGCAGCATGCGGCGCGCGGGCCGTTCCTGTTCGGCACCTTCACCGTCGCCGACGCGTTCTATGCGCCGGTGGTGAGCCGCTTCGCCACCTACGGCATCCACCTGCCGGACGACCGCGCAGACGCCAAGGCCTATGCGGACTTCATGCTGGCACTGCCGGCGATGCAGCAATGGATTGCCGGCGCGCGCGAGGAACGCGATTTCCTGGCCGACGACGAGCCGTACCGGCTGGCCCCGGACCGTGCCGATGCGATAATCGTCAGCCACTAGCAATAGCGCCGGCGCCGGGCCGCTACCGGTTGACCCGTGCCGGCGCATGAAAAGGCCACAACCATGCAGGTGTATGCCGTGGGCGGCGCGATCCGCGATGAACTGCTGGGCAAGCCCAGCCAGGACCGCGACTACGTGGTCGTCGGCGCGACCCCGGCCGAGATGGAAGCCGCCGGCTATCGCCCGGTGGGCAAGGATTTTCCGGTGTTCCTGCATCCGCGCACGCAGGAGGAGTACGCGCTGGCCCGCACCGAGCGCAAGACTGCGATGGGCTACAAGGGCTTTGCCTTCTACTGCGAGCCCGATGTCACGCTGGAAGACGACCTGGTCCGGCGCGACCTGACCATCAACGCGATGGCGCGCGCGGTGGATGCCGACGGCAACCTGACCGGGCCCGTGATCGATCCGCATGGCGGCCAGCGCGACCTGGCCGCGCGCCTGTTCCGCCATGTCTCCGATGCCTTTGCCGAAGATCCGGTGCGCATCCTGCGGCTGGCGCGCTTCGCCGCGCGCTTCCACGACTTCAACGTCGCCGCCGAGACCATGCGGCTGATGCGCGAGATGGTCGCCGCGGGCGAGGTCGATGCGCTGGTGCCCGAGCGCGTGTGGCAGGAACTGGCGCGCGGGCTGATGGAGGCACGGCCGTCGCGCATGTTCGAGGTGCTGCGCGAATGCGGCGCGCTGGCGCGGCTGCTGCCCGAGCTGGAGCGGCTGTGGGGCGTGCCGCAGCGCGCCGACTTTCACCCCGAGGTCGATACCGGCGTGCACGTGATGATGGTGATCGACTGCGCCGCGGCGCTGGATGCGCCGCTGCCGGTGCGCTTTGCCGCGCTGGTGCATGACCTGGGCAAGGGCACCACGCCCGAAGACGTGCTGCCACGCCATATCGGCCACGAGCTGCGCAGCGTCAGGCTGCTGGAACAGGTCTGCACGCGCCTGCGCGTGCCCAACGAATGCCGCGACCTGGCACTGGTGGTGGCGCGCGAGCACGGCAACATCCACCGCTCGCTGGAGTTCGGCGCCGCCGCCGTGGTGCGGCTGCTGGAGCGCTGCGATGCGCTGCGCAAGCCCGCGCGCTTCGCCCAGGCGCTGCAAGCCTGCGAGGCCGACAAGCGTGGGCGCAAGGGCTTCGAGCACAGTGAATACCCGCAGGCGGCACGCCTGCTGGCGGCGCGCGAGGCCGCGGCGTCCATCGATGCGGGCGCCATCGCGCGTGCCTGCGCCGACAATGTGGCGCAGATCAAGGACCGGGTCCATGCCGCGCGGGTGGAGGCGGTGGCGCAGCGGCTCGGGGTGCAGCCGGACGGCGCCTGAGCCGGCCCGCAGGCGGCCGCAGGCCCTACAGCAGCTTGCCGATCACCAGCGCAATCAACGAAATCAGGATCGTCGACGCGAACGGCAGCACGAATTCGCGCCCGAACACGCGCAAGCGCACGTCGCCGGGCAGCCGGCCCAGCCCGACCTTCTGCAGCCAGGGCAGCGCCGCGGACAGGATGATCACGCTCAGGAAGATGGTCAGGGTCCAGCGCAGCATCGCGGCTCCGGTGCCGTTACAGGGCGTGGCAGCGGTCGCCGCGGGCAAAGCCGGCCAGCGGCTCGCTGCCTTCCAGTCCGCGGTCGAGCCCGCGCGTGAGCGCGATCACCTTGAACAGTTCGCCCATCTCGGCTTCGGACAGCAGCTTCTGCACCGCATTGGCCTGCGGCAGGAAGGCGCGCGCGTCGGACGGGTCCAGCGCCATCAGCAGGTCGGTGATGCCGGCGTTCATCAGGAAGCGCGCCTGCGAGGCAAAGCCCGCCACGGTGAGCCCTGACTCTACCGCCGCGTGCGCGATGCCGCTGAAGTTGACGTGCGCGGTGATGTCCTGCAAGCCGGGGTACAGGAACGGATCGGGGTGCGCATGATGGCGGTAGTGGCACATCAGCGTGCCGCCGGCGCGCTGCGGGTGGTAGTACTCGCCGCCGGGGAAGCCGTAGTCGATGAAGAAGGCCGCGCCGCGCGCCAGCATGGCGCCGACTGCGCGCGTGAAGCCCTCGGCCTCGGCATGGGTCTCGGTGACCACGTCGTGGGCGCCGGGCATGGCGCGCAGCGCCGCCGGCACGTCGGCATCGGCCAGCGGCCGGTCCTCGAAGCGGAACGCGGGCGCTTCGCCAACGGCCTGCGGCGCGGCGCGCGCCACGCCACGCTCATGCCAGCCGCCGTCGCGGCGCGCAAACAGCTGCACCGGCATCGCATCCAGCACTTCATTGCCGACGATCACGCCTTCGAAGGCGGCCGGCAGCGTATCGAGCCAGGTGACGCGCTCCGCCAGGTGCGGCGCGCGCCGGGCCAGCGTGTCCTCCTGGCGCGCGCGCAGCTCGCCCGACAGTTCGACGATGGCGTAGGTGTCGGGCAATTGGCCTTCCTGTTCCAGCCCCAGCAGCAGGTCCGCCGCCAGCCGGCCGGTGCCGGCGCCGAACTCCAGCAGGCGCGGCAGCCCCTGGGCCAGCAACGGCGCGAACTGGCGTGCCAGCGTGCGGGCAAAGAACGGGCTGAGCTCGGGGGCGGTGATGAAGTCGCTGCCGTCGCGGGCATCGCGGCCGAACTTGGCCGAGCCGCCGCTGTAATAGCCCAGGCCGGGCGCGTACAGCGCCAGCGCCATGTAGCGGTCAAAGCCGATCCAGCCGCCGGCGGCGTCGATCGATTCGCCAATACGGGCCGTAAGGGTATCGGAAGCGGCCTGCGCGTCGGCGGGGGGAAGGGGTAAACTAGCGGCTTTCTGCATCCTGCGATTGTAGCAATGCCCGCAACCGATACTTCCGCCAGCCACGCTGGCGACAAGGCTGGCCAGCCCGCCGCCCGCGGCGTGGCCCTCGTGACCGGCGGCGCGCGCCGCCTGGGCCGCGCCATCGCGCTGGAACTGGCGGCCCAGGGCTGGGACGTGGCCGTGCACTGCCATCGCTCGGTCGACGAGGCCGAAGCCCTCGCCACGCAGATCCGCGCGCTCGGCCGCCGCGCCGCGGTGCTGCGCGCCGACCTGGCCGACGAGGCCGCCACCAGCCGGCTGGTGGCCGACTGCACCGCCGCGCTGGGCGTGCCGACCTGCCTGGTCAACAATGCCTCGCTGTTCCAGTACGACGTGGCAACGAGTTTTTCGTATGCGTCGCTCGATACGCATATGCGCACCAACGTGGCCGCGCCGCTGCTGCTGGCGCGCGAACTGCACAAGGCGCTGGCCGCCGCCGCGGGCCCGGAGGGCGCCGGCAAGGCCGCCGAGCCGCGCGGCGTGGTGATCAACCTGCTCGACCAGAAGCTCGACAACCTGAACCCGGACTTCCTCTCGTACACGCTGTCCAAGGCTGCGCTGCAGACTGCCACGGTGCAGTTGGCGCAGGCGCTGGCGCCGCGCCTGCGCGTGGTGGGCGTGGCCCCCGGCATCACGCTGGTGTCGGGCGAGCAGTCGGAACAGAGCTTCCGCCGCGCGCATCGCGTGACGCCGCTGGGCCAGTCGTCCACGCCCGAGGACATCGCCCAGGCGGTGGCCTACCTGGCGCAGGCGCGCGCCGTAACCGGCACCACGCTGTACGTCGACGGCGGCCAGCACCTGATGCCGCTGGCGCGCGACGTGATGTTCCTGACCGAATGACCTGCATCATCGGCCGCGCCTGACCGGCGTGGCACCCCCGCCTTACACTTCCCCTTTTCGTTTCCCGCCCATGACCATGCTCGCCGCCCTTTCCCACCCCAGCCTGCAGGACTGCCGACGCATGTTCCTGCGCAACTACGAAGTGCAGATCAATATCGGCGTGCACGAATTCGAGAAGAAGGGCGAGCAGCGCGTGCTGATCAATATCGACCTGTTCGTGCCGCTGGAGGAATGCACGCCGCAGGCCGACAAGCTCGTCGAAGTGGTCGACTACGACTTCATGCGCAACACCGTCGCGGCGCGCATGGCGCAGGGCCATGTGCACCTGCAGGAAACGCTGTGCGACGACGTCGCGCGCGCCATGCTGAAGCATCCCAAGGTGCGCGCGGTGCGCGTGTCGACCGAAAAGCCAGACGTGTATCCGGATTGCGATTCGGTCGGGGTCGAGGTGTTCCATATCAAGCAGGCCTGAGCGGCGCTGCCGGTGCCCGCTGCAGCGCGCGGGCGCCTAAAGTAGAATGTTGCCCCTTCGCGCCGCGCCGGCCATTCCATCCGGCGGGCGCCACGCAACAGGATGCTCCATGAGCCACTCGAACAACTTCTATCGCCTCGAGACGAGGCTGCAATCGCACACCGGCAAAGCCATCGGCGACTTCGGCATGATCGAGGACGGCGACACCGTGCTGGTCTGCATGAGTGGCGGCAAGGACTCGTACACCATGCTGTCGGTCCTGATGGCGCTGCAGAAGCGCGCGCCCATCAAGTTCAAGCTGATCGCGATGAACCTGGACCAGAAGCAGCCCGGTTTCCCGGAACACATCCTGCCCGAGTACCTGAAGTCGGTCGGCGTGGAATATGTGATCGTCGAGGCGGACACCTACTCGATCGTCAAGGAGAAGGTGCCCGAGGGCAAGACCACCTGCTCGCTGTGCTCGCGCCTGCGCCGCGGCGTGATCTACCGCACCGCCAAGGAGCTGGGTGCCAACAAGATCGCGCTGGGCCATCACCGCGACGACATCGTCAACACCTTCTTCCTGAACATGTTCTTCGGCGGCAAGATGAAGGCGATGCCGCCCAAGCTGGCCACCGACGACGGCGCGCATATCGTGATCCGCCCGCTGGCGTACTGCTCGGAGAAGGACATCGCGTCGTACGCACGCGCGATGGAATTCCCGATCATCCCGTGCAACCTGTGCGGCTCGCAGGAAAACCTGCAGCGCAAGAAGGTCAGCGAGATGCTGCAGGAGTGGGAGCGGCAGAACCCGGGCCGTATCGACAATATCTTCTCGGCGCTGCGCAACGTGGTGCCGTCGCACCTGGCGGATACCGAACTGTTCCCGTTCACCGGGCTGGCGACGGGCCTGGCCAAGGTGGACGAGGCCTCGCTGTTCGGCGAGACCACGTTCCAGCAGCAGCCGCTGACCTTTGCCGGCAGCCTCGACGAAAACCGCATGGAGTTCGTGCGCTTCGAGCGCACCCCGGCGGGGGAGCCGGCCGGCACGCAGTAAGCCGTTGCGGCGGCCGGATGACAGAACGCCCGCTCGCGCGGGCGTTTTTCATCGCGGCGGCATGCGGGTTCAGTTTGCCGCCGCCGACTGCACGGGCGGGTGCGACTTCTCGCGCATCAGGGCATGCGTGTCGTCGATCCACTTCTGGAAGCGATCCTGCGCGTGCGCCTTCTGCTGCGGCGTGGTCAGGTTGGCGATCGCCACCGTGAGCGCGATGCCGGCGCTGTTGCTGGCTTCGTGGCTGGCGGCGTGCCGGGCCGGCGGGTTCTGCCAGTATTCGCGGAAGCGGCGCAGCAGGTCGATCACCTGTGCCTTGGGCGGCTGCGTGGCCTGCACGAAGCGCACCATCTTGATCCATTCCTGCTGGCGCGCGACGCGCTCGGCATAGCGCGCCTCGGCGTTCTGCACCACCGGGCCGACCTTGACGCGGATCGCCTTCTCCTGCTCGGGGGAGAAGCCGCCGTAGACCAGGCGGGCGTACTCCATCACCTTGTCGAAGCGCGCTTCCTCGCGCTCGGCCGGGTCCGCGTTGAGGAATTTCTTGCGGTACTTGGCGTTGCCCTCGGCGAACTTCTTTTCCATGCGCGCGATCTGGTCGGGCGTCAGCGTCAGCAGCAGGTCGGCCATGTCGGGCATGGCCTGCTCGAACGATCGGCGCGCCAGTTCCTGCGAGGCGTCCTGGAAGTGCGCGACCTTCGCCGGCGTGACCGGCTGGCGCACGTCGGCCTTGGCCTCTTCCAGCAGGCTGGCGATTTCCGGCAGCTGCGCCTTGCGGTGCCAGGCAAAGAAGCGTGCGATGGCCTCGCGCGTAAGCGGCTCCTGGGCCGCGGTCACGTCGACATAATTGTCGACCCACCAATACGCCAGGCGGTCGCCCTGCTGGTAACCGAGCTTCATGGCGCTGCACGCGCACAGGGCCGCGGCGCCCACAATCACCAAAATGCGCCGGGCCCAGCAATTGTGAAATTCGGAAACCTCGGTCGGTTGGGCAGAAAGCGCCATGTTAAAATCGCCGCGCATTGGAACCGGGCCCGCTCGCTGCCCGCCAGCCAAGTCCTGGCAAGGGTTTGCGGGAAGATGCGCAGGCCTGGCGGCAAGCTTTTGCCAGCCCCGGCGGCGCCCTTTGCCAAACACCGGACCCAATATCCGGCCGGCGTTTTCCAGAATATTTTCGGACACACTCACTTAGGGGTCTCCTTGTGAATATCGTCATTCTCGCCGCGGGCATGGGCAAGCGGATGTATTCCGATTTGCCCAAGGTGCTGCACCCGGTAGCCGGGCGGCCCATGCTCGCGCACGTCCTGGATACGGCTCGTGCACTGTCGCCGTCGCGGCTGGTGGTCGTGGTCGGCCACGGCGCCGCGCGCGTGCGCGAGGCAGTTGCCGCTGACGATGTCGCCTTCGCCGAGCAGGCCCAGCAACTGGGCACGGGCCATGCGGTGATGCAGGCACTTCCCTTGTTGGACGACAACCAGCCTACGTTGGTTCTCTACGGTGACGTGCCGCTCACCAGCACGGCGACGCTGCAGGCACTGGTGGCCGAGGCCGGCGCCCAGCGCTTTGGCGTGCTCACCGTGGAGATGCCCGACCCGACCGGCTATGGCCGCATCGTGCGCGACGCGGCGGGCAGCATCGTCCGCATCGTCGAGCAAAAGGACGCAAGCGAAGCCGAGAAGGCCATCCGCGAAATCAACACCGGCATCATCGTGTGCCCGACCGGCCACCTGCGCAAGTGGTTGTCGACGCTGCGCAACGACAATGCCCAGGGCGAGTACTACCTGACCGACACCGTCGAGCGTGCCGTCGCCGACGGCGTCGAGACGGTCTCGTCCCAGCCCGCCGCGGTGTGGGAGACGCTGGGTGTCAACAGCAAGCTGCAGCTGGCCGAGGTCGAGCGCATCCACCAAAGCAACCAGGCCCGGCGCCTGCTCGAGGCCGGCGTGACGCTGCTGGACCCGGCCCGCATCGATGTGCGCGGCGAGCTTACCTGCGGGCGCGATGTCACCATCGACGTCGGCTGCGTGTTCGAGGGCCGTGTGCATTTGGAGGACGGCGTGCGCATCGGCGCCCATTGCGTGGTCCGCAACAGCACCGTCGGCGCGGGCGCGCAGGTGCACCCGTTCTGCCATATCGACGAGGCCAGGATCGGGCCCGCCGGCCGCATCGGGCCGTACGCACGCCTGCGCCCCGGCACCGAGCTGGGCGAGGACGTGCATATCGGCAACTTCGTCGAGGTCAAGAATGCACAGGTGGCGGCACACAGCAAGGCCAACCACCTGGCTTATGTGGGCGACGCCACGGTGGGGTCGCGCGTCAATATTGGCGCGGGTACCATCACCTGCAACTATGACGGGGTGAACAAGCACCGCACCGTGATCGAGGACGATGTCTTCATCGGCTCCGACACGCAGCTGGTGGCGCCGGTGACGGTGCGCCGAGGCGCCACGCTGGGCGCCGGCACCACGCTCACCAAGGAAGCCCCGGCCGACAAGCTGACGCTGTCGCGGGCCAAGCAACTGACCATCGACGCCTGGCAGCGTCCGGTCAAGCAGCCGAAGCAGTAAGCACCAGCGCCGCCGGCACCAGGCGGCGCCACAGGATTCATACCGGCGCCAGTGGCCAGAGGGCAGGCGCCAGCAAACGGGGGTTCAGCATGTGTGGCATCGTCGGCGCGGTTTCCACGCGCAACATCGTTCCGGTCCTGATCGAAGGGCTGCGCCGCCTCGAGTATCGCGGCTATGACTCGTGCGGCGTCGCCGTCGTGCGCGACGATGCGGTCGAGCGCGCGCGCACCGTGTCGCGCGTCGCCGACCTCGACGCGCAGACGCAGGCGTCCGGCCTGTCCGGCTTCACCGGCGTGGCGCATACGCGCTGGGCCACGCACGGCAAGCCCGACACCGTCAACGCCCACCCGCACCTGTCGGGCGAGACCATCGCGCTGGTGCACAACGGCATCATCGAGAACTACGAGCCGCTGCGCGAAGAACTGCGCGCGGTCGGCTACGGCTTCGAGTCGCAGACCGATACCGAGGTGGTCGCCCACCTGATCCACCAGGCCTACAGCTATCCCAGCAGCGCCACCCGCGGCGACCTGTTTGCCTCGGTGCGCGCGGTCACCAAGCGCCTGCACGGCGCCTACGCCATCGCGGTGTTCGCCAAGGACCAGCCCGGGCGCGTGGTCGGCGCGCGCGCTGGCTCGCCGCTGGTGGTGGCGCTGGGCGAGAACGAGTCCTTCCTGGCGTCCGACGCGCTGGCCGTGGCCGGCACCGC
Source organism: Cupriavidus mimosae (assembly GCF_023952485.1). Taxonomy (NCBI): domain Bacteria; kingdom Pseudomonadati; phylum Pseudomonadota; class Betaproteobacteria; order Burkholderiales; family Burkholderiaceae; genus Cupriavidus; species Cupriavidus mimosae. Next base: position 14,305 of record NZ_JALHRY010000009.1, on the reverse strand, counting down.
CAACCGCATCATCTACCTGGAAGAGGGCGATGTGGTCGAGATCACGCTGGACGGCGTGACCATCCATGACGTCAACGATCACGCGGTCGAGCGCGAAGCGCGCGTGGTCGAAGCCCATGCCGCCTCGGTGGACCTGGGCCCGTACCGCCACTTCATGCAGAAGGAAATCTTCGAGCAGCCGCGCGCGCTGGGCGACACGCTCGAAGGTGTCGAAGGCCTGTCGCCGGACCTGTTCGGCGACAACGCGGCAGAGGTCTTCGCCGGCATCGACAGCGTGCTGATCCTGGCCTGCGGCACCAGCTACTATTCCGGCTGCACCGCCAAATACTGGCTCGAAAGCATCGCCAGGATCCTGACCCAGGTCGAGGTCGCCAGCGAATACCGCTACCGCGACACCGTGCCCAACCCGCGCGCGCTGGTGGTGGTGATCTCGCAATCGGGCGAAACCGCCGACACCATGGCGGCACTGCGCCATGCGCGCGCGCTCGGCCACGTCCATACGCTGGCGGTCTGCAACGTCGCCACCAGCGCGATGGTGCGCGAGACCGAACTGCGCTTCCTGACCCGCGCCGGCACCGAGATCGGCGTGGCCTCGACCAAGGCCTTCACCACGCAGCTGGCGGCGCTCTACATGTTGACGCTGTCGCTGGCCAAGACCCGCGGCCTGCTCACCGAAGAGGCCGAGGCCCAGGCCCTGACCAACCTGCGCCACCTGCCGGCCGCGCTGCACGGCGTGCTGGCGCTGGAGCCGCAGATCATTGCCTGGTCCGAAGACTTCGCCCGCCGCGAGAACGCACTGTTCCTCGGCCGCGGCCTGCATTACCCGATCGCGATGGAGGGGGCGCTCAAGCTCAAGGAAATCTCGTATATCCACGCCGAGGCCTACCCGGCCGGCGAACTCAAGCACGGCCCGCTGGCGCTGGTCACCGAAGCCATGCCGGTGGTCACCGTTGCGCCCAACGACGCGCTGCTGGAGAAGCTCAAGTCCAACATCCAGGAAGTGCGCGCCCGCGGCGGCCGCCTGTACGTGTTCGCCGACAGCGATACGCAGATCCAGTCGTCCGACGGCATCCAGGTGATCCGCATGCCCGAGCACTACGGCGACCTCTCGCCGATCCTGCACGTGGTGCCGCTGCAGCTGCTGGCGTACCACACGGCGTGCGCGCGCGGCACCGACGTGGACAAGCCGCGCAACCTGGCGAAGTCGGTGACGGTGGAGTAAGGCGGGCGAAGCCGGCGCGATGCCGGCTGCCATCTGCCAGTTGCGAAGAGGCCCTGCGGGGCCTCTTTTCCATTGTGGCCTGGACTTGACTGACGCTACGCCACCGACCGCAGGAACGCCCGCGCCATTTCCTGGTCCAGCCGGCGGTCCGACAGCGCGTAGATGCTTTCGCGGTTGATCAGCGCATACAGCAGCGTGCCGGCCAGCGCCTGGTGGGCGAAGCGGATGCGCAGTTCCAGCTCGGGCGACGGGCCGGCCGGATGCAAGCGCGCCAGGCGCGATGCCAGGTCGACCATGTACTGGCGGTTGAGCTGCCGGATCGGGTCTTCGCCGGTGATGGCGCGCACCACCAGCGAGGCGCGCAGCACGCCTTCATTGCGGCAGGCCCAGATTCGGCTGTCGCGCGCCATGGTGCGCACCGCGTCTTCCAGCGTCGTCGGCGCATTGTCCAGCTGTGCCAGGCGCGCCGCCATGGCTTCGCGCAGCGTGGCCAGCGCCAGCGCCTGCAGCGCCTTGAAGTAGCTGTCCTTGCCGTCGAAGCGGCTGTAGAACGCGCCGGTGGTGACGCCGGCGCGGGCACAGATCTCCTGGATGGACACCTGTTCCAGCGTGCGCTCGCGCAGCAGCCGCCGGCCGGCCTCGAACAGCCGGTGGGTGGTGCGCAGCCCGCTCGCATAACGCGGCGCGGCATAGCCGGCGTGGCCTTCCAGCGCGCTCAGCTTTTTTTTCATGACGACCCCGATCGGTTGCGGCAGTGATTCCGCGTGCCCCTGTTTGTCCGTGTTTTTACTGATGTCATGAACTGTATCAGGCCACCATACTCGCCAAAAACATAATCAAGATTATTAATTCAGCGGTGCCGCCACCATGCGGGAACTGCCCGGAGACCGATGCGCACATCCACGCCCCCCGACGCGGAAGCCAGCCTGCTGGCCGGCCTGCGCCGCCTGTCGGGCGGCGCCAGCCAGACCGCCTGGCAAACGAACCAGATGCCCAAGCGCGAGGTGGAGAAACGCCTGTCGGACAAGGTCTGGATGTGCAATGTCACCGCCAACCTGTTCGGCTATATCGGCGGCGACGGACGCAACGGCGTCGGCACGGCGCGTCAATGAATGAACCCCGATGCCTGCAGCGGCGGGCATCCCCATACTTCCGGGAGGCACGCATGAATCCAACCTACCAGCCGCGCCGCGCGTGGCTGACCGCAGTGCTGTTGTTCTTTTTCCTGGTGGTCAACGCCATGGACAAGATGGTGGTGGGCCTGCTGGCCGCGCCGATGATGGCGGAGCTGGGGCTGACGCCGGCGCAGTTCGGCCTGGTCGGCAGCAGCTTCTTCTGGCTGTTCGCGGTGTCCGGCGTACTGGGCGGCTTCCTGGCCAACCGCACGCCCACCTCGCGGCTGCTGATCGTGATGGCGCTGGCGTGGTCGCTGTGCCAGATCCCGATCGCGCTGTCGTCGAGCCTGGCGGTGCTGATCGTGTCGCGCGTGCTGCTCGGTTTCATGGAAGGGCCGGCCGCGCCAGTGGCGATCCACGCCTGCTACAAGTGGTTTCCGAACAACCGGCGCAACCTGCCGGTGGCGGTGCTGACGCAGGGCGCCGGCATCGGCATCGTGCTGGCCGGGCTGCTGATCCCGGCGGTGGCCGCGCACTGGGGCTGGCGCACCAACTTCTACCTGCTGGCGGTGCTGGGCGTGGTGTGGGCGGTGGCGTGGATCGCGCTCGGGCGCGAAGGCGCGCTCGACGAACGCCCGGCCGGCCATGGTGCCGCAGGCGCCGCGGGCCCCGGCGCGCCGCAGCGGCTGCCCTATCGCGTGCTGCTGAGCGATCCCACCGTGCTGGGCTGCTTTGCCTTGCGGCTGGCGGCGTACTGGGGCCTGGCGCTGTGCCTGACCTGGATCCCGGCCTACCTGCAAAGCGGCCTGGGCTTCGACCATGCCGTCAGCGGCAAGCTGTTCGCGCTGATCGTCGGCACCAACCTGCCGCTGACGATCGCGATCGCGTGGTGCTCGGAACGGCTGCTGGCACGCGGGGTGTCGTCGCGGCTGGCGCGCGGCCGGGTCTCGGCGGGCATGCTGCTGCTGGCGGGCGGCTTCTTCCTGTTGCTGCTGTGGCCAGGCACCACGCCTGCCATGCGCGTGGGGCTGCTGGTGCTGGGCTGCGTGTGCGCGCCGGCGATCTATTCGCTTGGCCCGGCGATGCTGGCCGAGGTGGTGCCGGCCGGGCAGCGCGGCGCGGTGCTGGCGATCGATGCCTCGGTGTCGTCGGTCGCCGGCGTGCTGGCGCCGCTGGTGACGGGCGTGCTGGTGCAGAACGCGCCCGGCGCACGTGGCTTTGAACTGGGGCTGGCGCTGTGCGGCGCCCTGATGGTGGCGGCGGCGCTGGCCGGGCTGTGCGTGGTCAACCCCGAGCGCTCGCGCCAGCGCATGGCCGCGCGGCTGCCAACGGGCGGCGAGGCCGGACAAGCCGCGGTGGCTGCGGGCTGAACGCCTCGCAACGCGCCACGCCTATCGCACCGGCCCGGAGCCGGCGCTGGTCTGCGCCACCGCTTCATGCACCAGTGCCGCGAACACGCGCATGGCCGGCGACGGCGTGCGCCCGGCCAGCGTGACGATGCCGTACTGCGCCTTCAGCGCGGTGGTTGGGTGCATCGGCAAGACCACGGCCAGGCGCTGTGCGCACGCCTCGGCCATCATCGCCACCGGCACCAGGGCCACGGCATCGACCGCGAGCAGCAGCGCGCGCAGCGCATGCATGTCGTTGCAGGTGACGGTCATCAGCCCGGGCTCGTCCTGGGGCAGCGGGCCGCTGCCGCCGCTGGCCTCGTGCAGGGCCTGGCGGAAGAAGCGCACGATATGCGGCGGCAGCCGGGTTCCCGCCACCGGGTAGGCGCGCAGGTCGGCCAGGGTGACCTGGCGCTGCCGTGTCAGCGGATGGCCGCTGCGCACGAAGAATGCCGTTTCCAGTGCCGGCAGCCGGTCGATCTGCAGGTGCGCCAGTTCCGCCAGGCTGCGGCTTTCGCCGACAAAGATGTCGAGCTGCTCGGCTTCGAGCGAGCGCCGCATGGCAGCCGTGTCGGCGGTCTCGAGGTCGATGCGCAGCCGCGGATAGCGGCGCACCAGCGCCTCCAGCACCGGGTCCAGCAGGAACGAGGCCGCGAACGGCCCGAAGCCGGCGCGGATCGTGCCGATCTCCACGTCTTCCAGCAGTTGCAGGTCGCGCCGCAGCTCGCGCTGCTCGCGCAGCATGCGACGCGCGCGCGCCAGCGCCAGCATGCCGGCGGCGGTGGGCCGCACCTTGCCGTAGCTGCGGTCGATCAACGTGCCCAGCTCGGCTTCCAGCGCCTGGATGCTGCGCGTCAGCGCCGGCTGCGACAAGTGCAGCGCGGCCGCGGCGCGCGCAAAGCTGCCTTGTTCGACCAGCGTGACGAAGTGATGCAACTGCCTCAAGCCCATGAATTAATCATTTGCGCATCAAAAACTGAAAAATATTGCATTGGACGTAAGTTCTCAAGCCCACTAAGGTTGTCCTCCAAAATCAAAACCGATCTGGAGACAACATGAACCGACGCGCATGGCTGACGCTGGCCACAGGCGGCCTGGTCGCCGGGCTCTCGCTCGGCGCGGCCCTGCCGGCCGCGGCCCAGGCCTACCCCGCCAAACCCATCCGCATCGTCGTGCCCTATGTGGCCGGCGGCGGCACCGACACCATCGCCCGCGCCATGGGCGAAAAGCTGAGCAAGCGGCTGGGCCAGCCGGTGGTGGTCGACAACAAGGCCGGCGCCTCCGGCATCATCGGCACCGATGCCGTGGCCAAGGCCGCGCCGGATGGCTACACGCTGCTGATGACGCTGACGCAGTCGGTGCTGACCAACCAGTTCCTGTTCCAGAAGCTGCCCTACGACCCGCGCAAGGACCTGAGCATGATCAGCGTGCTGGCCGACGCGCAGCTGGTGCTGGTGACCCATCCGTCGGTGCCGGCGCGCACGGTGCGCGAGCTGGGCGAATATGCGCGCAGCCGGCCGGGCAAGCTTAGCTATGCCTCGTGGGGCGTGGGCTCGCTGTCGCATTTGAGCGGCGCCTACTACAGCAAGCTGGTGCGCGGCCAGGCCACGCACGTGCCCTACAAGGGCGAGGCGCCGATGCTGCAGGACCTGCTCGGCGGCCAGGTGCAGTTTGGCTTCGCCAGCATCCTCACCGCCAAGCCCTACATCCAGAGCGGCAAGCTCAAGGCGCTGGCGGTGACCGGCACGCAGCGCAGCAGCGCGTTGCCCGAGATGCCCACCTTCGCCGAGGCCGGCATGCAGGACAGCGCCTTCAAGACCGTCGGCTGGATCGGGCTGGTGGCGCCGGTGGGCGTGCCCGCACCGATCCTGGTCCGGCTCGAGAGCGAGGTGCGTGCCATCCTGCAGACCCCGGAGATGCAGGAGCGCATGGTCACGCTCGGGCTGCGCACCGTGGGCAGTACACCGGGCGAGGCGCAGGCGCTCTATGCGCGCGACTGGCCGGTGCTGAAGACGCTGGTGGCGGATTCGGGCGCGAAGCTGGACTGAACTGAAACGATGGCAACCCCCATGGCGGGCGCCGCGGCAAAGAGCCCGGCGCCCGCTTTTTTATTTTTTTATTTTATTGATGCCGTGCGGGGCGCTTACGAAAACCGAATAGAAACCATTGGCATTCGCATCCGCAAGCAAGTCAGGAAATAGAGAATCCATGCGGCAAGAACGCCGCGGCGCGGGCCGGGATTGCTTGATGTCCGCTTATGCGGGACTACCATGAAGTCACGCGGCGCATTCGCCGTGGCGTTGCTGTGGTCGTGCCATGGCGACATCGCATGTGCCTGTCACAGGGGCATTGGGGGCTGCCATGAAGACTGACAAGAAGGTGATCCAGTTGCTGAACGCGCAGCTGCGGCATGAGCTGACTGCCATCAACCAGTATTTCCTGCATGCCCGCATGTATCGGCACTGGGGGCTGCGCGCGCTGGGCAAGCACGAGTATGACGAATCGATCGAGGAAATGAAGCACGCCGACAAGCTGATCGAGCGCATCCTGCTGCTCGATGGCTTGCCCAACCTGCAGGACCTCGACAAGCTGCTGGTCGGCGAGAACACCGAAGAAATGCTCGGCTGCGACCTGAAGCTGGAGCTGGTGTCGCAGGCCAGCTGCAAGGATGCGATCAAGTATTTCGAATCGGTCGGCGATTATGTCTCGCGCCAGCTGGTGGTCGATATCCTCGAGGACACCGAGGAACATATCGACTGGCTCGAGGCGCAGCTGGAGCTGGTGCGCAAGGTCGGCTTGCAGAACTACATCCAGTCCGCCATGGGCGGGGTAGAGGACTGAGCCGGCGCGGCGCGCCGCGCGCGCTCCTGCAAAGATTTCCATTTCCCGCTACACTGCGGCCCGCAGCACGTCGCGCCGCTCCGGCGCGAGGTCAGCGGCGGGGTGGCAGAGTGGTTATGCAACGGCCTGCAAAGCCGTGTACGACGGTTCGATTCCGGATCCCCGCCTCCATCTTCCTGCCTGGGCGCATTGCGCCCGGCGCACCTGCGCAGTCGCGCGCGATCGCTCCGCTTTCCTTTTTTCACGCGCCTGTCATGGGCCTGCGCCATGAAGGCGGCGGGCTGTGCCGCACGCGCCCTGACCGGTATGCCGCAACGGTTCCGGACACCCGTTTATCCCCAATGGATTAGCGACAGCGAATCGGGTAATGTTGCCCGACAGGCCCGTCGGCCTGCGTGCAATCCGTGCCGCCAGTTGGCGGCACCGCCATGTACGGGCTTCCATGGCGTTTCCCTTCGCGAGGCAGTGTGAAAAACAGAGGCTCCAGATGATGAAAGACCTGCGCATCCGCGCGGCCGTGCCGACCGACGCTCCCGCCGTGGGCGAGGTGCTGGAACGGTGTGGCCTGCCGCTGGACGGCGTGCCGCGGCTGCTCGAGCATTTCCACGTTGCCGTCCTCGGCACGCAGATCATCGGCTGCGCCGCCGGTGAGCGCTGCGGCGACACCGTGGTGATCCGTTCCGTGGCCGTGCTGCCCGAACACCGTGACCAGGGCGTGGCCACCCATGTGGTGCGTGCCGCGTTGATGCGGGCCCGCGCCAACGGCGCACGGCGCGCAGTGCTGCTCGCTTCCAGCTGTCCCAGCTATTTCGCGCGCTACGGCTTTACGCTGGTGCCGGCCGCGAAGCTGCCGTCCGAAGTCATGGCATCGAGCGAATTCCACCGCGCCGCGGACACGCCGCCGCTGTGCATGTGGTGCGAGCTGAGCTGATCCTCCGCAAGCCGATGGCGAGCCGCTGCGCTCGCCTCAGTGATCGTCTCAGTGATCGTCTCAGTGGTCGTCAGTGATCGCCATCGCAGCGGCTGATCTCCACCGTTACGTGCACCAGTTCCTCGTGCACCGACAGCGCCTCGCGCACGCGCTGCGGCGTCAGCGCGCCGTCATGCGTGACCAGGCAGACGATGCAGGCAAAGTGCTGCCGGCCCACGCGCCATACATGCAGGTCGGATACGCGAGTGCTTTCGTCGCCGTGATCGAGGCCGGCCAGCACCTCGCGCACCTCGTCCACCACCGGGTGGTCCATCTCGCGGTCCAGCAGCACCGTGCCGCTCTGGCGCATCAGGCCGATGGCCCAGCGACCGACCAGTACCGCGCCCACCAGCCCCATCACCGGATCGAGCCAGCTCCAGCCCAGCCACCAGCCGCCGGCGAGCGCGACGATCGCCAGCACTGAAGTCGCGGCATCGGCCAGCACGTGCACATAGGCAGCGCGGAGGTTGAGGTCATGGTGGTGATGATGATGGTCGTGGCCGTGATGGTGACCGTGGTCATGGCCGTGGTCATGCCCATGCGCATGGCCGCCGAGGATCAGCGCGCAGCCGAGGTTGACCAGCAGCCCGAGCGCGGTCACGGCCATCGCTTCGCGATAGTGGATCGCCTGCGGCATGAACAGGCGCTCGACCGAGCCCGCCGCCATCAGCGCGGCAATGCCCAGCAAAAACACCGCGCTGGCGAAGCCCGCCAGCACTTCTATCTTCCAGGTGCCGAAGGCAAAGCGCCAGTCGCCGGCGTAGCGGCGCGCGGCCGCGTAGGCAAAAGCTGACAGGCCGATGGCCAGCGCGTGCGAGCTCATATGCCAGCCATCGGCCAGCAGCGCCATCGAGTTGAACCAGAGCCCGGCGGCGATTTCCGCCACCATGGTGATGGCGGTGATCACCATCACCAGGCGCGTGCCGCGTTCGGCGGCGCGGTTGCCCGCGTCGAAGGCGTGGCTGTGGGTCCAGGCGGACAGGTCTTGGGTATGCATGGGAATACGTGCGTTGCGCTTGAAATGCTGGTGAATCGTCTGGCGGGTCGGGCTGACCCAAGGGTAGCAGAGACCCGCGCGCATGCCGCGGCATTCCCCGACGCCGTCGGGGGCGGGCTTGGGTGGCATCAGGGAACGGCGGGGCGGTATGGTGCGCGTGTGCCTTATGCGCAACAGGATACCCGCGCCAGTCGTAAAGAATCTTTTCCTAAGCTTACATACATTCATGAATGGATGTATGATCCAGCGAAAAATTCACGTCCCCGTCATATCTTTGTTGACCGTATCGAGATGAGCTATCGCTTTATTGCCACCTGTCTTGCCGCCTGGGTAGGCGTTTGCGCCACCGCCGGCTGGCTGGTCGAGCGTCTCTGGAGCTGAGCGCCGGCCAGGCCGCCTGCCTCGGCCTCAAGCCGCCTGCCGCGCCTGCGCCAGGCTGTCAAAGAACTGCCACAACTGCGGCGCGTCGCCGGTGGCCACGTTGAAGCGGATCCACGGCGAGTCGGTTTCGTCCGGCTCGAAATACGATCCGGGCGCCAGCCAGATGCCATGCTCCAGTGCCAGCGTGGCAAGGCGGTTGCCGAGCAGCGGACCGCCGCGGCGACTGGCCAGCCACCGCGCCTGCACCGCATCGTTCAGGCGCGCCCACGCGAACATCCCGCCTTCCGGGCGCAGCAGCACCTCCAGCCCGTGGGCCTCCATCTTTTCCGTGACGCGGTCCTGCTGCGCACGCAGCCGTTCGGACAATGCCGCCACATGGCGGCCATAGTGGCCGCTGGTCAGCACCGAATACACCAGCCGCTCCGTCACCTCCGATGAGGTCAGGCCGACAGCCATCTTGGTGCGCGCAAAGGCCTTGGCCAGGTCCGGGCTGGCGGCCAGGTAGCCGACCCGCAGCGACGGTGTGATGGTCTTGGAAAAGCCGTTGACATAGACCACCTGCGACAGCCCGTCCATGGCCGCCAGCATCGGCGAGCCCGCCGGCGCCAGCTCGCGGTAGATATCGTCCTCCACCACCAGCAGCCGGTGCTGCTCTGCCAGTTGCAGCACGCGGAAGGCGTTCATGCTGGTCAGGCTGGCGCCGGTCGGGTTCTGCAGCACGGTGTTGATGAACAGCGCGCGCGGGGCGTGGGCGCGCAGCGCGTCCTCGAGCGCGTCGGTGTCCAGCCCCGCCGCCGTGCGCGGCACGCCGACCACGCGCAGCCCGGCCAGCCGCAGGATCTGCAGCAGGTTGCAGTAGCAGGGCGATTCCACCAGCACGGTATCGCCGGCACGCAGCAGCGTGCGCACCACCAGGTCCAGCGCCTGCGTTGCGCCCTGGGTCAGCACCACCTGCTGCGCCTGCAAGGGGATGCCGTACTGGCCCAGCCCCGCGGCAATGTGCTCGCGCAGCGGCGCGAAGCCGTACGGATGACCGTAGCCCGACAGTTGCGCCGCCGGCACGCGCGCCGACGCGCGCATGGCCTGGTGCAGGCCTTCCTCGTTGAGCCAGTCGCCTGGCAGCCAGCCCGCGCCGGCCTTGATCGGGACCGAATGGTCGGCAAACACGTCCGACAGCAGCCATGCGGCATTCAGCCCCGGCGCTTCCCATTGCGGCGCGCGCGCATGGCCGGCCGGCGCATGGCGGTGCGCCACGGTGTAGCCGGAGCCGGGGCGCGCGGCGAGGTAACCGAGCGCGGTCAGCCGTCCGTAGGCCTCGGCCACGGTAAAGGTGCTGACGTGGTGGTGCTGGGCAAAGCGCCGCACCGACGGCAGCGCCGTGCCGGGACGCAGCGCGCGCTGCTCCACCAGCGCGGCGATGCCGGCGACGATCTGCTCGGTCAGGGTGTCGCCGTCGCGGCGGCTGCGGGTCAGGTTCAGGGTGAGCATCAGGCACTCGGGCAGGCGTGGACCTGTACAGTTTAGCGGCTGCCGGCCGACGCGCGGACCCAGGCATTACGTCACGCGAACATTGCCGCGCTGCAGCGTGCAATGCCGTGCCGCGGCACGGGCGGCGCGCGGCGAGATCGTCCGGGGTGCGGTGCCGGTGTGCCGCTTGCCTGTACGGTCAGGCGTGATCAAACTGTACGGTAAGGCGTGGTTGTCCGGACTGTATATTTTGTCGGCCAGTCGCCGCCGGTAGAGTGGCCCTCATTGCCGCGCCGCCAGCCGGCGCGCCGCCCCCAACCGACCCGATTTCCCCTAGGAGGACGTATGGACGCCGCCAAGACCGTGATTCCCGATCTCGATGCGCTGTGGATGCCCTTCACCGCCAACCGCCAGTACAAGGCGGCGCCGCGCCTGCTGGCGTCGGCCAGCGGCATGTACTACACCACCCACGACGGCCGCCAGATCCTGGACGGCTGCGCCGGCCTGTGGTGCGTGGCGGCCGGCCATTGCCGCAAGGAAATCGCCGAGGCGGTGGCACGCCAGGCGGCCACGCTGGACTATGCGCCGCCGTTCCAGATGGGCCATCCGCTGTCGTTCGAAGCCGCCACCAAGGTGGCGGCGATCATGCCGCAGGGGCTGGACCGCATCTTCTTCACCAACTCGGGTTCGGAGTCGGTCGACACCGCGCTGAAGATCGCGCTGGCCTACCACCGCGCGCGCGGCGAAGGCCAGCGCACGCGCTTTATCGGCCGCGAGCGCGGCTACCATGGCGTCGGCTTCGGCGGCATGGCGGTGGGCGGCATCGGGCCGAACCGCAAGGCCTTCTCGGCCAACCTGATGCCCGGCACCGATCACCTGCCGGCCACGTTCAACCTGGCCGAGGCCGCCTTTTCCAAGGGCCAGCCGCAATGGGGCGCGCATCTGGCCGACGAGCTCGAGCGCATCCTCGCCCTGCATGACCCGGCCAACGTCGCCGCGGTGATCGTCGAACCGCTGGCGGGCTCCGCCGGCGTGCTGGTGCCGCCGGTCGGCTACCTGGAAAAGCTGCGCGAAATCACCAGCCGCCACGGCATCCTGCTGATCTTCGACGAAGTCATCACCGCCTTCGGCCGCCTCGGCGCGGCCACCGCGGCCGAGCGCTTCAAGGTGACGCCGGACCTGATCACCATGGCCAAGGCGATCAACAACGCCGCGGTGCCGATGGGCGCCGTCGCGGTGCGCCGCGAGGTGCATGACGCCGTGGTCAATTCGGCCGCGCCGGGCACGATCGAGCTGCTGCACGGCTATACCTATTCGGGCCACCCGGTTGCCGCGGCGGCCACCATCGCCACGCTGGACCTGTACCAGCGCGAGAACCTGTTCGGCCGCGCCGCCGAGCTGGCGCCGGTATTCGAAGCCGCGGCGCACGGCGTACGCGGCGCGCCGCACGTAAAGGACATCCGCAACTACGGGCTGGTGGCGGGCATCGAGCTGGAGTCGCGTCCGGGCCAGCCTGGCGCGCGCGCCTACGAGGCCTTCCTCAAGTGCCTGGAGCTGGGCGTGCTGGTGCGCTACACCGGCGACATCCTGGCGTTCTCGCCGCCGCTGATCATCTCCGAAGCGCAGATCGGCGAGATGTTCGATACCGTGAAGAAGGCGCTGCAGGACATCAAGTAAGGGACATCGAGCAAGCGGCCCGCGCCGCCTCCCATTGCCGCCGGGCCCGCGGGCCCGGCCTCCCTGATTGCACGCCGGGGCACGCCATGCGCGCGCCCCGGCCCTCGAAGGAAATCCCAAGTGAGCATCGCAGAAAACCGGCAACTGGCCGAAGTCCATCATTTCATCGGCGGCACCGTGCGCCGCGCCGGCGGCCAGCGCCAGGCGGATGTATTCAACCCCGCCACCGGCGAAGTTGCCGCGCGCGTCGCGCTCGGCACCGCGCAGGACGTGGCCGATGCCGTCGCCGCCGCCAAGGCCGCCTTCCCGGCGTGGGCCGACACTCCGCCGCTGCGCCGCGCGCGCATCCTGTTCAAGTTCAAGGAACTGCTGGACCAGCACCACGACGACCTCGCCGCGCTGATCACGCGCGAGCACGGCAAGGTGTTCTCGGATGCGAAGGGCGAGGTCACGCGCGGCATCGAGGTGGTGGAGTTCGCCTGCGGCATCCCCAACCTGCTCAAGACCGATTTCACCGACAACATCGGCGGCGGCATCGACAACTGGAACCTGCGCCAGCCGCTGGGCGTGGTGGCCGGCATCACGCCGTTCAACTTCCCGGTGATGGTGCCGATGTGGATGTTCCCGGTGGCGCTGGCATGCGGCAATACCTTCGTGCTCAAGCCGTCCGAGCGCGACCCGTCGCCCAGCCTGCTGATTGCCGACCTGCTGCGCCAGGCCGGCCTGCCCGATGGCGTGTTCAACGTGGTGCAGGGCGACAAGGAGGCGGTCGACGCGCTGCTGGCGCATCCGGACGTGCAGGCGCTGTCGTTCGTCGGCTCGACCCCGATCGCCGAGTACATCTACACCGAAGGCACGAAACACGGCAAGCGCGTGCAGGCCCTGGGCGGGGCCAAGAACCACCTGGTGGTGATGCCCGATGCGGACCTGGACCAGGCCGTGGATGCGCTGATCGGCGCGGCCTATGGCTCGGCCGGCGAGCGCTGCATGGCGATCTCGGTGGCGGTGGCGGTCGGCGAGGTGGCCGACCAGCTGGTGCCGCGCCTGGCCGAACGCGCCCGTGCGCTGAAGATCCGCAACGGCATGGAGGCCGATGCCGAGATGGGGCCGCTGGTGACCGGCGCGCACAAGGCCAAGGTCGAAGGCTATATCGCCACGGGCGTGGCCGAAGGCGCGACGCTGGTGACCGATGGCCGCGGCCACCGGGTCGACGGGCACGAGAACGGCTTCTATGTCGGCGGCACGCTGTTCGACCATGTCACGCCGGAGATGACGATCTACAAGGAAGAGATCTTCGGCCCGGTGCTGTCGGTGGTGCGGGTGCATGACTTTGCCGAGGCGGTGGCGCTGATCAACGCGCACGAATACGGCAACGGCGTGTCCTGCTACACCAGCGACGGCGGCATCGCGCGCGCGTTCGCGCGGCAGATCCAGGTCGGCATGGTCGGCATCAACGTGCCGATCCCGGTGCCGATGGCGTGGCATTCGTTCGGCGGCTGGAAGCGCTCGCTGTTCGGCGACCACCATGCCTATGGCGCAGAGGGCGTGCGCTTCTACACGCGCTACAAGAGCGTGATGCAGCGCTGGCCGGACTCGATCGCCAAGGGCGCCGAGTTCACCATGCCGGTGGCGAAGTAACCAGCGGAGCGCGAGCATGAAGGTCAACCGCATCGTCGCCAACATCGGCACCGCCGATCCCGGCCAGGCGCGCGCCTTCTACCAGGAGGTGCTGGGCCTGGAACTGCTGATGGACCACGGCTGGATCCGCACCTACGGCAGCGATGCCGCGGCGCGGACCCAGGTCAGCTTTGCCGTGGAAGGCGGCAACGGCACGCCCGTGCCGGCGCTGTCGATCGAGGTCGACGATGTCGACGAGGCCCACCGCCGCATGGTGGCCGCCGGCTTTGCCGTGGAATACGGCCCGGCCGACGAGCCGTGGGGCGTGCGCCGCTTCTTCGTGCGCGACCCGTTCGGGCAACTGGTCAACATCCTCGCGCACGCCTGAGCGCGCGCCTTGCCTGCCGTCAGTGCCAGGCAGGCAAGGCTTTCCTATCATTCCTGCAATGCGCTGGCCGGATGCAAGTGATGCATGCGCCCGGCCAGCGGCGTACACTAGCGCCCTTTTTTCCGGACCCGCACGTTACCGCCACGGGCCCGGCTACCGTTGCAGGAGTCTGAATGAGCTTGTTCCGCACCAAGGACATCGACGCGATGCTGGCCGTCGCGCGCGATGACGGCCTGAAAAAA
>NZ_JALHRY010000089.1:0-1037 GCF_023952485.1 Cupriavidus mimosae | reverse complement strand
TGCCACCACCATGAACAGCGCCAAGGCACGCTCAAGCCGTGCCATCGATGCAAGTTGCAACGCCTCGACTCGACAGCCGTTCTTGAGCACATGAAAGAACAATTCCACCTCCCAACGCGCGCGGTACCAGTCAATAAGCTGCGCGGCCGCGTCAAGGTCGTTCACCTCGCGATTACTCAGCAGTCGCCATTCAATCGGCTTGACGCCTGCCGGCGGGTCGACCTCCCGGGCGACAATACAAGTGGCACTCACCACGCCGCCTGCAGCGTCAGGCAACGCAACACGTTGCGCCCACACCTGCTGCCGTACCGCGCGCGCCGGCTGAGCCTGACGGGCTGCCAGCGTGAAGTGAATCCTGCCCACTGGCTCACCCGCAGTTACTTGCTCCCACAGCTTGCCGCCGCCAGGCAAGGTGCGATTGTGCTGCGAGCGCAGTAGCCAATCCGCCGGGTGGCCCAACTCCTTTGCCTTGATCATCAACGCCATGATGTCCGACTCTCTGTCAGTCACATAGACGAGTCGCGTGGCAGGCAGTGCGGTCGCCTGTTCGGCAACCCGCTCATATCCTTCGGTCCAATGGTACTTTCCTTGATGCCGGGGCGAACGCCATCCGCACCCTTGGGCTCGCGCGCCCCCATGTAGGCGTCAAGCACGCCCAGCGGTTCGCGCGCTGGCGTTACCGCGTAAGTCGGGTGCAGATATAGCTCACGTTGCGCCTCATACGACAGCGGTCCCAGGCCTGCGATGGCCTGGCCGTTAAAGTCCAGCTCCGTCGTGTCTTGGATGCATAGCACCACTTCGCAAGCTCGCATCCGCTCGGCTGAACTCTGCCAGTGGGGCGCCAGAATATCGCGCCAGTCCAGTTCATCCTGAGCCAGGAAGCGGTACGCCGCAGCCGTTTCCTCCCAGCCGCCGCATGCGCTGGGTATGCTTGCCGTCGGCTTCTCTGCGAGCCGCTCCGCTAGCAGCACCGCCCGCTTGTTCAGGCGCTGGTCGCCCAAGTCAATGTCCTTGAATTCCGCCGCTGCCCAACTCGT
>NZ_JALHRY010000088.1:0-1102 GCF_023952485.1 Cupriavidus mimosae | reverse complement strand
ACGTTTCCGACTGCGTCGAGAGCGTCAATAGCCGCTCTCGCAACCACACTTCGAAGCTGTCCAGTAGGGGCCGGGACCTCCTTTGCTGCCGCACCTGTTGAAGTTCGAGCCCGAGCCAGGCAGTGGCTCCAGATTCGCCGGCGCCATTACGCCGGTGATTCCCTGGCGCCATTACGCCGAAGATCTGGTGGCGCCAATACGCCGGCGACGGATTGGCTCCATCATGCCGGCGATTCACATTCAGCATGTAGTTGATGGCTTTGGTCGTCCATTACGGCGGCGATCTCCTTTCATTGACCGCTACGCTTCCGGCTTTTGGCCGGAAGGGAGCATGAACAGAAGGTTCGAGATGTTTCATTACCGACAGGTCCTGGTGCGGATGCGCCAGGGCGATTCTGACCGGGACATCGCCCGATCCAAGACGATGGGGCGGCGCAAGCTGTCCCAGGTCCGAGAGACCGCGAGCAACCGGGGCTGGCTAGGTCCCGACACCCCGTTGCCCACCGACGCGGAGCTGGCCGAGGTCTTCGGCCGCGACAGCATGGCAGCACCGTTGCCCCCCAGTTGCGTGTCGCCGCTGGAAGCCTGGCGCGAACAGATTGTGCAGTGGCACGCGGCCGGCATTCAGGGCACGACGATCCTCAGCGCCCTCGAGCGCAACCATGGTTACTGCGGTAGCACGTCGTCCATTTACCGGTTCCTCAAGCAAATCAAGGAATCTGAGGTACCGGAAGTCCCCATGCGGCTAGAGTTCAAGCCGGCTGAGGCCGCGCAGATTGACTTTGGCGCCGGCCCGACGCTCACCGATGTGTATACCGGCGAGATCCACAAGACCTGGTACTTTGTCATGACGCTTTGCTGGTCCCGGCACCAGTACGTCGAGATCGTGCGCGACCAGACCATTGCCACCTGGCTGCAGTGTCACCGACATGCCTTCGAATGGTTTCATGGGGTGCCGGTGCGGCTCATCATCGATAACCCCAAGTGCGCCATCACCAGGGCCTGCATCTACGAACCGGAAGTTCAGCGGGCCTACGCGCAATGTGCCGAGGGCTATGGCTTCCGCATTGACCCCTGTCCGCCACGGGACCCACAGAAAAAG
>NZ_JALHRY010000087.1:0-1134 GCF_023952485.1 Cupriavidus mimosae | reverse complement strand
TCCCACGCCTGTGTCAGGAAGAAGGCGATGCCGAAACCGACCATCGCCACCGCGAGCAGCAGGTTCAGCCAGTGCTGGCCGGCGAACACCACCGGTGCGCCCTGGAACAGGCGGAACTTGTAGCGCCCGGCCAGCTTGCCGAAGGCGATCACCGAGCCCGAGAACGTGATGGCGCCGACAAAGCAGCCAATGAACAGCTCGATCCGGTTGCCGAGCGGGATATCACGCGAACCGGCAGCCGTGATGCCGAACGCGGCGGGCTCCGCCACTGCCGCCACCGAAATAAACACTGCCGCCAGGCCGATCAGCGAGTGCATCGCCGCCACCAGCTCGGGCATCTTGGTCATCTGCACTTTCCTGGCCACGTAGGCGCCGATGCCGCCGCCCACCACCAGCGCGGCCAGTATCAGCGCCAGGCCGGTGCCGGGCGCTGATGCGTCCGCCCCGCCGGACAGCAGCTCGCTCTTCAGCTTGAAGATCAGCGCCACCGTGGTGAGTGCCGCCACCGCCATGCCGGCCATGCCGAAGCCATTGCCGCGCCGCGCGGTGGTCGGGTGGGACAGCCCCTTGAGCGCCTGGATAAAGCAGACGGACGCGCCCAGGTAAGACAGCGTCACCAGATTCATCGACAGGCCGTTCATTGCGCTACCTCCGACAGTTTGCCGCCAGGCTGCCCCTTTGCTTCAGTCTGCGCCTTGGGTGCCTTCTTCCTGAACATCTCCAGCATGCGCTGGGTGACCAGGAAGCCGCCGAACACATTGACCGCCGCCAGCGCTACCGCCAGCGTGCCCATTGCGCGGCCAACATAGCCCTCGGTCAGGCCGGCGGCCAGCATGGCGCCAACGATGATGATGGCCGAGATTGCATTGGTCACCGCCATCAACGGCGTATGCAGCGCGGGGGTAACGGTCCAGACCACGTGGTAGCCCACGTAGATCGCCAGGACAAAGATGATCAGGTTGATCACCGTGTGGCTAACCATTTCCATTGAGGTCTCCTTTGAATCAGCCGGCCAGCGCCGCTTGCTTGCGTCCCGTCATCAGGCAGGCGGCGACGATATCGTCTTCGAGGTTGAGCGTGAACGCGCCGTGCTTGTCGACGACCAGCTTGAGGAAGTCCAGCACGTTGCGAGCG
>NZ_JALHRY010000086.1:0-1189 GCF_023952485.1 Cupriavidus mimosae | reverse complement strand
GGATGCTCTGCACAATTAGCCGGCGGATGTGCTTGCAATGAATCGTCGAGCCAGCGAGCATGTGGCGCATGAAACAAACTGACCTTGGACTGAACTTGTCGACCAAGCGCACCCGCAAGCGCGAATTCCTGGACGAGATGAACCGTGTGGTGCCATGGGCCGATCTGGTGATGCTGATCGCTCCGTACGCCCCGGAAGGCAAGCGCGGCCGTCCCCCGTTCGCGGTCGAGGCAATGCTGCGCATCCACTTCCTTCAGCAATGGTTCGGCCTGTCGGACCCGGCGATGGAAGAAGCGCTGCACGACGTGCCGCTGTATCGGGAGTTCGCCGGGCTGGACAACTGGACGGTGAGGCTGCCCGACGAGAGCACCATCCTGCGGTTCCGTCACCTGCTGGAGAAGCACAAGCTGGCCGCTCAGATCCTCGCGCTGGTCAACGACATCCTTCGCGACAAGGGATTGATGCTGCGCGCGGGCACGGTGGTGGACGCGACACTGATCAGCGCACCGAGTTCGACCAAGAATGGGTCGGGCGAACGCGACCCAGAGATGCACCAGAGCAAGAAAGGAAACCAGTGGTATTTCGGCATGAAAGCGCACATTGGCGTGGACGCCGAAAGCGGGCTGGTGCACACGGTGCGGGGCACGGCGGGCAAGGTCAACGACGTGGTTGAGGGCAACAGCCTGCTGCATGGCGAGGAAACCGACGCGTTCGGCGATGCGGGCTATCAGGGCGTGGAGAAGCGTCCGGACGCGCGGGCGGGCGTGAACTGGCACGTAGCGATGAAGCCAGGCAAACGTCGCGTCCTGGACCAAAGCAAACCACTTGGCGCGCTCGTCGATCAGGTCGAGCGAATCAAGGCGGGCATCCGGGCCAAGGTCGAGCATCCGTTCCGGGTCATCAAGCGGCAGTTCGGCTACACCAAGGTCCGCTATCGAGGGCTGAGGAAGAACACCGCGCAACTCATGACCTTGTTCGCACTGTCCAACTTGTGGATGGCGCGCGGCAAACTGCTGGCTGCCGGGGCATGAGCGCGTTTCTGGCTCACGCCGATGCCTCGCGCGCAGCCCGCGAATGCTGCTTCGCGCGTGCGAGATAGCTTCGCTCCGAGCTGATAGGTTGGCGTCGTGGCGCATTCAGCTTCCTGTTAAACGGCCAAGCACACTCGATTCGCGTTTGTGCAGAGTAT
>NZ_JALHRY010000085.1:0-1195 GCF_023952485.1 Cupriavidus mimosae | reverse complement strand
CCCGCTCTGACTCCGGCAGTTCGTGGCGCATTGGCACGCGGGGAAGCGCCGGGTCCAACGGCTTGCGGCCGCGCTTCTTGCGCTTGTGACCGGCCACCTCAATCTCTGGCGTACCTTCTTCTTCCTGTGCCGGAAGTGTCGCCGCCGTTGGCGCCAGCGTCTCGGCTTCATTGAGGAACAGGTCCTTCTGCTGCGATCCCCGAACCTCGCTCGTGGCGCCGAACAGCTTGCGCTGGAAGGCCTTGAGCCTCTCGAGCAGCAGGTCACGCTCGACCGTCACCACGCGCAGTTTGCCTTTGAGCGCATCGCGCTCCTTGGCGGCATTGCGCAAGAGCTGGAGTTCCGCGGCGGTAATCGTGACAGGCGTTGACGACATGGCGGATTTGACCGTCGATGTCATGCAGCGTTCACACGGCCCGTTGGTAATGTCGCGGCGGGTGCCGCTGGACGGCACTGATGTCGATGCCGTCCAGCAGCCAGTGAAGTTGCTCGACCGAGAGCGTCGCCACTGCCGCCCCACGCGGCCAAGCAAAACGGTCTGCCTCAAGTCGTTTCAAAAAGAGCCAATATCCGTTCCGGTCCCAGCCAAGCAGCTTGATCCTATCGGCTCGTCGATTGCGAAACACGTAGACCGCTTGTGCGAACGGATCGAGCCCCAGCGACTGCTCGACCAGCGCCGACAGACCATTGATACTCTTGCGGAAATCCACAGCTTCCCGGTGCAGGTAGACCTTCAGCCCTTCGTCGAAGCGGAACATCAGCTCGCCCCCAACGCTTCGATCATCGCCTTTACGAGTTCACCGTCACGCTCACCGCATGCGAGCTCAATCGCTACGCCGTTTGGCAACTTCGCACTCAGCAGCGCGACTGATCGCGACGGCTGAGGTTGCGGTTCAACTGCCACGGCCGTCGTGCGACGCGGCGCAGTGACCACAGCTTCGACTTCAGGGGATCGGATTCCCTGAACAACCGGCACGAACGCCGCCAGCGAACCGTGTTCCACTGCCCTCGATTCCCGATGCAGCCGAATCCATTTGCGCAGTTGATTGGCATTGACTTGAGCCTTGAGCGCCATGCCTGCCACCGATGCGCCAGGCCGAAGACACAGCTCAATCAAACGCCGCTTGGCCACCGGCTCGTAATCGCGTTTCCCATTGCGCCGGACACGCACTACTCGCAGTGGAAAGCAGTCAAC
>NZ_JALHRY010000084.1:0-1221 GCF_023952485.1 Cupriavidus mimosae | reverse complement strand
GTTGAGATTGGCGTGGAGATCAGCGAGCAACTCGACATCATCCCCCAGCAGGTCCGAGTGATCCAGCACCAGCGTGTCAAGTACGCGTGCCCGTGCTGCGACGGCAGTATCAAGGTGACGCCCGCCCCCGCACGCATCATCCCCAAGGGCTTGCTGACTGAATCCGCGCTAGCCTGGTGCATCACCTCCAAGTACCAAGACGCGCTGCCACTGTACCGCCAGGCCGCCTTGCTGCACCGCTTCGGCGGCGACCTCTCGCGCAGTACATTGGCCGCCAGCGTAGTACGTGTCGGCGAGGCCGTGCAGCCCATCATCAACCTGATGCGCGACCATCTGCTGGACGATGACCTTGTGTACGGCGACGAAACTACCGTCCAGGTGCTCAAGGAGCCCGGCAAGCTTGCCCAGACCAAAAGTTACCTCTGGGCGCAGATGAATGGATCGGGCCCGCCGGTACGGCTGTTTGCTTACAGCCCAACGCGGTCAACGAAACATGCTGCGGAGCTCTATGCCGGCATCAAGCCAGGAACGGTGTTGATGACCGACGGGTACGACTCGTACGACAAGGTCGCGCACGCGAATCGACTGATCCATCTTGGATGCTGGGCTCATGCCCGTCGTTACATGATTGAGGCCGAGGAGGCTCTGCCCAAGGAGCAGCGCGGTGGCGAACATCCAATCACGCAGTTCATCGCGCTCATCGCCAAGCTCTTTGCTGTCGAGGCTCGGACTCGCGAGATGAAACCAGAGCAGCGCCAGCAGATCCGTGCCGAGCAGAGTCGGCCTGTGCTAGACGAAATCGAAGCCATGCTGTTGCAGCACCTGCACACCGTGTTGCCGCGAAGCAAGTTCGGCGAGGCACTACACTACTTCCATAACCAGTGGCCCAAGCTCGTCCGTTACGTCGAGAACGGCGCCTGGCCGATATCGAACAATGTGATTGAGAATTCGATCAGGCCGTTCACCGTAGGGCGCCGGAACTGGCTCTTCTGTGACACCGTGGCTGGCGCGAACGCAAGCGCGAATCTGTACTCGATCATTGAGACCTGCAAGGCCAATGGCGTCGATACGTACCGCTATCTCGTCGCCTTGTTCAAGGCGCTGCCGCTCGCGAAGACCGCTGACGACTACGAGGCCTTGCTGCCTTGGAATCTCAAGACATCCGCTGTTTAGCCGACCTCGTATCCGGCCGCAAGAGGCGTTGTTAGTCGACCGCTTACG
>NZ_JALHRY010000083.1:0-1285 GCF_023952485.1 Cupriavidus mimosae | reverse complement strand
CCGGTGTCGAGGTCGGCGGTGCGGAACGCCTCCGACTTCACCAGCCGCTGCAGGAAGGCCACGTTGGTCGACAGCCCCACCACGTGGTACGCCGCCAGCGCCTGGCGCATGCGCGCCAGCGCCTCGTCGCGGTCCTTGCCCCAGACGATCAGCTTGGCGATCATCGGGTCGTAGAACGGGCTGATGGTATCGCCCTCGCGCACGCCGGCGTCGATGCGCACGCCGGCCGGGCCGTGGGCATCCTCGCCGCGCATGAACTGCACCGCCGGCGGCGTGCGCAGGAAGCGCAGCGTGCCGGTGGACGGCAGGAACTGCTTGTCGGGGTTCTCGGCGTAGATCCGGGCCTCCAGCGCATGGCCGTCGATGCGCAGCTGGTCCTGCGTCAGCGGCAACGGCTCGCCGGCGGCAACGCGCAGCTGCCATTCGACCAGGTCCTGACCGGTGATCATCTCGGTCACCGGGTGCTCGACCTGCAGGCGCGTGTTCATCTCCATGAAGTAGAACGAACCATCCTGGTTGGCGATGAACTCGACGGTGCCGGCGCCCACGTACCCGACGGCCTTTGCCGCGGCCACCGCCGCCTCGCCCATGGCGCGGCGGCGCTCCTCGGTCATGCCCGGCGCCGGCGCTTCCTCCAGCACCTTCTGGTGGCGGCGCTGCACCGAGCAGTCGCGCTCGAACAGGTAGACGCAGTTGCCATGGGTGTCGGCGAACACCTGGATCTCGATATGGCGCGGGCGGGTCAGGTACTTCTCCACCAGCACCTTGTCGTCACCGAAGCTGGCGCTGGCCTCGCGCTTGACCGACGCCAGCGCGGCCTCGAAACCGTCGCCCGACTCGACCACGCGCATGCCCTTGCCGCCGCCGCCCGCGCTGGCCTTGAGCAGCACCGGGTAGCCGATGCGGTCGGCCTCGCGCCGCAGCAGCGCCGGGTCCTGGTCCTCGCCGTGGTAGCCCGGCACCAGCGGCACCGCCGCCTTTTCCATCAGCTGCTTGGCCGCGCTCTTGCTGCCCATCGCATGGATGGCGGACGCCGGCGGGCCGATGAAGACCAGCCCGGCCGCGGCGCAGGCCTCGGCGAAGGCTTCGTTCTCGGACAGGAAGCCGTAGCCCGGGTGGATCGCCTGGGCGCCGGTCTCCCTGGCCATCTCGATGATGTGGTCGGCGCGCAGGTAGCTGTCGCGCGCGGCGGCGCCGCCGATATGCACGGCCTCGTCGCAGAAGGCCACGTGGCGCGCCTCGGCATCGGCATCGGAATACACCGCGACGGTGCGGATGCCCAGCC
>NZ_JALHRY010000082.1:0-1286 GCF_023952485.1 Cupriavidus mimosae | reverse complement strand
GCGCGGAGCCGCCTCGATTGAGTTCAGGTTCAAGGAGTTGCTCAGCGCGAAGCATGAGACTCCACGATGTACTGGAGTGCTTGTTCGCATTGTTCCAGCGACAACACATGAATGCTCGGGGTTGCGACATTCAGATCAAGCGATGCGAAAAAAAACATTTCATGCCCCGGGCGTTGAAGTCAACGACACCGTCGCGCCTAATCTTTACAGCGACTAATAGTTCGAGCGCATCGTGCAATTGGACCTTTCGCTCCCGCAACGCTGCGTTGGCAAGCCGACCCAGTGGCATGTTGTTCTTGCTCCATTTGCGCACGTCGATCCAAATTCGGCAGGCGGCGCAGATCCATACATGCCCAAGATCATCAAGAGGCGATACGCCGCTTCACCCGCGTCAAGAACCGACCTGACGCCACAGTAATTTCCGACCGGTTGGGGAAGTGCAGAAATCGGGCGACCAACGGATGTGGCTGGGCCGTACTTTAGCGCCCGACGATTCAGTCTGCTCCCACTACTACAACGCACCGATTGCTGGCGCCACTTGCGGATAACGAAAGCACTCAAATATTATATGCCCTGCTGCGAGGGTCTTGTGGAAGTGGTAATTACAATCCTGAATTGCGCATATCTTCCCAGCGATTTCCGGAAAAAAATACAAAGGAGCGACGATGGTGCCAAACTCGCGGACAAATTAGCGCCACGCCGCCAGATAGTTAAATGGCTATCAAGTGCTCAGAGCTTACGAATCTTTGACGCCTGCGGCCCCTTCATACCCTGCGTGATTTCAAATTCTACTTTCGCGCCCTCCTCCAGTGACTTGAAGCCGGCACCTTGGATTTCCTTGTAATGAGCGAACAAGTCTTTACCGCCATCATCGGGCGTGATGAACCCATATCCTTTTTCACTGTTGAACCACTTTACAATACCAGTCGCCATTTCATCCTCAAAGTTGCTATTGTTTTGGCCTTGGGCCACATCTCTTGCTGGAAAAACACTACTATGTGTGCAATAGCATAAATATAACCACGCTTGACGCTATGACAACATAGTAATGCGGATTAAAAAGCCTTCTGAAGAAAAACTCAATTCATCAGTGCGAACCGAATCCGTGACGAAAGTTCGCCCCGTCAACGGCCCATGCGCCGCTAGTTTCGCCAACGGCGCGCCAGTTGGCGCTAAAATGCCGCCACCTGCATTCTTCTACGTTTCCTGTCAGAATGCGTATTGCACTTGCTTAGATGAAGCCCAATGCAGTTAGTTCATAAGCGCCGGCGAAAAGAATCGAGCGC
>NZ_JALHRY010000081.1:0-1292 GCF_023952485.1 Cupriavidus mimosae | reverse complement strand
CAACTCTGGATACTTGAAGGATGGAAACCTGCTATGAGGTCATGCGACGACAAGGCATTTCGCGACGCACCTTCCTCAAGTATTGTATTGCTCGCTCACGGCCACCTCGCTCGGGTGGGCCCCGACGTTCGGGCCGCAGATCGCACACGCCATGGAGACCAAACCGCGCACGCCGATGCTGTGGCTGCATGGGCTGGAATGCACTTGTTGTTCGGAGTCGTTCACTATCCTCGAGGAGGTCATTGTTAAGTAGAAGGGCAACTACATCCTAGCGGTGGAAGGCAACCGTCCGCTGAACCAGGTGGGCATGAGTTGCATCATCGGCGGGCGCCCCTTCATCGACCAGCTCAAGCATGTGGCCAAGGACGCCAAGGCCGTCATCTCCTGGGGCTCCTGCGCATCATGGGGCTGCGTGCAGGCCGCCAAGCCGAACCCGACGCAGGCCACGCCGGTGCACAAGGTGATCACGGACAAGCCCATCATCAAGGTGCCCGGCTGCCCGCCGATCGCCGAGGCGATGATTGGCGTGATCACTTACATGCTGACCTTTGACCGTATCCCTGAGCTGGACCGCCAGGGCCGGCCGAAGATGTTCTACAGCCAGCGTATCCACGACAAGTGCTACCGCCGCCCACACTTCGATGCCGGCCAGTTCGTCGAGGCCTAGTACGACGAATCCGCGCGCAAGGGCTATTGTCTCTACAAGGTCGGTTGCAAGGGTCCGACCACCTACAACGCCTGCTCGACGACGCGATGGAACGAGGGCACGAGCTTCCCGATCCAGGCCGGCCACGGCTGCATCGGCTGCTCGGAAGATGGCTTTTGGGACAAGGGCTCGTTCTACGACCGCCTCACCAACATCCACCAGTTCGGCATCGAGGCCAACGCCGACAAGGTCGGCGGCGCGGCGGCCGGAGTGGTCGGCGCTGCCGTGGCAGCCCACGCGGCCGTGTCGGCCATCAAGCGTACGGCTCAGAAGAAGAACCAAGGCACCAGCGGCGCCGAGCATTGAGCCGCGCTGACCAGATTCAAGAGAGACAAGGACGTCTCATGACTGCCCATTCCACCCAAGGATTCAACCTTGACAACAGCGGGCGACGCGTGGTCGTCGACCCGGTGACTCGGATCGAGGGTCACATGCGCTGTGAGGTCAATCTCGACGCCAACCTGTCGGCGGCCAAGTACTCGCCCTGCTCGCCGGCGTCATTGACACGGCGCTTGACGCTCAACTCATGATGCGCCGGGTGACCCCAGCGGGCTAGCGTACCTGCGCGCGGCACGCAGTGGTAATC
>NZ_JALHRY010000080.1:0-1303 GCF_023952485.1 Cupriavidus mimosae | reverse complement strand
GGTTCATCGAGGAATTCCGGGGAAGGCTGCGCGGATTTTGAGGAAGAAGTATTCCTCGTCGCGATAGCCGTACGCGCGGCGCTTGATGACCTTGATGGTGTTGTTGATGCCTTCGACCACGCTGGTGTTCAATGGGTGGCGGCAGCGGGCCAAGATGCCATGCCAGTAGCCTTGCAGGCGCTTCGCAAACAACTCCAGGGCAGGTATTCGGCTCTGCCGAGCCTGCTCGCACCATTGCTCCCAAGCTTTTTGCGCCCACGCCGGGCGGCGGTAGAACCATAGCCGCTTTAGCTCGTCGCGCAACAGATAGACTGTCAGCAATGGCCGGTTCGCCTCCAGGACCTCATCCAGATGAACCGCCTGGGGGACGCTCAAGTTCTCCCGATTCCGCAGCAGTAGCCAGCGTGTGGACTTGAGCACCCGTCTGGCCGGCCGATCGTGCCGCAGCTGATTGGCCTGATCCACCCGTACTCGGTCGATGACCTCACGCCCGTACTTAGCTACCACGTGGAACAGGTCGAAGACCACCTCTGCTTGCGGGCAATGCGCCCGGATCTCCAACTCATACGCGGTCGTCATGTCGATGGCGACGGCCTCGATGCGCTGCGCAACGCCGGCGGGGAGCTGCTCAAAGAAGGCTCGGGCGGTCTCGCGTGAGCGCCCCTGTCCGATCCAGAGCACCTGCCGCCCAATGGGGTCGACTACCACCGTGGCATATCGATGCCCCTTGTGTAGCGCGAACTCATCCATGGCCAGGTAGCGGATATTGGACCAGTCCGGCTCGGCCACTGCCTCACGCAAGCGAGCCTTATCGATCGATTTAACTGTGTGCCAGCCCAGATCGTAGAAGGCCGCCACCGCCTGCACCGTACAGTGGCGCAACAAGTGGCCGCAAGCCTGGGCCAAGCGGGCCGTCACGCGTTGGTAGCGCCCAAGCCATTCCAGCCGCTCCAGCCTCGGACCGCCGCAACGGTCGCACCAAACGCGCCGGCGCGGCACGTGCAGTACGACCCGATACTCGAACAGCGGAAGGTCCCGGACTCGCCTGACCACTGTCTCATGCACCTGATGGCAGCGCGCGCCACACTCCTCGCAATGCATGACCTTGCTGACCGGCTTCAAGTACAACGACAGCGTACGGCTCTCTCCCTCCGGCCATTCCACGCGCTCCAGCCGGTAGCCCTTCCAGCAACCCAGTGCTTGCAGCGTCTTGCGATCCAGCACACATCCCCCTGATACCTGAAGAAACAGACATCAGCATACAAAATGTGCTCTTTCGGGCCACGGTTTTCTGCGAAGAACC
>NZ_JALHRY010000008.1:0-303234 GCF_023952485.1 Cupriavidus mimosae | reverse complement strand
ACGAAATAATTCGATGACATCGGAAAGTCCTCCCGAAAGCGCGCCGGTTTGTCAGCCGCAGCACCATGATTCATGATCTGGGCTGAAGCGAACCAGGCACACCGCCGCCGCGGCCTTGCAGGGCTGCCAGACCCAAATCCGGAACCTCATGACCATCAGAATCGTAAGACTGGGTACCCCGCGCGCGGCTGACGAGGGCCTGCGCGTCGGTACGGTGCGCAGGCCGCCACGGGGCGTGCCCAAATCCGAATTCGCAAGTCGCGATTTTTACGATGTCTGGTACCCGGTGCTTTCACCATCACCCGAATTGGTCGCCGAGGCATTGCATGCGACCGATGAAAAGGAATGGCGGGCGTTCGTGCGACATTTCCGCAAGGAAATGGGCGAGCCGGTAGCCAGCCGCACGCTGGACTTGTTGGCAGCCCTGTCGCACCAGACCAATTTTTCCGTGGGCTGCTATTGCGAGGACGAAGCACGTTGCCACCGATCCGTGTTGCGCGAGCTGCTCGCCGAACGCGGGGCCGTGATCGACTGAGCTTGCCCGACATGCCGGGGTCGTCCCGGCCTTGTTCTACGTGTTCCCGCTTCCTTTCTCTGTCCGATGGCTCTGAATGTAGTCTGGCTCGGCTTCTTCCTGATTTCCTTCTCCGCCGCCTGCGTCCGCGTGGCCCAGGGCGACCTCGCCGTCTTCCCGGCGATGCTTGGCAGCCTGTTCGACAGCGCCCGCACAGCGTTCGAGATCGCGCTGGGACTGGCCGGCGTAATGAGCCTGTGGCTGGGCCTCATGCGCATCGGCGAGCGCGCCGGCGTTGTCGACGCCTTCGCCCGGCTGGTGAACCCGTTGCTGCGGCACTTCTTTCCGGGGGTGCCACAGGGCCACCCCGCGCAGGGCGCCATGATGATGAACGTGTCGGCCAATCTGCTCGGACTGGACAACGCCGCCACGCCGCTGGGCCTGAACGCGATGCGCGAGCTGCAGACGCTGAACCGTCGCCCGGACGTCGCCACCGACGCGCAGATCATGTTCATCGTGCTTAACTCTGCCGGGCTGACGCTGATTCCGACTTCGGTCATCGCCATCCGCCAGGCCATCGCGGTCAAGCAGGGGCTGGTCGGTTTCAACGCCGCCGATATCTTCTTGCCGACGCTGCTAGCCACCGGCGGCGCCTGCCTGGCCGGATTGCTGGCGGTGGCGTGGGTCCAGCGGATCAATCTGCTGCGGCCAGCGGTACTGGTGACGTTCGGACTGGTGATCGCGTTGCTTGGGGCAATGTTCGTTTGGTTGCAGCATGCGCCGCCCGAGCAGGTCGGCACCGTGACGGCGCTGGCTGGCGCCGGCTTCATCCTGTCCTTGATCACCCTCTTCCTGATTTGCGGCGCGCTGCGCCGGGTCAATGTATACGAGGCATTTATCGATGGCGCCAAGGAAGGTTTCGGCGTCGCGGTGCAAATTATTCCCTATCTGGTTGCGATCCTGATCGCCATTGGGCTGTTCCGTGCCGCGGGCTGCATGGACGTGCTGATGGGCTGGCTCATGCAAGGCTTCGCGATGCTGGGCGTCAATACCGACTTTGTTCCGGCGCTGCCGGTCGGCCTGATGAAAATCCTGTCCGGGGCGGGCGCGCGCGGGTTGATGGTCGACGTAATGACGACCTACGGCGTCGATTCGTTCCAGGGGCGCCTTGCGGCAATTATCCAGGGGTCGACAGAAACGACCTTCTATGTGCTGGCGGTCTATTTCGGCAGCATCAATGTGCGAAACACGCGCCATGCTCTTGGCTGCGCGCTGGTTGCGGACGCGGCCGGAATTGTTTGCGCCGTTGGCGCCGCATATCTTTTCCGCTGAGCGCGTCGGGCCGCCCGTCTTGTTGCCTTCTTACAACACCAATGTGCGCATCATCGTACATTGACACATTACACTTGGTGCGTCGCAACAATGCATGTATAGTGAAGTCTGTCTCCTCCACCACCTCGGTGGATTCCAACCCACGCACAACCTGCGTGGGTTTTTTTTCGCCTGGATTCGGCGCCGCCACGAGGAATTTCCGCATTGCAACAACCATGGCAAAGGCGCAAGCATGGCAGTTCAGCGGGAAATGGCCGAGGGGAACACGTCTGGACCGACCACTTGCCGCGGGGCTTTACGGAATGCGGCCTTGGCCTATATTGATTGGATACGTCCGCCGCCAGCACGAGGCACGCCATGCCAGACATCACGTTCCCTCGCAGCCTCCCCACCTACTGTGCAGCCAGCCTGACGCTGTCCTGCCCCGCGACGGTCAACGGCAGTCCCACCTTGTATTCCGTCACCGCCGAGGCGCTCGAAGCCCATTTCGGCGCGCGCTCGCCGCGCGAAGAAGACCTGGTGGCGGCCTTCACCAATAACCGCCAGCGCATCGAGCGCCTGGCAGAAAGCCTGTTCGAGCTGACCGAGGCGCGCGAAATCGTGCTACGCAGCGGCCACTTCCGCTTTGCAGGCTAAGGCGAGCAGCCGCGGGACGCTTCAATCGGCTTTCGCTTCGCCGCGCACCAGCAGCACCGGCACGGTGGACTGGCGGATCAGCGCTTCGGCCACGCTGCCCAGCACCAGCCGGCGCACGCCGCGCCGACCATGCGTGCCGATCACCAGCAGGTCAGCTCCCCATTGGCGCGCGGCCTCATTGATGGAAGCACCGATGTCGCCAGGCACCGCAGCCGCGGTCACGAGCTGGGTTTCATGCGTGACACCGGCACCAGCCAGCCGCCGCGCTGCATCCTGCAGGGCTCGCTGCCCGCTGTCCTCGAAGGCCTTCTGCAACTGGCCGGGGTCGTAGTAGCCGGCATCGAACATGGGCGTGCCGGTATCGACGACATAGAGCGCCAGCACGGTGGCTCCGCCGGGGGATGCCACGCGAATGGCTTCATCTACCGCCAGGTCTGACGTGCTGCTGCCGTCGACCGCCACCACGATCTTGCTGTATGCCGCGCTTGTCATGAGCGTACCTCCGTCGATGGAAAAAGAGATGCGGCGCGGTGGCCGCCTGTCTTGGATAGTACACATCAGGCGAAGCCGACGTCATGCGCCGCGGCAAACTCAAAGGCGGGTATGACCGCTTTAATTGACCGACCGGTCGGCTTATATATAATAGGGCCAGCCGCGCCGGACCGGATTGACGCGGCGCCCCCGCCAGAGGAGACGCTATGTACACGCAGAGTCTTGACCTGCCCGGCCAGCACGCCGAGGCAGCGCAGGCCAGCGCGCCCCCCGATGAAGCCGCCCGCCAGGCGGCGTTCGATGCGTGCATGGCCGCCGACGGCAAGATCGAGCCGCAGGACTGGATGCCGCAGGCCTACCGCAAGACCCTGGTGCGCCAGATCTCGCAGCACGCGCACTCTGAAATCGTCGGCATGCTGCCGGAGGGCAACTGGATCAGCCGGGCGCCGTCGCTCAAGCGCAAGGCCATCCTGCTGGCCAAGGTGCAGGATGAGGGCGGCCACGGCCTCTACCTGTATTCGGCGGCCGAGACCCTGGACGCCTCGCGCGACGACCTGGTCGACGCGCTGCACAGCGGCAAGGCCAAATATTCGTCGATCTTCAATTACCCGACGCTGACCTGGGCCGACGTGGGCGTGATCGGCTGGCTGGTCGACGGCGCCGCGATCATGAACCAGATACCGTTGTGCCGGTGCTCGTACGGGCCGTATGCGCGCGCCATGATCCGCATCTGCAAGGAAGAGTCGTTCCACCAGCGCCAGGGCTTCGACGCGCTGCTGGCCATGATGCGTGGCACCGACGCCCAGCGCGAGATGGTGCAGGACGCGGTCAACCGCTGGTGGTTCCCGGTGCTGATGATGTTCGGCCCGCCCGATGCGGCCTCGACCAACAGTGCCCAGACCATGGCTTGGGGCATCAAGCGCATCTCCAACGACGATCTGCGCCAGAAGTTCGTCGATGCCACCGTCGAGCAGGCGCGCGTGCTGGGCGTGACCCTGCCCGACCCCGGCCTGCAATGGAATGTCGAACGCGGCCACTACGACTACAGCCCGCTCGACTGGGATGAATTCTGGCGTGTCATCAACGGCGACGGCCCATGCAACAAGGAACGCCTGGCCACCCGCGTAAAGGCGCACGAGGACGGCGCCTGGGTGCGCGAAGCCGCGCTGGCGCACGCGGCCAAGCTGGCCGAACGCGAATCAGGCGCCGGCCGCGCCGCCGCCTGAAGCCTGAGAACGCCAAGGAGACCACGATGCAACGCAAGGAATGGCCGCTGTGGGAAGTGTTCGTGCGCAGCAAGCAGGGCCTGGAACACAAGCATTGCGGCAGCCTGCATGCCGCCGACGCGCAGCAGGCGCTGCACATGGCGCGCGACGTCTATACGCGGCGCCAGGAAGGCGTGTCGATCTGGGTGGTGCCGTCCGCGGCCATCACCGCCAGCGTGCCCGAGGAAAAGCCGGAGCTGTTCGACCCGATGGCGGACAAGATCTACAGGCACCCGACGTTCTACCAGCTGCCCGACGAAGTCAACCACATGTAAGGCTTGCACGATGACCGCGTCCCCACAGCCTGCCGTGCCTGCATCGCTCGACCACCTGCCGCCGGCGCGCACCGCCGCGCTGCGCTACGTGCTGCGCCTGGCCGACAACGCCCTGATCCTTGGCCAGCGCAATGCCGAATGGTGCGGCCATGGGCCGGTGCTGGAAGAAGACATCGCGCTGGCCAATATCAGCCTCGACCTGATCGGCCAGGCGCGGCTGCTGTATGGCCGCGCCGGTGAGCTGGAGGGCGAGCTGACCGGCCTGCCCCGCCATGAGGATGACTACGCTTACTGGCGCACCGAGCGCGAATTCCGCAACTGGACCCTTCTGGAGCTGCCGCATCGCGGGCCGCTGTCTGGCAACGCCGCAGCCGAACGCGACTACGCCGTCACCATCATGCGCAACTTCCTGTATAGCGCGCTGATGGTCGAGCTGTGGCGGGCCTTGCAGGCGAGCCAGGACGAGCACCTGGCCGCGATCGCCGCCAAGGCGATCAAGGAGGCGCGCTATCACCTGCACCATGCGGCCGGCTGGGTGGTGCGGCTGGGCGACGGCACCGAGGCCTCGCACGCGCGCATGCAGCAGGCGCTGGAACACCTGTTGCCGTATATGAACGAGTGTTTTGCGGAAGACGCGGTTGAAGGCGAGGCCGCCGCGCAGGGCATCGGCACGGTCACTGCCACGCTGCGCCCGGCCTGGGACGTCACCGTGGCCGAGACGCTGCAGGCAGCCACGCTGACCCTGCCGCCGGCCTCCGGCTTTGTCTCGGCCGGCAAGCATGGCGTGCATTCGGAACACATGAGCTATCTGCTGGGCGAGATGCAGGGGCTGGCGCGGGCCCATCCGGGCGCGCAATGGTGAGCAAACTGGTGAGCGCACGCTTCAGCGTAAAGGCTTGATCCACATGAACGTCACCGCCCTTCCATCCCATCACGTGCACGGCGCAGGCGCCACCGACGCGCGCGTCGCGCGCGCCTGGGCGGCGCTCGAGGCGGTGCCGGACCCGGAGATCCCGGTGGTGTCGATCCGCGAACTGGGCGTCCTGCGCGAGGTCGTAGCCGCGCCGGACGGCGCGTTGGAGATCGTCATCACGCCCACTTATTCCGGCTGCCCGGCGATGTCGCAGATCGGTGAGGACATCGGCCAGGCGCTGGACCGTGCCGGACTGGCGCCGTGGCGCATCCGCACCGTGCTGGCGCCGGCCTGGACCACGGACTGGATCACACCCGCCGCGCGCGAGCGCCTGCGCGAGTTCGGCATCGCGCCGCCGGGACAGTGCAATGCGCCGGCCGGGGCGCAGCCGCTGCGCTTCGTGCCGCGCGCCGCGCGTGCCGGCGCGCCTGATGTCGTGGCCTGCCCGCGCTGCGGCAGCGTCCATACGCAGGAGATCTCGCGCTTTGCCTCGACCGCCTGCAAGGCGCTGTACCGGTGCCTGGACTGCCGCGAGCCGTTCGATTATTTCAAACCCTACTGAGCCCCCGGGCCGAGCCAGGCTGCCATGACTCCACAGTTCCACCCGCTGCGCGTGGCGCAGGTGCGCCCCGAGACCGCCGACACCATCTCGATCGCGTTCGAGGTCCCGGACGCGCTGCGCGATGCCTACCGGTTTACGCAAGGCCAGTTTCTGACGCTGAAGGCACCGGTCGACGGCAAGGACCTGCGGCGCTCCTACTCGATCTGTTCGGCGGTGCAGGACTATGACGCGCATGGCGAATTGCGCGTCGCGGTCAAGCTGGTGGAGGACGGGCTGTTTTCCAGCCATTTGCACGATTCCATCGTCCCCGGGCAGGTCATCGACGTGATGACGCCCGACGGGCGCTTCCACGTGCCGCTCGATGCCGGCGCCGCGCGCCACTACGTCGCCTTTGCCGCCGGCAGCGGCATCACGCCGGTGCTGTCGCTGGTCCGCACCACGCTGCAGGCCGAGCCGCACAGCCGCTTCACGCTGGTCTATGGCAACCGCAATGTCGACAGCATCATCTTTTCCGAAACGCTGGAGGACCTGAAGAACCAGTACCTGGCGCGCTTCACGCTATACCACGTGCTGTCGCGCCAGCCGCAGGAGGTCGACCTGCTGCACGGCCGGCTCGACCACGCACGGGTGAGCGCCTTCCTGCAGACCCTGATCCCGGTCGACGACATCGACGCGGCCTTTGTCTGCGGCCCGGCCTCGATGATCGATGAGGTCGAGGCGGCACTACGCGATGCGGGCCTGGACCCGCACCGCATCCACGCCGAGCGCTTCGGGGTGCCGCTGGCACCGACCCGGCGCAAGCCGGCCGCCGCCCATGCCGCGCACGCGGACCATGCCGGCACGGCGGAGCTGGTGGTGGTGCTCGACGGCAAGCAGCACAGCATGCGCCTGCCGCTGGAGGATGCGAACGTGCTGGACACCGCGCTGGCCGCCGGGCTGGACCTGCCCTACGCCTGCAAGGGCGGTGTCTGTTGCACCTGCCGGGCCAAGGTGCTGGAAGGCAAGGTCGAGATGGAAAAGAACTACACGCTTGAGCCCTGGGAGATGGACAAGGGCTTCGTGCTCACCTGCCAGGCACGCGCGCTGACGCCGCGGGTGGTGGTCAGCTACGACGAACGCTGATCCGGGCACGCCGTCGCGTGCGTCGTCAGACAATCGCCGACATTGGCCAGCACGGGCCGTGACTACAATGGCGGCAGGCGGCGCCCTGCTGGCGCGATGCTTGCAGGCGGGTGATCAGGCGCGCGGAGCGGGCAGCTGTCGCGCCGCCGCCGCGGCGGCGCCAGCGAACCGCCCCGCCCATATACAATCACGGCCATGCAATATATCCACGTCGTCAACGGTGATGTAGCAGGCACGACCCTGCGCCAGGCGCTGGCCCAGGCGGCGCGGCCGGACCCTGTCGTGGTGCTGCGCGACGATCTCGCGGTCGGTCCGCTGGCCGACATCGACAGCACCGGGATGATCCGCTCCGGATTCTGGCAGCGCGTCGCCCCGCACACCGACATCGACTTCGCCGCCGAGATGCGCCAGGCGCTGGACCAGCTGCTGGCGCTGCGGCAGGACGACATGGAAGTGGCGATCTGGCACGGCCAGAGCGCGGCCGACCAGCTGATGCTGCGCCGGGTGGTGTTCCACCTGTACCAGGCGCCGCAGCGGATCAACGAAGTCGCGATGGACCTGCGCGAACTGGAAATGCCCGCGCAGGGCAACCTGGCGGCGATCGGCATGTACTCGCCGGCGCGGCTGGCGCGGCGCTTCTCCACCATCGCGCCGGTCTCGGTGCTGCGGCTGGGGCGCCTGGGTTACGAATGGCAGCAGAACGTCAAGGAAAACGCCGACGTGCGGCTGTGGAAGGGCAACACGCTGGTGCCGGCGGCCTACCGCACCATCGACGACATCATCATGGAGCGCGCGCCGGCTGACTGGACCCCGGCGGCGCAGGTGGTCGGCAGCGTGATGGGCGCGATCGAGGGCCTGCTGGCCAGCGACTGGTTCGTATTCTGGCGCTGCCGCGAACTGATCGCCATGGGGCAGCTGGTGCTGCGCGGCAACGCCGACTCGCTCGACACCTGTGAGCTGCGCCGCCATGCCAGCGGCGGGGGCGAATAAACAAGAATATATGGCCCGTACCAAGGCACCCGATTTCGAGGCGCAGCGCGAGCAGATCCTGGACCTGGCCGCCGCCGCCTTTGCCAACAGCAGCTACCCCAGCACCTCGATGGCCGACCTGGCCGCCGCCTGCGGCACTTCCAAGGCGCGGCTGTACCACTACTACGAGAGCAAGGAAGCGATCCTGTTCGACCTGCTGGACCGCTACACGCGCCGGCTGATGCTGCTCGTCACCGAGGTCGAAGCCGATGCCGAGCGCCATGCGCGCACCGACAAGGACGCCTTCGGCAACCTGATCCGCGCCTTCCTGGCGGAATACGAGACTTCGCAGACGCGCCATATCGCGCTGATCAACGACGTCAAGTTCC
Source organism: Cupriavidus mimosae (assembly GCF_023952485.1). Classification (NCBI taxonomy): domain Bacteria; kingdom Pseudomonadati; phylum Pseudomonadota; class Betaproteobacteria; order Burkholderiales; family Burkholderiaceae; genus Cupriavidus; species Cupriavidus mimosae. The sequence continues at coordinate 294,765 of NZ_JALHRY010000008.1, read as the reverse complement.
TGGCCGAGACCCAGCGCGACCTGATCCTGGGCCGCGAGCGCGACGTGGTCGCGGCGTTCTCGCGGCTGCTGCGCCGCGCCTACCCGGAGCGCGTCACGCGCGAGAACCAGACCGCGCTGACCATGACCATCTTCGGCATGATCAACTGGACCTTCACCTGGCTCAAGCCGGGCGGCCGGCTCTCGTACGCCGACTTTGCCGAGATGGTGGTCGACCTGCTCGAAGGCGGCCTGCCGGGCCGCGTTGCCGCCGGCCGCTAGGCCAGCCACGCCGGGCCACGCCCGCGCCTACATCCACTCGGCCTCTTCGCGCTGGCGCCGCTGCTCGCGGTCCTGGCGGAACATCTCTTCCAGCTCGTCGCGCGCCTGGCGCGCCAGCGAAACCAGCTTCTTCTGGTCGGTGTAGTGCGGGTAGAAGCGGTCGATCGCCTCGATGTTGTGGCGGCGGAACCGCAGCGCCACGTTGCGTGCCTCGCCGGGGTCGAAGCCCAGCCCTTCCAGCACGCGCCGGCCCAGCATCAGCGAGCCCTCGAACATCTCGCGCTCGAACAGTTGCACGCCGCGGTCCTTGAGCTGGTAGACATGCGAGACGTGGCGCGCGCGGGCGTAGATCTGCAGATCGGGGAAGCGCTCGCGCACGCGGTCGATCAGCGCCAGGCTGTCGTCCATGCTGTCGATGGCCACGACCAGGATGCGCGCGTCGGCAATGCCGGCGGCCTCCAGCAGGTCCAGCCGGGTGGCGTCGCCATAGAAAACCTTGAAGCCGTACTGGCGCAAAAATTCGATCTGGTCCGGATCGTGGTCCAGCACCGTCACGCCCACGCCCTGGGTGTACAGCAGGCGGCCGATGATCTGGCCGAAGCGCCCGAAGCCGGCGATCAGCACCGGGTTGTGCTGCGGCGTGATGACTTCGTCCGGCCGCGCCTTGCCGGCGCCGATGCGGGGCGCCACCAGCCGGTCATAGACCAGCAGCAGCAACGGCGTGGCCACCATCGACAGCGCCACCACCAGCACCAGCAAGGCCTCGGTCTCGCGCGGCAGCAGCCGGGCGCCGCCGGCAACGCCGAACACCACGAAAGCGAATTCCCCGCCCTGCGAGATCAGCAGCGCGAACAGCAGGCGCTGGCCGCGGGCAATCGCAAAATACCGCGCCAGCAGCGCCAGCACCGCGGTCTTGGCGACCACGAAGGCCGCTACCAGGCCCAGTACCAGCCAGGGCGAGCGCGCCAGCACGGCAAAGTCGATCGACATCCCGACCGCCATGAAGAACAGCCCCAGCAGCAGGCCCTTGAACGGCTCGAGGTCGGCCTCGAGCGCGTGGCGGTATTCCGAATCGGCCAGCAGCACGCCGGCCAGAAAGGTGCCCAGCGCCATCGACAAGCCCACCGCGTCCATCATCAGCGCGATGCCGACCACCAGCAGCAGCGCAAAGGCGGTGAACATCTCGCGCATGTCGGTGCGGGCGATAAACCGCAGCGCCGGCCGCACCAGGTAGCGGCCGCCGGCCACCACCGCGCCGATCACCGCCACCGCCTTGCCGGCCGCGAGCCAGCCGGCCGCGCCGGTGCCGGCCCCTGCGGCGCCCTGCGTGGCCAGCAGCGGCAGCAGCGCGATCATCGGGATCGCGGCGATGTCCTGGAACAGCAGGATGCCGAAGCTGGCGGCGCCCGCCGGCGTGCCGAACAGGTTGCGCTCGGTCAGCGTCGCCAGTGCGATCGCGGTGGACGACAGCGCGAGCCCCAGCCCAGCCACCAGCGCCACCTGCCAGGGTGCGCCCGCAAGCGCCGCGGCCCCGCCGATCACCAGCGCGCAGGCGGCAAGCTGCGCGCCGCCGTAGCCAAAGATGCTACGCCGCAGCGCCCACAGCTTGCGCGGCTCCAGCTCCAGCCCGATCACGAACATCATCAGCACCACGCCGAATTCGGAGAAGTGCAGGATCGATTCGACATCGGTCACCAGGCGCAGCGCGAACGGGCCGATCGCCGCCCCGGCCAGCAGGTAGCCCAGCACCGCGCCCAGGCCGCCGCGCCGCGCCAGCGGCACCGCCACCACCGCCGCGACCAGGAACACCAGCAGCGCAATCAGGAAGTCATGCTGGTTCATGCCTGCACCTCCGCCGGCGCCGGGTGGGTGCCCAGCCGCCCACAGACATGGGCGATATGGTCGGCCAGTGCCTGCGCGTCGGCATTGTTGGCGTCGTGCAGCACCACCGGCGGCAGCCACGTCATGCCGCACAGCAGAGCGGTCTGCTCCAGCGGCAGCAGGAACTCGGCGATCGGGTGGCCATGCGTGCCGTCCGGCCCGTACGCGTCGGCCGTGCCCCCGGTGCTGACCACCGCCAGCAGCGACTTGCCGCGCAGCGCGGTGCCGCCCGGGCCATAGGCCCAGCCCGGTTCCAGCACTTCATCCAGCCACAGCTTGAGCAGGGCCGGCACGCTGTACCAGCGCACGGGAAACTGCAGCACGATGGTGTCCGACACCGACAGCACCCGCTGCTCCGCCACGACATCGATGTCGTAGTCGACATAGCTGCGGTAGAGGTCGCGTACCTGCACCTGCGGCAGCGCGTCCAGCGCGTCGGCCAGCGGCCGGTTCACGCGCGAGCGGCTGGGCGTCGGGTGCGCGTAGATCACAACGATGGGGGGCTCGGTCATTGAAAGACGTCGGCGGTGGCTGGGTGATGGGAAAATTCTGCGGGATGCCGATGAATTGTCGCGTTGCACCAAATCCACACCTGACGGTGCGCAACAATTCATCACATTTTTTTAAGTTGTTGTTTTGATTGGATTTAATTTCGCGCTGTGGTCGCAAGCGTTTCTGCTGCAGCGCAGGAAGCTTACGTCAAACTGACAATTCCACTACAATACTTTTCGTGCTGCATCAAGCTGGTGTTTCCCCGAGTCTGGCACGGTTTCGGGTAAAAGTGCCTGGAAAAACACCGCCGCAGTGCTATTTTTTTATCTGACTGCATCGGAAGGAATCATCGTGAACCCGCTCGAACTGAGCAAGGCCGTCGGCGCACTGACCGACGAAGATCTGCGCAAGGCAGCCGAAGCCGGCCAAGCCGCCCACCGCGCCACCGTCCTGGTGCGCGAGCTGTCGGCCCACCACCGCTCGCGCCTGCTGAAGCATTTCCTCGCCCTCGGCGAGGAGGATCGCCTGCTCCGTTTCGGCCAGTCGGTGGGCGACCACGTGATCGAGGCCTATGTCGACAGCATCGACTTCGACCACGACAGCGTCTTCGGCGTCTACGACGACAAGCTCGAGCTGATCGGCGTCGGCCACTTCGCCAACCTGCGCGACAACGCCCAGGGTCGCGTGGCGGAGTTCGGCGTGTCGGTGTCCGGCAGCGCCCGGGGCCGCGGCATCGGCAGCGCGCTGTTTGAGCGTGCCGCCATCCATGGCCGCAATACCAGCGTGCGCACGCTCTACATGCACTGCCTGTCGCGCAACGCCGCGATGATGCATATCGCCAAGAAGGCCGGCATGAAGGTCCAGTATGCCTACGGCGAAGCCGACGCCTACCTGGAACTGCCGCCGGCGGACACCGCGAGCCGCCTGAGCGAGGCACTGGACGAGCAGCTCGCCGACCTGGACTACGCGGTGCGCCGCAACCTGCGCGACGCACGCCGTTTCGGCCTGCGCTTCTGGCGCACCATGGTGCCGCAAAAGCATACCGCCTGAAGCCCTCTCGGTTCGCACGGCATCGACAAAAACGGCGCATCGCAACGATGCGCCGTTTTGCCTTGCCGGCCGGGGCCGCGCCGCTCAGGCCGCGCCGCCCACCGGCAGCGCCGTGGTGTCCTTGATGCTTTCCAGCGCAAAGCTCGAGCGCACGTCGATCACCGATGGATGCGCCAGCAGCTGTTCCTGCATGAAGCGCGCAAAGTGCTCCATGTCCTCGACATAGACCTTGAGCAGCAGGTCCATCTCGCCGGTCATGGCATGGCACGCCGCCACTTCCGGCCACACGGCGATCGAGGCGCGGAACAGGTCCAGCGGAGCCTTGCCCTTGGGCGCGCCGCCATGCTTTTCCAGCCGCACATTGATATAGGCCAGCAGGCCGAGCCCGATCTTGTTGGGCTCAAGCAGTGCCGCGTACTGCCGGATCACGCCGATCTCTTCCAGCCGCCGGATGCGGCGCAGGCAGGGGCTGGGCGACAGGTTCACGCGCTCGGCCACCTCCAGGTTGGTCAACCGGCCGTTGGTCTGCAGCACTTCCAGGATCTTCCGGTCGATCTTGTCCAACTCCACCTTGCTCACGATATTGTTGCTCCGCAATATGTTTATTGGCAATTTTTTTGCGCAAATTTAGCAAGCCGTGCACAAGTACGCAATTTTTTGTGAAATTACATCCGATCCACGCCCGATTTTGTGGGGTGGGCGGCCTTATCGGTCACTCGCGCGTCAGCCGTTCGGGCCGGGCAAATCCCAGTCTGGCGGCGCTGCCCGGGTGTCGCAGACGCGCGCTGACCGGAGAACGGGCGAGGTGGTGCGCAAGGTTCCGGCAAACAGGGGAAGCGGCATTCTACGGGCGTTTGCGTCCGCGCCAGTGCGTTCCTGCCCCGGAGCGCTGCACGATGTCCGCTGAACGGACAAAAAAAGCGCGCGGCCCTCAGGCTCGCGCGCTTGGTCGGTATGCTGGCAGCGGCGCTGGGGCGGCGCTACCGGGGACCGTTCAGCCGCCGCTGGTCGACGGCGCTGCCGGGTTGGCGGGCGCCGGCTGGTTGTCCGGCGCGGCCTGGCCACGCGGGCCGCGTTCGCCACGATGGGGACGGTCGCGGTGCATCTTCTCCATGCCGGCGCGGATTTCGTCGCGGGTCAGCTTGCCGTCGCGGTTGGCGTCGAGCTGGTCGAAGCGCCTGGCCAGGCGCGGCAGGCCGGCGTTGGCCTCGGCCTTGGTCAGCGCGCCGTCACCGTTCTTGTCCGCGGCCTTGAACTTCTCGTCGAAGGCGGCCTGCATGCGCGCGTGGTGCTCGGCCATCGCGGCCTTGCGCTGGGCGTCCATCTCGGCCCTGTCGATCTTGCCGTCGCGGTTGGTGTCGAGCTTGTTGAACCACGCGTCGGCCTCGGCCTTGGAAATGGCGCCGTCGCCATCGGTATCGATCGCCTTCATCCACATGCCGCCACCGTGGTGGTGGTGGTGGCCCATGCCGGGCTTGCCGGCCGGCGCTGCGCCCGGTGCAGCCGGAGCGCTGGCCTGGGCAAAGGCGCCGCCGGCGACCAGCAGCGCGGCCGAGGCGGCCAGGAACTGTTTCAGGATCTGCGGCTTGTGATTGCGTTGCATGTCTTGCTCCTTTTCATCACGTTGGGCGTGTACGGATTAGAACGCAGACGATGCAGCTAAGTTGGCGCTTTTAATACGATGTTACCCGCCTCACAGAAAGGCGGGAGCGGCGTAAGGGAACGCAAGCAAGCGCGAATATTCGGCGCGTCGGCGGCCTAGGGCTGCCCTTTCGGCGCCATCTGGCCTTCATCGGCCGCCTCAGGCGACATCCCCGGTTGGTATTGGCGCGGATCGACAGGCTGAGGTTGGGGCTGCGCTGGCTGAACCGGCTGGGGCTGGGCTTGCTGCGCCGTTGGCTGGGCCTGAGCTTGCGGCTGCGGCTGGCCGCGCGGCGGCTGGGCCGGTGCGGGCTGCGCAGCGGCCTGCGCAGGCGGCGGCATGGGCGTTGCCATGGGCGCCGCCGCGCCGGCGGGCGGCGTCGGCAGCGGGCTGGCGGCACGCGGTGCACCGCGCGTGGCAGCCGCCTGCAGTGGCAGGGCAATCTCCTGACGCACGCCATTGCGCTCGATCACCACGCCGCGCTGGCGCACTTCCACCAGCCGGATCTGCGGCGCCAGGTCGGCACCCATGCGCACCGCCTTGGCCGGGCCACCATCGATGGAGACGATCGCCGCGCTGGCGCCACCGCCGAGCTCGGCCACCACGCCGAGCAGCTGCACATTGCTCGGGCCGGCCTGGGCCGAGCCACCGAACAGCGTCGCGATCGCGCCGGTCTCGACGGCCTCGGTCTGCGCCACGCGCGCGCTCTTGGGCACCGGGATGGTCCGCATTGCACTGAACGTCAGCACCCAGTAGGTGACCAGCGCGCACAGCGCGATAAACAGCGCCACGCTGGCCAGGCGCGGCAGCCACAGCGCGGAGGCATCGAAGCGGAACGAAGGCCGGAGGGACAATTGCATGGATCGGGACCCTGGATACCCGCCGCGGCGGGTCATGGCGCGAGAGCGCGGACGCGCCAAGCGTACCAGAGCCCCATGACGCTGTCTGCCGCGCCGGCGATGCTGCCGCCGGCCCGGCGGGGGCGCTTAAAGCAGGTCGTCCAGCAGGTCGGGGCCGAACACTTCACGCTCGATATGCGCCACCGGCACGCCCGCGCTGAGCAGCGCGTGCCGCTGCGCCTGCATGAAGCCAAGCGGCCCGCACAGGTAGAAGCGGCCATCGAGGAAGCGTTGCAGTTCGGGCTGGCGCAGCATCTCGGCCAGCGGCATGGTGCCGGGGTGGTCGTAATCGCGGCCCGCAACGTCTTCCGCTCGCGGGAACTCATAGCTGATGTGCGTGACCAGCCCCGGCAGGCGCTCGCGCGCCCATTCCAGGTCGGCGCGATGGGCATGGTGGCGGCCGTCGCGGGCAGCGTGGGCGAACAGCACCGGCCGTTGCGAGCCTTGCGCGGCCAGCGTGCGCAGCACCGACAGCATCGGCGTGATGCCGATCCCGCCCGACAGCAACACCAGCGGACGGCGGCTTTCCAGCGCCGGCGTGAACTCGCCGAACGGCGCGCTCACCTTCAGCTCCGCCCCCTCGTGGGCGTTGGCATGCAGCCAGTTGGACACCGCACCGGCCGGCGTGGCCTGGTCGCCGTCCTCGCGCTTGACCGAGATGCGCCAGGTCGGCAGGCCGGCCTCGGCCGACAGCGAATACTGGCGCAGCTGGCGCGTGCCGTCGTCCAGGCGCGCCTCGACGCTGATGTACTGGCCCGGGCGGAATTCGCGCAGCGGCTGGCCGTCGGCCGCGGCCAGCGTCAGCGCCACCACCTGGCCGCCCTGCGCCTCGCGACGCACCACGCGCACCGTCATCAGTTCGCCGGCGGCCACGCCGGTGCGCTGGTACAGGCGTGCCTCGGCGGCGATCAGCTCGCCTGCCAGCAACCAGTAGGCCTCGTCCCAGGCCGCCAGCAGCGGCGGCGTGGCGGCTTCGCCCAGCACCGCGGAGATCGCGCCGAGCAGGTGGCGGCCGACGATCGGGTAGTGCGCGGGCGTGATGCCGACCGCCGCATGCTTGTGCACGATGCGCTCGACCACCGGTCCCAGGGCCGCCGCGTTGTCGATGTTGGCCGCGTAGGCGAACACGGCCGACGCCAGCGACTGCTGCTGGCTGCCGTTGGCCTGGTTGCCCATGTTGAACAGCTGGGTCAGCTCGGGCCGGTCGGCGAACATCTCGCGGTAGAAATGCGTGGTGATGGCCAGGCCATGCTCGCGCAGCACGGGCACGCTTGCATCGATATAGGGGCGGGAAGCGGCGGACAGCATCAGGTATCACTCCGTTTTATTCATGCAGCAAAGATGCATGTTTTTGGACAACAAAAAACCGGCATTCGCCGGCCTCGCGCGGATCCCATCCGCTCAGGCCGAACGCCGGTTCAGGAAATCACGATGCAGGCGGATGATCGATTCGGCAGTGTGGCTGCCGGTGACATCGGCCAGCGTGACGTCGTCGAGCGCGCGGTAGAAGGCTTGCTCGGCCACGTCCAGCGCGCGCTTCAGGTGGCAGTTGCCGTTCAGCGCGCAGGGCGGGTTGTCGCAGTCGATCACCGGCCGGTGCCCTTCCAGCTCGCGCAGGATGGTGCCGATAGTGAGGCGCTCGGCACCGGGGCCCAGCTGCAGGCCGCCATGGCGGCCGCGCGTGGCGCTGACCCAGCCCAGCTTCGACAGCCGCGCCGCCACCTTGACCAGGTGGTTGTGCGAGATGCCGAACTGCTGGCCCACCTCGGCGATCGTGATCGGCCGGCTGCCGTCGCCACGGGCGACGTACATCAACAGGCGCAGCGCGTAGTCGGAGAAGCGGGTCAATTGCATCGTGGCGTCATGTTAAAAAAGATGCATCCTGGATGCAAGTTATTTTTTTACCCGGCGTGCTACGGTTCGGGATCCGCCAGAAAGCGCCGGCCACCATTGTGATTCATAACAGACTTTGCTGCAGCCCCATCCAGGGCTGCCCATAAAAGAGTCATAAGGCGCCGGTTATACTGATTGGCGAAACCGGCCCCGCCAGCGAACTGGCGCGGGTCCCGCCATTCCAGCAACGAGGTCTTAACCAACAATGCGCAGATTCACTTCCCAGCTTGCCCGCCCCGCCCGTCCTGCCCGCCGCGCGCGCGGCTTTACCCTGATCGAGATCATGGTCGTGATCGTGATCCTCGGCGTGCTGGCGGCACTGGTGGTGCCCAAGATCATGAGCCGTCCGGACGAAGCCCGCATCGTCGCGGCGCGTCAGGATATCTCGTCGATCATGCAGGCGCTCAAGCTGTACCGCCTCGACAACAGCCGCTATCCGACCACCGAGCAGGGCCTGGGCGCGCTGGTGGCCAAGCCTACCACCGAGCCGGTGCCCAACAACTGGAAGGGCGGCGGCTACCTGGAGAAGCTGCCCAAGGATCCGTGGGGCCATCCGTACCAGTACCTGAACCCCGGCGTGCGCGGCGAAATCGACGTGTTCAGCTTCGGTGCCGACGGCCAGGCCGGCGGCAACGCCAACGACGCCGATATCGGCAACTGGGAGTAAGCGCCCCTGCCGCCCGCCCTTGCCGCTTCCCTGATGACCACGGCGCCGCGCCGCCGCGCCCCCCGGCAGCGGCACTCCGGCTTTACGCTGCTGGAACTGCTGGTGGTGATGGTGATCGCCGGCATCGTGATCTCGCTGGTCGCGGTCAATGCCGCGCCCAACGAGCGCGGCCGCGTACTTGACGACGGCCAGCGCATCGCGCGGCTGTTCGAGCTGGCGCAGGAAGAAGCGCAACTGGGCGCGCGCCCGCTCGCCTGGGAAGGCGACGCCGGCGGCTGGCGCTTCCTCGAGTCGACTCCCAACGGCTGGATCCCCTTGCGCACCGACGTGTTCGCGCCCGGCACCTGGCGCCTGGCGCTGGACCAGGTCATCGTCGCCGAGGGCGGCCGCAGCACCGGCACCAACAGCCCGCCGCGGCTGATTTTCGGGCGCGAGCTGATCGATGCTCCGCAGCGCCTGGTGCTGGTGCGCGGCGATATCCGCGTCGACGTGGCCGGCGACGGCAGCGGCCGCTATTTCGCCAGCACGCCATGACGCGCCCGCGCTTGCCCGCACGCCGACGCGCCCGCGCGGCCGGCTTCACGCTGATCGAAGTGCTGGTGGCGCTGACCATCCTGGCGGTGGCGCTGACCGCGGCGATGCGGGCGATGGGCTCGATGGTCGATGCCAGCGCGTCGCTGCAGACCCGCATGCTGGCCGAATGGAGCGCCGAGAACCACCTGGCCTCGCTGCGCCTGGCCAAGACCTGGCCCGAACCCGGCGTCAGCGGCTATGCCTGCCCGCAGGGCGGCACGCCGCTGTACTGCGAGCAATCCGTGTCGGCCACGCCCAACCCGGTGTTCCGCCGTGTCGAGATCGCGGTCTATCCGTCGGCCACCGACAAGTCGGTGCGGCTGGCGTGGCTGGTCACTATCGTTCCCAATGAAATCCGCAACGTGCTCTGAGCGCCGGCGCGGGCGCACACCGGCCGGCGGCTTCACGCTGCTGGAAATGCTGGTCGCCATCACGCTGCTGGCGGTGATGGCCGTGATCGGCTGGCGCGCGCTGGACAGCCTGACGCGCAGCCGCGAACGGCTGATCGACCATGACGCCCGGCTGGATGCGCTGAAGGTGCTCTATGGCCAGCTGCAGGCCGATTGCGAGCACCTGGCCAGCCCCACGCTGCTGCAGGGCAGCCCGGTCGAGATCGGCCAGAACCGCGTGCTGCTGGTGCGCGACCGCCGCGATGAAGGCCAGCCGCCGGCATGGCAGGCGCTGTCGTACCAGCTTGATGGCAACACGCTGGTGCGCGTGGCCGCGCCGCCGGTGAGCAACCGCGCCGCGCTACAGTCGTCGCTGCTGGCGCTGCGCCAGGGCGGGGGCAACAACGCGCAGGTGCGGCGCGTGCTGGGCAACGTCGACGGCATGAGCGCGCGCGCCTGGGTCGAACCCGGCGGCTGGCAGGCCGATAGCAACCGCATCCGCAACGTGCTGTTCAGCGGCAACGCGGCCAGCGCGGTGCAAGCGTCGGAGGTCGGCGCGGCGGTGCCCAATACCGCGGTGCGGGCGGTGGAACTGACCATCCTCGCCCGCATGGGCGACGGCGACGCGCCGCGGCAGTTCCAGAAGATCTGCATGTCGGGGCTATGACGCACGCCCGCCGCCCCCTCCGCCCCCTCCGCTTCAGGCCTTTGCGCCGCGCGCGCGGCGCCGCCGTGGTCACCGCGCTGCTGATGGTGACGCTGGCCGTGGTGGTGGTGTCGGGCATGCTGTGGCGGCAGCAGGTGCAGATCCGCGCCATCGAGAACCAGCGTTTGCTGGCCCAGGCCACCTGGATCGAGCGCGCCGCGGTCGACTGGGCGCGGCTGATCCTGCGCGACGACCAGCGCCGCAGCAACGTCGACGAGCTGGGCGAGCCGTGGGCGGTGCCGATCGCCGAGACCCGCCTGTCGGATTTCCTGGGAGCGTCGCTGCGCACCGACGTTGCGGGCGAGACCTCGTTCCTGTCCGGGCGCATCCTCGATGCGCAGGCGCGCTTCAACCTTGCCAACCTGGTGACATGGTCCGCCACCGGCGGCCAGGGCGCGCCGGTCGGGCGCGTTGCCAACATCGACCAGTCGGCGCAGGCCGCCTATGGCCGGCTGCTGCGCACCGTGGGCCTGAACCCGGCGCTGGCCGAGTCCACCGCGCGCCACATGCTGCAGGCCGCGCAGGGTGGCCACGGCGGCGAGGGCTCGGGCCGGCAGGCGCCGCGCCCGCTCGACAGCGTGCAGGGCCTGCTGGCGCTGCCCGGCTATACGCCCGAGATGGTGGCGGTGCTGGAGCCCTTCTTGATCGTGCTGCCCGAGCGCACCCTGGTCAATGCCAACACCGCCGAGGCCGAGGTGCTGGCCGCGATGATCGACAAGCTGCCGCTGGAACGCGCGCGCGAGCTGGTGCGCCAGCGCGACCGCGCCTACTTCAACAACATCGGCAACCTGCAGACGCAGCTGTCCGCGCTGGCGCCGCAAGCGAGCAGCGGCAACCTGGGCAACCTGCTCGACGTGCGCTCGCATTACTTCCTGGTCTACGGGCTGGTGCGGCACGAGCGCGCCAGCCGGCTGCAGGTGTCGCTGATCTACCGCGGCGAACCGCTCGGTGCGGCCAACACCACCCGCGTGGTCTGGATCCAGGAGGCGGACCGGCTGCCGGACCTGCGCTGAGCATGGCAAGGCGGCCTGGCACACATATGAAAACAGCACACCGTAGCAACCGGGGAGAATGGTATTGACGCGGTTTTGTCACGCAGGCAAGGTATGCTGCGGCGCTGGCGCGAGCCTGGCACCAGCCCGCTCGCCGCTGATCGGCCTCCCAGGCCGCCCGCCGGCATCCCCGCACTCCGGCAAGTTTCCTGCGCCGGGGCGCTCCCGGGCGCACCCTCAAGGGCCATGCGCCTTATCGAGCCGTTCTACTGAAGCCAAAGCAAGGACACCTTGAGCACCACTCTGTACGTGCGCTTGCCGCACCGGCCGCATGACCAGCCGCAACCGTGGCAGTTCGGCGCCCTGCCTTTTGCGCTGGTGCGCACGGCGGCAGCCGAGCCGGCGCGCCGCGGTTTGCCCCGTGCCGCACCGGAAGTGTTGCGAGAAGGCCACGCCCGCATCGCCGACCTGCCCGCGGCGGAGCGGCTGGTGCTGATCCTGGCCGCGAGCGACGTACTGCTGACCAGCGCCAGCGTGCCGCCGCTGCCGCCCGCGCGTTTGAAGCAGGCGCTGCCCAACCTGGTCGAGGACGCCCTCGCCACCGACGCGCAGCCCTGCCACATCGGCATCGGCCCCGCCCTCGACGGCGCCGCGCCCGGGCGCGGACCGCGCCAGCGCCTGCTGATGGTGGCGGACCGCGCCTGGCTGCGCGCGGTGCTCGATGCTTTTGCCGAGCACCGCCATCGCCGCCGCCACGTGCTGGCCGCGCAGCTGTGCGTGCCGCTTGCTGCCCCAGCAGAAGAGGAAGCCGGCGCCGAGCCGACGCTGGCGCCGCCCGGCGCGGCGCCGTCACCGGTGCAGCCGGCCACGCTGGTGGTCGAGGCCGCCGCCAGCGCACTCGCCGAAGGCGGTGCGCTCGGCGATGCATTGGGCGAAGCCTTGCCGGACACCGCCAGCAGCACCACACGCCAGTGGCAGCTGACCGTGCGCACCGGTGCGCACGCCGGCTACGGCCTGCTGCTGGGCGACGACGCCCTGGCCGCATGGCAGGCGCTGGCGCCTGAAGGCGCCTGGTATGCCGATGCCGACGCCGCTGCGATGGCGCCGGTGCCCGGCCTGCGCCAGGCCGCTCGCACCGGCTGGCGGCTGTGGATCGACGGTGCGCAGGAATGCCTGCGCGAGCCGGGGCTCGACCTGGCGCAGTTCGAATTCGCGCAGGGCCGCGCCGACCGCTGGAACCTGGTGGCGTGGCGCCTGCCGCTGACGCTGGTGGCGGGCCTGGTGCTGGTCCAGCTGATCGGCATGAACACCCACTGGCTGCTGCTGCGCAACGAACAGCAACGGCTCGAAGCCGCGCAGGCGCAGACGCTGCGCGGCACCTTCCCGCAGACGCCGACGGTGATCGACGCCCCGCTGCAGATGCGCCGGCAGGTCGAGCAGCTGCGCATCGCCAGCGGGCGCAGCACGCCCGATGATTTCCTGCCGCTGGCCGACCGCTTCGCCCAGGCCGCGCGCCGGCTGCCGCCCGACGGGCTGCAGGCCCTCGAGTATCGCGGCCGCATGCTGGTGGTGACGCTCAAGCCCGGCACCGACACCGCCGGCCTGCGCAGCGCGGCGCGCCAGGCCGGGCTGCAGATGGAAGAGGACAAGGCCGGCAATGCCGCGGGCAGCACCGGCTCCAGCGCAGGCACGCCTGTGACACCCGGCTCGCGCTGGACCATCAAGCCCGGCCTGTGACCGGCGCACGCCCGACATGAACCCATCGAAAGACTCCACCCGCAGCCCTTCGCCCGCCGCCCGCCGCAACGGCGCCGCCACGCTGCGCACGCGCATGGCCCGCCTGCGCCCGTCAGTGCCGCCGGCCTGGCGGGAACGCTTCGACGCCTTCTGGTCGGCGCGCAACCCGCGCGAGCAGGCCCTCCTCGGCGGCGGCACCGCGGTGCTGGCACTGGTGCTCGGCTACCTGCTGCTGTGGGAGCCGGCCGCCGACGGCCGCGAGCGGGCCGCGCGCAACCTGCCGCAGCTGCGTGCCGACCTGGCCGAGATGGAAACGCTGGCGCAGGAAGCTCGCGGCCTCAAGGCCACGCCGGCGCCGTCGCTGCGCGGCGATGCGCTGACCCAGGCGCTGCAGGAAAGCCTGGGCCAGTACGGCCTCAAAGCGACCCGGCTGGCCGCCGCCGCCGACAACAGTGTGCAGGTGCAGCTGGACAAGGTTCCGTTCGGGGCGGTCAGCACCTGGCTGCAGGACGTGCGCCAGCAGCAGCGCATGAAGGTGATCGATGCGCGCGTGGTCTATGTCGGCGCCACGGCGCTGGTGAACGTTACCGCGACCCTGCAGGGTCCAGGTGGCCGCAGCTGATGGTGCGGCTGGAAACCCTGCGCCTGCCGCGGCGCGCGCTGCGCCAGCCGGCCGCCGCGCGGCGCCTGCGCTGGCTCGGGCTCGGCCTGGCGACGGCGGCGGTAACCACGGTGGCGATGCTGCCGGCAACATGGATCGCCACGCGCGTCGCCACGCAGACGCAAGGCCGCGTCCTGCTGGCCGATGCCAGCGGCTCGCTGTGGCGCGGCAGCGCCACGCTGGCGCTGTCGGCCGGCGCGGGCAGCCAGACCGCCACCGTGCTGCCCGGCCGGCTTCACTGGACGCTGGCGTTCTGGCCGCTGCTGACCGGCCGCGCGCGGCTGGTGCTGACCCATTCGGAGGCCATGGCCGCGCCGGTCGCGGTCACCGCGACGCCGGGCGGCTGGACCGCGCAGTCGGGTGCGATGCGCCTGCCCGCGTCGCTGCTCGAGGGCGTGGGCGCGCCGTTCAACACGCTGCGCCCGGACGGCCTGATGCGGGTGGACTGGTCCTCGCTGCAGGGCCGGTTTTCCGGCCAGGGCATGACCGGCCATATGACGTTGCGCATCGAGCAGGTATCGGCCGCGGTCAGCCGGCTGCGCCCGCTGGGCAGCTACCGCGCCGACATCGACTGGACCGGCGAGGGCGGCGGCAAGCTGCAACTGAGCACCATCGATGGTCCGCTGCACCTGGAGGGCAGCGGCACGCTCGGGCGCCAGGCGCGCTTCGAGGGTACCGCGCATGCCGAACCCGAGGCTGCGACGCAGCTGACCAGCCTGCTGAGCCTGCTGGGACGACGAGACAACAATGTGACTAGGCTGCGTTTCTGATGCCACGCAGAGCGCACAGCCCACGGAAATGACTATGACCACCCACGCCAACCGACCTGTTTTCAAGACCGCCTGCGCCCGCGCCGTGGCATTGCTCTGCGGGCTCTCCTTGCTGGCGCCCGCGCCGCTGTGGGCCCAGCCCGGGGCGCCGGCCGCGCGTAGCCAGGGCACGCCGCCGGCGCCGCCCGACGTCACCCCCGCCAATCGCGATCAGGTGGTGCTGAACTTCGTCAACGCCGACCTCGACTCCGTGATCAAGGCGGTCGGCCAGGCCACCGGCAAGAACTTCGTCATCGACCCGCGCGTGAAGGGCACCGTCAACCTCGTCACCGAGCAGCCGGTATCGCGCGCGCAGGCGCTGCAGACGCTGGGCTCGGTGCTGCGCATGCAGGGCTATGCCATAGTCGAGAGCAACGGCTTCACCAAGGTCGTGCCCGAGGCCGACGCCAAGCTGCAGGGCTCGCCCACCGTGATCGGCGGCAGCCCCAGCCGCGGCGACCAGGTGGTGACCCAGGTGTTCCGGCTGAACTACGAGTCGGCCAACAACCTGGTGCCGGTGCTGCGGCCGATGATCGCGCCCAACAACACCATCACCGCCTATCCGGCCAACAACACCCTGGTCATCACCGACTACGCCGACAACTTGCGCCGCATCGCCCGCATTATCGCCGCGGTCGATGCGCCGGCCTCGGGCGAGGTCGAGCTGGTGCCGCTCAAGCACGCGCTGGCCAGCGATACCGCGGCGGTGCTGCAGCGCCTGCTGGACCCCGGCGCCGCGGGTGCCACCGGCGGCGGCGGTGCCGCGGCCGTCGATGCCAGCCTGCGCACCTCGGTAGTGGCCGAGCCGCGCAGCAATTCGCTGATGATCCGCGCCACCAGCCGCGCGCGCCTGCAGCAGGCGCGCCAGCTGATCGAGAAGCTCGACCAGCCCTACGCGCGCCCCGGCAACATCTGGGTAGTGCCGCTGAAGAACGCGGATGCGATCAAGCTGGCCGCGACGCTGCGCGCCATCGTCGCCGCCGACAGCAGCTTCGCCACCACCACCCAGCCCGGCGGGCAGGCCGGCGGCATCGGCGGCTCGGCGGGCATGACCAATGTCTCGACGCCGACCGGCGGCCAGTTCACCGGCGGCGCCACCACTCCCCAGACCGGCATGCGCAGCGGCACCGGCACCGGGGGCGGCACCGGCGGCGCCTATGGCAACTCGGCCTTCGCGGCCTCGTTCGGCACCACCACGCAGCCGACCACGGGCGGCATCATCCAGGCGGACCCGTCCACCAACTCGCTGATCATCACCGCCAGCGAACCGGTCTACCGCAACCTGCGCGGCGTGATCGACGACCTCGACGCGCGCCGCGCGCAGGTCTATATCGAGTCGATGATCGTCGAGGTGACCGCCACCCAGGCGAGCGAACTCGGCATCCAGTGGCAGGGCCTGATCAGCTCGTCGAGCGGCAACAACAACGTCTTTGCCGGCACCAACTTCGGCACCGGCGGACAGAACATCCTCAACCTGACCCTGGCCGGCGCCCTGGCCGACGCCAACCGCTCCGCCGGCATCGCTGCCGCGCAGCAACTGGTGCCCGACATCGGCGGCCTGAACCTGGGCATCGTCAACCGGGCCATGGGCCTGGGCGCCCTGCTGCGCGCGCTGGGCACCAACGGCAGCGTCAACCTGCTGTCCACGCCGAACCTGATCACGCTGGAGAACGAGGAAGCCAAGATCCTGATCGGCCAGAACATCCCGATCACCACCGGCTCCTACGCCCAGACCGGCGGCGCGGCGTCGGTCACGCCGTTCCAGACCTTCGACCGCAAGGACGTCGGCATCACGCTGCGGGTCAAGCCGCAGATCACCGACGGCGGGCTGGTGAAGATGCAGATCTTCCAGGAATCGTCGAATGTGGTGCAGGCGACCGCCAACCTGATCCAGGGCCCGACCACCAACGTGCGTTCGATCGAGACCAACGTGCTGGTCGACGACGGCCAGATCATCGTGCTGGGCGGCCTGATCGAGGACAACTACGGCGACGGCGTGCAGAAGGTGCCGCTGCTGGGCGACATCCCGCTGATCGGCGGCCTGTTCCGCTACGAGAACAAGAACCGCTCGAAGACCAACCTGCTGGTGTTCCTGCGGCCCTACGTGATGCGCACCGCCGGCGCCACCGACCGCCTGACCGCGGACCGCTACGACTATATGCGCGCGCAGCAGCAGGGCTTCGTATCGCCTAACATCATGGTGCGGGACACCAACACGCCGCTGCTGCCGCCGGCCGACGCGCCGAGCACGCCGTTCGTCAACCCGCGCACCAACGGCCCGGTGGCCGGCCCGCTGCCGCTGCCGCAGACGCTGCCGCAGAGCGCGCCGCAGCCGGGCGTGCCGGGTCAGCCACAGCCGCTGCAGGCGGTCCCGCAACCGGCGCCCGAACCGGTCCCGCAACCCGCGCCCCAACCCGTGCCGCAAGCGCCGGTGGGCGGCCCGCAGCCGCTCAACTCGCGCGGCGAAGCCGCACTCCCGTACTGAGGCCCGTCATGGCCAGCGAAGTCCAAACCGCCCTTTCCGCCCCTGCCGCCGGCATTGCCGGCATCAACCCGCCGGCCGAGCTCGAGCCACCGTCGCCGATGGCGGCGCGGCTGGTTTCCTACGGCTTTGCGCGCGAGGCGCCGCTGCTGATCGCGCACCAGCGTCCCGACGGGCTCGAGGTGTGGGTCAGCCGCGCCACCTCGCCCACGGCGCTGGCCGAAGTGGCGCGCGTGCATGGCGCATTGCGCCTGCGCGTGCTGGAACCCGAGGCGCTGGAGCATGCCATGTCCGACGCCTACAACCGCCAGGACGGCAGCGCCGCGCAGGTGGTCGGCGAGGTCGAGGGCGAGGTCGACCTGTCGCGCCTGATGCAGGACATTCCCGCGGTGGAAGACCTGCTGGAATCCGAAGACGACGCCCCTATCATCCGAATGATCAACGCGCTGCTGACGCAGGCCGCGCGCGAAGGCGCCTCGGACATCCATATCGAGCCGTTCGAATCGTCTTCGGTGGTGCGCTTCCGCGTCGACGGCACGCTGCGCGACGTGGTGCGGCCCAAGAAGGCGCTGCACGGCGCGCTGATCTCGCGCATCAAGATCATGGCGCAGCTCGACATTGCCGAGAAGCGCCTGCCGCAGGACGGCCGCATCACGCTGCGCGTGGGCGGCCGGCCGGTCGACGTACGGGTCTCGACGCTGCCCACCGGCCACGGCGAGCGCGCGGTGCTGCGCCTGCTCGACAAGGAAGCCGGCCGGCTGGACCTGGCCAAGCTGGGCATGGCGCCCGACACGCTGCGCGGCTTCGACCACCTGATACGCCAGCCGCACGGCATCGTGCTGGTGACCGGGCCGACCGGCTCGGGCAAGACCACCACGCTGTATGCCGCGCTGTCGCGGCTGGATGCGCGCACCACCAACATCATGACGGTGGAAGACCCGGTCGAGTATGACCTGGATGGCATCGGCCAGACCCAGGTCAACCCGCGCATCGACATGACCTTCGGCAAGGCCCTGCGCGCGATCCTGCGCCAGGACCCGGACGTGGTCATGATCGGCGAGATCCGCGACCTGGAAACCGCGCAGATCGCGGTGCAGGCGTCGCTGACCGGCCACCTGGTGCTGGCCACGCTGCACACCAACGACTCGGCCTCGGCGGTGACGCGGCTGGTCGACATGGGCATCGAGCCGTTCCTGCTGTCGTCATCGCTGCTGGGGGTGCTGGCGCAGCGACTGGTACGGCGCCTGTGCCCGCACTGCAAGCGCGAGGAAGTGATCGAGGTCACGCCCGCCGAGGCCGACGTGCTGCACGCGCAGGGCAAGCCGCTGCAGACCGTGTGGCATCCGGTCGGCTGCGACAAGTGCGGCCAGTCGGGCTACCAGGGGCGCATGGGCGTCTACGAGCTGCTCACGGTCGACGATGAAATCCGCACCATGATCCACCGCCAGGCGCCCGAATCCGAGATCAAGCAGGTGGCGCTGGCGCACGGCATGCACACCATGCGCGGCGACGCGCAGCGCTGGATCGACAGCGGCGCGACCTCGCTCGAGGAAGTGCTGCGCGTTACGCGCGACTGACGCGGAGCCGACCGGATGCCAGCTTTCCGCTATGAAGCCGCCGACGCCGCCGGCAAGACCGACCGTGGCGTGATCGAGGCCGACAGCGCGCGCCAGGCCCGCACCCAGTTGCGCGCGCGCGGGCTGACGCCGCTCACCGTCGACACCCTAGCCGGCGCCGGCCTGGCGCCGCGCGCCGGCAGCCAGCTGTTCGCGCGCAAGCTGTCGACGCAGGAGCAGGCGCTGTTCACGCGCCAGCTGGCCAGCCTGATCGTGGCCGGCCTGCCGCTGGACGAAGCGCTGGGCGCGCTGGCCGACCAGGCCGAGCGGCCCTACGTGCATGAACTGCTGGCCGGCATCCGCGCCGAAGTGATGGGCGGCAGCGCGCTGTCGGTGGCGCTGGCGCAGCATCCGCGCGATTTTCCGGACATTTACCGCGCGCTGGTCTCGGCCGGCGAGCACTCCGGCCACCTGGGCGTGGTGCTGGAGCGGCTGGCCGGCTATATCGAGTCGCGCAACACGCTGACCTCCAAGATCCGGCTGGCCTTCACCTATCCGGCCATCGTCACGGTGGTCGCGTTCGCGATCGTGATCTTCCTGCTGTCGTACGTGGTGCCGCAGGTGGTGAGCGTGTTCGCCAATACCAAGCAGAAGCTGCCCACGCTGACCATCGTCATGCTGTGGCTGTCGGATTTCGTGCGCAACTGGTGGTGGGCGGCACTGGCGGTGATCGCGGTGGCCGCGTTCAGCATTCGCCGGCTGCTGCGCCAGCCCGCGGTGCGGCTGGAATGGCACCGCTGGCTGCTGACCGCGCCGCTGCTGGGCAAGCTGGTGCGCGGCTACAACACCGCGCGCTTTGCCGGCACGCTGGCGATCCTGGTTTCCGCGGGGGTGCCGATCCTGCGCAGCCTGCAGGCCGCCGGCGAGACCCTGACCAACGAGGCGCTGCGCGCCAACGTCGAAGACGCCAACACCCGCGTACGCGAAGGCGCCTCGCTGGCGCGCGCGCTGGCGGCGCAGAACCAGTTTCCGCCGGTGCTGGTGCACCTGATCCGCTCGGGCGAAGCCACCGGCAACCTGCCGGTGATGCTGGACCGCGCCGCGCAAGGCGAAGCGCAGGAACTGGAACGCCGCACGCTGTTCCTGACCAGCCTGCTGGAACCGCTGCTGATCCTGACCATGGGCGTGGTGGTGCTGCTGATCGTGCTGGCGGTGCTGATGCCGATCATCGAGATCAACCAGCTGGTGCGGTAAGAGCGCTGTGCTGGCAACCAGCAATGCTCGCATTGCCTGACGCCGCTGGTGCAGGCACCCCTCTCCCGCGAAGTGGGAGAGGGGTGGGGGTGAGGGTGGGAGCATCAACGAAGTGCAGCGCGTCGGTATGCCAGCGCCTGCCCTCACCCCCCCTGCCCCTCTCCCGCAGGCGGGAGAGGGAAGAAAACCAGCAGCCGTTTTACTCTGCCTTCTTGCTCGGACGCTTGCGCGTCTTGCGTGCAGGAGCCGGTGCCGGCGCGGCTTCGGCTTCGGCAGCGGCCGGCTGGGGTTCCGCCTCCACCGTCGCCGTCAGCACGGTCGTTCCCGGCGCCGCGAACACCGACTGGTCGATCGGCCACGGCGTCTCGCTCAGCGTCACCTCGGGCCGGCGCGCCGCGCGCTTGCGCGCGCTGGTGCGGCTGCCCGCCTTCGGCTGCACATCAGGCTGAAGTTCCGGTTGCGGATCCGGCTGCGGTGCGGCTTCCAGCGGCGGCACCGGTTGCGGCTCGGGCTCGGCCTGCACTGCATCGGCCGCGACGAACGGCGGCTCGGCTTGCGCCGGGGCTTCCGGCTCGGGCGCAACCGTCTCCGGCGTGGGCACCGGCTCGGCTCCGCGGGCCGGTTCCGGCGCCGGCGCGGGTGCAGGCTGGCGGCGTGCCGGCTCGGCATGCTGGGCCGGCGGCTGCGGCGCGCGCTGCTGCGGCTCGCCGCCCTTGGCGCGCTTCTTCAGCCGCACCCAGATGGTCTTGTTGTTGCCGCCGTTGCGGGTCTCGACCTCGAACAGGCCGGTCGCCGCGACCAGCTCCGACAGCTTGCCGTAGCCGTAGTTGCGCGAGTCGAATTCCGGCGCCTGCTTGGCGATGTGGTTGCCCATGCTGCCCAGCGTCAGCCAGCCGTCTTCGTCCGACACCGCCTGCGCCGCGTTCTGCAGCAGGCGCACCAGACGCGAGTCCTGGCGCAGCTCGCCGGTGCTGCGCTTGCGCGTGGGCGCGGCGGCACCGTCGGCACCATCCGCGCCGTCGGTGTCGACCTCGGCGCGCAGCACGTCGGAATAGATGAACTTGTCGCAGGCGGTGACGAACGGCTTGGGCGTCTTGCGCTCGCCAAAGCCGTACACCGTCAGGCCCTGCTCGCGGATGCGCGAGGCCAGCCGGGTGAAGTCGCTGTCGCTGGAGACGATGCAGAAGCCATCGAAGCGCCCGGTGTAGAGCAGGTCCATGGCGTCGATGATCATGGCGCTGTCGGTCGCGTTCTTGCCGACGGTGTAGCGGAACTGCTGGATCGGCTGGATCGAGTGGGACAGCAGCCGCTCCTTCCAGCCGGCCAGGTTGGGCCGGGTCCAGTCGCCATAGATGCGCTTGACGGCGGCCACGCCGTACTTGGCGACCTCGGCCAGCAGGCCTTCGACAATGGCGGGCGCCGCGTTGTCGGCGTCGATCAGCACGGCCAGGGTCGCGGTGCCCTGGCGGGGGGAATTGGTCATGTTCGGATATTCGCTGGCAAGCCGCGCACCGGCGCGGGCGGACAAGGGATCGGGTTGCACCAGACTGGCAACGCAGATATGACGCATGGGAGACCACCCGGCGTCGGCGCGGGCGGTCTCGACGCAACGCAGTGTACACGCCGGGCCCTGTCGATACGGGAAATCCGGGCCACAACCGGCACGCTTTGTGCTGCATTGCAAGGTACCGCCGCTTTTGTGGCGGTGCTACCATGCCGCGCAGAGACACAGCCACCCGGAGCCTTCACAAGAGGCGACGCGGCGGTTGCCCACAACTGCAGGTTTCGGTGATCCCGACAGCACGCCCATAGAGGAGCACGCATGAATGCCCCCCTGACCTCGCCGGTCAGCGACGCCATCCGCCAGGCGCTCGCCAACGTTTCCCTCGAAGACAAATACACGCTTGAACGCGGCCGCATCTATATCAGCGGCACGCAGGCGCTGGTGCGCCTGCCGATGCTGCAGCAGGAGCGCGACCACGCCGCCGGGCTGAACACCGCCGGCTTTATCTCCGGCTACCGCGGCTCGCCGCTGGGCGCGCTCGACCAGTCGCTGTGGAAGGCCAAGAAGCACCTGGCCGCGCACAACATCGTGTTCCAGGCCGGCCTGAACGAAGACCTCGCCGCGACCTCGGTGTGGGGCTCGCAGCAGGTCAACATGTACCCTGATGCGAAGTTCGACGGGGTCTTCGGCATGTGGTACGGCAAGGGGCCGGGCGTGGACCGCACCGGCGACGTGTTCAAGCACGCCAACTCGGCGGGCTCCTCGCCGCACGGTGGCGTGCTGGTGCTGGCCGGCGACGACCACTCGGCCAAGTCCTCGACGCTGGCGCACCAGTCCGAGCACATCTTCAAGGCCTGCGGCCTGCCGGTGCTGTATCCGTCCAACGTGCAGGAGTACCTCGACTACGGCCTGCACGGCTGGGCCATGAGCCGCTACTCCGGGCTATGGGTGGCGATGAAGTGCGTGACCGACGTGGTGGAATCGTCGGCTTCGGTCGAACTGGACCCGCATCGCGTGCAGATCGCGCTGCCGGGCGACTTCATCATGCCGCCGGGCGGCCTCAATATCCGCTGGCCCGATCCGCCGCTGGAGCAGGAGGCGCGGCTGCTCGACTACAAGTGGTACGCCGGGCTCGCCTACGTGCGCGCCAACAAGCTCGACCGCATCGAGATCGATTCGCCGCATGCGCGCTTCGGCATCATGACCGGTGGCAAGGCCTATCTGGACACGCGCCAGGCGCTGGCCGACCTGGGCCTGGACGATGCCACCTGCGCGCAGATCGGCATCCGGCTGTACAAGGTGGGCTGCGTGTGGCCGCTCGAGGCGCATGGCGCGCGTGCCTTTGCCGAGGGCCTGCAGGAAATCCTGGTGGTCGAAGAGAAGCGCCAGATCATGGAGTACGCGCTCAAGGAAGAGTTGTACAACTGGCGCGACGACGTCCGCCCCAAGGTCTACGGCAAGTTCGACGAGAAGGACAACGCCGGCGGCGAATGGTCGATCCCGCAGGGCCACTGGCTGCTGCCGGCGCATTATGAGCTGTCGCCGGCGATCATCGCCAAGGCCATCGCCACGCGCCTGGACAAGTTCGACCTGCCGGTGGACGTGCGTGCGCGCATCACCGCGCGCCTGGCCATCATCGAGGCCAAGGAAAAGGCGCTGGCCACGCCGCGCGTGGTCGGCCAGGGAAAGGACCAGCCGAAGGCCGAGCGCAAGCCGTGGTTCTGCTCGGGCTGCCCGCACAACACCTCGACCAACGTGCCCGAGGGCTCGCGCGCGCTGGCCGGCATCGGCTGCCACTACATGACGGTGTGGATGGACCGCAGCACCAGCACCTTCAGCCAGATGGGCGGCGAAGGCGTGGCGTGGATCGGCCAGGCGCCGTTTGCCGGCGACAAGCATGTGTTCGCCAACCTGGGCGACGGCACCTACTTCCACTCCGGCCTGCTGGCGATCCGCGCGTCGATCGCCGCGGGCGTCAACATCACCTACAAGATCCTGTACAACGACGCGGTGGCGATGACCGGCGGCCAGCCGGTGGACGGTCAGCTGTCGGTGCAGGACATCGCCTGGCAGGTTCACAGCGAGGGCGCGAAGCAGATCGTCATCGTCAGCGACCAGCCCGAGAAGTACAACGCGGCGATCAAGCTGCCGCCAGGCATCGACATCCATTACCGCGACCAGCTCGATCGCGTGCAGCGCGAACTGCGCGAGGTGCCCGGCTGCACCATCCTGATCTACGACCAGACCTGCGCCACGGAAAAGCGCCGCCGCCGCAAGCGCGGCACGATGGAAGACCCGCCGCGCCGCGCCTTTATCAACGACGCGGTGTGCGAGGGCTGCGGCGACTGCTCGGTCAAGTCCAACTGCCTTTCGGTGGAACCGCTGGAAACCGAGTTCGGCACCAAGCGGCAGATCAACCAGTCGTCATGCAACAAGGACTTCTCGTGCGTGAACGGCTTCTGCCCCAGCTTTGTCACGGCCGAGGGCGCGCAAGTGCGCAAGCCCGAGCAGCATGGCGTGTCGATGGACAGCCTGCCGGCGCTGCCTGAGCCGCAACTGCCGGCGATCCGCCGCGCCTACGGCATCCTCGTGACCGGCGTCGGCGGCACCGGCGTGGTCACCATCGGGGGCCTGCTCGGCATGGCCGCGCACCTGGAGAACAAGGGCGTCACCGTGCTCGACATGGCCGGGCTGGCACAGAAAGGCGGCGCGGTGCTGTCGCACGTGCAGCTGGCCGCGCGCCCGGATGACCTGCATGCCACCCGTATCGCCATGGGCGAGGCCGACCTGGTGATCGGCTGCGATGCCATCGTGTCGGCCTCCGACGAGGTCATCTCCAAGACCCAGGCCGGCCGCACCCGTGCCGTGGTCAATACCGCGCAAACCCCGACCGCCGACTTCATCAAGAACCCGAAGTGGCAGTTCCCGGGCCTGTCGGCCGAGCAGGACGTGCGCAATGCGGTGGGCGAGAAGTGCGACTTCATCAATGCCTCCGGGCTGGCCGTGGCGCTGCTGGGCGACGCCATCTACACCAACCCGCTGGTGCTGGGCTACGCCTGGCAGAAGGGCTGGATCCCGCTGACGCTGCAGGCGCTGGAGCGTGCCATCGAGCTGAACGGGGTCGCGGTGGAAAAGAACAAGGCCGCGTTCGACTGGGGCCGCCATATGGCGCACGACCCGGAGCACGTGCTGTCGCTGAGCGGCAAGCTCAAGAGCACCGCAGAAGGGGCGGCCGTGGTCAAGCTGCCGGCGTCGACCGGCGCCCTGCTCGACAAGCTGATCGCGCGCCGCGTGGAACACCTGACGGCGTACCAGGATGCGGCTTATGCCAGCCGCTACCGCGAAGCGATCGAGCGCGTGCGCGCGGCCGAGAGCGCGCTGCTGAGCAGCGGCAAGGCCCTGCCGCTGACCGAGGCGGCGGCGCGCAACCTGGCCAGGCTGATGGCGTACAAGGACGAGTACGAAGTCGCGCGCCTCTATACGGACCCGGCCTTCCTGGACAAGCTGCGCGCGCAGTTCGAGGGCGAGCCCGGGCGCGACTACCAGCTCAACTTCTGGCTGGCGCCGCCGCTGAACGCGAAGCGCGACGACAAGGGCCAGCTGGTCAAGCGCAGGTTCGGCCCGTCGACGATGAAGCTGTTCCGCGTGCTGGCAAAGATGAAGGGACTGCGCGGCGGCATCTTCGACATCTTCGGCAAGACCGAAGAGCGCCGCACCGAGCGCGCGCTGATCGGCGAGTACCGCGCCCTGCTGGATGAACTGGTGGCGGGCCTGAATGCCGCCAACCACGACATCGCAGTGGCGCTGGCCAACCTGCCGGACGATGTCCGCGGCTTCGGCCACGTGAAGGAAAACAACCTGAAGGCGGTGCGCGCGCGCTGGCAAAAACTGCTGGAGCAGTTCCGGCATCCGGAGACGGCGCAGCGGGCGGCTTGAGGCTCGCTTCTTCCTCCCCTCTCCCGCTCGCGGGAGAGGGGCCGGGGGAGAGGGCCGGCGTTTCTCGATGCGTGACGCCTTGCCAGACCACCCCTCGCCCTGCCCTCTCCCCATGAGGGGAGAGGGGAACACCATCGGTTTGGGTCAGTCGTCGGCTTACGCCTGCGCCAGCGTCGTTTCTCCCGGTTTCACGTACATCGAATGCTTCGGCTGCGACAGCACCCGGCGCACCATTGGCTCGAAGAACGACAGCGGCAGCGTGTCGTAGTCGGTCATGAAGGCGGCGGCGTCGTACTTGCGGCAGAACTCCGCGGTGCGCTCGAACAGTTCTGGCTGGTTGCGGTATTGCTCGCGCAGGTTGCGATCCAGGCCAAGATGATGGAAGAAGTAGTAGCCCTGGAACACGCCATGCTTTTCCACCATCCACAGGTTCTCGGCGCTGACGAAGGGCTTGAGGATGGCGGCGGCGATGTCGGGATGGTTGAAGCTGCCCAGCGTATCGCCGATATCGTGCAGCAGCGCACAGACCACGTATTCCTCGTCCTGGCCGTCGCGGTGCGCCAGCGTCGCGGTCTGCAAGGAATGCGTGAGCCGGTCCACCGGGAAGCCGCCGCAATCGCCGTCGAGCAGGCGCAGGTGCGCGAGCACGCGGTCTGGCAGCGCGCGCGCAAACGGCATGAACTCGGCGGAGATGGCGGCCCAGTCCTCGCGGGTGCCGTGTTCCATATGGCTGAAGTTGGCGCGTGCGGGCGCGTGGGTGTCGCTCATGCGGGTCTCCTTTTGTGGGCGATTTTTTGTGGGCGATGCGTGGGCGTGCCGCCATCGTCTTGCCACAGCTTGCGGGCATTGTGGCACCCGTTGCCGGACTACACTGTCAAAAACCAAACAATGTGCCGGCATATTGCGGCGCAGCAGCGTCGATGTGATTCTGGCCGAACGGTATCCATCGCAAGGAGAGTGACATGACCTTCAACGGAAGCTGCCATTGCGGCAACATCGCCTTCGCGGTCGAGGCCGACAGCATCCCCAGCGTGATCCGCTGCAACTGCTCGATCTGCCGCCGGCGCGGCCACCTGCTGTGGTTCGTCCCACGCGCGTCCTTCAAGCTGGACACGCCCGAGGGCAACGCCTCCACCTACCGCTTCAACACCATGAAGATCGCGCACCGCTTCTGCCCGGTGTGCGGCTGCGGCCCGTATGCAGATGGCCAGGACAAGGACGGCAAGCCAATGGCCGCGGTCAATGTGCGCTGCCTGGACAATGTCGACCTGGATAACCTCAAGATCATCGACTATGACGGACTGCACCACTGACGCGACCTTCCGCATCCTCGGCATCGACCACCTGGTGTTGCGCAGCGCCGATGTGGCCGCGCTGCGGCGCTTCTATGTCGACGTGCTCGGCTGCAGCGTCGAGCGCGAGCAGGACCTGGGCCTGACCCAGCTGCGCGCCGGTGCCAGCCTGATCGACCTGGTCACGCTCGATGGCCCGCTGGGCCGCGCTGGCGGCGCCGGTCCGGGCGCACAGGGCCGCAACCTCGACCATTTCTGCCTGCGCATCGACCCGTTCGACGCGCAGGCGCTGCGCGCGCATCTGGCGCGGCATGGCGTCGACGTGGGCGAAGTGGCGCAGCGCTTCGGCGCCGAAGGCAAGGGACCCTCGCTCTATGTGCAGGACCCCGACGGCAACGTGGTCGAGCTGAAAGGACCGCCTACGCCGGTGACCGCACAGTAACGCGCGTTGTGGCCGGCGCGTCGCGAGCAGCCGGCGCGCAGCCTCGCTACAATTTCCGACTGGCCCCAGGCGTGCCGCTTCCGTGGCGGCCATCCCCCGCCGGGCCCGCCATGACCACACTCGAAGCCAGCCCCGGCACGGACGCTGCCGACATCCGCCATCCTGCCAGCCCGGCCCGCCCCGGGCCTGCACAGCCCGCCACGCCGCCGCGCCGGCTGGTGTGGATCCTCGGTCTGACCGAGACCATCTCCTGGGGCACGCTGTTCTTCGCCTTCACCGTCTTCATCGATCCGATGATCCGCAGCCTGGGCTGGTCCAAGCCGTTCCTGGCGGGCGGCTATTCACTGGGGCTGCTGGTGTGGGCGCTGTGCTCGTTCGCGGTCGGGCGGCTGCTGGACCGCGCCCCGGCGCGCAAGGTGATGGGCGCGGGCTCGGTGCTGGCCGGGCTGGGCCTGCTGCTGTGGGCGTGGACCCCGTCGCAGTCCGTGTTCCTGCTGATGTGGGTGCCGCTCGGCCTGGCCATGGCGACCACGCTGTACGAGCCCGCCTTCGTGGTGCTGCGCCAGGCCTATGGCGACCAGTACCAGAAGCCGATCGTCGCGGTCACGCTGATGGCCGGCTTTGCCAGCACCATTTTCGTGCCACTGGCGCAATGGCTGGTGCTGCATGTCGGCTGGCGCCCGACCCTGGTCGGCTTTGCCTTGCTGAACCTGCTGGTCTGCGCGCCGCTGCATGCGCGCATGCGCTACGCCCTGCATCCCTCTTACTCCGGCGCCGGCGCCGGCACGGCCCCCCGCCGGCGGCCGCGACATTGCCCGCGCCACGCTGCGCCAGCCGGTGTTCTGGGCGGTGGTGCTGGCCTTTACCGCGACCGCGGTGGTGGCGTCGCTGCTGGGCGCGCACCTGATCCCGATGCTGACGGAGAAGGGCATGCCGGTGGCCCAGCAGCTGGCGGTTGCGGCGCTAATCGGGCCGGCCCAGGTGGCGGGCCGCATGCTGATGATGCGCGCGGGCGTGCGCCACCCGGTGCGGCTGTCGCTGCCGGTCTATGCGCTGATGAGTGTCGGCCTGCTGTGCTTCGCGCTCGGGCATGGCGCGTGGCTGATGGTTGCGGCCGTGCTGTACGGCTGCGCCAACGGCGTCAACACCATGCTGCGCGCGATGGCCATGCCGGAGCTGATCTCGCGCCACCACTATGCCACCCTCAACGGGCTGATGATGACGCCGGTGCTGCTGATGCAGGCGGCGGCGCCGTGGCTGGGCGCGCTGCTGTGGCGCGCGGCCGGGGGCTACTGGCTGATGCTGTGGGTGATGCTGGCGCTGGCGCTGGCCGCGCTGCTGGCGTTCGGCTACGCGCTGCACCGGCGCGGGCTGCTGCGCGTGGGCACGGACCGCCCATGACCGGCTCGCCGGTGTCCGCCGCCACGCTGCCTGCCGGCCAGGTCGCACGCGCCACGCGCGGCACCATGGCGCTGTTCTTCGTCAACGGCGCCACCTTTGCCACCTGGGGCGTGCATATCCCCACCATCAAGGCGCGCTTCGGCCTGTCCGACGCAATGCTGTCTCTGGCGATGCTGGCGGTGGCGGGCGGCGCCATCGTGGCGATGGGCCCGGTCGGCCGCTGGGTGGCGCGCGCCGGCAGCGCGCGCGCCTCGATGGCCGGCGGGCTGCTGTTCGCGCTGGCCACGGTGGCGATCCTTGCGATGCCGTCGTTCTGGCTGCTGCTGCCCGCCCTGCTGGTCTTCGGCATGACCAACGCGGCGTTCGATGTCGCCATGAACGCCCAGGCCGCCACGGTCGAGGCCAGCCGCACGCGGCCGGTGATGTCGTCGCTGCATGGCATGTTCAGCCTGGGCGGGATGGCTGGCGCGGGCTTTGGCGGCCTGATGCTGGCCTTTGACGTACCGCCGCTGGCGCATGCGGCCATGATGGCCGGCGTGACCGCGGCGGTGGCGGTGGCCACGCTGCCGGGGCTGCTGGCCGACCATCCGGTGCCGCTTTCCGCGCCCCACCATCGCGACCATGCGGTGCGGGCGCTATGGCTGCTGGGGCTGCTGGCCTTTCTCGGGCTGATCGGCGAAGGCGCGATGTACGACTGGACCAGCGTCTACATGCGCGATGTGGCACGCGCGCCCGACGGCTGGATCAGCTTGGGCTATGCCGCGTTCTCGGGCGGCATGGCGTGCGGGCGCTTCGGCGGCGACCGCCTGCGCGCGCGCCTGGGCGACAGCGCCACGCTGACCGGCAGCGCCTGGCTGGGCTTTGCCGGCATTGCGCTGGCGCTGGCCGTACCGCTGCCGCTGGCCGCGCTGGCGGGCTTTGCGCTGATGGGGCTGGGCGCGGCCAATATGGTGCCGATCTTCTTTGTCGCCGCGTCGCGGCTGCCCGGCGTGGCGCCGGCCGAAGCGATTGCGCGCGTGGCGCGCTTCGCCTATGTGGGGCTGCTGCTGGGCCCGGTGCTGATCGGCGGCGTGGCGCACCTGGCCAGCCTGCGCGCCGGCCTGGCGCTGGTGGCGCTGACCATGGGCTGGATCGCAGTGGCGGGAGCGCGCTCGGCGCGGCGCTACCTGCCGCCGCGTACCCCGGCCGGCCAGTAAGCCTTCAGGCCGCGGCCCGCAGCGGCGCCCCGGCGCCCATGCCCTCGAACACGAAGCTGTCCATCGCCAGCACGCCATAGGTGACCTCGTCGGCGACCCGAGACACCGCGGCCGGCTCTGGCTGCGCCGCGCGCGCGCCCTCCGGGCCGAGGGCCGCGCCCAGCGCCACATAGAACGGCAGCAGGTGCTCGTCGGTCGGGTGCGCCCGGCGCGCATAGGGCGCCTGGGCACGGTAGTCGGCAATCAGGCGGGTGTCGCCGGTGGCCAGGGCCTGGTCCAGTGCCTCGGCCATCCACTGGCGGAACGCTTCGACATAGGGCTCGGCTGCCGGACCGTGCTGTTCGCGCCGGCCGCCGCCAAACACTTCCTGCAGGTTGTGCGTGAAGCTGCCGGAGGCCAGCACCAGCACGCCTTCGTTGCGCAGCGGCGCGAGCGCGCGCCCGATCGCGATCTGCGTCTGGGGAGCCAGATATGGATTCAGCGCCAGCTGCACCACCGGCATGTCGGCATCGGGAAAGAAGTGGCGCATCGGCATCCAGGCGCCATGGTCGAGCGGGCGCTCGTCGTCGTGGCCGACAAAGCCCGCGCCGGGAATCGCCACCGACTCGACCAGTGCCTTCACCCGCGCCGCCAGTTCCGGCGAACCCGGTGCGTCGTAGCGCAGCGCGTACAGCTCACGCGGGAAGCCGCCAAAATCGTGCCAGGCCTCCTGGCGTTCGCGGCTGGTGACCGCCAGCGTGCTGTAGATCCAATGCGCCGAAATCACCAGCACCGCACGCGGGCGCTGCGCGCGCAGCCGGGCCCCGAGCGCCTCGAACGCGGCGCCGGTGGGGCCGGGATCGATGGCCAGCATCGGCGAGCCGTGGGAGATATAGAGCGAGGGAAGCATGGCAATACCGCCTTCAAACGGTTTGTGTACTGGCTTCCAGTTTGGCAAAGAACGGCGGCGGGCGCGGCCGCGCTTTGCGGACACCTCATGCAAAAAAATTGAATCCGGCGGCCGATCCGTGGCGCGGCCCACACAACGCGCGCCGCACCGGCACCGTGGCCGATGCGAGAGGCTTATGCTGCAGCCGGAAGCCCGCTACAGGCACTCCGCAAGAATTTCCGCAACGCAGACGCCACGGCGCTTTTCCGCGCGCATGGCAGGAGACTCAGGTGGCATCGCGCAATCCGCGCCGCGCCGGACGGCACAACCGCATCCCGGGCCAATGGTGGCAGCCGGGCGTCTACGGCAGCCTGCCCGCCGTCGCGCTGTGGATCCTGGCGCGGCTGCCAGCCGGCCTGCTGCTGTCCGTGACCGGTATGCCGGCCGCGGCCGCCTGGCTGAACCGGGCCGGGGACACGGTGTTCGTGGGCGGCTGGGTGGCCAGCGCCCTGCTGCTCTGGCTCACC
The DNA here is from genome assembly GCF_023952485.1 of Cupriavidus mimosae. Taxonomy (NCBI): domain Bacteria; kingdom Pseudomonadati; phylum Pseudomonadota; class Betaproteobacteria; order Burkholderiales; family Burkholderiaceae; genus Cupriavidus; species Cupriavidus mimosae. The sequence continues at coordinate 263,656 of NZ_JALHRY010000008.1, read as the reverse complement.
CGAAGCCGCCCGGCCCCCGCCGCCTCGGCGCCCGTCGAGACCGGCCCCGCGAGCCCGCCAAAGCCTGACCGCCGGACGACTGAACCTGCACTTCCAGGCTGAAGTCACGCGCTACGGCGCGGAGGTCCGGGATTAAGGAATCGCTTAATATGGCGGTTTCCCCGCATGACCGACGCTTCATGACCGCGACTACCGCCCCCGTTCCAGAACTGACCAACGCCACCCGACGCAAGGCGATCATCGCCGCCACCATCGGCAATGGCCTGGAGTGGTTCGACTTCACCGTCTACAGCTTCTTCGCCGTGATCATTGCCAAGCTGTTCTTTCCCACCGGCAATGACCTGACCTCGTTCCTGCTCACCGTCGCCACCTTCGGCGTAGGCTTCTTCATGCGCCCGGTCGGCGCCATCGTGCTGGGCGTCTATGCCGACCGCGTCGGCCGCAAGGCAGCGCTGACGCTGACCATCCTGCTGATGGCGCTGGGCACCGCCATCATCGGCCTGGCCCCGACCTACGACCAGATCGGCCTGTGGGCACCGGCGCTGATCGTGGTCGCGCGCCTGATCCAGGGCTTTTCCGCCGGCGGCGAAGTGGGCGGTGCCACCGCCTTCCTGATCGAGCATGCGCCAGACGCCGAGCGCGGCGCCTACGCCAGCTGGCAGCAGGCCAGCCAGGGCATCTCGTTCATGCTGGGCGCCGCCATGGGCGCGCTGGTCACCAACGGCCTGTCGCCCGAGCAGATCGACGCCTGGGGCTGGCGCATCCCGTTCCTGTTCGGCCTGCTGATCGGGCCGGTGGGCATGTATATCCGCTCGCATCTGCACGAGCCGCCCGAGTTCGAGGCGCGCCAGGCCGCCCGCCAGGCGGCCAAGGTGAAATTCTCGCCGCTGTCGCAGGTGCTGCGCGACCATCCGCGCGAAGTGCTGGCCGAGCTGGGCGTGACCATCCTGTGGACGGTCTGCACCTATGTGCTGGTGTTCTACATGCCGTCGTATGCCAAGCAGCAGCTGGGCCTGCCGCTGGGCGCCACGTTCCAGTCGACCGCGCTGTGCGGCGCCATCATCCTGGTGCTGTGCCCGCTGATGGGCATGCTGTCGGACCGCGTGGGGCGCAAGCGCATGCTGGGCGTGGTGGCGCTGCTGATCGGCGTGCTCGCCTATCCGCTGTTCCACTGGCTCAACGTAGCGCCGACCACGCAGACGCTGCTGCAGGTGCAGATCGTGCTGGGCATCCTGCTGGCGGCCTTTACCGGCCCGGCGCCGGCGGTGCTTGCCGAGCAGTTCCCGACCGAAGTGCGCTCCACCGGCCTGTCGCTGGCCTATAACTTCGCCGTGACCATCTTCGGCGGCTTCGCCCCGCTGATCGTGACGTGGCTGATCGAGTCCACCCAGAACAAGCTGGCACCGGCCTACTACGTGATCGCCGCTGCCGCGGTAAGCTTTGTCGCGCTGGTGTTCATGCACGACCGCACCGGCAAGCATCTGGCCTGAGCGCGCCGCGCCTCTGCATCCAGCAAGCCAGCCGCGAGGCTGGCTTTTTTTATGGCCGGCTGCCGGTCGCTCAAGCGTCTTCGTCGCCTTCCCGATAGATATGGATCACGTGCCGGGCCTCGAAACACAGCGGCATGCCAGGATTCATCTCGTCGGTGCAATACGGCTGGTTGTCGAGCTCGCCGGTATAGAGCGCGCCTTCGCGCCCGGTCACATTGACCCACATCCGCTCGACATGGACTTCCTCGTTGCCATCCTCGTCGGCGACGAGGATGCGGAAGATCAGCTTGACCTGCTGGCCCGCGGCAAGCGCGTCGCGTTCGGCGCGCGGCGGCAGCCAGAAGGTGTCGGGGTGGGCGGCGGCAATGGGCTCGGCGTCGTCGAGCTCCCATCCGTCCTCGTCCAGGGTGGTCAATCGCATGTCCATTTTCGGCCTTCCGCAATCTCTCAGGTGCGGGCATGATCGCAGCAAATGCGCCGGCCGGCGAGGGGCTGGCCGGCGCCCCCTTTATTCAACACTGCAAAGGTACGCATGACGAGCAACAAGGAAGCACCAGCCGCGCCGGTGCGCTGCGGCTGGTGCGGCACGCTGGAGGACTATTGCCACTACCACGATACCGAGTGGGGCTTTCCGGTCGCCGACGACCGCCGGCTGTTCGAGAAGCTTTGTCTGGAGGGGTTCCAGTCCGGGCTCAGCTGGCTGACCATCCTGCGCAAGCGCGAAGCCTTCCGCAAGGCGTTTGCCAATTTCGACATCGAGAAAGTCGCGCGCTTCACCGAGCGCGACATCGCGCGCCTGCTGGGCGATGCCGGCATCGTGCGCCATCGCGGCAAGATCGAGGCCGCGATCAACAATGCCCGGCGGGCCCGCGAACTGCTGGAATCAGAGTCCTCGCTGGCGGCCTACTTCTGGCGCTTCGAGCCCGATCCGGCCAGCCGGCCGAAGGTGCTGACGCCCGAGGTGCTGCGCACCATGGCCATTTCGCCGGAGTCAACCGCGCTGTCCAAGGACCTGAAGAAGCGCGGCTGGCGTTTCGTCGGCCCTACCACGATGTATGCGCTGATGCAGGCCATGGGCCTGGTCAACGACCACCAGGAGGGCTGCGCCACGCGCGCGCAGGTTCTGGTAGCGCGCAAGGCGTTCAAGGTGCCGCGCTAGCCGGTATACGGGACGCCGCGTATACGTACCGGCACACATCACCGTCCCTCGCAAAAGTCCTGGCTGTGGTCTTTATATTGTTTACGTATGTAAACATAGTAGTAGTAGGTAAACCTGGGCCCGGGCCGTGGATAAGTCACCTTTTCCCTTCCGGGTCAGTGACTTGCAGCAAAGATAACGGCTCCGGGATAACCCTGATTTGGCGGGACAAGTCCGCGGCAGCGTATACATCTGTCGCGCCCACCGCGAGTTGTCCGTATACGTCCCACAGCGCGTCCCCAGGCGCGACACAGCTTGTCCGGCCGGTTATCCCCAGGCTTGGGCAGATCTGTCCACAGCCCGGTTCAGCCATCGGCAGTCGCTGCGGCCACGTTTACCGGGTCGACGTGCGTCATCACGTTCAGCACATGGTGGTGTTCCAGCGCGCGGCGCCGCGCTTCCACCGCGATGGCATGACCCTGCGCCACGGACAGGGTGGCGTCGATCTCGAGGTGCACGTCGACCAGCACCTGGTCGCCCATCTTGCGCGTGCGCAGGTCGTGCAGGCCGAGCACGCCGGGCGTCGCCAGCATGGTGGCGCGGATGGCGGTGACGGTCTGTTCGTCGGCGGCGCGGTCCATCAGGTCGTTGAGCGCGTCCCAGCCGAAGCGCAGCCCCATGCGCGCCACCATCAGCCCGACCACGATGGCCGCGATCGGGTCGAGGATGTGGTAGCCCAGCAGGTTGCCGCCGATGCCAAGCGCCACCACCAGCGACGACGCCGCATCCGAGCGTGCATGCCAGGCGTTGGCCACCAGCATGCTCGAGCGCACCCGCCGCGCCACGGCCAGCATGTAGCGGAACAGCAGTTCCTTGGACGCCAGCGTGGCCAACGCCACCCACAGCGCCACCGGCCGCACCGGCTGCGCGCCGCCCGCGGACTGCAGCTTGCCCAGCGCCGCCCACAGCATGCCCGCCCCCACCGTCAGCAGCAGCACGCCCAGGGCGAGCGAGGCGGCGGTCTCGAAGCGCAGGTGGCCGTACTGGTGATCGGCATCCGGGTCCTTGCGGCTTTGCCAGCCGGCGGCCAGCACGACGAAGTCTGATAGCAGGTCGGACAGCGAATGCACGGCGTCGGCGATCAGCGCCTGCGAGCCGGAGATCATGCCCGCGACCGATTGCACCGCGGTCAGGCCGATATTGACCGCCACGCTGACCAGCGTGCTGTTGCGGCCGGCGCGATGGCGCGCCTCGGCTTGCGCGGCGGGAGTGGCGTCGTCGTCGGGCAGACTGCCCGGTTTTGCGCGCATGCGGGGCGAGTGCGAATCCATCGGGTGACTATAGCCGAACTTGCGGCAGGCGCAGCGGGGCTCGGCCCGACATTAGGCCGCGCCTTCGTGCCGATTTCGTAACAGCGCTGGCTAACTTATTGCGCCGCCTTTACCGTAGAAAGGACGGGCATCGCACGAAGCGTGCGGACCAGCGCCAGGGGGCGCACCCGGTCATGCAAGGAGGGCTCTCACGATGGCGATCCGTTCGCTAGCCTCGCACAGCACATCCCAGCTACGCCGCCTGGTCGGACAGATGCAGGCGGAAGTCGACGCACTCGAAAACCTTTCCACGCCCGATGCCGACGCGCAAAGCCGCCTGGGCTATGCCACCGGCCGCCTGCGCGACGGCATCGAAGCGGTCGAGGATGCCCTGCAGTCGCTGCGCGCGCTGCAACAGGTACGCCCGTCGGCGATGAAGGCCAGGCGGCCGACGCGCGTGGCCTAGCCCGCGTCTCAGGTGGTTTGAGCGCCTGCCGCGGCCGCCGCGAGCGCGTCCGCCGGCCCCTGGCGCAATGGCAGGCCCAAGGCGCGGGCCAGCGCCTCGCATGCGGCCGGGATGGGCCCGATCACGGGTAACGCAAAGCGCTGTCCCAGTGCCCGCGCGGCCTCACCCAGCGGCCCGCCGCCGATGATTACGGCCTGCGCGCCATCGTCGATGCACGCCTGTACCGCACTCGCGAGCCGTTCTTCCTGTTGCTGCGGCGCGTTGCCCAGCGCGCGCGGGTCGCCGTCGGTGAAGCGCGCGCCGGTAAACCAGGCCTCCAGCCCATGCCGGCGCACGCCCGACGCGATCGACGCCGCCAGCCGCGGCGTGGTGGTGGCGATGCCGAAGCGCCGTGCGCCCGCCGCGGCGGCACGCATCGCGGCCTCGCCGATGCCGAGCACCGGCACTGTCAGCCGCGCGCGCAGCGCGTCGAGGCCCGGATCTCCGAAGGCGCCGACGATCACGCCCCCGGCAAGGCCGGCCAGGCGCACCATGTCCGCGTCACTGACCGCGCCGGCGGCCACCGCGAGATCGTCATCGTCGACGATCATCGGCGCCCCGCGCGCCACCGTCGCGCCGACCACGGCCGGCGGCGCGGCCACGTGCTGCGCCAGCCAGGCGCGCGCGATGCCGACCATCATCTGCGTGGTGGTGCTGGAAGTATTCGGGTTGATCAGCAGGATATGGCTCATGCGCGTCTCGGAACTCAAGAGTGCTGGCTGGCGGCGGGCTGGCCGGCCGGATGCCGCGGTGCGTCGCCGGGCTCGTCGTCGGCGCCATCCAGCGCCCGGCCGAAGGTCTCGGGGGCAAACTGCAGCACCAGCGCGAACACGGCGTACATGCCGGCCATCATGCCGAACATGCCGCCGATGCCGTACTGGTCGAACACGCGGCCGGCGATCAGCGGCATGGCCGCGCCGGCCATGGTGCCGAGCGCCAGGATGAAGGCGGTGCCGAAGGCGCGCACTCGGGTCGGATACAGCTCCGGCGCGTAGATCCAGATCGAGGTGTTCAGTAGCAGCACGCAGAACTGGAAGGCCGCGCCGAACATCAGGACCAGCGCCGCCGAGCTGGACAGGAAGCCGAAGCACAAGCCGATCACGCACGCCAGCAGCGCCCCCAATGTGAGCACACGCTTGCGCGGGAGGCGGTAACCGAAGTAAGACGCCGCCACGGCACCCAGCAGGCTGCCGGACTGCATCACGATGGTGAAGGCGAAGCTTTTGGTCAGCGTATAGCCCTGCGCCATCAGGATCGTCGGCATCAGCGTCAGCACCGAAATCTGCGCGCCATAGGTCATGCACACGGCAATCCCAACCGCGATCGTGCGGCGTGCCAGGCGGCCGGTGAAGACTTCGCTCAGACGCACCTTTTCCGGCTGGATATCGCCCTCGCGCGCGGCACTCAGGTATTCCGTCGACTGCGCCGGGCGCCGCGACAGCTTGCCCGAGGCGAGGATATTGAGCACGTGGTTGGCCTCGTCGACGCGCCCCTTCGACAGCAGGAAGCGCGGAGTCTCAGGGATAAAGCGCCGGTACAGCAGCACGAAAAACGCCGGCAGCACCAGGCAGCCGAACAGCCAGCGCCAACTGTCCGGCCCGGGAAACAAGGCAAACACCGCCAGCCCGAAGGCCGGCGCCAGCATATTGCCCAGCCCTCCGCCCGCCACGTTGATGGCCCCGACCGCCACGCCGCGGAAACGCGACGAGCAGAACTCGGCCAGCATGGTCACCGCAATCGAGATCTCGCCGCCCAGCCCGAAGCCGACAATGAAACGCCCCGCGGCCAGCACCGCGTAATTCGGCGCCAGCGCGCAGATCAGCGCACCCAGTGTGAACAGCATCAGGTTGATGCTCAGCATCGCGCGGCGCCCATACCGGTCGGCGATATAGCCGGAACCCAGCCGGCCCAGCGCCGCCGCGCCGAAAGTCAGGGTGTTGAGAAAGCCGATTTCCGCCGCCGACACGCCCCAGTGTTCCCGCAGCAGCGGACCCACCAGGCCCACGGCATTCTGCTCGAACACGTCGAACAGCACGCCGAACAAAATCAGCGCCAGGATTTTCTTGTGCGACGGGGTGACGCCGATATCGTCCAGGGCCCGCTCGAGTTGCTGCAGCCGCGGCTGCGTCGAAGAAACCATGACTTCCGCACCCATGCCTTGCCTCCATGCGCACGCCGGCGCTTTTTTTGCTGTCCGGGATTCAGTTGCTCCCGCCGCAATGGTTTTATTTTTTCATATGATAAGTATTTGAAAAGAATTTTTCATACGGGTTTATACCGACGCGTGGCGGCTAATGCAGTCAAGCACCGCGGCGAAAAATCCGAAATGGTTTGCATCGCGCCGGCTCCCGGCGCTCGCGCTCAGAGCTCGTCGAGTGCGTCGTGGAAGGCCTCGACCAGGCCCAGATGGCGCCGGCCCGGCGTGCCGGCCAGTTCCATTACCTGCGTGACGATCAGGTGGCACAGCCCGATCACGGCGGCATGGTTGTCCAGCACACCGGGGGCCTGTACATCACAGCGCAGCACCCACCTGGCGGGCACCCTGGCGGTGGCGCCCTGCTCCGTGATGTAGAGCAGCCTGGGACAAGCCTTCGCCGCCTGCGCCACCACTGACGTGAGCTCGCGCACGCGCCGGCGCAAGGCCAGCACGATCACCACGTCTTCTTCGCTCATGCCCGCGAGATGTTCGCCCATGGTCTCGCCCGCGCCGGGCACCGCCTGCGCGCTGGGCACGATCTGCAGCAGTTGCCAGCGCAGGTACATGGCCAGCGGCTGGCTCGAGCGGAAGCCGACGATCCACACCTTGCGCGCGCCGAGGATGGCCTCGGCGATTTCCCGCAGTTGGGCCTCCGACAGGCGTCGGTAAGTGGCGCCGAGGTTAGCCAGGCCCTGCTGGAGATGCGCGCCGAGCGAGCCGGTAGCGTCCACGCCGGCCGCGCTTTCGGTGCCGGCCAGCAACAGCGGCGAGCCCGCGCTCTTCTCCGAGCGCACATGCTTGCGCGCGTCGTCATACGAGGCATAGCCCATGCGCCGCACGAAGCGCGTCACGGTGGCATTCGACACATTGGCCAGCCCGGCCAGTTCCGAGGCGGTATAGCCCGCCAGATCCCCAGGGAAATCCAGCGCGAACTCCGCCAGCCGTCGCTCCGAAGGCGACAACTGGTCCAGCTGTTCGCGGATGCGTCCGACGAACGATTTCCTGGTGGCTTGCATGGGACGAGACGGCTTTGGTGCGCACGGTCGGTCAACGGCGCCCGGCGCGCGGGCCGGGCTCCAGGGGGCTCAACGATAACGTATGGCGACGCCCGAAGCGAGCCACAGGCGCCGGCCTGGGGCGACCGCTGGGCGTGGCGCTTAACGCCGCGCGCCGCTGGCATTCATGTGGAATTCAGGTGGCCTTAACCCACCGCGCCGCTGGCGTGCCGCCGGCATTAAATGCCGGTGCTGGCCTGGCCAAAGTCAGCGCAATTACCCGTTGTTTTAGTCCCGAAAATCGCGCGCGATGATATTGCCGCGTACGTAAGAGTGTCCACAAATCGAACAAATCCTTACATGTGATCCACGGGCGAGTAATCGTTACGTCGCAACCACGCACTGCAATAGTGCACAGGTGCCCCGCCCGAAAATCACACGTAACCCATTGTTACCGGCCTGTACGGTGTCGGACGGGTACCCCTAGTATCGCCGCTGCCGGGTTTCCCAAGGGGTTAACCCGATCCGCTTTTTATGCCACTGCAAATCGTCGCGCACACTGCAAACCGGCACAAGAACGGGCGTGGTGATGTTTATTCACTTTCATCTTTTATCCATTCACTTAAAAATCAATGACTGGGAAAAATCTACCTCGCGATAACCCATCCGACCTGCGCAGAGCGCGCAATTCTTACATTCTGCCGAGCCTGAACTTCCTGGCTGCCGCATGCGCCGCTGTGGTGCTTACGGCATGCGGCGGCGGTGGCGATGGCGCCACCTCCGGTAGCACCTCGTCGACCGAAGCTTCGCGCGGCCCGACCACCCCGGCCGAATCCACCCAAGTCGCCGACGAGATTTTCGACGGCTCCGGCAATTTGAATGCCGACGAATATGTCGCCATTGCCTCGGATTATTCCGGCGAAAAAGCCATGGCTTATCGCTACGGTCCGAGTAATTCCGCCCCCGCAGCAGTTGGTACGGTATGGAAACCCGAGGACAAGACCTTTTACCCGCACGGCAATACCTGTTTCCAGCAGGATTACCCGGGCGCCACGATGGATACCAGCACCAACGTGATCTATCAGCTGGGTAACCTCGATTGCGCCCGCAACGACTACGGCAGCAACATGGGCGACGTGATTTTCCGCGCGGACGCCGCGTCGGACTCCGGCGTCACGCCGCTGCTGACGCTCGCGCTGAGCGCCGGCACCATTGCAGAAAAGCCGCAGACCCCGTGGTTCTGGGGCCATACCACCACCAATCCGCTGCTGAAGGAACACGTCACGGCCAACGGTGGCGCGATGCCGACGCAGCCTATCGCCATGGGCCGCTGCAGCGAGCACGATTGCGCACAATCGCTGGTGGCTTTCCAGAACGGCCTGATTGCCTCGGTCGGCATGAATACGGCTTCGCACTCGGCTTCGGTGAAGCTGCCGGAGGGCAAGGTGCCCACGGCCATCGCCATTACGTCGAATTCCGAATTTGCCCTGGTGACCATCTGGGACACCAAGAACCTGAAGGGCCAGGTGGCGGTGATTGCGCTGGGCAGCCTCGCCGACGGCAGCCAGGTGGGCGGTCCGTATGACTCCAGCGATATGTCGTGGCATGGCCTCTATCCGGGCTTCCGCAACATGTCGAACTTCGTCTTCATGAAGCTGCTGGGCTTCGTTGACCTGCCGGATATGAAGGCCCCGACGGAGATTTCCGCCGTGACCGACTTCAGCGTCATGCAGGACAACACCACCCAGGGCTGGATGCGTGACCCGGTGGGTGACCGCGGCGCGAGCCTGGGTCGCGACGAAGCGACGCCTGGCCTGAGCGAAGCCAACCAGAAGAGCTACGCCGTGGGTGGCGTCAACGCCGACCTGATCTCCCGCGCCGGCGTGGCCGCAGTGATCTCGAAGTCGGAAAAGAAGGTGGTGTTCCTGGACCTGAAGCCGCTGTTCGACAAGGTCAACAACACCTACTTCGAAGGCAGCTTCAGCGATCTGCAGAACACCCTGAACAATACCGGCCTGGAAGACTCGCAATGGCCGCAGACGTTCTCGGTGGACAACTACGCTCCGACCATCGTCAAGACCATGAGCCTGGCCGAAAAGCCGACCGCGGTGAGGGTCTCGATGCTGGCCAACCCCGGCCAGGCCTGGGTGGCGACGGAAGACGGCGTGATCCACGCGATCTCGGTGGCTGGTGTGCAGTCCGGTACCAACCTCGATCCGGAACTGATCAAGGAAGTGACCAGCCTGCAAGTGGGCAAGAACCCGACCAGCATGATCCACCAGGTGAATCGCGAGAGCTTCGGCAACTCGAACACCAAGATGTGGGTGGTGTCGCGTGGCGAGCAGAAGGTCCAGCTGGTCGACATGGCAACGCTGACGGTCGAAAAGACGCTGCAGGATTCGCGTATGGTCGATCCGATCACGGTGTCTGAAACCCAGCAAAGCCCGCTGCTGACCAGCGTGTTCTCGGTGACCGACTATGCCGGCAAGCAGGTGCTGAACTATCGCTATGCGCCGATCAACCTGCAGGGCGGGAACACCCCGATGTATATCGGCGTGGGCCAGTCGGGCAATGAAGAGTTCGAGTTCGGCGGTTCCTATGCGGTGGCCGGCAAGCCGTTCAACTTCACCCAGAGCAATGTACCCTGAGCGCCATGTCAGCCTGAAGCGCGCCGGCTGATCCCGGCAAGCTTCTCCCCCTGATAGCGCTTGTTCGAGGCCCGCACGGTTCGCCGTGCGGGCCTTTTCCATTGGGCAGACGCCAGCCGTGCCGTGACGCCGCGTGCGCTGGAGCACAGATAGCCTGCCCGGGGACATGACAACCTCGCCATATGCGCAAGGAGCCTGTCCCATGCCGAATCCATCCGCCCACGACCTGAACGCCCGCGGCAGCGGCGCCCCCATCAGCCTGGTCGCGCCCGGCGAAGGTGGCGTCAGGGACTATGCCGCGACGCTCAACGGGCTGCTGCAGGGAAAGCTGCTCGAGGCGACGCCCGACCTGCCGGCAGCCGCGCTGGCCGGCGCCGACGTGATCCTCCATTACGTTGGCTACGGCTACGCCCCGCGCGGCACGCCGCTGTGGCTGCTGCGGCGCCTGCGCGAGGCCCGCCCGCACCTCCGCCGCCTCGGTGTCTTCTTCCACGAACTGTATGCCGACGGCGCGCCATGGCGCTCGGCGTTCTGGCTCTCTCCGGTGCAGCGCTACATTGCCGCCGAACTGGCGGCGCTGGCCGACTTCTGGGTCACCAACCGCGAGGGTTCGGCGCGCTGGCTCAACGCCCACGCGCCGGCGCGGCCGCACCGGGTGCTGCCGGTGTTTTCCAACCTGGGGGAAAGCGGCGTGCAGCTGCGGGACCGGCAGGCGACCGTGGTGGTGCTGGGTGGCTCCGCGCTGCGCGCCCAGACGTACCAGGAGGCGGGCGAGGCCCTGTTCGACTGGGTCGGCCATGCCGGCTTCACGCTGCATGACGTCGGCCCCCCCCTTGGCGATACCGGGCTCGCCGCCCGCATCGCGCGGCGCGGCGCGGTGGTGCACGGCCGCATCGAAGCCATCGAAGCGGCGCGGCTGCTGTCGGTGTCGACCTATGGCGTACTGGCCTACCCCGTCGACTATGCGGCCAAGAGCGGTGTCTTCGCCGCCTACTGCGCCCACGCGGTCTGCCCGGTGCTGCTGTCGCGCAGCAGCGGCGTGCACGATGGCATCACGCCCGGGCACTACCTGCCGTCGATCCGGGCCATGACACCGGACCTGGATGCCGCCTGGCGCATCGGCCGGGCGGCCCACGCGTGGTATGCGCCGCATGCGCTGCGGCATCACGAGGCGGGGTTCAGGGAGTTGCTGGGGGTGGAAACGCTGCCGGTGCAGGTCGCTGCGGCGTTGTGAGGGGGAACGGCGGAAACGCCGACAACAAAAAACCCCGGCAGCCTGGCGGCTCCGGGGCATTCGTTCGAATGACGGGGATCTTGCGAAGAATCCTGGTGGACCGAAGGAGGATCGAACTCCCGACCTCTGCATTGCGAACGCAGCGCTCTCCCAGCTGAGCTATCGGCCCTTCGCGGAGGATTGTAGCGTACTTGGGCAGCGCGCTTCAATCCTCCGCGCGATCGTGCGTGCTGTTTGCCACATCACGCCGCAATGCCGGCATTGTCGTCCATGCCGCGCACGCGCGGCAGGTTCAGCGGGCGCGCGCTGACTTCGCGGGTGTTGCGCAGCCACTGCGCCATCACGTCCCAGACCGGCGCCCCGCCGGATTCGCGCGCTTCCTCCGCCACCGGTGCCCACCCGGCAACCTTGTAGGTCTTGCCGGCCTCCAGCGGCTTGCCCGCCAGGCGCATGTCGGTGATGCGCTTGCCCATGCCGGCGGCGGGATCGATGGTGTACTGCAGGCCGCCGACGCGCACCATGTCGCCGCCCTGCTGGTAGTACGGGTCGGGATTGAACAGGTTGTCGGCCACGTCTTCGAGGATGGTCTTGATGGTCGCGCCGCTCATCTGCGTCACCGTGGTGTACGGGTAGGTGATGGCGGTCTGGTCCATCAGGTGCTCCATGGTGATGGCCTGCCCCGGCAGCAGCGTGGTGCCCCAGCGGAAACCGGGCGAGAACGCGATCTGCGCGCCTTGCACCTGCATCAGGCCATCCAGGATCAGCTGGTCGAAGGTGCCGTTGAAATTGCCGCGGCGGTACAGCAGGCCACGGTTGACGGCGAGGACTTCGGACAGCTTCTTTTCATACGGCGCCCGTACCTTGCCGATGAGCGCGTCCATGGCCGGATCGGCCGGCAGATAGTTGGCGAAGACCGGCAGCAGCCGGTAGCGGAAGTCCGCCACCTTGCCGTTCTTCACGTCGAAATCGAGCACGCCGAGGAACTTGCCGTTGGAGCCGGCATTGGTCACCAGGGTCGTGCCGCCGGCGTTCTTCACCGCCACCGGCGCGGGCACCCCGTCATGGGTGTGGCCGCCGAGGATGGCGTCGAGCCCGCGCACGCGCGAGGCCAGCTTCAGGTCGACGTCCATGCCGTTGTGCGACAGCAGCACCACCGCCTGCGCGCCCTTGCCGCGCGCGGCGTCGATGACCTGCTGCAGGTTCTCTTCCTGGATGCCGAAGGTCCAGTCCGGCACGAAGTAGCGCGGGTTGGCGATCGGGGTGTAGGGGAACGCCTGGCCGATGATGGCCACCGGCACGCCGTTGATCTCGCGGATCACGTAAGGATCGAACACCGGGTCGCCGAAATCGTTGGTCTTGATGTTCTGCGCCAGGAATGCGACCTTGCCCTTGAAATCCTTGTCGACGATCTCCTTGACGCGTTCGGCCCCGAGGGTCATCTCCCAGTGCGGAGTCATCACGTCCACGCCCAGCGCCAGCGCGGCATCGACCATGTCCTGGCCCTTGGTCCACAACGCGGTGGCCGAGCCCTGCCAGGTGTCGCCGCCGTCGAGCAACAGCGCACCCGGGCGGCCGGCCTTGAGCCGCTTCACCAGCGTCGCCAGGTGCGCAAACCCGCCGACCTTGCCATAGCGGCGCGCCGCCTCGTTGAAATCCAAATAGGTGAACGCATGCGCCTGCGCGGTGCCCGGGCGGATGCCGTAATGGCGCAGCAGCGCCGCTCCGACCAGGTGCGGCGGCTTGCCGGCATAGTCGCCGATGCCGAGGTTGACGTTGGGCTCGCGGAAGTACACCGGCCGCAGCTGCGCATGGCAGTCGGTGAAATGCAGCAGGTGGACGTTGCCGAAGCGCGGCAGGTCGTACATGGCGTCGGCGGCCTGCGCGGCGTGCGCATCCTGGTGGGGGAACGTCATGCCGCCGGCGCCGGCGATGGCCAGCACCTGCAGGAACTCGCGTCGGTTCATGTCTCTTCCTGTGGATAAGTGCGTGCCGGTGGGCGCGGGGCCTCCGGCATCGCATGGCTATGGCCTGGCTATGGCGTGGCGTAGCGCTCCAGCGCGGCCACGTCTTCTTCGAGCATTTCGCCCACTTCCTTCTGCACCACGCGGCCGCGCGCGTCGATCACGTACAGTTCCGGCAGCCCCTTGCGCTTGCCGAACACGGCCTGAAGCGCAGGCGAATCCATGGTCGCGGCGAAGGTGTAGCCGCGCTTCTTCATGTAATCGGCGGCCTCGCGCGGGTCCTTGTCGATGCTGATGGTCAGCACCTGCAGCGGCGTGCCGCGCGTGCGCTCGTACAGCTTCTGCAGGCGCGGGTTCTGCATTGCGCAGAACGGGCACCAGGTGGCCCAGTATTCGACCACCAGCGGCTTGCCGGCCAGCGCGGCCGCGCTCAGCGTGCGGCCGTCGAGGGTGCGGATCTCGGGCAGGCGCACCGTGTCGCCCACTTCCAGCGCAGCGGCGCCGGCCGCGGCCATGAACAGGCTCGCGGCCAGCAGCGCGCGCAGCAGCATGGCGGGCGCGCGCATCGGCGTTACTGGTTGACCGGCGAAGCCGGGTCGAGCAGCAGCGCCATCACGTCGCGGATCTGGGCCTCGGTCAGGATGCCCTTGTGGCCGAAGCGCGGCATATTGGAGCAGGCGGCGTAGGCGCTGGAGTCCCAGATCTTGCCCCAGGTGTACTTGATGACCTCCTGCGAGTTGCCGCGCAGCTTGCCGTACTGGTACAGCGACGGGCCGATATTGCCGAACGAGATCTCGGCCTTGGTCATCTGGTGGCAGGCGTAGCAGTTGCCGCCGTTGGTGCCGCCGACCTGGTCGGTGAACTGCATGCCGCGGCCGTTCTGGGCGACCTTCTCGCCTTCCTTCCAGTCGCCCAGCCATTTGTCGTCGGTTGGATACTTGACCTGCTTCAGCTCGGCGGCCTCGATCTTCTTTGCCACCTTCGCCGGCACCCGGGTGCGGTCGGGGTACTGGCTGCAGGCCTGCTGCATGCCATCCTGGTTGAGCACGCCCTCGACCGTGACCGGGCCGCGCGAAGAGAACGAGTCTTCGATCAGGTGCTTCATGTCGGCGCCGCTGACGGCGGCGGGCTTGCCCTTGGCGGTGCGGGCCTTCCCGCTGTCTTGCGCATACGCGCCGGTTGCCAGCAGGGCGGCCAGGGCCGCGACGGCCACTGCCTTGGTATGTCGTTGCATGGTGTCTCTCCCGTACTGGTCAGCGCTTCATCGCCGGGCCGTCGTAGGTGCCGCCGTTGGCGTTCTTCGCCAGGAACATGGTCAGCGCGGTGATCACGTCCGAGCCATAGGCGGGTTCGGGAAAGCGCTGCTGGCGCAGGCAGTCGTACAGTCGGTGCTGCATGGTGCGCACCTCGCCCTGCGACACGCGGTACGCCGGCCAGGTGGTGTAGGCCGCCTGCGCGCCCTTGTCGGTCAGCAGGTTGGGCAGGTCCTGCAGGCGGATGCGCTGGCCGTCCACCGCATGGCAGGTGGCGCAGGCAAAGTCATAGGCGCCGCCGCGGTAGAAGAACATCTTCTCGCCCAGCGCATAGGTGCGCTTTTCTTCCGGATGGCTGAGCTGCACGTTCATCTTCACGCCGCGCGACTCGCCGGTCAGGTAGGCCACCAGGCGCTCGATCTCGGACGGCTTGCCCGACGACGAGAACGGGGTTTTGGTGGCCTCTTCCTTGGTCAGCCCCTGCAGCGTCATGCGGCAGTGGGCGAGCCGCTGCTCCAGGTCCATCACCTTGCTGGTGTCCTTGAAGTAGCGCGGCAGCTCGGCGTAGGCGCCCTTGGTCACGCCCGGGCCCTTGCCCAGGTCGCATTGTTCCAGCGAGGCGTTCTTCGGGCCGGCCGGCTTCTTCCACAGTTCTTCGCCGGCGGCTTCCCACAACTCGGCGGGATTGCCTTCGGCCAGCATCTGGCGGTACTTGGCGATTTCGTCGGCGGTGCTGCCCTGCGCGTGCACGGCGGCGGCGGAGGCCACCGCAGCGGTGGCCGCAGCGCCCAGCGCGGCGCGCCGGGCTAGGCTTCGGATGGTGTTCATGGGGCTTCTCCTCGCGGCCTCGCACCGTGGCGGGCCGTTCTCTCTCTTGTTGCCGGAAGCTACGCCGCCCGGCTCAGGGCTTGATATAGGCGTAGCCTTCCTCGGCCTGCAGGCGGGCGATCTCGACCACGCCGGCCTGGACCACCTTGGCTTCCATCAACAGCTGCGATTCACTGATCTTGCGCGCGGTCAGCGTATTGCGGCACACGCGGAACTCCACGCCTTCGGCGGCCAGCGCGCCCACCGGGCTCTCGAAGCTGTTGCCGCGCGCGTCCTTGGCACCTTCCACCAAAAAGTCGATGCCGTAGCCGAACGCGACCACCACGATCCTGGTGCCGGGGGCGCCATTCAGGTGGTTGCGCAGGTTGCCCATCGCGCGCACCGCCTGGTCGATGCCCTCCGACAGCTGGTACACCACCTTCACGCGCCCGCCCTTGCCCGCCCCGGCCGCCGCCGACTGACCGGACTGGGCCGAGGCCTTTGCCGCCAGGCCGATGGCGGCCAGCGCCGCCGATGCTCGAATAAATGCTCGCCGCATAATGCTCCTTCGGGCCGGGTCCGTCCCGGCATTCCGCCCCGAACCTTAGCAGAGGACGGCGCGGCGTGCCGGCGCCATGCAGGCGTGGCGGGCGGCTTCAGGCGATGGTGGCCTCGTCGGTGCGCTTGTCGCCCTTGTTGTCGGTCCAGGTCACCGCGACCTTGTCGCCCTTGGCGCCGCCCTTGAACTTGAAGTTCAGGAAGGGGTCCTTGGACACCGCCGGGCCGAACTGGGCGCGGAACACTTCCTTGCCCTTGCACTGGGCGGTCACGGTCTGGATATGCCAGGCCGGGACGACCTTGCCGGATGCATCCTTGCGCTGGCCGGTTTCCATGTCGTGCTTCATCAGAATCTTGACGTCCACCACGCCGCCGTTTTCGGTGGCGCGTACGCGCATCGGGTCTGCCATGTGTTTCTCCTGTTGCAGTTTGGCGGGAATCTAGGTCCGGGGTCCGGGGCTCGGCGTCAGCCGCCGCAGCCGCCCAGCGTGACCTTGATTTCCTTCGATGCCACGTACCACTTGCCGCCGGCCTTGACCGCGGCGTGCACCACCGAGGTCTGGCCCATCTTCACCCGCGTGGAGACGAACGGCTCGGTGCCTGCCGGGATGATGAAGTCGGCGGCCAGGGTGTTGGGATTCTTTTCCACCAGGATCGCGATCTGCTCGGTATCCGGCAGGGTGCTGGTCACGGCCACCGGCACCACGGCGCCGTTCTCGGCGATATCGGGGGCGGTGAAGGTGATGGCGGTGCTTTTCTCGGTGCCGCTGCCGCCAAGGGCCTTGATCACGTCGGCAACGCTCTTGCCGTCAAAGGCGTTCTTGTTCCACTCGGCCGCCTGCGCTTCGCTGATCAGGCCAGTGGCGGCCATCAGCGACAGGACAGCGGTGACCCGCAGCACTTCTCGTCGTTTGGAATTCATTGCTTGCTCTCCGGCTACTCCGTTCCAGTCGGTCGTGGACCGTTTCAGGGGTGTTGCATGCGGCCGGTACATGGCCGGCCGCTGGTTGTCCCAGGCCGCGCGGCAATCACCGCCCGGCCCGGCGCATCGGCGGACTGCCCGCTATGGCAGTCGGTCTTACTTGGCGGGGGCGCCTGCCAGCACCCACTCGACCACGGTCTTCAGGTCGGCGTCGCTGAGGGCGGCGTTGGCCGGCATCGGCACCGGACCCCACACGCCCGAGCCACCGCTCTTGACCTTCTTGCTCAGGGTCGCCAGGGCGTTCTTGTCGCCCTTGTACTTGGCCGCCACTTCCTTGTAGGACGGGCCGACCAGCTTCTTGTCGACCTGGTGGCAACCCATGCAGGCGTTCTTGTTGGCGATCTCCTGTGCCTTGGCGGCATCGACCGCGTGAGCCGATGCGGCGGCGCCGAGCATCAGCGCTGCGATGACAAACTGCTTCATTGTTAAGCTCTCCAAGCTCTGTAAAGCCGTGGGGACGGCAAAGGCCGCGCGACCGTGCTGCAATGGGCCGGCGGCACACACTGGCTGCCGCCTGGGGGCACTGCGGCGGCCAGTCCGCTATTTTGCCTCAAGAATCCAGCCCACCATGGCCTGCACGTCCGAATCCGGGATTTGCGGCTGAGGCGGCATCGGCACCGCGCCCCACGCGCCCTGCCCGCCCGCCTTGACCTTGCGCGCCAGTGCCGCATGCGCATCCTGCCCCTTGTACTTGCCCGCGATGTCGGCGAACGACGGCCCCACCAGCTTGCGGTCCATCGCGTGGCAGGCCACGCACTGGTATTGGCTGGCCAGGCGCGCGCCCGGCGCGGGCGCCGCCGCGGCCACGGCTGCGGCCCCTGGCCTGGCGGCGCCGGCGGCCGCGATGCCGCGCACCGGGCCGAACGCGCGCTGCTGCTGCGCCAGGTCGCCATGGGCATCGCGGGCATAGTCCGGCATTGACGAAGCGATCGTGACCTGCTCCATGCAGCGCGACATGCATGCGGTGTTGCCGGTATCCGGCCGGCCGCGACCCGGCCACATGCCGTGGTCGGTGGTCATGCCGGCGCGGTTGGGCATGCGCCGCTGCACCTCGGCGATATTGGCGTCGGACAGCGCAAAGTCGGCCGGAACGATTTCGCCCAGGTGGAGCAGGTAGGCGGTGACCGCATAGACCTCGTTCGCGCTCAGGCTCTTGGGCGCGTTCCACGGCATCGCGCGGTGGATGTAGTCCCACAGCGTGCTGACGGTGCTGACCTTCATCAGCGTGGTGCGGTACGGCTGGTTGCCGGTCATGCCGGCGACGCGTCCGCGCTTGATGTCCTCGGCGGTGGTGCCGCCGACCAGCGGCGTGAACACCTCGTTGGATTCGCCGAAGTCGCCGTGGCATGACGCGCACTTGCCGTCCCAGACCTTCTGGCCCTGCGCGACCGTGCCGCTGCCCCTCGGCAGGCCCTTGAAGTCGGGGCGCACGTCGATATCCCACGCGGCCACTTCGGCCGGCGTGGCGGTGCGGCCGAGTGCCGCACGCGCCTCGCTCGTGCCGGCCGCCGCCGGCGTGGCGCAGCCGGCCGCCAGCAACAGCGCGGCGGCGATCCTGAGCTCAACCCACATGGACATTGGTCACCTCGCCGCCCGCCGCCACCTGCCAGCTCTGGATCGCGTTGTTGTGATAGATCGAGCGCGTGCCGCGCACCGCGCGCAGCTGCCCCAGCTTCGGCTGCACGTAGCCGGTCTCGTCGATGGCGCGGCTTTGCAGGATCGCCGGGCCGCCGTCCCAGACCCAGTCCAGGTTGAAGCGCGTCAGGCATTTGGACAGCACCGGCGCCTCCAGCCGCGCGGTGCGCCAGTTGCGCCCGCCGTCGGTCGAGACATCGACCCGCTTGACGCGTCCGCGCCCGGACCACGCCAGGCCGCTGATGTTGTAAAAGCCTTTGCCCACCAGTTGCTGGCCACCCGACGGCGTGGTGATGACCGACTTGCACTCCTGGATCGAGGTGTACTGGCGCAGCTTGCCGTCGGGCATCATGTCGACGTAGTGGATGGTCTCGTCCTTGGCATTCCAGGGCTGGTCGCCCAGCTCCAGCCGGCGCAGCCACTTGACCCACGACACGCCCTGCACGCCCGGCACCACGAGGCGCAGCGGGTAGCCGTTCTCGGGGCGCAGCATCTCGCCGTTCATGCCCCAGGCGACGATGATCTCGTCGGCCAGCTCCATCGGGATGGTGCGCGTCATCGACGAGCCGTCGCCGCCTTCAGCCAGCAGGTAGCGGCCGCGGCGCAGGTCGGCGCCGGCGTCGTCCAGCAGCACCCGCAGCGGCACCCCGGTGAATTCGCAGCACGACAGCATGCCGTGGGTGTACTGCACCGTCGGCACCGCGACGTTGCCCCACTCCATGCCGGTGTTGGCGCCGCACTCGATGAAATGCATGCGCGACACCGCCGGCAGGCGCATCAGGTCGTCCATGGTGTAGACCCGCGGCGTGCGCACCAGGCCATTGATCATCAGGCGATGGCGCGCCGGGTCGATATCGTGCCAGCCCTGGTGGTGGCGCTCGAAGTGCAGGCCGTTGGGGGTGATGATGCCGAAGAAGCCCTGCAGCGGCGCGAATGCGACCGAGGCCGCCGACACCCGGGTCAGGCCGGGCGACTCGCGCCGGATCAGGTTTTTCTCATGGACCGAGGGCTGGCCGTAGGGGCGCGCCGCGACCGGCTGCCCCAGCGACGTGGCCCAGGGCTGCGGCTGCAGGATGGCAGGATCGCCATTCGCGCCGTCCGCGGCCAGCGCGTGCCGGCCCGCCGCGGCCGTGGCGATGCCCGCGGCGGCGCCCAGGAAGCTCTTGCGCAGAAAGTCGCGCCGCGGCGCGTCCAGGCCGTGCCGGCCGATGTCCTGCTGCAGCGATGCGCTGACGAAGTGCTCGGGTGCGGGCACGATGCGCCCGGGCCGGTTCCGTTCCTGCAATGCGGTCTCCTCCGGCGCGCTCGCCCTGGTCGGTCAGACCGGTCGGCGTGCCTGTTGTACAGGGCGCTGCATCGGGTGCGGCGCCGCCGTTTGCTGCCGGAAGAGTGGTGGCGCGGCTAGCTTGCCGTGCGCCGCCGGCGCGCCGGGGTTTCCGGCGCGGGCTGTGCCATGAAGCGGTCGACCACGCCGGAGGACAAGGCGTTGTCCTCCAGCCGGCTCGCCACCTGCACGCAGACCGTGCGGCACAGCTCGATCACGCTTTCGTCCGCAATGGCGTAGAACACCAGGTTCGCCTCCTTGCGGCGCGACAGCACGCCCGAGCGGTACATCGCGTTGAGATGCCGCGACACGTTGGTCTGCGACGAACCCACCGTCTCGACCACCGTGCTGACCGGCTTCTCGCCATCGCACAAGGCGTGCAGGATCTTCAGCCGCGTCGGCTCCGCCAGCAGGCTGAAGTAACCCGAAACCTTTTCGAAAACGCGATCCAGCTCTTCCATGCCGTCCAATATATTCGTATATGCGTGAATGCGCATATAGTGTTTACCCATTGATGCAGCACAACATGCTGCCCCGCGCGCGCTCAGCGGCGCGCCAGCGCCCTGCCCGCCCACAAGCGCTGGCCGAACACATTGAGCAGCAGCCCCGCCATCACCACCGCCGCGCCGATCCACTGCGCGCCGGACAGGTCCTCGCCGAGCAGCACGTGCGCCGACACCAGCCCCACCACTGGCACCAGCAGCGTCAGCGGCGCCACCTGGCTGGCCGGGTAGCGCGTCAGCAGCCGGCCCCACATGGTGTAACCGAACACCGTCGCCGCGAACGCCAGGTACGCCACGGCGAACACCGCCATGCCAGACAGCTGCGTCACGCTTTGCACGATGCGCGCCGGCCCCTCGAACCACAGTGACAGCAGCGCGAACGGCACGATCGGCACCAGCGCGCCCCAGATTACCAGCCCAAGCAGGTCCACCGGGCCGATCTTCTTGCTGACGATATTGCCGCTGGCCCAGCAGAACGCCGCGCACAGGGTCAGCACGAAGCCGGCCGCGCTCATGCCGCCCATGCCACCCGCACCGGCGCCGATCAGCGCCAGCCCGCCCGCCGCCACCACCATGCCGGCGAAATTGTGCCAGCGCACCGGCTCGCCCAGCCATAGCGCGGCGATCGCCAGCGTGAAGAAGGCCTGCGACTGCAGCACCAGCGAAGCCAGCCCGGCCGGCATGCCGACCGCCATGGCGTAGAACAGGAAGGCGAACTGGCCCAGGCTGATGGTAGCGCCGTAGGCCAGCAGCAGCCGCCACGGCACGCGCGGGCGCGGCACCAGGAAGATGGCCGGGAACGCCACCAGCAGGAAGCGCAGCGCCCCCAGCAGCATCGGCGGCACGCCCGCCAGCCCGACCTTGATCACGACAAAGTTGACGCCCCAGACGCAGACGATGGCGAGGGCGAGGAGACGGTCTCTGGCTTGCATGGGGAATGCCGTGCGCGGGCGCGCGAGTTCGATCGGGACGCCTAGCGTAGCAGCGCCGGCGCGCGCGGCATTGCACGTTCTTGCGGTTTTGTGCGGGCAGCGGTGCCGCCCGCACCGCCGCCACCGTCAGGCCAGCATCTCCGCCCAGATGCCCCGCGCCCACGCCAGCGCGTAATCGCCCTCGAGCGCCGTCGGCGCCGGCGACAGCCCGCCCGAGCCCGGCACCGTGACCATGGTCTTCTGCGCCGCGTCGTAGCGATGCACGCTGGCCACATGCACCGCCTCGCGGTCGGAGGTAAAGCTGTAGCAGGTGTTGTTGTACAGCGGCTCCGGGTCCGGGGCGCCGCCCGACAGCAGCGCCACCAGCGCCGCCGCCGCGACCTTGCCGTGCTGGTTGGCCATATGGCCGGACTTGGGCATCAGCGGCGCGATCTGGATCGCGTCGCCGATCACATGGATATGGGCCGCGGCGCGCGACTCGAAGCTGAGGAAATCCACCTCGCACCACTTGCCATTGGCCGTGGCCAGCCCGGCCGACACCGCGATCGCGCCGGCCCGCTGGGGCGGCAGCAGGTTGAGCACGTCGGCGCGCACATCGTCCTGCACCTCGAACTTGAGCGTGCGCGTGGCGGGGTCGACATCGGCCACCTCGTGCTGCGGCCGGTATTCCACCATGCCCGGGTATTGCGTGGCCCACACCTGGCGGAACAACGCGGCCTTGGAGGTAATGTCGGCATTGGCGTCAACGATCAGCACCTTGCTGCGCGGCTTGTGCTGCCTGAAATAGTGCGCCACCTGGCAGGCGCGCTCGTACGGGCCCGGCGGGCAGCGGTACGGCGCCAGGGGCACGCTGATGGCATAGGTGCCGCCATCGGGCATCGCCTCGAGCTGGCGGCGCAGCGCGACGGTTTCGGGGCCGGCCTTCCAGGCATGCAGGATCTGGTCGCCGCCGGGCCGCTTCAGCCCGGGCAGCGCCTCGCGCATCATCTCGACGCCGGGCGACAGCAGCAGGCGGTCATAGGGCAGCACGCTGCCGCCCGCGAGGCGCACGGTCCGCCTGGCCGGGTCGATGGCGACCGCGGTGTCGCGCGCGAGCCGCACGCCGTGGCGGCGCACCAGTGCGTCGTACGGCAGGGTCAGGTCGCCGAGCTGGCGGCTGCCGCCGATCACCAGGTTCGACAGCGGGCACGAGACAAAGGCCGGATTCGGTTCGACCAGCGTCACCTCGATCGCCTGCCCGCTCCATTCGCGCAGGTAGCGGGCGGCCGTGGCGCCGCCATAGCCGCCGCCGACCACCACCACCCGGGCGCGGGATGCGGCGCGCGCCGGCCGGATCCCGGCCGTACCCAGTACTGCGGCGCCCGCGGCGCCGAGGAAGCTTCTTCTGTGCATGGGTGGTTCCCTGTCAGCGCACGGCGGCAAACCACGCCGCGATCGCGGCGATCTGGTCGTCGCTGTAACCCTTGGCAATCTGGTGCATCACCGTGGCCGGGCGCGTACCGGCCTTGAAGGCCTGCATCTGCGCGGCCAGCTCGCCCTGCGGGCGCCCGGCAAGCGACGGGATCGTGCTGCCCGCCGGGGCCCGGCCGGCCGGGCCGTGACAGCCGGTGCAGGCGGCGGCCTGGCTGCGCGCACGCAGCGCGGCATCGGTGGCCTGGACAGGCGCGGCGGCTGGCGCGCCGCCGGGTTCGGCCGACAGCGCCGGCGGCGCGCACAGCATCGCTGCCAGCAGCGCCAGTCGGGGCGGAATACGCCAGGCAGGCCGGGGGATCGTTGTTGTCATGGTCTCGCTCCGTCTGGGGCCGGCGCAGCGCTATCGCAGTCAGCGCAGTCAGCCAGCGTGGCAACCGTAGCACATCGGCCGGCCCAGTGTGCGTTGCAAACCGCAGAACGAAAAACGGCGCCCGCATTAGCGGACGCCGTTGTGACCAGCCCGGAACCTGCGGCGGTGCGCTTCAGGGCAGGTTGCGGCCGGGCGGCAGCGCCACCGGCGAAGTGACCGGGGCCGCGACCGGCGCGGTGGTGGCGCCCGCGCTGCCCGCGGTACCAGGTGCGGCACCGGCCGGCGCATCGATCGGCCCGCCCACGCCCGGCACCGACTGCACCGGCGCCGGCGTGCCGACGCTGCCGTCGAACGACGGGTTTTCCGAGGTCGAGGCCGCATCCAGGCGCGCGCGCTCGGTGTCGTTGACGTAGTCGAAGGCCTTGACCACCTTGGTCACGCCCGAGGCATTGCGCGCCACGTCCGTGGCCCGGTCGCCCTCGGCGCTGGTGACCACGCCGAGCAGGTAGACCACGCTCTTTTCCGTGGTGATCTTGATCGAGTTGGACGGCACGCCTTCCGCGGTCATCAGCAGCGTCTTGACCTTGCTGGTCAGGTAGGCGTCCTGGCTCTGGGTCATGAAGCCGGGCGAGTTGACCACCTCCAGCTCATTGATCACCACGCGCGCATTCTGCAGGCCGCGCACGTACTGCTCGATCTGTTGCTTGACGCTGTCGTTCTTCGCTTCGCCGGTCAGCAGCACCTTGCGGTTGAAGACGGTCACGTTGACTCGGGCCTGGCCGCTGAAGCGCGAGTTGATGGTGCTCTCGGCCTCCAGCTGCAGGCCGCGGTCGACGGTCTGGGTGGCGGCCGGGCGGCGGTCGGTGGCCATGGCCACCCCGGTGCCCATGGCGCCGGCAATCACCGGAAAGCAGCCGGCCAGCTGCGTGGCGCACACCAGCGCGGCAGCGGCCAGGCCGGCGCGGCCCAGGCCGAAACTGGCCAGGGGGCGGAAGGGATGGCGCGCCTCCGCGCCGTTCCGGGAAGCTTGCGTAGTGGGCAGATGAGTCATGCGGTCCTTGCTGTGGCTGTATGTTGGAAATGAGGGTCGTCGGATGCCCGGCATCACGCTTCCCCGAGCAGTGCCTCGTCGATGCCGTTGCACAGGCAGTGCAGCGTCAGCAAGTGCACTTCCTGGATACGCGCGGTGCGCTCGCTCGGCACGCACAGGTGGATGTCGAATTCATCGAGCAGGCCGGCGATGGCCCCGCCGCCCTTGCCGGTCAGCGCCACCACGGCCATCTCGCGCTGGCGCGCGGCGGCCACGGCAGCCATCACGTTGTCCGAATTGCCCGACGTGGAAATCGCCAGCAGGATGTCGCCGGGCTGGCCGAGCGCCTCGACCTGCTTGGCAAACACCTTGCTGAAGTCGTAGTCGTTGCCGATCGCGGTCAGGATCGAGCCGTCGGTGCTCAGCGCGATCGCGGCCAGGCCAGGCCGTTCGCGCTCGAAGCGCCCGACCAGCTCGGCGGCGAAATGCTGCGCCTGCGCCGCCGAGCCGCCATTGCCGCAGGCCAGGATCTTGTTGCCGCTGGTCAGCGCGCCGACCATGCGTTCCACCGCGGCGTCGATATGGGGGGCCATTACCGCCGCGGCCTGTCGCTTGGCTTCGGCACTGTCTAGGAACTGTTGCTGGATACTGTCGATACTCATGGCTCTGGGGCCCGCTTGTTGCCATGGCGATCCGCGAATCGCCCCTCATGTTTGCCGTGCATTATGACCCAGCCCCGGCGGCATCCAGGTCAAAGGCGTGCTGCAGCCACTCCAGCCGGCCAGGCTCCAACGCCACCACGTCGAAGCGGCATGGCGGCACCCGGGTCAGCGTGGCCAGGTAGTGCCCGGCGGCCAGCAGCACGCGCCGCTGCTTGGCCGGCGTGACGCTGGCCGCGGCGCCGCCGAAGCCCCGCCCGCTGCGCTGGCGCACCTCGACGAACACCAGCGTGCCGTCCGGCGCGCGCATCACCAGGTCGATCTCGCCGCCTTTGCAGCGATAATTGCGCACCACGGGCTCCAGGCCCTGGCGCCGCAAGTGGGCCAGGGCCCGGTCCTCTGCCTGCGCCCCGCGTGCCTGCCGGCCTGGCGCCTGCCTGCCCGGCACCTGCGTGGTGGATTTGAATGATCGCATCAACGGAAGTTCTCAAGCATGAGTGACTGGATCTCCCTGGCGGCAAGCCAGTCGTACCCGGCCGGCACGCTCTACGTCGTGGCCACGCCCATCGGCAATGTCGCCGACCTGTCGCTGCGCGCGCTGCATGTGCTGGGGTTGGCCGACGCGGTGGCCTGCGAAGACACCCGCAATACCGGCCAGCTGCTGTCGCGCGTTGGCCTGCAGCGGCCGCTGGTGGCGGTGCACGAGCACAACGAGCGCGAGGCCGCGGGCCGCATCGCCGAACGCCTGGCGGCGGGCGAGCGCATCGCCTACGTCTCGGACGCCGGCACGCCCGGCATCTCCGACCCTGGCGCGCGGCTGGTCGAGGCGGTGCGCGCCGCCGGCCATCCGGTGGTGCCCCTGCCTGGTCCCAGCGCGGCGGTAGCGGCGCTGTCGGTGGCGGGCGACCTGCTCGAGGCCGGCGCGGGCCGTTTCACCTTTGCCGGCTTCCTGCCGCCCAAGCCCAAGGCCCGCGCGGAAGCGATCGCCCGGCTGGCGGCGCTGGACCACGCCTGGGTCTGCTACGAGGCGCCGCACCGCATCGCCGACACCCTCGCGGCGCTGGCCGCGGGTCTGCCGGGCGAGCGCCGGCTGCTGGTCGGGCGCGAACTGACCAAGCTGTTCGAGGACATCGCCGTGATGCCGGTAGCGCAGGCGCCGGCCTGGCTGGCGGCCGACCCGAACCGGGCCAAGGGGGAATTCGTGCTGGTGGTGGAAGGCGCCGGCAGCGCCGCCGCCGAGGGCCTGCCGGATGCCGAGGCGCAGCGCGTGCTGTCGCTGCTGCTGGCCGAGCTGCCGGCCAAGCGCGCCGCCAAGCTGGCGGCCGCGATCACCGGCGCGGGCACCGATGCGCTGTATCAGCTGGCGCTGGCCCGGCGTGCCGGCGACGCCGGCGATTGAGGGCACGGCCGGCGCGCGGGCTCCGGCGCGGGCCCGCAGGTCAGAATGTAAGGAGAAAGTGTCAGCGCGCGGCGGCATGCGACGGCGCTGGCGCGCTCAGTGGCGCTTGCGCTTGACGGTCTTGCCGCCGGTCTTGGCCGCCTTGCGCGCCTTGGCGGGCGCCAGCGAATTGGCCAGCTCCGGCACCGACACGTCGTCATCGCCGCTACCGTCGCCGGCCTCGGTGCCGCCGGCATCGACTTGCGGGCCCAGCGCGGCGACTTCGGTGCGGGTCAGGCGGCGGATCTCGACGTTGGTGGCGCCGCGCTCGACAAAGCCCAGGCGGCGCGCCGCGCCGTAGGACACATCGAGCACGCGGCTGCCGTGGTACGGGCCGCGGTCATTGATGCGCAGCACCGCGACCTTGTTGTTGCGCAGGTTGCGCACCAGCACCCAGCTGTCCAGCGGCAGCGACGGATGCGCTGCCGTCATGGCGCGCATGTCGAAGCGCTCGCCGTTGGCGGTCTTGCGGCCATGGAAGCCCTTGCCGTACCACGAGGCCACGCCGCGCTGCTCGAACGTGCCGATGTCGGCGCGCAGGCCTTCGAGCGAGTTGCCGCTGCGGCCTTCGTCGGGGTCATAGCCGAACAGGTTCCAGCTGCCGGTGTCGGGCGTGCGCACGGCGGGCCTGGACTCGGCGCGTTCGGTCCGGGCAGGCTTGCCGTTTTTTGCCGCGCGCGTGGGCACGGCATCGCCGGCGTCGGTGCCGGCGCTATCGCTTTCGGGCGGCGTGGCACAAGCGGCCAGCACCACGGCGCATGCGGTGCATGCGCCGAGCTTGGCCAGCCGTTGCCAGCGCTTGGTGAGAGCGGAGATCCGTAACATGGGCGGCAGTCTAACATTGACTGTTTGGGACTATCTCTTTCAATTTGTTACGAAATCTGTGCGATTTCGCACGATCGGGGTCTAATTGGCCGGAAGCCCGCTTGTGGCAAGGGATTTGGCCCGATGCGGCGCGGCCTGCGACGGGTACTCCACTGGTCACATGGAGGCCGCCGGGCGTGCCCGACGTCCCCGGCGCTACAATGCTGGGCACTGCGCCGATCACGCCGCCAAGACGCCGGGTCCGGTACCCGCCGGCTCATACAAGACCTCCATGAAAGCCCTGCTCATTCCCGTCACGCCCTTCCAGCAGAACTGTTCCTTGCTGATC
The DNA here is from genome assembly GCF_023952485.1 of Cupriavidus mimosae. Classification (NCBI taxonomy): domain Bacteria; kingdom Pseudomonadati; phylum Pseudomonadota; class Betaproteobacteria; order Burkholderiales; family Burkholderiaceae; genus Cupriavidus; species Cupriavidus mimosae. The sequence goes on along the minus strand of NZ_JALHRY010000008.1, from coordinate 236,121 downwards.
GATGAAAGCACCGGCGCCGCCGCCGTCTGCGATCCCGGCGGCGACCTCGACCGCATCCGCGCGGCGGTGAAAGAGCAAGGCGTCACGCTGGAAAAGATCTTCCTGACGCACGGCCACGTCGACCATTGCGCCGGCGCCGCGGCGCTGTCGCGCGAACTCGGCATCCCGATCGAGGGCCCGCAGCAGGACGAGCGCTTCTGGATCGAGCAGTTGCCCGAGCAGACCCGCCGCTTCGGCTTCGGCCACGCCGAGAGCTTCGAGCCCGACCGCTGGCTCGAGAATGGCGACACCGTGCAGTTCGGCAACGAAACCCTGGAGGTCTACCACTGCCCTGGCCATACCCCGGGCCACGTGGTGTTCTTCTCGCGTCCCAACCGGCTGGCCGTGGTCGGCGACGTGCTGTTCGCGGGGTCGATCGGCCGGACCGACTTCCCGCGCGGCAACCACGCCGACCTGATCCGCTCGATCCGCACGCGGCTGTGGCCGTTGGGCGAGGACGTGACCTTTATCCCCGGGCACGGCCCGGTCTCGACCTTCGGCGAAGAGCGCCGCAACAATCCGTTCGTCGCCGATCACCTGGTCGACGCGGGCTGAGGCCATGGCCAAGCGACAAGCGCCCGACACCCGCCCCGAGATCTACGTCAGCACCGACGTCGAGGCCGACGGCCCGATCCCGGGCCCGCACTCGATGCTGTCCTTCGCCTCGGTGGCGATGCTGGCCGACAAGACCGTGCTCGGCACCTTCTCGGCCAACCTCGAAACCTTGCCCGGCGCCGCCGGCCACCCCGTGCAGATGCAGTGGTGGCAAACCCAGCCCGAAGCCTGGAGCGCCTGTCGGCGCGACCTGCAGCGCCCCGAGGACGCCCTGGTGCGCTATGTCGAATGGGTCGAGGCCCTGCCCGGCAAGCCGGTCTTCGTCGCCTTTCCGGCGGGTTTCGATTTCACCTGGATGTTCTGGTACATGATGCGCTTCGCCGGGCGCTCGCCGTTCGGCTGGGCCGCGCTCGACGTCAAGACGCTGGGCTTCGCGCTGACCGGACGGCCCTACCGCAAGACCGTCAAGGCGGCCTTCCCGGCCGGCTGGATGGATCCGCTGCCGCACACCCACGTGGCACTCGACGATGCGATGGAACAGGGCGCGCTGTTCTGCAACATGCTGGCGACGCTGCGGGAACGTGAAGCGGCACTGGCAACCCTCACGCCCGCAGAGGGAGCCGGCGCAAGCGTGGACTCACCTCCGTCGACCCAGGCCTGATCGCCCGTTGCGCCGCGTCAAGCGCGGAGGCATGTCCCTTGCAGGACGCCGCTCGCATCCGGCGCCAGCCCGGCTATAGTAGAAGCGGATATGGCGTTACCGGGCGAAACGAGCCATGACTAACCGGCGCACTTGCGCAGCCACGCCATATGCCGTTTGAGCCATCCTGCCCGGACCGCGCGGCGCCTGCCGAGGAGGTGTCGATCATGCGTTTCCCTACCGACCTGCACTTGAGAGACTTGGCCGGCCGGATCCATTGGCCGCATGCCACGCGGGACGCCACGCCCATTACCCATCGTCATTCCTCGGATGAGGACGCCGAAGTCGCCAAGGCCACGCTCTACATCAGCACCGTGACGCTGGTGGTGCTGCTGGTGGTGCTGGCGGCCATCGCTTTCGGTCAGGAGGCCATGCACTGGCTGGGTGTTCATTAGACGACCCCGCCTGAAGCAGACTGCCTCGCAGACCGGCCGGCCCCCACACACCGTGGGGGCCGGTTCTATTTCAGGCCAGCAGCGGCGCCACGTTCTCGGGCGGGCGGCCGATCGCAGCGCGGCGGTTGCGCACCACCACCGGACGCTGCAGCAGGATAGGATTGTCGGCCACCGCCGCCAGCAGCTCGGCATCGGTCAGGCCGGGGTCGGCCAGGCCCAGTTCGGCATAGGGGGCTTCGTTGTCGCGCAGCATCTCGCGTACCGGCACGCCCAGCAGGGTGTGCAACTGGCGCAGCGTCGACAGCGACGGCGGGTCCTTCAGGTACTCCACGACCTCCACCGGCTCGCCCAGCCGCTCGGCGGCTGCCTGGACCAGGGCGAGGGTCTCGCGCGACTTGGAGCAACGGGGGTTGTGGTAGATGGTGATCATGGCAGGTCCTTTCTTGTCATGGCCGCGCCCCGCGGCGGGGCGGCGGCACTAATGCGGTGCAAATCCACCCGCACTATATACAAGACCGCGGGGGCCGCGCAGCATGACGTGGTGCATCGCCACCGGCACGCATCCTGCGTTGCACCGGTTCTTGCCCCAGGCACCATTTTCGATGACCTCCATTCCTGTCTCCACCACCGGGCCGCGCGGCGATGGCATGCGCCAGCCCTATACGCTGCGTGACGCCACCCGCGCCGACATTGCCGCCATCCACGCCATCTACGCCCACCACGTGCAGCACGGCCGCGCCTCGTTCGAGGAAGTGCCGCCGAGCATCGACGAGATGCAGCTGCGCCTGGCCGAAGTGCACCGCAAGGGCCTGCCCTGCCTGGTCGCAGAGCGCGACGGCGAGGTACTGGGCTACGCCTATGCCTCGGCCTACCGCGCGCGCAGCGCCTACCGCTTCGCCATCGAGGACTCGATCTACATCGACCACCGCCGCGTCGGCGAAGGCCTGGGCCAGGCGCTGCTGGCCGCGTTGATCGCCCGCTGCGAAACCGGCCCGTGGCGCCAGATGGTCGCCGTGATTGCGTGCACCGCCTCCGGTGAAGGCGCGGGCTCGCTGGCCGTGCACGAGCGGCTGGGCTTCCGTACCGTCGGCCGGCTGGAAGCGGTGGGGTTCAAGCATGGGCAGTGGATCGATACGGTGCTGATGCAGCGGGTGCTGGGTGCGGGGGCGACGACGCTGCCGGGGTAGGCGGAATCGGCTGCGGCAAGTTCAGACGGGTCTTATCGCCGTGCAGGTGTCCTGATGTCGACAATGCCTATACTTTGTCATCACAAGGACACCGGACATGCTTGTGTCGGAAGAAATCCGACTCACATCCACGCTTGACGCCCGGCTGGGTGACGCGTTCATTGCCGAAGCCGCGGCACGGGGACTCACGCCGTCGGAAGCGCTTCAGGACCTGGTGCGCGAGTTCCTCGACCACAGCGCCCGAAAGCGCGGCCAAATCGCCGCCTAAAAAAAAACGCCACGGATACCTCCGTGGCGTCTTTCCATCAAAGCTCGGCGCCTGCGGCGCGTCGTCTTCGTCTTACTTCATCAGATCCGACAGCGCCAGTGCCACCACCTTGGTGGCACGGTTCAGGTCGTTCAGGCGCAGGTTCTCGTCCGAGTTGTGGCCGCGCGCTTCCATCAGCGTGCGCGGGCCGGCACCGTACAGCACGGTGGGGATGCCGCGCTTGGTGTAGTGGCGGGCGTCGGTGTAGAGCGGCACGCCCTGCACCGGGATCTCCACGCCGAACACGGACTCGGCACGGCTCTTCAGCGCACCGATCAGCTTGTCCACGCCCGGCAGTTCCGACAGCGGCTCGGCCAGGATGATGCGCTCGACCTTCACTTCGATGCCCGGGCGGTCCTTGGCGGCCTTCTCGACCACGGCGCGGATCTCGCCTTCGGCGTCGAAGCCGATTTCCTCGGGGATCATGCGGCGGTCGACGCGGAAGGTCACCAGGTCCGGCACCACGTTGGTGTTGATGCCGCCCTTGATCAGGCCGACGTTGAGCGTGGCGGTGTCGATGCCCGGCACCTTCGACTTGCGCGTGGCCAGCTCGGCACGCAGGCCGTAGATGGCTTGCAGGATGTGGGTAGCGGCTTCGATCGCGTCGACACCGGTGTGCGGCATGGCGGCGTGGCCTTGCTTGCCCTTGACCGTCACCTCGACGTGCAGGCAGCCGTTGTGCGACGAGGTGATGCCGTACGAGAAGCCGGCCGAGATGGCGTAGTCGGCCTTGCTCAGGTTGTTGTCGAGCAGGAACTTCGGGCCGATGTCGCCGCCGGTTTCCTCGTCATAGGTGAACTGCAGCTCGACCGCGCCGTTGATCTTCGCGCCCTGCTTCTCGGCTTCCATCAGCGCCAGCACGGCATAGGTGTAGGTGGCGAAGTCCGACTTGGACACCGCCACGCCGCGGCCGTACATGACCGGGCCGTGCTCGCTGTCGGCGATCTCGCCGCCGTACGGGTCCTTGGTCCAGCCCAGGCCGGGGGGCACCACGTCACCGTGGGCGTTCATGGCGATGGTCGGGCCGCCCGTGCCGAACTGCTTGCGCACGATCAGGTTGGTGGCGCTGATCATGCCGGCGGCCTTGACCTGCTCGTCGGGCACCTTGTGGGCCTCCACCGTGAAGCCCAGGCCCTCCAGCAGTTCCTTGGCGCGCTTGCCGTGCGCGTCGCAATCGCCGGCCGGGTTGTCCGACGGCACCTTGACCAGTTCGGCCAGGAAGGCTTCCTGCTGCGGGCGGTGCTGGTCGATGAACTGCGTCAGCGTGGTTTCGATGGGGTTCATATTGTCTCGTGCGGTCATGACTTGTTCTCGTAACAACTGAAGGAGGTTCGGGTGGGGCTTCCGGGCGCGCTGGCTTACTGCGGCAGCCGGAAGTGCTCGACGAAATCGCTGAACACGCGCGCGGACAGTGCGGCATCCTCGGCGGTCATGGTTTCGGTGGGATGGTGGCTGATGCCGCCGTTGCCGCAGCGCACGAACAGCATGGCGACATCGGCGATGGCGGCAATGGCCATGGCGTCGTGGCCGGCGCCCGACGGCAGGTGGCGCACCGGCACGCCCTGGCGGGCGATGGCGGCGGCCCATTGCTCTTGCAGCCACGGGGCGCAGGGAACGCTCTTCGCCTCGTGGGTCTTGCGGATCTGCGCGCGCACGTTGCGGCGCGCGCAGACACGCTCGATCTCGGCCAGCACGTCGTTGACGGCGGCCTCGCGCTCGGCGTCCTCGCCGGCGCGAATGTCGATGGAGAACACGGCGCGGCCCGGCACCACGTTGGTGGCGCCGTTAGGCACGTTGAACTGGCCCACGGTGCCGACCAGGCCCGGCTTGCCGCCGCAGCGCTTCTCGATAAAGAGGCCGATTTCGGCGCCGGCCATGGCGGCGTCGCGGCGCATGTCCATCGGCACGGTGCCGGCATGGCCGGCCAGGCCTTCGAGCTCGACCAGGAAGCGGGTCGCGCCGGAGATCGCGGTCACCACGCCTACCGGCAGGCCTTCGTTCAGCAGCACCGGGCCCTGCTCGATATGCACCTCAATAAAGGCCGCGACCTTGCTGCGCTCATGCTTTGCCGCGGGCAGCGCGGCGGCGTCGAAGCCGGCCTCGCGCATCACCTCGCGCATGGTCTTGCCGCTGTCGTCGACGTTGTCCAGCACGTTGTTGTCGAAGGTGCCGGCGATGGCGCGGCTGCCCAGCAGCGTGGCCTTGAAGCGCACGCCCTCTTCCTCCGCAAAACCGACCACCTCGAGCGCGAACGGGAAGCGCTTGCCCTGTCGGTTCCACTCGGCCACGCAGGCGATCGGCAGGATCACGCCCAGGTTGCCGTCATAGCGGCCGGCGTCGCGCACGGTGTCGAAATGCGAGCCCGTGAGCAGCGCCGGCGCGTCGGGGGTGGTGCCCTCGTAGCGACCGATCACGTTGCCGGCGGCGTCGCGGCGCACCGTCATGCCGGCCTGCTGCATCCACTCGGTCAGCTGCGCGGCGGCGCCGTGGTGGGCCTCGGTCAGGTAGGTGCGGGTGAGCATGCCGGGCTGCTCGGTGTGGACGGCCAGGACGTCGGCCCAGGCCATGATGCGCGTGCCAGTCTCTGCGGCGGACGGCGACGGATTTGCTGCCATGCGTGTCTCCTGCTGGAAGTGCGTGAAAGCCGCGGCGGCGTGACTGGCGGGGTGCCAGCGCGGGCGGGGCGCCCATGGCCGAAGCTCTATTCTGTGCGATTCATGGTAGCACAGTGAATTCAAAAATTGCATACAAAAATGATATGCACTATATTCGGTTCCACGTTCAGACAATGCGCTGCGGACAATCCGGTCCGGACAGCGGATGGCGTGGAATCCGCCCCAACAGGGGGGCCGTCCGCGCGGTGGCGTACTCCCGACTCGGGAGTCGCCCCGGAACGTAAGGCCGGCAGCCCAACCCAGCCGTCAGAGCAGCACGGGGCCGCCGGTGATTCCTGGATCGAAAATGGGCCGGCGCACAGGACCGGCCCCGCACGGAGACAACCATGCAGCACGCAGTTCCCTCGCAGCAGCCGGGCGCACCCCGCCTGCACACCCGCTTTACCCGCTCGCTGTTCGGCCAGGTGCTGATTGCCCTGGTGATCGGCACGGCGCTCGGCCTGGCCTTCCCCGAGTTCGCCGCCAAGCTCAAGCCGCTCGGCGATGCCTTTATCAAGCTGATCAAGATGCTGATCGGCCCGATCGTGTTCTGCGTGGTGGTGGCCGGAATCTGCGGTGCCGGCGAGCTGAAGAAGGTCGGCCGCGTCGGCATCAAGGCGGTGGTGTACTTCGAGGTCGTCACCACCATCGCGCTGGCGCTGGGCATCCTGCTGGCCTACGTGTTCCAGCCGGGCGTGGGCATGAACGTCGATCCCCGTTCGCTCGACGCCTCGGCCATCGCCGGCTTTATCGACAACGCGACCAAGGTCAAGGACCAGGGCACGGTCGACTTCCTGCTCAAGCTGATCCCCAATACCGTGTTCGGCGCCTTCGCCAACGGCGACGTGCTGCAGGTGCTGGTGGTGTCGATCCTGTTCGGCTGCGCGCTGTCGCTGGTGGGCGAGCCGGGCCGGCCGCTGGTCAGGCTGATCGATACCTTCTCGCACACGCTGTTCAAGATGATGGGCTTCATCATCAAGCTGGCGCCGCTGGGCGTGCTGGGCGCGGTGGCCTTTACCGTTGGCAAGTACGGCATCGGCTCGCTCAAGCAACTGGGCTTCCTGGTGTTCCTGTTCTACGGCGCGGTGATCATTTTCGTGCTGGGGGTGCTGGGCACGATCATGCGTGTGTGCGGCTTCTCGGTGATCAAGCTGATCCGCTACCTGCGCGCCGAGCTGCTGGTGGTGCTGGGCACGGCCTCGTCCGACAGCGTGCTGCCGCAGGTGATGAAGAAGCTCGAGTTCATGGGCATCAAGAAGTCGGTGGTGGGCCTGGTGATTCCGACCGGCTACTCGTTCAACCTCGACGCGTTCTCGATCTACCTGACGCTGGCCGCGGTCTTTATCGCGCAGGCGACCAACACGCCGCTGGCGATGGCCGACCTGCTCGGCATCCTGGCGGTGGCGCTGATTACCTCCAAGGGCGCGCACGGCATTCCCGGCTCGGCCATCGTGATCCTGGCCGCGACGCTGTCGGCACACCCGGCGATCCCGGCGATCGGCCTGGTGCTGGTGCTGTCGGTGGACTGGTTTATCGGCATCGCGCGTGCGCTGGGCAACCTGATCGGCAACTGCGTCGCCACCGTGGTGGTGGCCGCATGGGAAAAGGACATCGACCGCGCCCGGGCGCATGGGGTGCTCAACGGCACCATCGAGGCGTCGGACCTGGACGCCGGCCTGGCCGCGATGGCGCAGGACGCCGCCGCTCCGGCAATCGTGCCGGGCCCGGTCGCGGGGCGCTAGAATCACGCATCTCCCCAACCGCGCAGCCTCTGCGCAAGTGCGCTGCCATGCCCGAGCATATCGATCCTGACATGACCGCCGAAGCGATCGCCGACGACATCGTCGCGGCGATCGTTTCGCACCGCCTGCCGCCCGGCACCAAGCTGCGCGAGGAGGCGCTGGCCAGCGTCTACCGCGTCAGCCGCACCAAGGTGCGCGCGGCGCTGCTGATGCTGTCCAAGGACAAGGTCATCCAGATCGTGCCGGACAAGGGGGCCTTTGTGGCCAAGCCCAGCGCCGAGGAAGCGCGCGAGGTGTTCGCCGTGCGCCGCATCCTGGAAGCCGCGCTGGCGCGCGAGTTTGTCGCCAAGGCCACCGCCGCCGACTACAAGCGCATCGACCGCCACCTGGCGGCCGAGCGCAAGTCGCTGGCGGGCAACGATGCCCAGGTGCGCACCCGGCTGCTGGGCGACTTCCATATCGTGCTGGCCGAGGTGGTGGGCAACGGCGTGCTGACCGAGATGATGCGCGAGCTGTCGACGCGCAGCGCGGTCATCACCATGCTGTACCAGTCGCGCCGCGACGCGGCCTGCTCGTCGGACGAGCACCGCGAATTCATCGAGGCCGCCCGTGCCGGCGATGTCGAGCGCGCCGTCACGCTGATGGTGGACCACCTGGGCCATGTCGAAGGCGCCCTGCATTTCGAGGAAACCGCGCCGGTGGCGCGCGGCAAGGACCTGGTCGCCGCGCTGCTGGCCTAGGCGCCGGCTCCGCCTGCCCCGCTCTCTGGCTTTGGTGCCGACCGCTTGACGTGAGTCAAAGCCCTCCCGGGCGCCCGCGCGCAAACTCCATCTCGCCATGAAGACGCGGGGGCGCACTTCATGAGCACTTGCCTGCCGGCACCTCATCGTCGACAGGCTGCCCGCACGCTGCAACGGTGTGCGGGCTTTCTTTTTTCTGAGGACGGGGTTCCGCGGCGCCGAATGGCGCGCGGCCCGGCGGCCTCTAACCCGTGCCGTCCGGCACCGGTTTTTCCCTTTTCCGACAGCAGGTTGCAGTGCTCCGCGCCCACGCTCCGGATACCCGCATGGCCGCGTCGAGCGCGTTTCCCGCGCGCATGCGCGGCGGCCCCGCGTGAAAAGCGAATCCCGCCTTCGGGTTAGGATGCCGCAGGCCCGCCAGAGGCCCGCGCCGTCCCGCTACGCTGCGGTGGCAGCCGCACACGAGAACAATCACAGGGAGACCGCCATGCGCCATCGCGCGATACCTGCCGTGCCGCCGCCGCGCCGGCGCTAGCCCTCGCCTGAATCCGCCGTGCTTCCCGACCGAAAAGGACTTCCCATGCCCAGTGCCTTCCGCCCCGACGCCTTTGCCGGCAAGACCGTATTCGTCGCCGGCGCCTCGTCCGGCATCAACCTTGGCATCGCGCACGGCTTCGCGCGCGCCGGCGCCCGGCTGGCGCTGATCAGCCGCACCGCCGAGCGCATCCAGGCCGCTGCCGACACCATCAGCGCGGCCGGCGGCACCGCCATCGGCATGGCCGCCGACGTGCGCGACTACACCGCGGTCGAAGCCGCCTTTGCGCGTGCGCAGGACGAGCTGGGCCCGATCGACGTGGTCATCTCCGGCGCGGCCGGCAATTTCCTGGCGCCCGTGGTCGGCATGTCGGCCAATGCCTTCAAGACCGTGGTCGATATCGACCTGCTCGGCACCTTCAACGTGTTCCGCGCCAGCTTCGACCACCTCAACAAGCCGGGCGCGTCGCTGATCGCGATCACCGCGCCGCAGGCAGTCAACGCGATGATGTTCCAGGCCCATGCCTGTGCCGCCAAGGCCGGCATCAACATGCTGATCAAGTGCCTGGCAATGGAATGGGGCCCGGCCGGCGTGCGCGTGAACGGCATCTCGCCCGGCCCGATCGCCGACACCGAAGGCATGGCGCGGCTGGCGCCGACGCCCGAGATGGAGGCCCGCTACAAGGCGCGCCTGGCGCTGCGCGACTACGGCACCAAGGACGATATCGCCGATGCAGCGATGTACCTGAGCAGCGACAACGCGCACTACGTCACCGGCACCATCCTCGACTGCGACGGCGGCAGCAAGCTGGGCGACGCCTCGGCAGACGCGCTGAAGAAGCCGCAATAGCCCGGCTGCACCGGATATCCGTACCCGCAACGACCCAGAAACCAGGAGAACCACCATGACGGCAACCGTCCTCTACCAAGCCAGCGAAGGCGTGGCCACGCTGACCCTGAACCGCCCGGACGTGCTCAATGCACTGAACGCCGACATCCTGCGCGAACTGCGCGAGGCCGTGGACCGCGCCGCCGCCGATGCCGAAGTGCGCGCCGTGCTGCTGACCGGCGCCGGCCGCGGCTTCTGCGCCGGCGCCGATCTGGCCGCGCGCCAGGGCGGCGGCGTGTCCGATTCCGGCACGCTGCTGCGCGAGCGCTACCACCCGATCATCATGGCGCTGCGCGAGATGCCCAAGCCGGTCATCACCGCGGTCAACGGCGTCGCCGCCGGTGCCGGCATGAGCCTGGCGCTGGCGGGCGACGTGGTGCTGGCAGCGCGCTCGGCCAGCTTCCTGCAGGCGTTCTCCAAGATCGGTCTGATCCCGGATGCCGGCAGCACCTACTTCCTGCCGCGCTATGCCGGCGAGATGCGCGCCCGCGCCCTCGCTATCCTGGCCGAGAAGATCGACGCCGAAGAAGCCCACCGCATCGGCCTGGTGTGGAAGGTGCATGACGACGCCGCGCTGCAGGACGAGGCCGGCAAGCTGGCCCGCCACCTGGCGACCATGCCGACCATGGCCTACGCCATGATCAAGCAGGCCCTCAACCAGAGCCTCGGCAACGACCTCGCCGCGCAGCTGGAGGTGGAAGCGACGCTGCAGTCGCGCGCCAGCCGCAGCGAGGACTGCCAGGAAGGCGTGGCCGCCTTCGTCGAGAAGCGCAAGCCACAGTTCAAGGGCCGCTGAGCGCGGCGACCGCACCACTGCCACTTCCAGGGAGCCCGCGCATGAGCGCCAGCAATGAACGTATCCTCGTGACGATCGAAGGCGGCGTCGCCGACGTCCGCCTGAACCGCCCCGACAAGATGAACGCGCTCGACCAGGCCATGTTCGATGCCCTGATCGAAACCGGCGAACAGCTTGCGCGCCTGCCGGACCTGCGCGCGGTGGTGCTGTCCGGCGCAGGCCGTGCCTTCTGCGCGGGGCTGGACATGGGCCGCATGGCCGGCATGTTGTCCGACGGTGGCGGCGAATCCCACAACGACAGTATCGGCGCCGGCCGCCTCGGCAAGCGCACCCATGGCATCTCGAACCGGCCGCAATACGCCTGCATGGTCTGGCGCGAGCTGCCGGTGCCGGTCTTTGCCGCCGTGCACGGCGTGGCCTTCGGCGGCGGCCTGCAGGTGGCGCTGGGCGCGGACGTGCGCTACGTCGCGCCGGATGCCAGGCTGTCCGTGATGGAGCTGAAGTGGGGGCTGGTGCCCGATATGGCGGGCATGGTGCTGACGCGCGGGCTGGTGCGCCCCGATGTGCTGCGCGAGCTGATCTACAGCGCGCGCGTGCTGAGCGGCAGCGAGGCGTGCGAGCTGGGACTGGGCACCTATCTGGCCGACGATCCGCGCGCCGCGGCGCTGGCCGCCGCGCGCGAAGTCGCGCAGAAGAATCCGGATGCGATCCGCGCCGCCAAGCGGCTGATGGCGGTGGCGGAGCGCGGCGACCACGCCGCCATCCTGCAGGCCGAGTCCGACGAGCAGGACCGGCTGGTGGGCTCGCCCAACCAGCGCGAGGCGGTGCTGGCCAACCTGGAAAAACGCGCGCCGCGCTTCACGCCGGCAGGCTAAAGCCGGTCGCTCAGCGCCTGGCATGGTGGTGGCGCCGCCGGCGCCACCACAGCGCATAGATCGCGACGTTCACCACCAGTACCACCGCGCCCAGCCACAGCTGCACCGCCGGCGTCAGCTCCGCCGGATAGATCAGCGGCAGCAGGTAGCGTTCGACAAAGCCGCCGCTGTAGCCGGCCTGCCCGGCAGCCCGGCGCAGCGTGTTTTCCAGCGGCGTCAGCGGGCAGATCCAGCCGGCCCATTCGATCAGCACGCCCCACACCGCCGCGGGCAGGTGCCCCCATGCGGCCCGCGGCCAGCGCAATGCCAGCAGGCCGCCCGCCACCACGAACACGATGAACAGCGCGTGCGCGATGACCACGAGGTCGGCCAGCCAGGCGGCGATCGGCATCGTAGGCTGCGGCCTCAGTTGCCGCCCGCGGTGTCCATCCAGTAGCCCGGGCGCGCGAACTGCGCCTTCAGGTGCTCGATGAAAAATCGGATCTTGGCCGGCACCGGACGCTGCTGCGGATACACGGCGAGGATGTCGTAGGCGGGCAGCGCGTATTCGTCCAGCACCGTGATCAGCTCGCCGCTCTCCAGCTGCGGCAGGATCTCCCAGGTGGAACGCCAGCCCAGGCCCAGGCCCTCGCCGGTCCAGCGGTGCAGCAGCTCGCCGTCGTTGCAGTCCAGGTTGCCGTTGACGCGCACGGTCACGGTCTTGCCGTTCTGGCTGAAGTACCAGCCGCGCTGCTGGCCGCCCTGCAGGTTGAACGCCAGGCAGTTGTGCTGGGCCAGGTCGTCCAGCGTCTGCGGCACGCCGTACTTGGCAAAGTACGCCGGCGTGCCGCACACCACGCGCTTGTTCGACGCCAGCTTGATCGCGACAAAGTTCGGATCGATGGCGCCGCCGATGCGGATGCCGACGTCATAGCCCTCGCGCACCAGGTCGACCACGCGGTCGGTCAGGTTGAACGAGATCTGCACCTCGGGGTTGCTGGCCAGGAACGCCGGCGCGTGCGGCGCCACGTGCTTGCGCCCGAACGCCGCCGGCGCCGACACGATCAGGTGGCCGGTGGCCTTGTGCTTGCCCTCGGCGATCAGCATCTCGGCGCGGTCGAGGTCGGCCAGCGCCTTCTTGCACTGCTCCATGAACACCGCGCCCTGCTCGGTCACGGCAATGCGGCGCGTGGACCGGTGCAGCAGCTTGACGCCGATGCGGGCCTCGAGTGCGTTGATGCGGCGGCCGATCATCACCGGCGTGACGTTCTGCGTCAGCGCTGCGGCCGCCATGCTGCCGTGCTCCACCACGGCGATAAAGGCTTCGATTTGCTTGAGTTTGTCCATCGGATATTGGTCTCCCGGGCGCCATTGTGCGGCATCGCCGGGGTTGTGGCATCCCTGCGCGGCTGATGGGCCGGATCGAGGCCGGCGCATAAGGGCCGCCGCCGGGCCCCGCCACGGGCACGCGGCCGCACCCGGCACGCAGGCGGGTTTCAGCCTGCGCCCGCCGTACGCTTGCTGATTTGCGCGTTCAGCTCGGCCGCCTCGCCCAGCACATGGGCCAGGCGCCGCAACGGCCGGCTGCATTGCAGATGCAGGTACAGGTAGCCGGCGCCGCCGGTCACCACCATCACGCCGTAGAGCCACAGCAGCGTACCGGCCAGGGCCTGCTGGCGCGGCAGTGCCGCCATCACCGCGGCGGCCGGCGCCAGTGCCAGCAACACCGCCAGCGTGCGTGCCCCGCCCTCCCACAGCCGCAGCTGCAGCGCCACGCGACGCTGGCGCGCCTGCAATTGCTGTGGCGGGATGCGCGCCAGCCGGCGCAGCAGCGCGTCTTCGGCGGCGCTGTCGCGGTCCAGCTCGGCGGCCTGCCAGCGCAGCGGATGGCGCAGCCGCCCCAGCACCGTGCCGGCACGGGCCAGCCCCGCGCCGACATAGCACGCGGCCGCCAGCGCTAGCAGGGCCTCGAAGCCGCGCAGGGACCAGAGCGGCACGGCCTGCTTCAGCCCCAGGCGCCAGATCGCCAGGCCGGCGCCGCACAGGATCGTCGCGGCCAGTGCCGCGATAAAGCCGAGCCACAGCGCACGCCCGAGCCGGCTCTCCGGCGCGGGGGCAGGCGTGGACGCCGCCTCGGGCGAGGCGGCGGCAAGCGCTTCCAGCAATTCGTAGGTGGACGGCAGCCTGGAATACATGGTCGGCCCGGATGGCAGGGAATGCCGCCATTTTGCCGCAGCGCGCCGCCGCAGCACGCCGGCGCGCCGGCGTACCCGGTGCTGCGCGGCGTGTCCGTATCGTCACACCACATATCCAATGGCATGCATCGGCGTACCCGCGCCGACCGTCCGACGTGGCTTTCCAGCCCTCATTGCGTACTGCAAGTATCGAATCAACTGATCGCTCTTCTGTTTATCCCAACCGGCCTGCGGGAATAGGATCGACTCCAACGAAATTCCCACCATTACCGGAGACAAGATCATGGCAAAGATGAGAGCAATCGACGCGGCAATCGCCGTGCTGGAGAAGGAAGGCGTGACCACCGCGTTCGGCGTGCCGGGCGCGGCCATCAACCCGTTCTACTCGGCGATGCGCAAGTCGGGCAACATCAACCACGTGCTGGCCCGCCACGTCGAGGGCGCCTCGCACATGGCCGAAGGCTACACCCGCGCCGAGCCGGGCAATATCGGCATCTGCGTCGGCACCTCGGGCCCTGCCGGCACCGACATGATCACCGGCCTGTACTCGGCCTGGGCGGATTCGATCCCCATCCTCTGCATCACCGGCCAGGCCCCGCGCGCGCGCCTGTACAAGGAAGACTTCCAGGCCGTCGACATCGAGTCGATCGCCAAGCCCGTGACCAAGTGGGCCGTGACCGTGCGCGAGCCGGCGCTGGTGCCGCAAGTGTTCCAGCAGGCGTTCCACATCATGCGCTCGGGCCGCCCGGGTCCGGTGCTGATCGACCTGCCGTTCGACGTGCAGGTCGCCGAGATCGAATTCGATCCCGACACCTACCAGTCGCTGCAGCCGTACAAGCCGGCCGCCTCGCGCGCCCAGATCGAGAAGGCCATCGCCATGCTGAACGCGGCCGAGCGCCCGCTGATCGTGTGCGGCGGCGGCGTGATCAATGCCGATGCTTCCGAGCTGCTGGTCGAGTTCGCCGAGCTGGTCAACGTGCCGGTGGTTCCGACCCTGATGGGCTGGGGCGTGCTGGCCGACGACCACCCGCTGCAAGCCGGCATGGTCGGCCTGCAGACCTCGCACCGCTACGGCAACGCCACGCTGCTGGCCTCGGACTTCGTGATGGGCATCGGCAACCGCTGGGCCAACCGCCACACCGGCAGCGTCGACGTCTACACCAAGGGCCGCAAGTTCGTGCACGTCGATATCGAGCCGACGCAAATCGGCCGCGTGTTCGGCCCGGACCTCGGCATTGTGTCGGACGCCAAGGCCGCGCTGGAACTGTTCGTTGAAGTCGCCCGCGAAATGAAGATGGCCGGCCGCCTGCCGTGCCGCAAGAGCTGGGTCGCCGACGTGCAGAAGCGCCGCCGCACCATGCAGCGCAAGAGCGACTTCGACAACGTGCCGGTCAAGCCGCAGCGCGTGTACCGCGAGATGAACCAGTACTTCCCGCGCGACGTGCGTTACGTCAGCACCATCGGCCTGTCGCAGATCGCCGCGGCGCAGTTCCTGTCGGTCAACCAGCCGCGCCACTGGATCAACTGCGGCCAGGCCGGCCCGCTGGGCTGGACCATCCCGGCCGCGATCGGCGTGAAGACCGCCTCGCCGGATTCGGACGTGGTGGCGATCTCGGGCGACTACGACTTCCAGTTCATGATCGAAGAACTGGCCGTGGCCGCGCAGTTCAAGGTGCCGTACATCCACGTGGTGGTGAACAACTCCTACCTCGGCCTGATCCGCCAGGCGCAGCGCAACTTCGAGATGGACTACTGCGTGCAACTGGCCTTCGACAACGTCAACGCCCCGGAGCTGAACGGCTACGGCGTCGACCACGTCAAGGTGGTGGAAGGCCTGGGCTGCAAGGCCATCCGCGTGTTCAAGCCGGAAGACATCGCCCCGGCCTTTGCCGAAGCGCGCGACCTGATGGCCGAGTTCTCGGTGCCGGTGGTGGTCGAGGTGATCCTGGAGCGCGTGACCAATATCGCGATGGGCACCGAGATCGACAACATCAACGAGTTCGAGCCGATCGAAGACATCGAGGATGCCGACGAGGCCATCCTGAACGAAGAAGTGGAAACGGCGTAAGACCTTCCCGCCCCTTTGCAGTCCGACACGTCATCCCCGCGCATGCGGGGATCCAGCGTCTTCTGAAGTCACTGGGTTCCCGCTTGCGCGGGAACGACAAGAAAAACCAAGTCACAGGAGATGACAAATGACCAAACTTGCGGCCAACCTCACCATGCTGTTCAACGAAGTCGGTTTTCTCGACCGCTTCGAAGCCGCCGCGCGCGCGGGCTTCCGCGGCGTGGAATTCCTGTTCCCGTATGCGTTCCACGCGGACCAGATCGCTGACCGCCTGAACCGCTTCCAGCTGGACCTGGTGCTGCACAACCTGCCCGCCGGCAAGTGGGACGCGGGCGAGCGCGGCATTGCCTGTCATCCGGACCGCGTCGGCGAGTTCCAGGACGGCGTGGGCGAGGCCATCAAGTACGCCAAGGTGCTGGGCGTGCGCCAGCTGAACTGCCTGGTCGGCATCCTGCCGCAGAACGTCAAGCGCGAGCAGGCCCAGGAAACGCTGGTGGAGAACCTGCGCTTCGCCGCCGGCGCGCTGGCCGCCGAGCATATCGACCTGCTGGTCGAGCCGATCAACACCTTCGACATCCCGGGCTTCTTCCTGTCGCGCACGCAGCAGGCGCTGGACCTGATCACCCAGGTCAACGCGCCCAACCTGTACGTGCAGTACGACATCTATCACATGCAGCGAATGGAAGGCGAGATCGCCAGCACCATCAAGGCCAACCTGCCGAAGATCAAGCACATCCAGCTGGCCGACAACCCGGGCCGCAACGAGCCGGGCACGGGCGAACTGAATTACCAGTACCTGTTCAAGTTCCTGGACGAGATCGGCTACACCGGCTGGATCGGCTGCGAATACAAGCCGAAGACCACCACCGAAGCCGGCCTGGGCTGGCGCGCCGCCCACGGCGTGCAATAAGCGCTGCGCGCTGCCGTCGTATCCCGCTACTACCTACACGAACCAAGACACATTTAATCTCAAGCAAGGAGACATCACATGGCAACCACTCGCAACGTCGGCTTCATCGGCCTGGGCATCATGGGCGCACCGATGGCGGGCCACCTGCGCGCCGCCGGCCACACGCTGTTCGTGCATGACGTCAACCCGGCCCCGCAGGCGCTGGTCGATGCAGGCGTGACCGTCTGCACCAGCGCCGAGGAAGTCGCCAAGCGTGCCGACATCATCATCATCATGGTGCCGGACACGCCGCACGTGGAAGCGGTGCTGTTCAGCGAGAAGGGCGTGGCCGCCGCGTTCAAGGCCGCCGGCAAGGAAGCCAGCTACAGCAAGATCGTGGTCGACATGAGCTCGATCTCGCCGATCGCCACCAAGGATTTCGCCGCGCGCATCAACAAGCTGGGCGCTTCGTACCTGGACGCTCCGGTGTCGGGCGGTGAAGTCGGCGCCAAGGCCGCCTCGCTGACGATCATGGTCGGCGGCCCGCAGGAGGCCTTCGACCAGGTCAAGCCGCTGTTCGAGCTGATGGGCAAGAACATCACGCTGGTGGGCGGCAACGGCGACGGCCAGACCACCAAGGTGGCCAACCAGATCATCGTCGCGCTGAATATCCAGGCCGTGTCCGAAGCGCTGCTGTTCGCCTCCAAGGCCGGCGCCGATCCGGCCAAGGTGCGCGAGGCGCT
This sequence comes from Cupriavidus mimosae, assembly GCF_023952485.1. Classification (NCBI taxonomy): domain Bacteria; kingdom Pseudomonadati; phylum Pseudomonadota; class Betaproteobacteria; order Burkholderiales; family Burkholderiaceae; genus Cupriavidus; species Cupriavidus mimosae. The sequence continues at coordinate 218,834 of NZ_JALHRY010000008.1, read as the reverse complement.
GATGGGCGGCTTTGCCGCGTCGCGCATCCTGGAAGTGCACGGCGACCGCATGGTCAAGCGCACCTTCGACCCGGGCTTCCGCATCGAGCTGCACCAGAAGGACCTGAACCTGGCGCTGCAGGGTGCCAAGGCGCTGGGCGTGGCGCTGCCCAACACCGCCACCGCGCAGGAGCTGTTCAACACCTGCTCGGCCAACGGCCTGGGCAAGCAGGACCACTCGGCCCTGTGCCGCGCGATCGAGATCATGTCGAACCACCAGATCGCCAACGCCAAGTAAGCAGCAACCCCGTCGTCCCCGCCCAGCGGGGACGACACGCTTTGCAGTACCGCTTTGTACCCACTGCGTACCCGAAGTACCCGGCGTACCCGTCAGCACCCAGGATTCTTCATGCTCGTCACCGAACCCCAAGCCGCCCTGCTGTCGCCCCAGCGCACCGCAGCCAACGCTGAACCGCGCGCGCTGCTGCGCGACCTGTTCGATACCGCGGTCGCCTCCGTCAGCGCCAGCCACTGCCTGCCGCCGCACCTGCCCGCGCCGCCCAGGGGCCGCACCGTGGTGATCGGCGCCGGCAAGGCCGCTGCCGCGATGGCGCAGGCGGTCGAGGCGAACTGGCAAGGCGAGCTGTCGGGCCTGGTGGTGACACGCTACGGCCACGGCGCCGATTGCAAGCGCATCGAAGTGGTCGAGGCCGCCCACCCGGTTCCCGACGAAGCCGGCGCGCGCGCCGCGCAGCGCATGGTGGAGCTGGTCCAGGGACTGACCGCCGACGACCTGGTGCTGTGCCTGATTTCCGGCGGCGGCTCCGCGCTGCTGGCAGCGCCCGCGCCGGGTCTGACGCTGGCCGACAAGCAAGCCGTGAACAAGGCCCTGCTCAAGAGCGGCGCCAGCATCGGCGAGATGAACTGCGTGCGCAAGCACCTGTCCGCGCTCAAGGGCGGACGCCTGGCGCTGCACTGCGCCCCGGCACGCGTGGAAACGCTGCTGATTTCCGATATTCCCGGCGATGACCCGACCCTCATCGCCAGCGGCCCGACGCTGCCCGATGCGACCACCTGCGCCGATGCGCTGGCCGTGATCGCCAAGTACGGCATCGACGTGCCCGCCAACGTGCGCGCGCACCTGGAGAGCGGTGCCGGCGAGACGCCCAAGCCGGGCGATGCTCGCTTCGGCGGCCATCGCAATGTGACGCTGGCGACCGCGCAGCAATCGCTGGAAGCCGCCGCGGCGCGTGCGCGCGAACTGGGCTTCGAGGCCCACATCCTGTCCGACTGCATCGAGGGCGAAGCGCGCGAAGTGGCCGAGGTCCACGCCGCCATCGCGCGCCAGGTCGCGCAGCGCGGCCAGCCCTTCAGCAAGCCGTGCGTGATCCTTTCCGGCGGCGAGACCACCGTGACCGTGCGCGGCAAGGGCCGCGGCGGGCGCAATGCCGAATTCCTGCTGGCGCTGGCGGTGGCGCTCGACGGCCTGCCCGGCGTGCATGCGATCGCCGGCGATACCGATGGCATCGACGGCTCCGAAGATAACGCCGGCGCCATGCTGTCGCCCGATACGCTGGCCCGCGCCGGCGCGCGCGGGCTGCAGGCGCGCGCGCACCTGGAAAACAACGACGGCTACGGCTTCTTCGCCGGCCTGGACGACCTGATCGTCACCGGCCCCACGCGCACCAACGTGAATGACTTTCGGGCGATTCTGATCGTCTGACAAAACGTCGTCCCCGCGGACGCGGGGACCCAGTGACTTTCTGCCACCAGAAAGGCCAAGACGCTGGGCCCCCGCGTTCGCAGGGGAGACGATGGATTCAACACAGCAGTACCAATTGACTCGCGGCGCCGTGCGCCGCACCGAGAACGTTAGAGGAGACATCATGAGACGCCAGCGCAAAGCGAAGATCGTGGCCACGCTCGGCCCCGCCAGCACCGACATCGCGGTGATCCGCGCGCTGTTCGAGGCCGGCGCGGACGTGTTCCGGCTGAACTTCAGCCACGGCACGCACGACGACCACCGCGCGCGCTACGACGCGGTGCGCCAGGTCGAGGCCGAGACCGGCCGCCCCATCGCCGTGCTGGCCGACCTGCAGGGCCCCAAGCTGCGCATCGGCACCTTCGCCGCCGGCAAGGTCGCGGTGCGCACCGGCGATGTGTTCGTGCTCGACAGCGACCCGACCCCGGGCGACGGCACCCGGGTCTACCTGCCGCACCCTGAGCTGTTCCAGGCCGCTCAGCCGGGACAGTCGCTGCTGATCGACGACGGCAAGGTGCGCCTGGCGATCGAGTCGGTCACCACCGGTACCATCACCACGCGCGTGGCCAACAACGGCTCGCTGTCCGACCGCAAGGGCGTGAACGTGCCCGACGCGGTGATCCCCATCCCGGCGCTGACCGAGAAGGACCGCAAGGACCTGGACTTCGCGCTGTCGCTGGGCGCCGACTGGATCGGCCTGTCGTTCGTGCAGCGTCCGTCCGATATCGTCGAGGCGCGCGAGATCGTCGGCACCCGTGCCGGCATCCTGTCCAAGATCGAGAAGCCGGCAGCGCTGCAGCAGCTGGAAGAGATCGTACGCGTGTCCGATTCGGTGATGGTGGCGCGCGGCGACCTCGGCGTGGAACTGCCGCCCGAGCGCGTGCCCGGCGTGCAGAAGCGCATCCTGCGCGTGTGCCGCCAGCTGGGCAAGCCGGTGGTGATCGCCACGCAGATGCTGGAATCGATGATCGACTCGCCGGTGCCTACGCGCGCCGAAGCCTCGGACGTGGCCAGTGCGATCTACGAGGGCGCCGATGCGGTGATGCTGTCGGCCGAGTCGGCCAACGGCCGCTACCCGGTGCAGGCGGTGTCGATGATGAACCGCATCGTCACCGAGGTCGAGCGCGACCCGCTGTACCGCAACCTGCTCGACGCCCAGCACGAAACCCCGCTGAACACACGCCAGGATGCGATCTGCGCCGCGCTGCGCGAGGTCACGCAGATCATCGGCGCGGCGGCGACGGTGACCTACACCTCGTCCGGCTCGACCGCGCTGCGCGCCGCGCGCGAGCGGCCGTGCGCGCCCATCGTCAGCATCACGCCCAACCTGGAAATCGCGCGCCGGCTGGCGATCGCCTGGGGCATCCACTCCACCGTGAGCCCGGACGTACAAAGCGTCGATGAAATGGTCGAAGCCGCCACGCGCGCCGCCGTTGCCGAAGGCTACGCCGCGCCGGGCGACCAGATCACCATCGCCGCCGGCATGCCGTTCGGCCAGGGTGGCACCACCAACCTGCTGCGCGTGGCCGAAGTCAGCGCCAGCGCGCTGGCCGCCGCGCCTGTCGCACGCGAGGCCGCACTGGCCTGAGCGCACTGCGCGTTCCCGCTGCGGAACGACCAGGCCATGACGGAACCGGGTGCAAACCCGGTTTCTTCGCTTTGCCGCACACCGCCCGCATTGCCCGTCTCCAGGGTGAGTGGGCGGTGTTTTTTTTGACGGGCCGCTGTGCGCATCCGCCGCCACGGCGCGCTGCGGGAATGAGCACCAGCGCGAGCACCGAAGCGCGGATTGCTATACTGAATTCCACTTCCCTTACTCTATTCCCCAAGCCCGGAGCCCCCATGCGCCTCGATGACGAAGCCGAAAGCCAGCACGTTGAAGACCGCCGCGGTGGATTCGGTGGCCTTGGCGGCAAGTCGATCGGCATCGGCACGGTCATCATCGCGCTGGCGGCGTCGTATTTCTTCGGCATCGACCCGATGCTGATCATGCAGGGCGCGTCGGTGCTGCAGGGCTCAGGCCCGCAGCAGCAACAGCAACAGGCCAACCGGCCGCCGGCGACGGACCAGATGACGGTGTTCACGCGCAAGGTGCTGGGCAATACCGAGCGCACCTGGCAACACATCTTCGAAACCCAGCTCAACCGCCGCTATGCGCCGCCTACGCTGGTGCTGTTCTCCGGCGCCACGCCGACGGCATGCGGCACCGGCCAGTCAGCGATGGGCCCGTTCTACTGCCCCGGCGACCAGAAGGTGTATATCGACCTGGCCTTCTATGACGAATTGCGCCAGCGCTTCGGCGCCGGCGGCGACTTTGCCCAGGCCTATGTGATCGCGCATGAGATCGGCCACCATGTGCAGAACCTGCTGGGCGTTTCGGACAAGGTCGACAATGCGCGCCGGCGCGTGGGCGAGGCCCAGGCCAACCAGCTGTCGGTGCGCATGGAGCTGCAGGCCGACTGCCTCGCCGGGGTGTGGGCCGCCACCGCGCAGCGCGCCAACCAGCAGCTGCTGGAACCCGGCGATATCGAAGAAGGCCTGAAGGCCGCCGCCGCGGTCGGCGACGACCGGCTGCAGCGCCAGTCGCAGGGCTATGTCGTGCCCGAAGCGTTTACCCACGGCTCCAGCGAGCAGCGCGTGCGCTGGCTGCGCCGCGGCATCGAGTCCGGCGACATCCGCAAGTGCGACGCCTTCGCCGCGCGCGACCTGTAGTTTTCGGCACCGTCCCCCAACCTCCGTGGGGGCCGCCAATGTGACGTTTGCGTTGTCCGGCCCGGCTTCCCTGTCTATAATCGCCGGCAAGGCCGCAGTATGACGGCCGCTCGCCGGCGTCGATCCTCACCGATCCTTTCCAGCCGCAGCGCCGGGTCCTTCCTCGCCGGACCCCCGTACCCCGGTACGCGCCACTTGCCGCAGTCGTTGCGGCGTCTCCGCACCCAAGCCGTTCCGTTTCAACCGCACCGGAGCCACGGCCGATCTTCACTTGCCGTGCGCCCGTGCCAGCCCTGACCTGACATGGCGTCGTTTTTCCTGAAGCGCCCGGCGTTCGCCTGGGTGCTGGCCATCCTGACCGTGGTGGCGGGCCTGCTGGCCCTGAACCGCATTCCCATCGCCCAGTATCCGGCGGTGGCGCCGCCCACGGTGATCATCTATGCCGATTACCCGGGGGCGTCCGCGCGCACGGTCGAGGATCGCGTCACTGCGGTGCTGGAGCAGCAGATGCACGGCATTCCCGGCCTGCTCTACCTCGATTCCAGCAGCGAGGGCGGCACCGCCACGGTGACGCTGGGCTTCCGCCAGGGCACCGACCCGCAGCTGGCGCAGGTCAACGTGCGCAACCGCGTGGCCCAGGCCGAGCCGCTGCTGCCCGAGGCGGTGCGCCGCGGCGGGGTCTTTGTCGACCAGGCCAGCAGCAGCGCCTTCATGTATGTGTCGCTGGTCTCGGACAGCGGCCAGCTGGACGAAACCGCGCTGGGCGACTTTGCCGCGGGCTCGGTGCTGCCGCTGTTGCGGCGCCTGCCCGGCATCGGCAAGGCCGAGCCCTACGGCGCTGAATACGCGCTGCGGATCTGGTTCGACCCCGATAAGCTGAACGCCTTCAACCTGACCACGGCCGAGGTCGAAGCCGCGATCCGCGCGCGCAACGGCAACGTGACGCCGGGCCAGCTGGGCGGTGCGCCCGCGGTGCCGGGCCAGCCGTTCCAGGCGATCGTGCGCCCGCCCGCGCCGATGAGCGACGCACAGGCATTCGGGCGCATCGTGGTGCGCGCCGCCACCGACGGCTCGGCGGTGCTGTTGCGCGATGTGGCGCGGGTGGAACTGGCCGCCAGCGACTACCGCTACGGCTCCACGCTGAACACGCGCAACGCCGCGTCGATCGGCCTGAAGCTGGCCGACGGCGCCAACGTGCTGCAGACCTCGCGCACCGTGCGCGCCGCGCTGGATGCCGCCAGCCGGGGTTTCCCGGGCGACGTGCGCTATGAGATCTCGTATGACGGCGCCACCTTCGTGCAGGCGTCGATCTCGCGCGTGGTGCTGACGCTGATCGAGGCCACGGTACTGGTGTTCCTGATCCTTTACCTGTTCCTCGGCAACCTGCGCGCCACGCTGATCCCGTGCATCGTGGTGCCGGTGTCGCTGCTGGGCACGGTCGCGTGCCTGTACGCGCTGGGCTTGTCGCTGAACGTGATCACGCTGTTCGGCGTGGTGCTGGCGATCGGCATCCTGGTCGACGACGCCATCGTGGTGGTCGAAAACGTCGAGCGCATCATGCGCAGCGACGGCGTGGGCGCGATGCAGGCCGCGGCGCGCTCAATGCGAGAAGTCTCCGGCGCGCTGGTGGCGGTGACGCTGGTGCTGTGCGCGGTGTTCGTGCCGATGGCGTTCTTCGGCAGCGCGGTGGGCGTGATCTACCGGCATTTCGCCGTGACCCTGGCGGTGTCGATCGCGTTCTCGCTGTTCTTTGCGCTGACGCTGGCGCCGGCAATGTGCGCCAGCCTGCTGCGCCACAGCGCGGCACCGGCGCGCGGGCCGCTGGCGTGGTTCGATGCGCGCTTTGCCGCGTTCACCGCACGCTATGCCGGCTTGGCCCAGGCGCTGCAGCGCCGCCGGCTGCGCTGGCTGGCGGTGTACCTGGCGCTGACGCTGGCGTGCGGCTATGCGCTGTGGAAGATGCCGAGCGGCTTCCTGCCGGAAGAGGACACCGGCGAGATCGTGGTCGACGTGGAATTGCCCGCCGGCAGCACGCAGGCCGACACGCGCCGCCTGGTCGCCAGCCTGGAGCAGTGGATGCGCGACCAGCACTACCCGGTGCGTTCCAGCTTTGCCGTGCTGGGCTGGTCCAGCGGCGGCAGCGGCGAGCAGCGCGCCAGCCTGTTCATCGGCCTGTCCGACTGGAAGGCACGCGGGCGCGAGCACACCGCGCAGGCGGTGCTGGAGCGGCTCTCGGCCGGCCTGGAAAACTGGCCCGGCCGCGGCGCCGCGCAACTGTTCGCCTACAACAGCTCGGCGCTGCCGGAACTGGGCAGCATCGGCGGCCTGGACATGCGCCTGGTGGCGCGCCAGCCGGTGGGGCGCGAGGCGCTGTTCGCCGCGCGCGACAAGCTGATCGAGCGCGCCCGGCAGGACCCGGTGCTGGGCGAGGTGCGCGCCACCACCGGCCAGCCCGTGCCGGCGCTGGACCTGAAGATCGACTACCGCAAGGCCGAGGCCTTCGGCGTCGACGCCGAAGCCGTACACCATACGCTGTCGGCGACGCTGGGCTCGCGCTATATCGACGAAGTCGCGCGCGAAGGCCGGGTGCGGCGCGTGATCCTGCAGGCCGACGCCCCGTTCCGCATGCACCCGGACCAGCTTGCCCGCGTGCACGTGCGCAACGCACAGGGCGCGATGGTATCGCTGGCCGCGTTCGCGTCGCTGGAATGGGGACGCGGCGAGGTCACGCTGGAGCGCTTCGACGGCTTCAGCTCGGTGCGCATCAATGCCGAAGTGGCGCCCGGCTACACCACCGGCGCGGCGATGACGCGCCTGGCCGAATTGGTGCGAGAGCTAGGACCGGAATTCGACGTGCGCTGGACCGGCCGCGCCTACGAGCAGGAGCAGACCGGCACGCAGGCGCCGTGGCTGTTCGCGCTGTCGCTGCTGTTTATCTTCCTGTGCCTGGTGGCGCTGTATGAAAGCTGGACCTTGCCGCTGGCGGTGATCGCGATCGTGCCCACCGGCCTGATGGGCGCGGCCGCCGCGATCGGGCTGCGCGGCATGCCCAACGACGTCTACTTCAAGGTGGGCGTGGTGGTGATCATGGGCCTGGCGGCCAAGAACGCCATCCTGATCGTCGAATATGCCGAACAGTTGCGGCGCGGCGCCGGGGGGGCGATGGACGTGGTCGAGGCCGCCACGCGCGCGGCGCGCCAGCGGCTGCGGCCGGTGGTGATGACCTCGCTGGCGTTCGTGCTGGGCGTGGTGCCACTGGCGATCAGCACTGGCCCGGGCGCGGGCGCGCAACAGGCGGTCGGCACCGGCGTGCTGGGCGGCATGCTGGGCGCGACGGTGCTGGGCACGCTGGCGGTGCCGCTGCTGTACGCGGCCATCGCGCGCCGGTTGCCGCGCGCGCAACCGGCGCCGGAACCCGCGGCAGCCGCGTCTGCGGAATAGAAAAACGCCTGCCAGGCGAAGAGAGAAGGAGGAGGAGGTCGGCCGGGCAGGCGGGAGAGAAAACTTGCGGCCACCGCAGTGGCCGCGTCAGGTCTGGAGAAGACCCGCAGGATCAGACGCGATAGCCGTACAGCGAACCGTCGCCGGAGCGCGAGTTGTCGAGCGCGCGTTCGGCCACGTCACCGGTGAACGTGTGCGTGCCTTCGCTGAAGGTATCGAACTTGCCGCGCTGCGAGATCTCGCCGCTGAAGCTGCGCGCCCCTTCGCTGAAGGTGTCGAACTTGCCGTCGCGGCGCGAGCCTTCCGAGTACGGATCGAAGCGGCCGGTGCGGGCGCCGTCGGTGTAGGTGTCGAACTTGCCTTGCTTGGCGCCGTCCGTATACACATCGTACTTGCCGACCCGCAGCGCGTCGGCATACACATCGAACTTGCCAACCTTGCTGGCAGCGGGGGCAGCCATCGCCGTAGCGGACGCGGCCACTGCCGCGAACACGAGCGCGCCGCCAAGGATACGTCTGGCGATCATTTGGGACTCCTTCAACTGATTTCGTCGTTCTTTCTTGTAGGTCCGGGATAAGACTCCGGCCGCTCTGCAATCTATGTTGCGATGCGAGCACGGACTGAAGATTAGTCACAGCCCGCGCCAGCAGAAATACCGCTGCGACGAATGGTGCGTTGCGAGTCGTGAAACGACTCGCTTGCCGATGAATGGTGTCCGCGGATCGCCGGCGACACGCCGCCACGGAGGGGGCGCGCGGCGGCGGCCGCACCCGCGAGGGGCGGGCTCAGAGCGTGTACTGGCCGGCGGCTTCGGGCTGGAATGCGATCTCGGCGATGCTTACCTGCTGCTCGCGGCCATCGGGCAGGCGGTAACTGACGGTCTCGCCGGCGCGCGCGCCCAGCAACGCCTGGCCCACTGGTGACAGCACCGACAGCCGGCCGGCGTCGAAGTCGGCCGCGTCGGGATACACCAGGGTCCAGTCGCGCGGCGCCTGCTCGCCCGGCAGCGTGCACACCACGCGGGTGTTCATAGTGACCACATCGGTCGGAATTTCCTCGGGCGCGACGATGGTGGCGCGCGCCAAAAGGCTGTCGAGCATGTCCTCGAGCTGGGCCGAGCCGGCGCGGCTGGCGATGCGCTCCAGACGGGTGACGTCGAGTTCGGTCAGGTACAGGGTGGCGGTCTGGGTCTTGGTGGCCGTCATGGCGGGTCCTCCGGCAGTCGTGGGTGGGCGCGGCCGGCCTGCATGGCGGGCGGCGGCGGTCAGGTCTTGCGGGTTGGCGTGCCGCGCAGCGGCGCGCGCATCAACGGATCGGCAAAAGCGTTGCGGCGATCGCCGGCAACAACGGAAACGCTGGCTCGGGCCCGGTTCGGCCCGGGCCCCGCTATGGGAGACGAATCAGGCTGGGAACCGGGCGGAATCAGGCGGTGCGCCGATCCGGCGGGGAGAGATCGCGCGCTTGGCGCGCTGGGGCAGACTGGGAGCCAGGGCGACCGCGGACGCATGCGCGCGGCCGGTCCGCAGCGGGCGGACAGGCGCATCGGGCATCGGCGTCAGGCGATCGGTCATGGTCATTGCGGAAAAGGATAAGCGGCAGCGCATGGCTTGCTGCAATGGCGAGCCCGGAAGTGTCGGCTCACATGCCTTGCTGCCTCGGTCCGTGCACCGCGCTGGTGCGAAGCCGGAGCAACCATCGTAGCACAGCGTCGGGTTCGGGGTCGTCACCCGTTGGTGGCATGGCACTCACAGCCCGCCCCCACCGCCGCCTGCTGCAGGTTCTGCAGGATGCCGCACGCACTGGCGGGCTGGTGATGGCGGCAGGTCTCGCGCAATGCGCGCAGCTGGTCCTCGAGCGCCTCCAGCGCCACGCGCTGCGCATGGATCTGGGCGATCTGGCGGTCCAGCAACGTGTTGATGTCGTCGCAGTCCTGCGACGGGTTGCGCTCGAACTCGCGCAGCCGCCTGACGTCCGACAGGCTCATCCCGAGCGAACGGCAATGGCGCACGAAATTCAGCTGCACCACATGGCCCTCGTCATAGCTGCGGTAGCCGTTGGCCTCGCGCCGGGGCGCGTCGAGCAGCCCTTCGCGCTCGTAATAGCGGATGGTCTCGACATCGCAGCCGCTGGACCGTGACAGTTCGCCGATACGCATGAGCCTGTTCCTTGCCATACCCTGTAACCACTACAGGGTTGGCCATAGTGTAGGCCAGTCTGCCGCATCGTGCAGAAGGTGGCGAAACGCCTGCAACCGGCCGTGTGCTACCGCCGCCACGGGCGGCGCCAGCGTCTTGCGGCATCCTGTAGAATTCCTTCCACTTCCACCGATAAGCCGTCCCCCTGTTCGTGCGCGCCCTGCGGCTGCTCCTGCTGGTCATGATGCTGGCCTTCCTGCCCCTGCCGGGCTGGGCGGCCGCATTCGCGCATGCGGTGCTGTCCACCACCGAAGCCACGGCCGTACCCGCCGCTGCGCTCGGCGCCGAGGATGCGGATCGCGCCGCCGTGCCAGGAGACCCGACCGGCGACCCTTTGCCGCTTCCCGAAGCCGCCGAGCCGCAGTGGCAGCCCGGCGCCGACCTGGCCGAGCAATTGCTGCCAGCCGCCCCACTGCGGCTGGCCCCCTGGGCCGGCCGCGCCGGGCCGCCGCGCTATGCCGGCGCCCCGCTGCCCGAACCCGACCTGCCGCGGCTGCCGCGCCCGCCGCGCCCCTGATCCCTACCGGCGCGGCCCGGCCGCGCCCGCGTGTACCCGCGTGCCGCGCGCGAGTGCGGCGCGCGCCTGCGGTCCGACCGCATCCTTGCGCCGCATGGCGCGACCTACCACTGCTCCACACTCACATGAAACGCGTACTGCTTTTCCTGGCGACCAACCTCGCCGTCATGCTTGTCCTCAGCATCACCGCCAGCGTGCTCGGGGTGAACCGCTTCCTGACCGCCAACGGGCTGAACCTGGGCATGCTGCTGGCGTTTGCCGCGCTGATGGGCTTCGGCGGCGCCTTTATCTCGCTGCTGATGTCCAAGACCATCGCCAAGTGGTCGACCGGCGCGCAGGTCATCACCCACCCCAGCACCAGCACCGAGCTGTGGCTGGTGCAGACCGTCGAAAAGCTGGCGCAGCGCGCCGGCCTGCCGATGCCGGAAGTGGCCATCTACGAGGGCGAACCCAATGCCTTCGCCACCGGGGCCACGAAGAACAGCTCGCTGGTGGCGGTGTCCACCGGCCTGCTGCAATCGATGTCGCATGAAGAGGTCGAGGCCGTGCTCGCGCACGAGGTGGCCCACGTCGCCAACGGCGACATGGTGACGCTGACGCTGATCCAGGGCGTGGTCAACACCTTCGTGATCTTCCTGGCACGCGTGGTGGGCTACTTCGTCGATTCGATGCTGCGCAAGAACGACGAGGAATCGAGCGGCCCCGGCATCGGCTACATGGTCACGGTAATCGTGTGCGAGATCGTGTTCGGCATCCTGGCCAGCATCATCGTGGCCTGGTTCTCGCGCCAGCGCGAGTTCCGCGCCGATGCCGGCGCCGCCGGCCTGATGGGCACCCCCACGCCGATGGTCGCGGCCCTGCGCCGCCTGGGCGGGCTGGATCCGGACGGGCTGCCGCAGAACATGCAGGCAATGGGCATCGCCGGCGGCAAGTCGTGGATGGCGCTGTTCTCGAGCCACCCGCCGATCGAGCAGCGCATCGCCGCGCTGCAGTCGGCACGCTAAAGGCAAAAGCTCAGTCGAACACCCGACCGCGCAGCGCCTTGACCTGGCTGCGCTGGCTCTTGCCCTCCAGCCGGCGCTGGCGCGACGCCAGCGTCGGCCGCGTCGGCCGGCGCACGCGCGGCGGCGTGGCCACGCTGCGCACCAGCTCGTGCAGGCGCCGCACCGCATCGTCCCGGTTCTGGTCCAGGCTGCGGAACTGCTGCGCCTTGATCACCACCACGCCGTCGCGCGTGATGCGATGGTCATGCAGCGCCAGGAGGCGTTCCTTGTGGTCAGGCGGCAGCGAAGATGCCCGCACGTCGTAGCGCAGGTGCACGGCGTTGGATACCTTGTTGATGTTCTGCCCGCCCGCGCCTTGCGCGCGGATCGCGGTAATCAGGTATTCGTGGTGGGGAATGACCAGCTCGTCGACCATGGCTGCATCATAGCAAGCCGGCCCCCCGCCGGACCTCGCTAGCGCCACGAATAAGCCAGGCCGATGCCATAGGTGATCTGGTTGCGGGTGCCGCGCTGCGTGACGATGGGGCTGTCGGCCGCGTCGCCGGCCAGGCGCTGCGCGTAGACCATCGCGCCGCCATACCAGTGCTTGTCGAACTGGTAGATCATCGCCAGCCAGCCTGTAAACTGCTCCAGCCCGCCGCCCGGGCTGTAGACGGGCAGGCCGCTGGCGGCCGAGTCCGCCGGCGTTACGCCGAAGTAGGTACGGTTGAAGCTGCCGCTGACCCAGGTCGCGCCCAGGCCCATGCCTGCGTAGAGGCGCTGGTGCAACGGCATCCAGAAGGTGCCGGTGGCGGTGACGCGGCTGCCGCCGTAGACGATGCCGGCATTGGTCATCACGTTGACGCCGCCGCGCAGCCGCCACGGGACACGTCCGGGGTTGAGGTATTCATAGCCGATGTACCCGCCCGCCTCCACCGTGGTGTCGATCTCATGCACCTGCGCCACGACCGGATCGTCGACGTTGTTGCGGCCGAGGCGCAACCCTACCGCGGGCCCCCACTGCAAACCCGTCAGTCCGCCGAAATTGAACTGCGCATACGGCCCATACCATTCCAGCAGCCGTCCGCCCGCGGTCACATAGCGCACGCCGGGCACCACGCCGAGCATGCGATCCTTGCCGCCGGCGAACTCCGTAGTCGAGCCCACGCCCAGCCCGGCCATGTTGGGCAGGGAGCCAGGCAGGCTCAGTGGCGTGGCAACGGCTGCGGCGCTAGCGCCGGCGAGCACCAGTGCTGCCAGCCTGCGCAGGAGGTTCGTCGGAATCGCCATGGCTGTCTGCGGCGCGGCGCCAGCGGCGCGCGCGATTCGGTGGAGTGTGTGAATCTATCAGCACCGGCGCGCGCGCCTCCGAATCGCGTGCTGAAAGTTTTCGTCGCGCGAATTAAGGCCTGCCCGCCGGGACGCGGACACTGCTTGGGACATCGGAGGAAAATTGGCGCGCCCGGCTGGGATCGAACCAGCAACCCCTGCCTTCGGAGGGCAGTACTCTATCCATTGAGCTACGGGCGCACAGGACGGTTTTGCAACCGGTTTTGCGGGTACAGCGGTTGCGGCGGGCGAATGCCGCCGCAGGAAAGTCGCATAGGATACCGCTTTTGCCCGGCGCCGTCCATGCGGGGCCGATACGGGCGCCGGGGAACGTCTCGCAACCGCCGCTTTTTGGCACTGACAGGGGGGCTTTGGCGCTATAATCGCCAGCTATTTGCGTCAAATCGTGCCCGTCGCGCCGTCGGCGCAACGAGTCGACCGGGGTCAAATCCGGGCGGCTGGTTGTCGGCGACAATCGGGCCCCGGTCCGGGAGACAGTCCGAGGTACGCAAATGGCAACAGACCCAAGTCAGGCAAGGGCCGCAGGGGAGCGCGGGCGGCCCGGATGGGGCCGGATAGTGGTCAGCGAAGGGCCACACCAGGGCCAGAAAAAGCAAGCCGAGCGTAAGCGGCCAGAAGGTTTCCTGCAAAACTGAGAGTTCTGTATGAGCGACGTCCACAACGAACACCCCGAGCACGAGTCTCCCATCAAAACCCCGAAGCAGTTGATCGCAGTCGTGATCGCGGCGTTCCTGGTGCCGATCATCGTGATCATCCTGCTGGTCAACTTCGTCGGACACGGCTCGACCGAAAGCGCCGGCGCGAGCACCGCCGCCGAAGCCGTCAACGATCGCATCAAGCCGGTCGCGTTGCTCGAAATCAAGGATCCCAACGCGCCGCGCGTATTCAAGACCGGCGAACAGGTCTACAAGGAAATCTGTGCCGCCTGCCACGCCACCGGCGCTGCGGGTGCGCCCAAGCACGGTACCGCCGGCGACTGGTCCGCGCGCATCGGCCAGGGCTTCGACGGCCTGATGAAGTCGGTGCTCAACGGCAAGGGCGCGATGCCGCCGCGCGCCGGCAGCACGCCTGACGACTACACCGATTATGAACTGGCACGCGCCGTGGTCTACCTGGCCGACGCCGGCGGCGCCAAGTTCCCCGAGCCGCCGGCCCCGGCCGCTGCCGCGCCTGCTACGGCCGCAGCCCCTGAAGCGGCCGCCCCGGCTGCCGCCGCAGCGCCGGCCCCCGCTGCGGCTCCGGCAGCCGCTGCCGCACCCGCACCCGCACCTGCCGCCGCAGCTGCCGCGCCGGCAGCTGCCTCGGCCGAAGTGGGCAAGAAGGTCTACGAGCAGGTCTGCGCTGCCTGCCATGCCGCCGGCGTGGCCGGTGCGCCCAAGTTCGGCGACAAGGCCGCCTGGGCCCCGCGCCTGAAGGAAGGCATGGATGCGGTCCACAACTTTGCGCTCAAGGGCAAGGGCGTGATGCCGCCCAAGGGTGGCTATGCCGGCCCGGACGCCGACGTGATCGCCGCATCGGACTACATGGCCAACGCCGCCAAGTAAGCCGGCGCCGACGCCAACAAAAAACCCGCGCCTGCGCGGGTTTTTTTTCGTCCGGCCCGGGGCCGCTCTTGCGCGCTACACCACGCGCGAGTACCGCGGCACGATGCGGATCGGCTGAATGCCGTCGCTGGCGCCGCGCGCGCCGTTCTCGACGGGCCTGGCGGCGTCGTCGCGCAGGTAGCGGTCGAACACCATCGCCACGCGGCGCACCAGCAGCCGGCCCAGCGGCGTCACCGTGATGCGGCCGGGCTCGCGGCACACCAGCCCGTCCGCGGCGAGGCGGTCGAGCTCGGCCAGCTCTGCGGCGAACGTCCGGTTGAAATCGACGGAATGTCGCGCCTCGATCTCCGACAGTTCGAGCACGCCATTGCACATCAGGTCGCCGATCAGCTCGCGCCGCAGGTGGTCATCGGCCGTCATCGCCACGCCCCTGGCCAGCGGCAGGCGGCCCTGGTCCAGCGCGCCGTAGTAGTCGTCGAGCGTGCGCGCGTTCTGCACGTAGCGCCCCGCGATCGCGCCGATCGCCGAGATGCCGAGCCCGACCTGGTCGTAGCCGGCATGCGTCGAATAGCCCTGGAAGTTGCGCTGCAGCCGGCCCTCGCGCTGGGCCACGGCAAGGTCGTCGTCGGGCAGCGCGAAGTGGTCCATGCCGATATAGACATAGCCCTCGGCGGTCAGCCGCTCGATGGTCGAGACCAGGATGTCGAGCTTCTCGCCGGCCGGGGGCAGCGCGTTTTCGTCGATGCGGCGCTGCGGCTTGAACACATGCGGCAGGTGGGCGTAGCTGTAGACCGAAAGCCGGTCCGGGCGCAGCGCCAGCACCTGGTCGATGGTGCGGCCGAAGCGCGCCGCGGTCTGGTGCGGCAGCCCGTAGATCAGGTCCAGGCTGACCGAGCGGAAGCCCAGCGCGCGCGCGGCATCGACCACGGCGCGGGTCTCCTCGAACGGCTGGATGCGGTGGATGGCCTGCTGGACCTCGGGGTCGAAATCCTGCACGCCCAGGCTGACGCGGTTGAAGCCCAGTTCGGCCAGCAGCGCCATGCGGTCCTGGTCGACGCGGCGCGGATCGATCTCGATCGAGTGCTCGCCGTCGGCCGCCAGCGCGAAATGCGTGTTCAGCAGCGCCATCACGCGACGCATTTCTTCCGGATTCAGGAAGGTCGGCGTGCCGCCGCCCCAATGCGACTGGATCACCTGCCGGCGCTCGCCCAGCCGCCCGGCCACCAGCGCCATCTCGCGGCCCAGGTAGCTGACGTAGCGCGCGCTGCGGCCGTGGTCGCGGGTGATGATCTTGTTGCAGCCGCAGTAGTAGCAGATGTTCTCGCAGAACGGGATATGCAGGTACAGCGACAGCGGCGCGGGCGCGTCGGCGCGGCAGGCGTCCAGCGCGTCGTGGTACAGCGACGGGTCGGGACGGTTGTGGAAGCGGTCGGCGGTCGGATACGAGGTGTAGCGCGGGCCGTTGCCGTCGATGCGCCCGGCCAGCGCGCGGAAGTCAGAGAGGGCGCGGCGGTCGAGCGCGGCGGAAATCAGGGCAGACGGGTTCATGGGGGCGCGGGGGAATGGGTGTGCGACACGTCATCGTAGGACCGCGCCGGCGCCCGCAGCTTGACCGCCGTCAAGTGCTGGCCTGAGCCGAGCGGCGCCGCCGCCGCTGGGCTGCACGCGTAAGTCACATTGGCGTCATGGGTGCCGGGTACGCTGCGCGCCACCGCGCCCGCGCGCGATCCGTCACCGTCCCAGCCATGCCAAGTTCCCGCCCACCCGACCCGCCCGCGCCGTACCCACCGCTGCGCGACCATTCACCGGCACGCGCCAGCCGGCGCCGGCTGCTTGCCGCCACCGGCATGGCACTGGCGCTGCCCGCTCTTTCTACGCGGGCGCAGGCGCCGCGCACGGTGGTGGTCGCGCAACTGGTCGACCGCAACGGCGCGCAGTCCGACCTGGCGCGCGACTACCTGGCCGGTGCCAAGGTCATGTTCGACGCCGTCAACGCCGCCGGCGGCCCGGTGCGGATCCAGCATGTGGTGCGCGATGCGGACCCGGATCCGCGCCGCGCGCTGGCGCAGGCGGTGTCGCTGGCCGATACCGAACATGCGGGGCTGCTGTTCGGCCCCGGCGACCGGCTGCTGCCCGTGCTGGCGTCGTCATCCGAACTGGCGCGGCGCGGCATGCAGATCGTCGCGCCGCTGTCAGGGCTGACGCTGGCCGCCGACAATGTCTGGTTCACGCGGGCCGACTACCAGGCCGAACTGGACGCGGCCGCGCAACAGTTGCGCGGCTACGGTCTGGCGCACATCGCGCTGGCCGTGGCGCCGGACTTTGCGGTGTCGTCGCTGGCCAGGCTGGAAGCGCAGACCGGCACCCGCGCGGTGTTGCTCGAAGGCAGCGGCGACGCCGCGGCACGGCGCATTGCGGCAACACGCCCGGGCGCGGTGATCGTCGCCGGCGACACGCTGGCCTATGCCCAACTGGGCCGGGCGCTGGCGGCGCAGGGGTGGTACGGCTTCCTGGTGGGCCTGTCCGCGGTCAGCGCCAATGCCGCGCGCGAGATCCTGGGCCGCGGCTACGCCGGCGGGATGGTGCTGACCCAGGTCGCGCCGGGCCCGCAGAAGGCAACGTTGCGGGTGGTCAAGGAGCACGTGGCGCGCATGAAGCAGTACCTGGACGAGCCGCCGTCGCCGGCGACGCTGGCCGGCTATATCGGCGCCGCCTGGCTCGCACGTTCGCTGCAGGGTGTGCGCTCTGGCGGCACGGCGGAGTTGCGGCGGGCGCTGCAGGGGCGCGTCGACGTCGGCGACTTCACGCTGGACTTCACGCGCGGGCAGCGCGGCTCGCGGTACGTCACGCTGGCGGTTTCAGGCGCGCGGTAGAAGTTGCGCCGGCGCCTTGACCGCTCAGCCGGCGACCGTCTTGCCCCCATTGCCGAGCAGCGCCTTGAGCGCGCCGAGCCGGTCCTTGGGGCTCATCGCCGGGGTTTCGTCCTTGGGTGCCGGCGCTTCTTCCAGCTTCATCTCGCCGATAAAGCGCGACGGCTGGCACGAATAGGTCTCGCGCGCACGCTTGCGCTTCTTGCACCAGCTGATCTGCAGGCTGCGCTGCGCGCGCGTGATGCCGACATACATCAGCCGGCGCTCTTCCTCGATCTTCTCGTCGGTCATGTCGTCGTCTTCGCGGCAGTGAGGCAGGATGCCCTCTTCCACGCCGACCAGGAACACGTGCGGATATTCCAGCCCCTTGGACGCATGCAGCGTCGACAGCCGCACCGCGTCGGGATCTTCCTCGCGCCCTTCGAGCATGCTCATCAGCGCCACGGTCTGCGTCAGCTCGAGCAGGTTCTTGCCTTCGCTGCCGAAGCCGTCGGCGTTGTCGAAGCCGGTGGCCTCCTCGCCCTCGGCCGCGTCCGGCTTGGTGCCTTTGCGCTTGAGCCAGTCGAGGAATTCCAGGGTATTGGTCCAGCGCGACTGCGCCTGCCGTTCGTCGAAGCTGTCGTACAGGTAGGCCTCGTAGTGGATGCCGGCCATCAGGTCGTCGAGCACCACGGTGGCCGGGTCCTTGGCCGCGCGGTCGGCCAGCCGCACCATCGATTCGCAGAACACCCGCAGCGGCTCCAGCTGGCGCGGCTGCAGCTTGCCCTCGATGCCGCCCATCATCGCCGCCTCGAACAGCGACACCTTGGCCTGGCCGGCGAAGGTGCCCAGCACTTCGAGCGTGGTGTTGCCGACGCCGCGGCGCGGCGTGGTGATGGCGCGGATAAAGGCGGGATCGTCGTCGGGGTTGGCGATCAGGCGCAGGTAGGCGCAGATGTCCTTGATCTCGGCCTTGTCGAAGAAGCTCTGGCCGCCCGACAGCACGTAAGGGATGCGTTCGCGCCGCAGGATCTGCTCGAACAGCCGCGCCTGGTGGTTGCCGCGGTACAGGATGGCATAGTCGCGGAACTGCGCGCGGCGCTCGAACTTGTGCGCCGACAGGCGAAACACCACCGACTCGGCCTCGTGCTCCTCGTCGTTCATCGGGTGGATGGCGATGGGATCGCCCATGCCATGCTCGCTCCACAGCTTCTTGTCGAACAGCTTGGGATTGTTGGCGATGACCGCGTTGGCCGCTTCCAGGATGCGCACGGTGGAGCGGTAGTTCTGCTCCAGCTTGATCACCTTCAGGTTGGGGAAGTCGGTCTGCAGGCCGCGCAGGTTGTCCAGCGTGGCGCCGCGCCAGCCGTAGATGGCCTGGTCGTCGTCGCCCACCGCGGTGAAGGCCGGCGCGCGCAGGTGCGAGCCACCCGCCAGCAGCTTGAGCAGCTGGTACTGGCAGGCGTTGGTGTCCTGGTACTCGTCGACCAGGAAGTAGCGCAGCCGGTTCTGCCACTTGAGCCGGACCGCTTCATCGCGCGCGAACAGTTCGGCCGGCAGGCGGATCAGGTCGTCGAAATCCACCGCCTGGTAGGCGTTCAGCGTGGCGACGTAGTTGCGGTAGACCAGCGCGGCCTGGTGCTCGTCGGCATTGGCGGCCTGCGCGATCGCGGCCTCGGGGTCGACCATGCCGTTCTTCCACAGCGAGATCGTGCTCTGCACGCCGCGGATCAGCTTCTTGTCGGTGGTGCCCAGTTGCTCCTGGATCAGGCCGAAGCAGTCGTCCGAATCCATGATCGAGAACTGCGGCTTCAGGCCCACGTGCTCGGCTTCCATGCGCAGGATCTGCACGCCCAGCGAGTGGAACGTACAGACCGTCAGCTGCTTGAGCGGAATGCGCTTGCCCTCGCGCGTGGTCTTGCCCTCCATCAGCTTGGCGATGCGCTCCTGCATCTCCTTGGCCGCCTTGTTGGTAAATGTGACGGCGGCGATATGGCGCGGCTCGAAGCCCTTGTCCTCGATCAGATGCGCGATCTTCTGCGTGATCACCCGGGTCTTGCCGGAGCCCGCGCCGGCCAGCACCAGGCAAGGCCCGTCCAGGTAGCGGACGGCTTCGGATTGGGCGGGGTTCAGGCCATGGGTCATGCGGGGCAAGCGTGTGGGGGCAGCGGCGGAATCGACGGAATGCGGCGGGAATTGCCGGCATCCCGTCACCCGGGCCTGCGGCAAAGCTGCCGATGTTAACACGGTCGCCGCGGCGGGTCAGTCAGCGCAAGCCGCGCGCACGGGCGCGGCTGTGTCACTGGCGTAACACTTCGTAAAACGCGGAGCCAATGACATGACGCGACACTCTAAACAGTGTGTCCCCCGGTCCGTCGGATCGCTTGGGCATGCACAAATCATCACATCGGAGCCAACAATGAAAACCCTGCAAACTTTGACCAAGGTGACCCTGATCGGCATGACGGTCGCGGCCTTTGCCGGTTGCGCGGACATGACCCCGAAACAACGTAATACCGCCATCGGCGCCGGTGCCGGCGCGGTCGGCGGCGCCGTCCTGACCGACGGCAGCGCGCTGGGTACGCTGGGCGGGGCGGCAGTGGGCGGCGTAATCGGTAACGTCGTTACCGACGACAAGAAGAAGTAAGCGCTGCCGCGCAGCGGTGGGTACGGCGGCCTCGCCTTGGTTTGACAAAGGCGGGGGCCTCCCGTACATTGCGCGCATCCGACCGGGAGAGCGCGCATCGCCTGCGCCGCCGAAGGGGTATCACCCGAAAACTCTCAGGCACCACGGACCGGTCGGATCGGCATGCAACATGCACACGATGCATGCCGCACTCTGGAGAGCGGCACCCGCCATTCGTGGCGAGCGTGCCCACCGAAGGGGCGCACGAGGATTGGGTCCACGGGATCCGCCTCGTAATCTCTCAGGTATCGAGGACAGAGGGGTCATCCGCCGCAGCGGATTGCTTGCCATATTGGCGTAGCGATGGTTGCGGCGGATGGCCCTTTTTTGTTTTCGCCAACCGAGACTGCCCCGAGGATTCCATGACGCTCCAGGCCACGCCCCTCAACGCTATCCACCGCGCCCTCGGCGCCCGCATGGTCGACTTCGGCGGCTGGGACATGCCGGTCAACTATGGCTCCCAGATCGAAGAACACAACGCCGTGCGCAACGATGCCGGCATGTTTGACGTCTCCCACATGTGCGTGGTCGATCTCGCCGGCCCGAATACCCGCAGCTTCCTGCGCGGCCTGCTGGCCAACAACGTCGACAAGCTGCAGTCCCCCGGCAAGGCCCTCTACTCCTGCATGCTCGACGAGAACGGCGGCGTCATCGACGACCTGATCGTCTATTTCTTCGCCGAGGACCGTTTCCGCCTGGTGGTCAACGCCGGCACCGCGGTCGGCGATATCGACTGGATCCGCGCCCGCAACGACGCCACCGGCAGCGGCGTGACCATCACGCCGCGCCGTGAGGACGTTGCGCCCGCGGGCGTGCAGCCGCTGGCGATCGTCGCGGTGCAGGGCCCCAACGCCCGCGCCAAGGTGTGGAGCACCTTCCCGTCGACCCAGCCTTCCGATGCGCTCAAGCCGTTCAACGCGGTGGTGGTGCAGGACCCCGCCCTCGGCGAAGTGATGGTGGCGCGCACCGGCTACACCGGCGAAGACGGCTTCGAGCTGGTGGTGCCGGCCGCCAGCGTCGCCGGCCTGTGGGAAAAACTGAATGCCGCGGGCGTGCGCCCGGCCGGCCTGGGCGCGCGCGACACGCTGCGCCTCGAAGCTGGCATGAACCTGTACGGCCAGGACATGGATATCAAGGTCTCGCCCCTGGACGCGGGCCTGGCGTGGACCGTCGACCTGCAGAGCGAGCGCGATTTCACAGGTAAGGCGGCGCTGGCCGCGGCCGGTTCGCGCCAGCAGTTTCTCGGCCTGATCCTGCGGGACAAAGGGGGCGTGCTGCGCGCCCACCAGAAAGTCATCACCCCCGCTGGTGACGGCGAAATCACCAGCGGCACCTTCAGCCCCTCGCTGTCGCAATCGATCGCATTCGCGCGCCTGCCCCAGGGGGTGAACGTGGGCGACACCGTGCAGGTGGAGATCCGCGACCGCAAACTCAACGCGACTGTGGTTAAACTGCCGTTTGTGCGTCATGGCAAGGCACTCGTGAGCTAAGGGGACAGCCCCGCTCACCCAACGGTCGCCCTCGCCTGCCGGCAGCGTTGCCGGGCAGGTATCACCCAACAAGAAACAGATCTGAATCCGGAGAACCTTCATGAATTTCCCCGCTGACCTCAAGTACACCGAGTCGCATGAGTGGGTGCGCGTCGAAGCCGACGGCACGCTCACCATCGGCATCACCGACCACGCACAGGATGCGCTGGGCGACATCGTTTTCCTGGAACTGCCCGAAGTGGGCAAGTCGGTCGGTGCCGGCGACGCGCTGGCCGTGGTGGAATCGGTAAAGGCTGCTTCCGACATCTACGCACCCGTGGCCGGCGAAGTGATCGCGGTCAACGAAGCCGCCACCGCGGCGCCGGAAAGCGTCAACGCCAACGCCTTCGACGCGTGGCTGTTCAAGCTCAAGCCGGCCAACGGCGACGACGTCAACGGCCTGATGTCGGCCGACGCCTACAAGGCCAGCGTCGGCGCCTGATCGCCCGCCGGTCCCGCGCCAGGGACCGGCACACCGCATTCGCGGCGCCGCGGCACGGCTGACCACCTGCCGCAGCGCCCCCCACGAGGTTCTTGCCCATGAACGCCCCGCTGCCCATGAACGCCGCCCACGCAACCCGGCCCACGCTGGCCGAACTGGAGGCGCGCGACGCCTTCGCCGCCCGCCATATCGGCCCCGATACCCCCGAGCAGCAGCACATGCTGAAGGTGCTCGGCTATGACAGCCGCGCAGCGCTGATCGACGCCGTCATCCCCGCCGCCATCCGCCGCCGCGACGGCATGCCGATGGGCGAGTTCACCGAGCCGCTGAGCGAAGAGGCCGCGCTGGCAAAGCTGCGCGCGCTGGCGGGCAAGAACAAGGTGCTGAAGAGCTTTATCGGCCAGGGCTACTTCAACACCATCACGCCCGGCGTCATCCTGCGCAATATCTTCGAGAACCCGGCCTGGTACACCGCGTACACGCCCTACCAGCCCGAGATCTCGCAGGGCCGGCTGGAAGCGATGCTGAATTTCCAGCAGATGGTCACCGACCTGACCGGACTCGACATCGCCAATGCCTCGATGCTCGATGAAGGCACCGCCGCGGCCGAGGCGATGACGCTGCTGCAGCGCGTGAACAAGCACGACTCCAATATCTTCTTCGTCGCCGACGACGTGCTGCCGCAGACGCTGGAAGTGGTACGCACACGCGCGCTGCCGCTGGGCATCGAGGTCAAGGTCGGCCCCGCCGCTGACGCTGCCGCCGCGGGCGCCTTCGGCGTGCTGCTGCAGTACCCGGGCGTCAACGGCGACATCAATGACTACCGCGCCATCGCCGACGCCGTGCACGCCGCCGGCGGCCTGGTGGTGGCCGCCGCCGATCTGCTGGCGCTGACGCTGATCGCCGCGCCGGGCGAATGGGGCGCCGACGTCGCGGTGGGCAACTCGCAGCGCTTCGGCGTGCCGCTCGGCTTTGGCGGCCCGCATGCGGGCTACATGGCGGTGAAGGATGCGTTCAAGCGCTCGATGCCGGGCCGCCTGGTCGGCGTGACCATCGACGCGCAGGGCAATAAGGCCTACCGCCTGGCACTGCAGACGCGCGAGCAGCATATCCGCCGCGAGAAGGCCACCTCCAATATCTGCACCGCGCAGGTGCTGCTGGCGGTGATGGCGTCGATGTACGCGGTCTACCATGGCCCGCAGGGCCTGAAGCGCATCGCGCAGCGGGTGCATCGCCTGACCGCGACGCTGGCCGCGGGCCTGCAGGCGCTGGGCTTCGCGCGTACCAACGACAACTTCTTCGACACGCTGACGCTGGAAACCGGCTTCAACACCGATGCGATCCACGCCGCCGCCACCGCGCGCGGCATCAACCTGCGCCATGCCGGCGCCACGCGCGTCGGCATCTCGCTGGACGAGACCGCCACCCGCGCCGACGTGATCGCGCTGTGGGAAATCTTTATCCAGGGCAAGCCGCTGCCCGCCGAGGTCGACTTCGACCAGTTCGAGGCCGCCACGCAGGACGCGTTTCCGTCCGCGCTGGCGCGCACCAGCGCCTACCTGACGCACCCGGTGTTCAACACGCACCACGCCGAGCACGAGATGCTGCGCTACCTGCGCATGCTGGCCGACAAGGACCTGGCGCTGGACCGCACCATGATCCCGCTGGGTTCGTGCACGATGAAGCTGAACGCCACCAGCGAAATGATCCCGGTGACCTGGCCCGAGTTCAGCCAGATCCACCCGTTCGCGCCGCTGGACCAGACCGTGGGCTACCGCGAGATGATCGACCAGCTCGAGGCCATGCTGTGCGCCGCCACCGGCTACGCCGCGGTCAGCCTGCAGCCCAACGCCGGCTCGCAGGGCGAGTACGCCGGCCTGCTGATCATCCATGCGTATCACGCCAGCCGCGGCGAAAGCCATCGCGACATCTGCCTGATCCCGTCGTCGGCGCACGGCACCAACCCGGCGTCGGCGCAGATGGCCGGCATGAAGGTGGTGGTGGTGGCCTGCGACGAGAACGGCAATGTCGACCTGGAAGACCTGGCGCAGAAGGCCGGGCAGCACAGCAAGAACCTGGCTGCGATCATGATCACCTACCCGTCCACGCATGGCGTGTTCGAGCAGGGCGTGCAGCAGATCTGCGAGATCGTGCACAAGCACGGCGGCCAGGTCTACGTCGACGGCGCCAACATGAACGCGATGGTCGGCACCGCCGCGCCGGGGCAGTTCGGCGGCGACGTATCGCACCTGAACCTGCACAAGACCTTCTGCATTCCGCACGGCGGCGGCGGCCCGGGCGTGGGCCCGGTTGCGGTCGGCGCGCACCTGGCGGATTTCCTGCCCAACCAGGACAGCGTCGGCTATCGCCGCGACGAGCGCGGCATCGGCGGCGTGTCGGCGGCGCCGTTCGGCTCGGCCAGCATCCTGCCGATCTCGTGGATGTATATCGCGATGATGGGCTCGGCCGGCCTCACCGCGGCGACCGAGAACGCGATCCTGGCCGCCAACTATGTCGCCAAGCGCCTGGCGCCGTACTACCCGGTGCTGTACACCGGCCAGCACGACCTGGTCGCGCACGAGTGCATCCTGGACCTGCGCCCGCTGCAGAAGGAAACCGGCATCAGCAACGAAGACGTGGCCAAGCGCCTGATGGACTACGGCTTCCACGCGCCGACCATGAGCTTCCCGGTGCCGGGCACGCTGATGATCGAGCCGACCGAGTCCGAAGCGCTACATGAGCTGGACCGCTTCATCGACGCCATGATCGCGATCCGCCAGGAGATCGGCCGCGTTGCCGACGGCACCTTCGACCGCGACGACAACCCGCTCAAGCACGCCCCGCACACCGCCGCGGTGGTCACCGCCAACGAGTGGACCCACCAGTACACGCGCGAGGAAGCCGCCTACCCGGTGGCGTCGCTGCGCACGCAGAAGTACTGGCCGCCGGTCGGCCGCGCCGACAACGTGTACGGTGACCGCAACCTGTTCTGCGCCTGCGTGCCGGTCAGCGACTACGTGGTGGACTGAGCCGGCACCCCGGCCACAAGCTAAGCTGTACTCAGGGCGCCGCGCAACGCGGCGCCCGCCGGCCTGGTCCGGCGTCAATCTGGAGGCCGTCCGTGGCAGTCAGCGTATTCGATCTGTTCAAGGTGGGCATCGGCCCGTCGAGCTCGCACACCGTGGGGCCGATGCGTGCGGCGCTGATGTTCGCGCAGGGGCTGGAGCGCGACGGGCTGCTGCCGCAAGTCGCCGGCGTGCGGGTGGAGCTGTATGGCTCGCTGGGCGCCACCGGCAAAGGCCACGGCACCGACAAGGGCGTGATCCTGGGCCTGATGGGCGAGGCGCCCGACACCATCGATCCCGATTCCATCGATACGCGCCTGGCGGCCCTGCGCAAGACCCGCGAGCTGTCGCTGCTGGGCCGCCACCTCGTGCCCTTCGTCGAGAAGGAGCACATCGCCTTCTACCGGCGCGAGGCCATGGCCGAGCATCCCAATGGCATGAAGTTCCACGCCTTCGATAGCGCCGGCGCCACCCTGCGCGAGGCGCGCTACCTGTCGGTCGGCGGCGGCTTCGTGGTCACCGCGGGCGCACCCAATACGCAGGTGCTCAACGCCGCGCAGCAGCTGCCGCACCCGTTCCGCAGCGGCAAGGAGCTGCTCGGGATGGCCAGCGCCAGCGGCAAGAGCATTGCCCGGCTGATGCTGGAAAACGAACTGACCTGGCGCAGCGAGGCCGAGGTCGTCAACGGCCTGCTGCATATCTGGGACGTGATGCAGGCCTGCGTGGCGCGCGGCTGCCGCACCGACGGCGAACTGCCGGGGCCGTTCAGGGTAAAGCGGCGCGCGCCCGAGCTGTACCGCAGCCTGACCGAGCGCGCCGAGCGCACGCTGTCCGACCCGCTCTCGGTAATGGACTGGGTCAACCTGTACGCCATCGCCGTCAATGAAGAAAACGCCGCCGGCGGACGCGTGGTCACGGCGCCGACCAATGGCGCGGCCGGCATCATCCCGGCGGTGCTGCACTACTACGATCGCTTCGTGCCTGGCGCCAACCGCGAGGGCGTGGTCGATTTCCTGTTGACCGCGGGCGCGATCGGCCTGCTGTACAAGCTCAACGCGTCGATCTCCGGCGCCGAGGTAGGCTGCCAGGGCGAGGTCGGCGTGGCCTGCTCGATGGCGGCCGGCGCACTTGCCGCGGTCACCGGCGGCAGCCCGGCGCAGGTGGAGAACGCTGCCGAGATCGGCATGGAGCACAACCTGGGCCTGACCTGCGACCCGGTCGGCGGGCTGGTGCAGATCCCGTGCATCGAGCGCAACGCGATGGCGTCGGTCAAGGCGGTCAACGCGGCGCGCATGGCGCTGCGCGGCGACGGCACGCACTACGTGTCGCTCGATTCGGTGATCAAGACCATGCGCGAAACCGGCGCCGACATGAAGACCAAGTACAAGGAAACCGCGCGCGGCGGCCTGGCGGTGAATATCGTGGAGTGCTAGCGCCGGTGCGGCGTATCATGGCGGCGTTCCCCGGCCAAACAACAAGAGGACGGCCATGCAGACCTTCCACCAGCTGTTCGACGAGACCTCGTCCACCTTCACCTACCTGCTGATCGACGCCGCCACCGGGGACGCGCTGCTGATCGATCCGGTCGACCACCAGCTCGAGCGCGACCTGAAGCTGCTGCAAGAGACAGGCGCGCGCCTGGCGTGGGTGATCGAGACCCATGCCCATGCCGACCACATCACCTCGGCCGGCCACCTCGCCCTGCAGACCGGCGCGCATACCGCGGCGCCGTCCGGCTGCGACATCAAGCCCGCGCACAAGCAGCTGATCGACGGCGACACCGTTGCCTTCGGCAAGCAGGTGCTGCGCGCCATCCATACCCCCGGGCACACCGCCGGCAGCATGAGCTACCTGTGGGAAGAAGCCAGCGCCGACGGCGTCGTGCGCCGCATCTTCACCGGCGATGCGCTGCTGATCGACGGCTGCGGCCGCACCGATTTCCAGTCCGGCGACGCCGGCACGCTGTACGACAGCCTGACCCGCAAGCTGTTCGCGCTTCCCGACGACACACTGGTCTATCCGGCCCATGACTACAAGGGCCGCACCGTGTCCACCATCGGCCATGAACGCGCACACAACAGCCGCGTCGCCGGCCGCACGCGCGAGCAGTTCGTCGAGATGATGCGCAACCTGAACCTGCCGCGCCCCAGGCTGATCGATGTCGCCGTGCCGGCCAACCAGCGCCTGGGCCTGCGCGACGGCGAGAGCGTGCCGCACGGCGCCTGAATCCTCCCAACCTCAGGAGTCCCTGCATGTCCACCTACACCGCTGAAGTCCTGTGGCAACGCGACGGACAGGATTTCGCCGGCAACCGCTACAGCCGCCGGCATGTGCTGCGCTTTGACGGCGGCGTCGAAGTGCCGGGCTCGTCGTCGCCGCACGTGGTGCCGGTGCCGATGTCCGACGCCAGCGCGGTCGACCCGGAAGAGATGTTCATCGCCTCGCTGTCGAGCTGCCACATGCTGTGGTTCCTGTCGCTGGCGGCCAAGCAGCGCCTGGTGGTCGACCGCTACCTGGACACGGCCAGCGGTGTGATGGAAAA
This sequence comes from Cupriavidus mimosae, assembly GCF_023952485.1. Lineage (NCBI taxonomy): Bacteria > Pseudomonadati > Pseudomonadota > Betaproteobacteria > Burkholderiales > Burkholderiaceae > Cupriavidus > Cupriavidus mimosae. The sequence continues at coordinate 191,238 of NZ_JALHRY010000008.1, read as the reverse complement.
GAACGCCGACGGGCGCATGGCGATGACGGTGGTGACGCTGCGCCCGCAGGTCACGTTCGGCGGCGAGCGCGAGCCGACGCGTGAACAGCTCGACGCCCTGCACCACGCCGCGCACGAGGCCTGCTTTATTGCCAACTCGGTCAGGTCCGAGGTGCGCTGCGAACCGCTGTACGCCGGCGCCTAGCCGCGCCAGCCACACGGTCATGCCTGCCTGCGTGCAGCCCGCCCCAACGGCACCCGCGGCGCCGCCATGGACGGCGCAGGCGCGCCTGTGGCGCTGGCTGGCCGCGGCGCTGGCGGGGCTCGCCGCGATCGCCATGCTGCAGGATCACTTCCTTTATTTCCCCGAACGCGCTGCGGTCGACGACATGGTTTCGCCCGGGCTGCGCGCGTGGCCAGGTCCGGACGATTTCCGCGGCCTGGTGGCCGAGCCGCGCGGGCCGGTGCGCGCCACCGCGATGGTGTTCCACGGTAACGCCGGACATGCCGGGCATCGCGACTACTACGCCAGCGCGCTGGCGCCGCTGGGCGTGCGCGTGATCCTGGCCGAGTACCCGGGATACGGGCCGCGCCCGGGCACCCTGGGCGAGCGCAGCTTCGTCGCCGACGCGGAGCAGTCGATTGCGCTGGCGCGGCGCCAGTTCGACGGCCCGCTGCTGCTGATCGGCGAATCGCTGGGAGCGGGCGTAGCGGCGGCGGCGGCCGCGCGCCAGCGCGACAGCGTTGCCGGCGTGCTGCTGATCACGCCGTGGGACAAGCTGGTGCACCTGGCCTCGCATCACTATCCCTGGCTACCGGCCGGCTGGGTGCTGCGCGACCGCTACGACAGCGTCGCCAGCCTGGCTGGCTTCGGCCGCCCGGTGATGGTGGCGGTGGCGCAGCGCGACACCATCGTGCCGGCGCGCTTCGGCGAGGCGCTCTATGCGTCGCTGGGCGAACCGCGACGGCTGGTGGTGATCGACGGCGCCGGCCACAACGACTGGACCGGGCATGTCGACCTGGCCTGGTGGCAGAAGGCCACCGCGTTCCTGCTGGCGCCGCCACCCACCACAAACAAATAACATCGCGCCGCCAAAACACTGATTTGACTTAGCCCTGCGGGCCGCAAATACTGGCCTTCACAGGACACGGAACGGCGTGCCGCTCGCGCACCGGGCGGCGCGTCCAGCATTGCGTAGCCGACAACTGCGGGGGTACACGATCATGAAGCAACGCCAGCATCGCAAGCCGTATCTCGCCCTCGGCGCGCTGGCCGCGGCCCTCGCGCTGGCGCCGTTCCAGGCCACTGCGCAGAGCAAGCCCGTCGCCTATCCGGCCAAGGGCCAGAGCCAGCAGCAGCAGGCCAGCGACGACGGCGCGTGCTACAGCTGGGCCAAGCAGCAGACCGGCGTTGATCCTGCCCAGGCCGCCAACGCGCCGCCGCCGGCCCAGGCGCAAAGCGGCCAGCGCGTGCGGGGTGCGGCAGGCGGCGCTGCCGCGGGGGCCGTGGCGGGCGCGATTGCGGGCGACGCCGGCAAGGGCGCGGCAATCGGCGCTGCAACGGGTACGGTCGCCGGCGGCATGGCGCACCGCCAGTCACGCCGCCAGGCGAATGCGGCCAACCAGCAGGCGGCGGCCAATACCAGCCAGGCAATGGGCTCGTACTACCAGGCCTGGGGCGCCTGCATGCAGGGGCGCGGCTACAGCGTCCAGTAAGGCAGCGGCGCGTTCAACGCGCACTCAGGCAGCCCGCTCAGGCAGCCCACTCAGGCAGCCCACTGGTCACACGCCTTGCGCACCGTCTCGCGCTGGCTGCGCGCGTCCGCGTCGACCTGGCGCAGCCAGTGCGCGTCGCCGTCGCGGCGCTCGGCCAGGGCGCGGATATTGGCCAGCGCCTCGAGCGAACCGAGCGCCTCGGCATGCGGCACCAGCGCGTCGCAGATCGACAGGATATGGTCCGCGATCGGCATGCGGGTCAGTTCGTTGGGGTGCACGTATTCGCCCTCCAGCCCGAAGCGGCAGGCCTGGAAGCGGTTGAAGGTGTACACCAGGTAGTCGTCTTCCTGCGGCATGAACGGGCGCGACAGCAGCAGGTAGCGCGCCAGCATCTGGATATACGCGGCGATATCGCAGGCGCGCTGCACCGTCAGCGGCGTGTCCATCACGCGGACCTCGATGGTGCCGAACTCCGGCTTGGGTCGGATATCCCAGTAGAAGTCCTTCATGCTTTCGATCACGCCGGTGTTGCGCATCTTCTCGAAGTACGCGGTGAAGGCATCCCACGTCAGCAGGAACGGCGCGCGCCCGCTCATCGGGAACGCCGCGACCGAATTCAGCCGCGCCGAGGCAAAGCCGGTGTCGACGCCCTGCACATAGGGCGAGGACGCCGCCAGCGCGACGAAGTGCGGCACATAGCGGCCGATGGCGTGCAGCAGGAACAGCGATTCGTCGGCACTGGGGCAGCCGATATGAACGTGCTGGCCGAACACGGTGAACTGCTTGGCCAGGTAGCCGTACAGCTCGGAGATGTACTGGTAGCGCGGCGAATCGGAGATGGTGCGGTCGGACCATTGCTGGAACGGATGCGTGCCGCCGCCGGCAATGCCCAGGTTCAGCGAACGCGAGGCCGCCACCATCAGGTCGCGCATCACGGTCAGTTCTTCCAGCGCCTGCTGGTAGCTGTGGCATATGCCCGTGCTGATCTCGATCATCGACGGGCTGATCTCGGGCTTGATGTCGCCCGCATGCTCGGCGCCCTTGAGCGCGCGCAGCAGGTCGGGCGCGAACGGCGCCAGGTCATAGTCATGCCGGTTGACCAGCTGCAGTTCCAGCTCGACGCCGAAGGTCAGCGCCTCGGATTGCTTGAACGGTTCGAGCGACATCAGCGCCCTCCTCCATTGGCCCGGATATCAACGCGGACTTCGCCTGCGTAGCGCAGCGCCCAGGCCGCGATCACCGGACCGAAAAGTTGTTCGATGGCCAGCGCGCACAGGATGATGGCTGCCAGCGGCTGTCCGGTGCCCGGGTACAGGCGCGCGACATCGTGCATCAGCAGGTAGGCCAGGCCCGACATCGGCGCCAGCGCCAGCCCGAGCGCCATGCACTGGCGCAGGCTCAGGCCCGAGAACGAACCCAGCGACACCACCCCGGCCAGCTTGGCAACGTGGCGCAGCACCACCAGCGCGATGGCGTAGACACCGCCCACGGCCCAGTCCTGCGCCGTCAGGGGCAGGCCCAGCGACACCACCATGACGATGATCAGCAGGCTGCCGGCGCTGCCGAAATGCGGCGGCCACACGTGCGGCTGGTTGTCCTGGTGCTTGAACACCACGCCGGCCAGCATCAAGGTCAGCGGCATCGACAATTTTAGTACCCGGGTCAGCGCCAGCGTGAACAGCACCAGGCCCACCAGCACCAGGAAGCTGTAGTGGTCGTCGGCCGACATGCGGTCGTAGATGGCATGGCCGAGCTTGCCCACCATCCAGGCCAGCAGGCACGAGCCCACCAGCAGGTACAGCGGATGCAGCAGCGCGGCGCCGAGGTTGCCGTATTCCGAATGCAGCCAGCCGGTGGCGACCTGCACGATGGCGGCAGCATAGATGCTGTTGAGCGCGGCCATGGCCAGCAGCCGCTCGGTGACCTGCCCGTCGGCACGCAGCTCGTTCTTGAGCTGCAGCACGATGGTGGGCGAGGTGCTGACCGCGATGCCGCCGGCGAGGATGGCCACCCCGGGCGAGGCGCCGATCCACTGCAGCACCGCCGCCACCAGCCCCCACGTCAGCAGGCTTTCAAAGGCACTGGTCAGCAGCAGCCAGCGGTTGGCGCGCAGCCAGGTCAGCGAGAGTCGATGCCCAAGTTCGAACAGGGCCAGCGCCAGCGCCATATCGATCAGGATACGGGTCTGGTTGATCATGTTCTCGTCGACGATGCCGCGGCCCAGCATGCCGGCGCACAATCCCGCCGCCGCATAGCCTACGATGCGCGGGCAGCGCAGCCAGCGCCGGCTCAGCTCGCCCGCCAGGCCGGCGCCGACCAGGGCCAGTCCGACCCAGAAGAGGCCGCCGGGCGCGAGCGGGAGGCTAGGAAAAAGTTGGCTCAGTCCGTTCATGGCGACATGGTAATGTAAGCACTTCACAATCCATGTCAGTGATTGTCCGACACCGCACCAAACGCACGCCTTATTTCGGCTATCTTCATCTAAAAAACGCCATCTGCGGATGGCGTTTTTTACATCCCTTACAACTTCAGCCGATTCGCGGGCGGCGAGAGACGTTTCAGACGCCCCACATCTTCCACACCGGGCGGGTAGCCTTCAATGCCGTCTCGACCTGCCCGTACAGGGTGCGCGTGGCGCCCTGCGCGGCCCCGCGGGCACGCGCCTGGTCGAAGTAGCCGAGCGCGGCTTCACGCTGGCCCTGTCCGAGTGCGGACTGCACCGCGCGCAGGTACACCTCGGCGTCCCAGTCGTCACGCGCGGCGAAGGCCGCGACGAAGTCCGCCAGCGCGGCGTCGTGGCGGCGTGCGGCATTGTGCACCAGGCCACGCTGCACGCGCGGGCCGGCCTGGTCCTGCGGATCGCCCTCGGTCAGCGCCACCGCCTGCTCGAACAGCGGCAGGGCGCGCTCGGGCTCGCCCAGGTCGCGCCAGACCTGGCCGAAACGGTTGTACAGCCAGGCATCCTCGACCAGCAGCGCGCGCCGCTGCTGCGCCTCGATCTCGGCCAGCGCATCGGTGCGGTCGTGCTCGTCCATGCCGGCCATGCGGGCCTGCAGCAGCGCGGCATAGTAGGCACGCGCATGCGCCATCGGGTGCGCGGCCTCGCTGCGGGCTTCCACCGGCAGCGCGTCCAAGCGCGCATCCATGTGCGCCATCGCGGCGCGCGCAGCCTCGCTCGGCTCGGCGCCGCCGAGTGCCTTCCAGGCGGCGATCATGCGGCTGAAGGCCCAGGTCACGTCGGCCGGGTTGCGCTCGAGCGGGTAGCGGTTGAGCACCTCGCCGGCCAGCTCAGCCACCTTCTGGTGCTGGCCCGCGTCGGCGTGGCAGTCGAGCAGGTCGATCCATTGCTCGATGAACTCGCTGGCGGCCATGCCCTGGCGGTGCAGCGCGATGCGCTCGTCGGCATGCGCGGCGTCGGCCGGCAGGCTGTGCGCCAGCAGCCGGCACAGCAGCGAATAGACATGGGGGTCGGCATTGCCACCATGGCCGGCGGCATCGCCCTGGCCCGTGGCGAAATACTGGTCGAAGCGCGCCACGCCCGCGCGCCCGGCCTGCACCAGCAGCGGACGCAGCGCGGCCTCGGCGGCGGGCACGTCGTCGATGAATTCGCCCAGCGCCATCGCGGCGCGGTAGTAGCCGGCGCCGTCGTCGGACTGGTCGGTCAGCGTGAAGCGCAGCCACGGCTCGGGTTCGGCGGAGGCGGAGGCAGTGCCGTCGCCGCGCAGCGCCAGCTGGTGGCGCCAGGCCAGTTCGCGTACCTGGCTCTGCGGGTCGGGCACCTGGCGCAGGTAGACGCCGAGGTCTTCGAGCGCGCCTTGCAGGTCACCGACGCCATGGCGCAGGGGCGCGCGCAGCCGGCGCGCCTCGGGGTGGTCGGGGTGCTCGGCCAGCACGCGCCCGGCCTGGTCGGCGGCGACGGCATCGCCGGCCGCGGCATCGAGCTCGAGCAGATGCGGGTTGTCCAGCGCGATCCGGGCCAGGCAGACGCGCATCAGCGGCTCCGCCGGCACGCCGGCGGCCTCGGTGCGGGCGATGTAGTCCGTTACCAGCGGCGCGATATCGTCGGCACCCAGGTCGGGGTTGCGCACCATCAGGTCGTACCAGTAGCGCGCGGCGCCGGCGATGTCGCCCAGCCGCAGCGCCACCAGGCCGGCGTGGAAGTGCGCGGCCCACTCGCCCGTCAGCAGCCCGCTGCGCTGGGCCGACTCATGCAGCCACGGACGGGCCTCGGCATCGCGGCCCAGGCTCATCAGCATGGCGCCGTAGCGGTGCGCGATCACCCCGCGCGAGACCCAGCGGTGCGGCGGCTGCAGCGGCAGCGTGTCGAGCCGCGCCAGCGCCTCGTCCAGCACCGCCAGCGCGGCGCCGGCATCGCCGTTGTCAAAGTGCAGCCGCGCCCGCAGCATGACGAAATCCACCACCTCGGGGCGCGCCAGCGACAGCTGGTCGGCAATCTGCAGCGCTTCGGCGAAGCGCCCCTGGTTGGCTAGCCCGATGGCGTGGTCGTAGCTGGCTTCCTGCTCGGACACGTACTGCTCCTATGGATGAAAAAAGTGCGAGTGCGGGATTATGCGCCATTGGAGCGCATGGGCGTCAGCATCGAGGGCAATTCGACAGGTCTCCCCTCAACTGCCCATCGCCACGTCTTGCGTGGATCGGGGCTCGGACGACTCGACACTACCATCGGAATATTCAGGCGAGATTCAAGAAATCGGCCACAGAAACCCGGTTTGGCTGCGACTACGGTCAAAAGGCAAGCGCTGATGCTTGCGCGTCCATGTCGCTCCAATGACCGAGGTCACGATGAAAGCCTACATCTCCCTGAGACCGACGTATCTTGCACTGGCCGCCGCCCTGCTACTGACTATGCCTGCGCATGCCCAATGGCGACGCCCGCCGACGGTGCCTATGCAAGTTGGCGCGGATCCCGTCAGTGCTGCTGATATTGTGGGACGAGACCTGGATATGATCGGTCTCGGGGGAGTCGGTCATGTGGGAATCTGGACCGGGAATCTCGTCATCGAAGCATTAAACACTGGTGGCAACGCCATCAATACGAATTCCCTTTTCGATTTCAAGTCGCGCACCCGCTATTGGGGTGCTGTATTTGTTGCCGGGCTGGAAAAACTGCCATCACAGCGAATGTGCATCGACGCGAACTGCTCTTATTTGGTGTCGCTTGGAATGAAGGAAGCGATTATTCAAAATGCCCTGGTCATCAAACAAATCGGCGCCGACTACACGGTTACGGACGGCTATATCTCGGCGCGCCCCGCTTGCTCGCCACCCGCTTGCACAAGCTATCGTCGTCCGGTACGCGGCCTCTATCGATGCGACAAGTTTGTGGTCGACGCCTTTGCGCCGCTGTCGAATGTCAACCTGGCGTTGTGGAACGTCATGTCCGCAACGAATCGGCCGTCCATGCTTTTTAGCTCCTTTAATGAGCGAGGCGTCGTCCTGCAGCCAAAATGAGTCACAGCGGAGGGTGATGTCATGACCAGGATAGCCACTATTGTGAGCGTTATCGGAACAGCGCTTGCCGGTGCTATGGCGTACGGTTTCTTTTCAGGCGGTCACGATGATAATCCTCTGACCGCGCCACCTTCGGCAAAGCCCTTGAGATCTTCGGCAGCAGACGCCGGATCAACTATCGCCGATACCGCCGCTGTTGCCCCCGAACCATCGGAGCCGGCCGACCCAGATAGCGTTCCCAGCAAGATTCGAGACATCGTGGGGAATGTCGATCTGACTGCTGAGGAGAAATCGGATCAATTATGGAGAATCTTTGAAAACCATGCGCGGGAGCCCGAGGTCGCACGCTATCTGCTGGATTCGATGCAATTCATTAAGCCGACGAACAAGAAACGTGTCATAGAACGCGTTGCAGCGGCATTGGATCAGGGTGCCCATGACGACGGCGTGAAGCGTGCGCTAGTCAATCTTCTTTCCGCGCAATTTGAACACGATGCATCGATTACCGTCGCTGCAGAAACCCAGCTTTCGGGCAACCCCTTGGTGCTGAAGGCGCTTCGTAAAGCAGCAAATTCCAACGACCATGCAACCGCCCATCAAGCGGTATTGCAGTATTCGCGGCTTGGCGAAGTGCAGGATAGCCTCGCTCAGTTGGGTACAGCGAGGGCAAATGGCCTGATCAATGCCAGCGAATATGTGAGGGAAATCGGGTTTCACCTTCCTCTCATTCAGGATCCCCCACAACAGCAACAGTTGTTGGACCTCATGGAAGATTCGGGGCTGCCCGGCCAGGAGTTGGCTGAACTCCTGGCGACGACAGCCCAGTTGCCCCATGCGCTTTCGTCACTGGCCCCCGCTTCCCTGCACACGATCCGCCGGATTCTCGCTGACAACCCACCGGCCTTTGCCGTCGATTTGCTGGATATGGATGTCCTGGCGCTGGCTCGGTACAACCGGTGGGCCGGTGCCAGCAGCGCCATTACGCACGCCCTATCCGGCGAACCGATACCGGACCTGCTTGCCACGCTAGTTATGCTGCCGGACGCCGATCCTCGCGCCCTTATTGCCGTAGCCGCTTCACCGATGTCCGAGCCGGTGATGCGAGTCCTGACAGAACGCGGCTTGGTGAACCACGCGCTTCAGCGACTGGACCGGTTTGAATCAGCCCCCGGAAATACTGCCGTAGCGAACGGCATCGTTGCGGATATCCGAGCAAAACTGAACAGCCGCTCGCTTAGCCAATCCCCATGACCCACCGGCCCAGGCATGGGCATCATGCTGCAAAAAAACGCCATCCGAGGATGGCGTTTCCCGTAGCGCAGAACTGCCGGATCGATGGCTTACTTGCCGCCAACCGTCTCCAGCACCGTCCACTTGCCGCCCACCACCTTGTAGACCGTGATACCGCCGTCCTTCAGGTCGCCGCGCGCGTCATACGCCAGCGTCTTGGTGGTCACGCCCTGCATATTGGTTGCAGCCAGCACCGGCAGGTAGCGCGCCGGGTCGGTCGAGCCTGCCTTGACCATGGCCGTCATCATCGCGGTGGCGCCGTCGTAGGCGTACGGCGAATAGGTCTGGACCTTGGAGCCGAAGCGCTTCTCGTACTTCTTCTCGTACGCGGCGCCGCCGGGCATCTGGTCCAGCGGCAGGCCGGCCAGCGACACCACGGTGCCTTCGGCGGCCGGGCCGGCCAGCTTCAGGAAGTTGTCGGTCTTGGACATTTCGCCCGACACCAGCGGGGCCTTCATGCCCAGTTCCTTGACCTGCTTGGCCATCGGCGCGGACTGGGTCTCGGCGCCGCCGTAGAAGATGATGTCCGGGTTGCTGCGCTTGATGTTGGTCAGCACGGCCTTGAAGTCCACCGCCTTGTCGTTGGTGAACTCGCGGCGCACGATCTTGCCGCCGGCGGCCTTGGCGGCCTTCTCGAACTCGTCGGCCAGGCCCTGGCCGTAGGCGGTGCGGTCATCGACGATGGCGATGTTCTTCGCCCCCAGCTTCTTCACCACGAAGGCGCCGATCACCGAACCCTGCTGGGTGTCGGAGGTCATCATGCGGAAGGTGGTCTTGAAGCCCTGCTTGGTGTATTCCGGCGCGGTCGCCATGGCGATCTGCGGAATGCCGGCGCGGTTGTAGACCATCGACGCCGGGATGGTGGTGCCCGAGTTGAAGTGGCCCAGCATGCCCTGGATGCCGTTATCCACCAGCTTCTGCGCGACCACCGAGCCGGTCTTGGGATCGGCCTGGTCGTCTTCGGAAACCAGCACGAACTTGACTTCCTTGCCGCCGATCTTGGGCTTGGTGGCGTTCATGTCCTCGATCGCGAGGACGATGCCGTTCTGCATGTCCTTGCCGTACTGGGCCTGGCCGCCGGTCATCGGGCCGGCGTAGCCCAGCTTGATTTCCTGCGCCTGCGCGAATGCGGCGGAGGCGGCGGTCAGGCCGGCCAGGGTCAGGGCAACGGTCATTGCCGTCTTGTGGAAAGTCGAGCTCATCAGATCTCCTTGGGTCCCAAATGGTGCCGATGTGGTGCCGATGTGGTGTCGTTACCGGCAGTTATATTGCGGCGCGGCCTGGCAGTGCCGCGCCGTGCTTTCTCCGCGCGGCGGAGCGGGATCACCGCCATCGCCGCGCGCTTCGACATGACGCCGTCCGAGGGTTGCCTCAGCCGATCGTCATCAAACTGGCATTGCCGCCCGCGGCCGCGGTGTTGACCGAGAGCGAGCGCTCGATCAGCAGGCGGTCGAGCGCAATGTTCCGTTCACCTTGCGCCAGGCCCTGCACGCCGATGATCGGACCAGGACGCGCCGCGACCTGCTCGCACACCGTGCGCAACTGGTCCGAGTCGCCGTGGTGCAGCACCGCATCGATCGCCGTGTCCGCCGCGGTCCAGTCGGCCACCATGCGGACGCGCGATTGTACGCCCTTAGGCAGGCGCGCAAACAGCCCCCGGCCGACAGGGTTTTCCGGCCATACCGCCTCGGCGCCCACCGTCAGCACGGCGCCCAGCTGCAGGGCCAGGTCGGCCTCTTGCGCGGCCAGGCAGAGCACCCGCTCGCGCGCCAGCAGCGTGTAGGTGTTGCGCTCGCCAGTGGGCCCGGCCAGCGTCACCGCGAGGCCCGAGGCCGAGGCCTCGGCGAAGCGCTCGCACGCGGCCGCCACCTCGGGCAGCTCGCGGCGCGCCCACTCGCGGAAGGCCTCGGTGGCGCGCACGGCTTCGTCGTCCGGCCCCACGGTCTGGGCGCCGCCGGCGCCGGCATTGACGTCGGCCGCGCGCACGCTGCGCGCCACCGCGTCCTGCGGACAGACCGACAGCAGCCGGTGCAGGTAGAGCGGGCCGCCCGCCTTGGGACCGGTGCCCGACAGCGCCTCGCCGCCGAACGGCTGCACCCCCACCACCGCGCCGACGATATTGCGGTTCACATACAGGTTGCCCACCTGCGCCCGGCTGACGATAAACGAGATGGTCTCATCGATGCGGGTATGGATGCCCAGCGTCAGGCCATAGCCGGTGCCGTTGATCTGGCTGACCATGGTATCCAGCGCCGCACGCGGGAAACGCACCACGTGCAGCACGGGGCCGAAGACCTCGCGCTTCAGTTCCTCGATGCTGTCCAGCTCGATCAGCGTCGGCGGCACGAAGGTGCCGTTGCGGCAGCTCGCGCCCTGCGCGGCGTTGGGATCGGCCTGGTGGACACGGCGGCCCTTGGCGCGCATGGCGTCAATATGGCGCACGATGTTGGCGCGCGCCTCTTCGTCGATCACCGGTCCGACGTCGGTCGACAAGCGATCCGGGTTAGCCATGGTCAGTTCCTGCATCGCGCCCTTGAGCATTTCCAGCACGCGCTCGGCCACGTCCTCCTGCAGGCACAGCACGCGCAGCGCCGAGCAGCGCTGGCCGGCCGAGTCGAAGGCGGAGTTGACCACGTCGCCGACCACCTGCTCGGCCAGCGCCGACGAGTCGACGATCATTGCGTTCTGGCCGCCGGTTTCGGCGATCAGCGGAATCGGGCGGCCGGCTGCGTCCAGGCGCCCGGCGACATTGCGCTGCAGGATGCGCGCGACCTCGGTCGAGCCGGTGAACATCACGCCCTTGACGCGGGCATCGCCCACCAGCGCGGCGCCGACGGTCTCGCCGCGGCCCGGCAGCAGCTGCACCGCGCCGGCCGGCACGCCGGCCTCGCGCAGCAGCTTCACCGCGGCGGCGGCGATCAGCGGGGTCTGCTCGGCCGGCTTGGCCAGCACCGGATTGCCTGCGGCCAGCGCCGCAGCGACCTGGCCGGTGAAGATCGCCAGCGGGAAGTTCCACGGGCTGATGCAGACCACCGGGCCCAGCGGGCGATGGGTCTCGTTGTCGAAGCCGCGGCGCACCTCGGCGGCGTAGTAGCGCAGGAAGTCCACCGCCTCGCGCACTTCGGCGATGGCATTGGAAAAGGTCTTGCCGGCTTCGCGCATGATGATGCCCATCAGCGACTGCATCTGGGCTTCCATCAGGTCGGCGGCGCGCTCCAGCGCGGCGGCGCGCACGTCCGGCGGTGTCGCCTGCCAGATCGGCGCCGCATTGACGGCGGCCTGCAGCGCGGCGTCGACGTCGGCCTGGCTGGCTTCGGTGACCTGGCCGACCACGTCGCGGTGATCGGCGGGGTTCAGTACCGGCGTGGTGATGGCATCGGCGGCACGCGCCACTTCGGCGCCCAGCATCGGCTCGGCAACCAGGCGCTCGCCGGTGCCGGCCAGCAACGCCGACGACAGCGAGGCCAGCCGATGCTCGTTGGCCAGGTCGATGCCGGCCGAGTTGGGGCGGCTCTTGCCATACAGCGTGCGCGGCGACGGGATGCGCGGGTGCGGCAGGCCGAGCACGCCTTCATCGCGATGCATGGACTCGACCACGGCCACCGGATCGGCAACCAGTTCATCCAGCGAGATGGTGTCGTCGGCAATGCGGTTGACGAACGAGGTGTTGGCGCCGTTCTCCAGCAGCCGGCGCACCAGGTAGGCCAGCAGCGTTTCATGCGTGCCGACCGGCGCGTAGATGCGGCAGGGCCGGTTGTACTTGCCGTCGGCGGTGGGGCCAACCACCTGGTCGTAGAGCGGCTCGCCCATGCCGTGCAGGCACTGGAACTCATACTGGCCGGGGTAGTAGCTGTGCCCGGCGATCTGGTAGATGGCCGACAGCGTGTGCGCGTTGTGCGTGGCGAACTGCGGGTAGATCGCGTCCGGCACCGACAGCAGCTTGCGCGCGCAGGCGATGTACGACACATCGGTGTAGACCTTGCGCGTATAGACCGGATAGCCTTCCAGCCCTTCCACCTGGGCGCGCTTGATCTCGCTGTCCCAGTAGGCGCCCTTGACCAGGCGGATCATCAGGCGGTGGCGGCTGCGGCGGGCCAGGTCGATCAGGTAATCGATCACGAACGGGCAGCGCTTCTGGTAGCCCTGCACCACGAAGCCGATGCCGTTCCAGCCGGCCAGTTCCGGTTCGAAGCACAGGCGCTCGAGCAGGTCCAGAGAGATCTCGAGGCGGTCGGCCTCCTCGGCGTCGATATTGATGCCGATGTCGTACTGGCGCGCCAGCAGCGTCAGCGACTTCAGGCGCTCGTACAGTTCGCCCACCACCCGCTCGTGCTGCGCACGGCTGTAGCGCGGGTGCAGCGCCGACAGCTTGATCGAGATGCCCGGACCTTCATAAATCCCCCGGCCGCGCGAGGCCTGGCCGATGGCGTGGATGGCCTGCTCGTACGACGCCAGGTAGCGCGCGGCATCGGCCTCGGTCATGGCCGCCTCGCCCAGCATGTCGTAGGAGTAGCGGAAGCCCTCGGCCTCGTAGCGGCGCGCATTGGCCAGCGCCTCGGAAATGGTCTCGCCGGTGACGAACTGCTCGCCCATCAGGCGCATCGCCATGTCCACGCCCTTGCGGATCAGCGGCTCGCCGCCCTTGCCGATGATGCGCGTAAGCGCCTTGGTCAGGCCCGATTCGGTATGGGTGGCGACCAGCTTGCCGGTCAGCAGCAGGCCCCAGGTGGCGGCGTTGACGAACAGCGACGGGCTCTGGCCCAGGTGCGACTGCCAATTGGCGCCGCTGATCTTGTCGCGGATCAGCGCGTCGCGCGTGGCCTTGTCGGGAATGCGCAGCAGCGCCTCGGCCAGGCACATCAGCGCCACACCTTCCTGTGAAGACAGCGAGAATTCCTGGATCAGTCCCTGCACCAGGCCTTCGCGACCGGTGCCCACCTTTTGCTCGCGCAAACGCGTGGCCAGTGCCTTGGCCATCTTGATCGCGGCCTCGGCCTGCTGTTGCGGCAGCCGCGCCTGTTCCAGCAGCACCGGCACGCAATCGGTTTCAGGGCGGCGATAGGCCGAAGTAATGGCGGCACGCAGCACCGACTGCGGCTGGATGCTCTGGGCAAATTCCAGGAAGGGCTGCGGCGCGCCATCGCCATGGAGCGCTTCCGCGCCGTCGCTGCCCTCGCCCTCGGCCCCGGCCGCGCCGACTTCATACGGCAAGTGGCCGCGCTCGATCTGCTCGAGATAACAGAAGATCGCCTGCTTGATCAGCCAGTGCGGGGTGCGGTCGATGGATTGGGCAACGCGCTTGAGGCGGTCGCGCGAGGCGTCATCGAGCTTGACGCCAAGGGTGGTAGTGGCCATTGCGGGCAATTCTCCGAAAGACTGGAGCCGCCGCCGGTGCTACCTCGTCCGTGCCGACAGGCAGGGGCGCGCGACCGGCCGCAGCCTGTGAGCTGGCGCGATCTTACTCCCGAAAATCACCAAGGTGCAACCTTGTGCAACCCTATCGAAAACCCTAATCCAAGGGTTGCACTTTTTCTCCACCGCGCCGGCCGTTAGATCCGCAACGGGTCGATCTCCAGTTGCCAGCGCACCCCCTTCACCTCCGTGCCAACCTCTGCAAAAGTCTGTACCCACTCGGCCACAAACCGCTGCAGGACAGGGCGTGCGCTAGCTTCGACCAGCATTTGCGCACGCTCGCGGTTGAACACCCGCACCATCGACATCGGCACCGGATCATGCAGTTGCACCTCCGGCGCCAGAGTGCAGCGTTCGGCATTCCGGCGCGCGGCCTCGAGGAACTGCAACGCACGCGCCAGCTGCCCGTGTTCCGCCGTCACCAGCACCTGGAAGCAGAACGGGGGCAACCCGGCCTGGCGCCGCTCGCGCAACTGGCTGGCCGCGAATCCATCATAGTCATGGCGCGTCAGGGCCTGCAATGCCGGGGTATCTGGATAGCGGGTCTGGATCAGCACCTCGCCCGGCAAGCCGGCCCGCCCCGCCCTTCCCGCCACCTGCATCAGCGACGCAAACAGGTGCTCGGCGGCGCGGAAGTCGTGGCTGAACATGGCCGCGTCCGGATGGACGATGCCGACCAGGGTCACGCGCTGGAAGTCATGCCCCTTGGCCACCATCTGGGTGCCCACCAGGATGTCGACCTCGCCCGCGTGGACCTCTTCGAACATGGCCTGGGCGCTGCCCTTGCGGCGCGTGGAATCGGCATCGATGCGGGCAATGCGGGCCTGGGGGAAGCGCGCCGCCAGCGCTTCTTCGATGCGCTGGGTGCCGCGCCCCAGCGGCGCGATATCGACATTGCCGCAATCCGGGCAGTGGTGCGGCACCGGCGCCTCGAGGCCGCAGTGGTGGCAGCGCAGGCGCCGTTCGGGCCGGTGCAGCACCAGGTATGCCGAGCAGCGTGGGCAGCCCGACAGCCAGCCGCAGCTGTCGCAGGCGATCACCGGCGCATAGCCGCGCCGGTTCAGGAACAGCAGGCTCTGCTCGCCGCGCGCCAGGCGCGCATCGATGGCCTCCAGCAACGGCACCGACAGGCCCTCGAACAAGGCACGCTGGCGCTGGCGCTCATGGTTCAGGTCGACCAGCCGCACCGCCGGCAGCGCAGCATCGGCCTGGGCGCGCTCGCGCAGCACCAGCTTGCGATAGGTGCCCTGCCCGGCCCGCCACCAGGTTTCCATCGACGGCGTGGCCGAGCCCAGCACCACTGCGATGCCGCGCTGCTTGGCGCGCCACACGGCCAGGTCGCGCGCAGAGTAGCGCAGCCCTTCCTGCTGCTTGTAGGAGGTGTCGTGCTCCTCGTCGACCACGATCAGTGCCAGCGCCGGCAGCGACGCCATCACCGCCATGCGCGTGCCCAACACGATGCGGGCCTCGCCGCGGTGCGCCGCCAGCCATTGCAGGCTGCGCTCCTGGTCCGCCAACCCGCTGTGCAGCACCGCCAGCGGCAACTGCGGGAAGCGCGCGGCAATGCGGCTTTGCAGCTGCGGGGTCAGGTTGATTTCCGGCACCAGCATCAGCACCTGGGCCTGCGGGTCGCGCCCCAGCACCGCCTCCATCGCATGCAGGTAGACCTCGGTCTTGCCGCTGCCAGTCACGCCGTGCAGCAGGAACGGGACAAAGCCTTCGGCGTCGGCGATGGCCTGCACCGCGGCGCGCTGCTCCTCATGCAGCGGCGGCGCGGCCGATGGCGGCTGGGCGGGGTCGGTCGGCAACAAGGTGCGCGCGGTGCGGCTGGCCTCGACCAAGCCTGCGGCCTGCCATTCGGCCAGCCGCGACGGTGCCGCGGCACAGAGGGCACGCGCCTGCGCCAGGGACAGCGGCTCGCCCGCGGCAGCGCGCTCGACCAGCGCCTCGGCCAGGGCCCGCACACTGCGGGCGCGGGGCGGCACGGCCGCCAGCAAGGCCTCGGCCTGGCCCGGCAGCACGCGGTATTCATCGGTACGGGCACGCTGCGCCAGGTTAGGCCAGCTTTCCGCCTCGCGCAGGGCGGGCGGCAATGCCGGCAGCATCACTTCGCCGAGCCGGCGCTGATAGTAGCGCGCGGCAAAGGCTGCCAGCCCGATCCAGTCCGGCTGCAGCGGCGGCAGCCAGTCCAGCCGTTGCGCCACGGGGCGCAACTTGTCCACAGGCACGTCCGAGTCTTGCGCGAATTCGACCGCGACACCGACCATGCTGCGGCGGCCGAACGGCACCACTACTAGGTCGCCGGGCGCGACGTCGGCAATGGCGAGGTAGTCGAAGCAGTCGTCCGCAGGCGTGTCGAGGGCAACCCGGATCATCGGCGGCGTGGATAACGTCGTCCCTGCGGCGGCTAGCGCCGCGGCCTCGGGTAGGTGCGCGCCGCTATCGGGCAGCATGCACGACTTGAGGGTGCATCGCCGTGGGGCAGGTGCCGGACCACTGAGGGCCTGCCAGGCCGTGGCGGAGGGTTGGTGTGCGGCGCAGCATCAACTTAAAGTAAAACTTCAAATGTGGCCCTAAGTCGATGATAGATGACTGGTTTTCCACTAATTCCACCGCCCCTGTGGATAACTTTGTTGAAAAGTCGCTTTGCCTGGCCCGGAAGCCCCGAAAAACAAGGGATCCACTGGCATCGACCCCTCCTTTGCAAATCTTCCAAAGCCTTAAAAATCAAGGGCTTGCAAACATCCCCCAGATAGGTTAGGGAATAACCCTGTCCCGCACTGCGGCAAACCTATCGGTGTGCATAAGTCAAGGGCCGGCAATCAACTCCGTGCACCTTTTTGGCGGTT
Source organism: Cupriavidus mimosae (assembly GCF_023952485.1). Taxonomy (NCBI): domain Bacteria; kingdom Pseudomonadati; phylum Pseudomonadota; class Betaproteobacteria; order Burkholderiales; family Burkholderiaceae; genus Cupriavidus; species Cupriavidus mimosae. The sequence goes on along the minus strand of NZ_JALHRY010000008.1, from coordinate 174,520 downwards.
CATGGCGAAAAAGTTAACTTGACATGGTACGGCCGCGCGGCTCGCGCAGCACTGGGTACGGGCGCGGCCGGGACGCTGCAGCGCGACGCGGCGCCGAACCGGCCTCCCGGCCTGCATACCGCGCCCGTCACTTCCCAACTGCGCGCAGTTGGCGGCTGTGCCGGTGCACTTCGTCGACCAGCACCGAAACGCTCTCCGGCGGCGTGAACTGAGAAATGCCATGGCCGAGGTTGAAGACATGACCGTCGCTGCCGCCGCCAGCGGCATAGCTGTCCAGCACCCCGCGCACCTGCTCGCGGATCGCGGCCTCGGGCGCAAACAGGACGGTCGGGTCGATATTGCCCTGCAGTGCCACGCGGCCGCCGGTGCGCCGGCGCGCTTCGGCCAGGTTGACGGTCCAGTCCAGCCCGATGGCATCGGCGCCGGTGTCGGCCAGCGCTTCCAGCCACAGGCCGCCGCCCTTGGTGAAGACGATCGCCGGCACTTGCTGGCCGGCGTGCTCGCGCTTCAGGCCGGCCAGCACGCGGCGCATGTAGGCCAGCGAGAACGCCTGGTACATGCCGTCGGCGAGCGCCCCGCCCCAGGTGTCGAAAATCATCACCGCCTGCGCGCCCGCCTCGATCTGCGCGTTCAGGTACTGGGTAACCGCCTGCGCATTGATGTCCAGGATGCGGTGCATCAGGTCGGGCCGGCCGTACATCATCGCCTTGACCGTGCGGAAGTCGTCCGAGCCGCCGCCCTCGACCATGTAGCAGGCCAGGGTCCAGGGGCTGCCCGAGAAGCCGATCAACGGCACGCGCTGGCGGCCATCCTGAACGAGCGCGCGGCGGATTTCGCGCACGGCGTCAAACACGTATTGCAGCGATGCCATGTCGGGCACGGCCAGCTTCTGCACGTCGGCCTCGGTGCGCAGCGGATGGGCGAAGCGCGGGCCTTCTCCCTGCGCGAACGACAGGCCCAGGCCCATCGCATCCGGCACCGTCAGGATGTCCGAGAACAGGATGGCCGCGTCGAGCGGATAGCGGTCCAGCGGCTGCAGTGTCACTTCGGTGGCATAGGCCGGGTTCTTGGCCAGCCCGAGGAAGCTGCCAGCGCGCGCGCGCGTGGCGTTGTACTCGGGCAGGTAGCGGCCTGCCTGGCGCATCAGCCACAGCGGCGTGTATTCGGTCGGCTGGCGGCGCAGCGCGCGCAGGAAGGTATCGTTCTGCAGTGCGGTCATGGTCATCCTCGTAAGACCGCCATTCTAAGGGATGGCCGCGCGCGGATGCCGCTCAGACGTCGTCGATCATCCCCGCGAACGCCGACGCGGCGCGGCGCATCCATTCCCGTGCGCGCTCCGCCTCGGGCTGGAGCCGCGCGAAGCCGTGGGTCATGCCGCTGGCCTCGATGGTGATCACCGGGGCATCGTGGCGCACCAGGAAGTCGGCATAGGCCAGGCCGTCGTCGCGCAGCACATCATGCGCCGCCACCATCAGCACGGTCGCCGGCGGCCGCACCGGCGGCGCTGCCATCAGGTGCACGCGCGGATCGGCGTGGGCAGCGCCCTGCGCCAGCGCCTCGGCGCCGATGAACTGGGTCCAGAACCAGGCCATCTCGTCACGCGTCAGGCCCGGGCCATCGGCGAAGGCGCGATAGCTTTCGGTGCTGAGCACCGGCGCCGCGACCGGATAGATCAGCAGCTGGGCATCGACCCGCACCGTGTCGCCGGCATTGAGCTGCTGCGCGGCCTGCGCCGCGAGGTGGCCGCCGGCGCTGTCGCCGGCAACCGCCAGGAAATCGGACGCCAGGCCCAAGGCCTGGCGCTGGCCGGCAAGCCACAGCACTGCTTCGGCGGCATCGTCGCAAGGCGCCGGAAAGGCGTGCTCCGGCGCCAGCCGGTAATCGACGCTGGCCACGGCACACCCGGTATCGGCCGCGAGCAAGGCCGCGACGGTGTGGTGCGTCTGCGTCGAACCAATCACCCAGCCGCCGCCGTGGAAGTACACCAGCAGCCGCGGCGTGGCCACGCCGGCCGGGCGGAACACCCGTGCGCCCAGTGTGCGGCCGCACAGCGCCACTTCGAGCTGCTGCACCACAACGCCCTCCGGATCCGGCCGCAACGAGGCGGCGGCAATCTCGGCGAAACGGGCGCGTTGCGCCGGGACGTCGGCCGGCACCGGCTCCGTGGCATAGCGTTCGGCCAGGCGGCGGTAATAGGCGAGCAATTGCGGATCGATGGCCATGGTCGGCGGCAAAGGGGTAATCGGAAGGGATAAAGGAAACGGCGGGAATCAGGCCCCGCCGAGCTGGCGCGTCAGCTCGATCTTGCTGCAACAGTCCTGCACCGCCAGCAGCCCGGCATCGGCGGCGCGACGCACCGCCTGGTCGTTGACGATGCCAAGCTGCAGCCAGACCCCGCGCGCCCCGATGGCGATGGCTTCGTCGACCACCCCGGGAGTTTCCTCGGCACGGCGGAAAATATCGACCCATTCGATCGGGGCGCCGGCCGCCGCGGCAGCATCGGCGGCTTCGCGCAGCGTGGCGTGGCAGGTCTCGCCCAGGATGCGTTCGCCGGCATGGCGCGGATTGACCGGCACGATGCGGAAGCCGTGGCCTTGCAGGAATTCGGCGACCTCATGGCTGGGCCGCTCCGGACGGTCGGACAGGCCGACCACGGCCACGGTCTTCATCGCCAGCATGGCTTGTATGGCTTGCTGCATCTCGGGCGGCATTGCGTCTCCGGGCTGTGGAGGTGGTTGACCAGATGACCGCCGGGCTGCATCGCTACGCGGCGGCAACTCCGGCGGCCAGTGAATCGTAACCGCAATTGTCACGCAGGATTTGGTGCGGTAGCGAACACTGAAATCACGCTTATAAAGATAATCCCGCAACACATGGCGGCGCAAAACGTGACGGCAAAGTGCGAAAATATGCCGATCACGCCGGATTTTAGGCGCTCCGGCTTTCAACTTCTTTCAAACCGATACATTTTGTTACTGCCATGCCGGGGAGTTTCCCCCACAATGCATTGACACACCCGCCGGGCGGGCGTGGCGCCCCGGTGAAAATGGCCGTGCAGACTAAAGGGGCGTGCTGAAGAAAGCCTTTTGTAGCGTTTCCGGCAGTAACCCGATTTTCCGATCCAGCGTAAAGCTTGCTGGACCGGAGCACCAGGAAGACCGTTGCAGCGCGTGGCCTTTGCGGCCTGGGTGCGGATATTTGGATATCCGATGCGCCTTGCTTGTCGACCTGGACCGAACCCGTTCCTTCGAATTGACCCCTCGAAGGGATTTTCCCGTCCGCGCGGAGCCTCCCCGGCCCGCGCGCTTTTTTTTGTCCAGGCGCGGCCAAAGCATATCGCTGCGCATACAAAAAAGGCAGCCTCGCGGCTGCCTTTTTTAAATGTCGCATCGAAAAAACAACAACGCGACGGGACTGCTGATTCTCACTTCTTACGACGCAGGCGGGCGATGGCAGCCAGCTGCGCAGCCGCCACCGCGAGTTCGCTCTGGGCACGTGCCAGGTCGAGATCGCTGCTCTGGTTCTGCATCAGCTCTTCGGCCGCGCGCTTGGCTTCCTGGGCCTTGGCTTCGTCCAGGTCGCCACCGCGGATCGCGGTGTCGGCCAGCACGGTGACGTGCTTGGGCTGCACTTCGAGAATGCCGCCGGCAACGAACACGAACTCTTCGCTGCCGTCTTCCTTCTCGATGCGCACCGCACCCGGCTGGATGCGCGTGATCAGCGGCGTGTGGCCAGGCAGGATGCCGAGCTCACCCGACTCGCCCGGCAGCGCCACGAACTTCGCCTGGCCGGAGAAGATCGACGCTTCCGCGCTGACGACGTCTACAAGAATGGTTGCCATATCTGATCCTTTCTCCAATCACTTCGCTTCCGACGGCAAAAACGCCTTGCGCGATTTACCGTCGCCCCCCGCGAACGCGGGGGCCCAGGGACTTTGGAACGACGTTCAAAGACGCTGGGTTCCCGCTTTCGCGGGAACGACGAAACGAGGCTTACTGGAGCTTCTTGGCCTTCTCGAAGGCTTCGTCGATCGAGCCGACCATGTAGAACGCCTGCTCGGGCAGGTGATCGCACTCGCCGTCGACCAGCATCTTGAAGCCGCGGATGGTTTCCTTCAGCGGCACGTACTTGCCCGGCGAACCCGTGAACACTTCGGCCACGTGGAACGGCTGCGACAGGAAACGCTGGATCTTACGGGCGCGGTTCACGGCCAGCTTGTCTTCCGGCGACAGTTCGTCCATGCCCAGAATCGCGATGATGTCGCGCAGTTCCTTGTAGCGCTGCAGGGTCTGCTGCACGCGGCGGGCCACTTCGTAGTGCTCCGTGCCGACAACCTGCGGGTCCAGCTGGCGCGAGGTCGAGTCCAGCGGATCCACGGCGGGGTAGATACCCAGCGCGGCGATGTCACGCGACAGCACCACGGTCGAGTCCAGGTGCAGGAAGGTGGTGGCAGGCGACGGGTCGGTCAAGTCATCCGCAGGCACGTACACGGCCTGGATCGACGTGATCGAGCCGGTCTTGGTCGAGGTGATGCGCTCTTGCAGCTTGCCCATTTCCTCGGCCAGCGTCGGCTGGTAACCCACTGCGGAAGGCATGCGGCCCAGCAGTGCCGACACTTCGGTACCGGCCAGCGTGTAGCGGTAGATGTTGTCGACGAAGAACAGGATGTCACGGCCTTCGTCGCGGAAGCGCTCGGCCATGGTCAGGCCGGTCAGCGCCACGCGCAGACGGTTGCCCGGCGGCTCGTTCATCTGGCCGAACACCATGGCCACCTTGTCGAGCACGTTCGAGTCCTTCATTTCGTGGTAGAAGTCGTTCCCTTCACGGGTACGCTCGCCCACGCCGGCGAACACCGACAGACCGCTGTGCTGCTTGGCGATGTTGTTGATGAGCTCCATCATGTTGACGGTCTTGCCCACGCCGGCGCCACCGAACAGGCCCACCTTGCCGCCCTTGGCGAACGGGCAGACCAAGTCGATCACCTTGATGCCGGTTTCGAGCAGGTCAACGGAAGGCGACAGTTCGTCGAACTTCGGTGCCTTCTGGTGAATCGCACGCAGTTCGTCCGAGGCGATCGGGCCGGCTTCGTCGATCGGGCGACCCAGCACGTCCATGATGCGGCCCAGGGTGCCGTGGCCAACCGGCACCGAAATCGGGGCGCCGGTGCTCTTCACCGACATGCCGCGGCGCAGGCCGTCCGACGAGCCCAGGGCAATGGTACGCACCACGCCGTCGCCCAGCTGTTGCTGGACTTCGAAGGTCAGGCCCTTCTCGGCGAACGAGGCATCGCCGGATTCTTCCAGCACGAGCGCGTCGTACACCTTCGGCATTGCGTCGCGGGGGAACTCGATGTCCACCACGGCGCCAATACACTGCACAATATTTCCGATACTCATTTCGTATCTCCGATAGCTTGAATTCGTGACGCCTTAGACCGCAGCTGCGCCGCTGACGATTTCCGACAGTTCCTTGGTGATCGCGGCCTGACGGGTCTTGTTGTAGACCAGTTGCAGTTCGCCGATCACGTTCTTGGCGTTGTCGGACGCAGCCTTCATGGCCACCATGCGCGCCGATTGCTCGGACGCCATGTTCTCGGCCACGGCCTGGTACACCAGCGCCTCGACGTAGCGGACCAGCAGCTCTTCCACGACGGTCTGGGCGTCAGGCTCGTAGATGTAGTCCCACGAGTAGGCGCGCTTCTCTTCTTCGGTCTGCGACAGCTTGTCGGCGGCGAGCGGCAGCAGCTGCTCAACCATCGGTTCCTGCTTCATCGTGTTGATGAACTTGGTGTACGCCACGTACACCGCGTCGACTTCACCATTGGTGAAGGCGTCGAGCTGGACCTTGATCGCGCCGATCAGCTTTTCCAGATGCGGGGTGTCACCGAGGTGCACCACGTGCGAAACCACCTTGGCGCCGATACGGCCCAGGAACTGCATGCCCTTGGTGCCGATGGCGGTGGCTTGCACATCAACGCCACGGCCTTGCAGGGCCTTCAGCTCATTGGTCACCGAGCGCAACACGTTCGTGTTCAGGCCGCCGCACAGCCCCTTGTCGGTCGTGACCACGATCATGCCGACGCGCTTGACTTCGCGCTCCTGCATGAACGGGTGCTTGAACTCGGGGTTGGCCGTAGCCAGATGCGCCGCAATGTTGCGCACCTTCTCGGCGTAAGGACGGGCGTTGCGCATCCGCTCCTGCGCCTTGCGCATCTTGGACGCGGCGACCATCTCCATCGCCTTGGTGATCTTGCGCGTGTTCTGCACGCTCTTGATCTTGGTTCGAATCTCTTTCGTTCCGGCCATATCTTCCTCTCCATCCGAACCATCGCCGCGCCGGCGTGAGCCAGGCGCGGCGACGATGTCGTGGAATTACGCGGTTAGAACGCGGCGGACTTCTTGAAATCCTCGACAGCGGCACGCAGGGCGGCTTCATCTTCCTTCGAGAGCTGCTTGGTCTCTTCGATGCGGTTGATGAGGTCGGCGTACTTGGTCTTCAGGTGGTCGTGCAGGCCCTTCTCGAACGGCAGGATGTCCTTCACTTCCACGTTGTCGAGGAAGCCGTTGTTGGCGGCGAACAGCGAAGCCGACAGCTGCCACACTTGCAGCGGCTGGTATTGCGGCTGCTTGAGCAGTTCGGTCACGCGGCGGCCGCGCTCGAGCTGCTTGCGGGTGGCATCGTCCAGGTCCGAGGCGAACTGCGCGAACGCAGCCAGTTCACGGTACTGGGCCAGGTCGGTACGGATACCGCCGGACAGGTTCTTCACCACCTTGGTCTGCGCAGCACCACCGACGCGCGACACCGAGATACCGGCGTTGATGGCGGGGCGGATACCGGCGTTGAACAGGTCGGTTTCCAGGAAGATCTGACCGTCCGTGATCGAGATCACGTTGGTCGGCACGAACGCGGACACGTCGCCGGCCTGCGTTTCGATCACCGGCAGCGCGGTCAGCGAACCGGTCTTGCCCTTGACGGCGCCGTTGGTGAACTTCTCGACGTAGTCGGCGTTCACGCGGGCGGCACGCTCCAGCAGGCGCGAGTGCAGGTAGAACACGTCGCCCGGGTAGGCTTCGCGGCCCGGCGGGCGGCGCAGCAGCAGCGACACCTGGCGATAGGCCCAGGCTTGCTTGGTCAGGTCGTCATAGACGATCAGCGCGTCTTCGCCGCGGTCGCGGAAGTACTCGCCCATGGTGCAGCCGGCGTAGGCAGCCAGGTACTGCATGGCGGCCGAGTCCGACGCAGCGGCGGCGACGACGACGGTGTATTCCATCGCGCCGTGCTCTTCGAGCTTGCGCACCACGTTGGCAATGGTCGAAGCCTTCTGGCCGATTGCCACGTACACGCAGAAGACGCCCTTGCCCTTCTGGTTGATGATGGCGTCGACGGCGACGGCGGTCTTGCCGGTCTGGCGGTCGCCAATGATCAGCTCACGCTGGCCACGGCCGATCGGCACCATCGCGTCGATCGACTTCAGGCCGGTCTGCACCGGCTGGCTCACCGACTGACGCGCGATCACGCCCGGGGCGACCTTCTCGATCACGTCCGTTTCCTTGGCGTTGATCGGGCCCTTGCCATCGATCGGCTGGCCCAGCGTGTTGACCACGCGGCCCAGCAGTTCCTTGCCCACCGGCACTTCCAGAATGCGGCCGGTGCACTTGACCGTGTCGCCTTCGGAAATGTGTTCGTACTCACCCAGCACCACGGCGCCGACCGAGTCGCGCTCGAGGTTCAGCGCGAGGCCGAAGGTGTTGCCGGGGAATTCCAGCATCTCGCCCTGCATCACGCCAGACAGGCCATGCACGCGGCAGATACCATCGGTCACGGAAATCACCGTGCCGGTGTTGCGCACTTCAGCTTCGGCGCCAAGGCCCGAGATGCGGGTCTTGATCAGCTCGCTGATTTCTGAGGGGTTCAGTTGCATCACAATGCTCCTAATTCTTCAATCCGCCGGACGGCCGCTCAGGCGGCGGTCAGCGCGGTTTGCATGGCTGCCAGGCGCGCACGCACGGAGGTGTCGAGCACTTCGTCGCCAACCTTGACGCTGACGCCGCCGATCAGGGACGGGTCCACCGCCACCTGCGCGTACAGCTTGCGGCCGAACTTGCGTTCGAGTGCGGCGACGAGGTCGTTCAGCTGACCATCTTCCAGCGGGAAAGCGCTGGTGATCTCAACGTCGGACGAGCCTTCGCGGGCGTTCTTGAGCGCATGGAACTGTTCGGCGATGTCAGGCATCACCGACAGGCGGTTGTTGTCCACCAGCAGTTGCACGAAGCGGCGCGCTTCGTCGCTGACCGGGGACTTCAGCACCGACAGGAACAGTTCGGCCAGCTTGGCGCCGGGAACGTTCGGATCGTCGGCGACCGCCTTCATGTCGGGATTGGCGGCAACCTGCCCCATTTCCGACACCAGCTCGGACCATGCACCCAGGTTGCCTGCGCTCGATTCACTGGCGACGCGGAACAGCGCCTCAGCGTAGGGACGGGCAATGGTTGCGGTTTCAGCCATGATTAGAGCTCAGCCTTGAGTTGATTGAGCAGGTCGTTGTGGACCTGCGCGTTCACTTCACGCTTGAGGATCTGCTCGGCACCCTTGACGGCCAGCACGGCGACCTGGTCGCGCAGTTCTTCGCGCGCGCGGGTAACCTGCTGCTCGGCTTCGGCCTTGGCCTGGGCAATGATGCGTGCGGCTTCTGCCTGGGCGTTCTGCTTGATCTCGTCGGCCGTCAGCTGGGCGCGCTTCTCGGCGTCAGCGACACGTTGAGCGCCTTCAGTGCGGGCTTCGGCCATGGCCTGGTCCACACGCTTGTTGGCGAGTTCGAGCTCGGCCTTGCCCTTCTCGGCAGCGGCGAGGCCATCGGCGATCTTCTTTGCGCGTTCGTCGAGCGCCTTCACCAGCGGCGGCCAAATGAATTTGGCAACAACCCACCACAGGATGAAGAACACGACCATCTGCGCAAAAAACGTTGCGTTCAGATTCATGGTGTGTTCCTTTCGGTAATCAAACTACAGATAAATGCACAAAAGGCGGCCAGGCTGGTGGCCCGCGCCGCCCGTCAGCATCATGCAGACCGAAAAGAATTACTGGATGACAGCCAGCAGCGGGTTGGCAAACGCGAACAGCATTGCAACACCCACGCCGATCAGGAATGCCGCGTCGATCAGGCCGGCCAGCAGGAACATCTTGGTTTGCAGCGGGTTCATCAGCTCGGGCTGACGTGCGCAGGCTTCGATGTACTTGCCACCCATCAGGGCGATGCCCAGGCAGGCGCCGATAGCGCCCAGGCCGATGATGATGCCGATACCGATGGCGGTCAGACCCTGGATGTTGGCGAGAAATGCTTGCATGATGACTCCTTTAATTTAGAGAGACTTAGAACCAAAAAACCAAAAAACCAAAAACCGGAAACTTCAGCGATCAGTGGTGATCGTGAGCCTGGCCGATGTACACCAGCGTCAGCATCATGAAAATGAAGGCCTGGAGCAGGACGATCAGGATGTGGAAGATCGCCCAGACCGCACCGGCCACGACATGGCCGACAAAGCCCAGCGCCGACAGGTCCGCGCTGAACGTCCAGATGGAACCCAGCAGCGCGATCAGCAGGAACACCAGTTCGCCGGCGTACATGTTGCCGAACAACCGCATGCCCAGCGACACGGCCTTGGCCAGGAATTCGATGATGTTCAGGACCAGGTTGAACGGGGCCAGGTACCACTTGGCGCCGAACGGGGCCGAGAACAGCTCGTGCATGAAGCCGCCCGCGCCCTTGATCTTGAAGCTGTAGTAGATCATCAGCACCAGCACGGCGCACGACATGCCCAGCGTGCCGTTCAGGTCGGCCGTGGCAACCGCGCGGTGGTGCGGGATATGGATGTGGAAGATCTCGAGGACCTTGTTCAGGCCGGTGACCCAGTCGACCGGGATCAGGTCGATCGCGTTCATCATGGTGATCCAGCAGAACACCATCAGCGCCAGCGGGGCGATCCACGAACGGTCGCCGTGGATGATGCCCTTGGCCTGGTCGTCGACCATCTCGACGATCATCTCGACGAAGGCCTGGAAGCGGCCCGGCACGCCCGCGGTGACGCGGCGCGCGGCGGCATACAGGAACAGCAAGGCGATGGCGCCGCACAGCACCGACCAGAACACCGTGTCATAGTTGATCACGGAGAAATCGACCACCGACGCCTGCTTGCCGCCGACCGAGTTCAAGTTCTGCAAGTGTTCGGCGATATAGCCGGAGGGTGTCAGCACGTGTTCCGCGCTTTGGGTAGCTTCTGCCATTGTCGAATCGAACGGTATATTGCGAAATCTTAGGGCCGCGCGCCGCTGTTCTGTGCAGCGCCCGGTACGCGTCTTGCATTGCCTTCGGCGGATTCGCCGGTCACCGCGATGCAAGCGGGTTTCCAACCTTGGCCGTGTCCGGTGTCAGCGCCATGAAATCCGCCGCAACCGTCACGGAAACTCTTGATATTCCGTCTTGGTGCCACCACTTGCAAAGGAAGCACCGATTTCAGGCAGCGGTCCTAGCGCAAGGCCAGGGCCACCACCCAGTATGTCTTCAGCGCCAGCAGGAACGTGACCAGCATCGGCACCCAGCGCAGATCGCGGTACAGCACCACGACCAGCACCAGCAGCGCCACCGTGGCAAAGACCTTGATCGCCTCGCCCAACACCAGTCCGCCCACCGAAGCGCGATCGCGCGCCAGCCACAGGCGGAAGGCGAAGAACCCGCTCGGCACGAAACACACCATGCCGCCGAACAGCGCCGACCATCCATATGGCCCCGGCTCTTTCGCAAACAGCGCCCAGCACAGTGCCGACAGCAGGGAAACCGCCACCTGCGCCAGGACAACCTTGCCCGGGGTCATGCGCGAAGGACGCAGCGCGCGCTCGCCAAACAGCGTCACCGCCTCGGCATGTGACAGCGGATCGACAGCCTCTTCCTCACGGTCCGCGCCTTCTTTCCAGTCGTCCCAGTCATCTTCCTGACGGGACCCGGCGCCTCGTTGCTGACGATCTCGAACCACCACCTGCCTGCCTTATCCGGGCCGGAACTTTTCGGCCCGACCAGAATTCAAACCGCACGATTTTAAGGGGAACTACTGATTCGCGTCAATCTGCTTACATTTACCTTGCAGTGCGTTGCGCACAACGGTTGCCATCACGATTGCATGATGGCTGCGCTAAAATTGCGCGGCAATGATGTTTGACGTAATTGGATTGCGCGGTGAACCCTGCGCATGATGGGGGATTACCGGTCAGGCACAAGGTATACCGCGGATCGTCCCGGCCAGTGCTGCGTGCGCGCAACAGTCGCCGCAGCAATGGCCGTTAATCGCGCAGTAAATCAGGCAGCCTGCTGCCCTTCGCGCGATTCACGCAGGCGCGTCAGCACTCCTTCGAGCGCATCGTTGTTGCTGAAGTGGATCGTCAGCTGGCCCTTGCCGCGTGCCGACAGCTTGATCTGCACCGCCAGCCCGAGCGCGTCCGACAACTCCTCTTCCAGCCGCGCCACGTCGCGCACGTTATTGGCGCCCTTCTGCTTTAGCGACTTCAGGTCGAACGGCTTGAGCGTCGAGGCCACCAGCTTTTCGGTCTCGCGCACCGAGAGCCGCTTGTTGACGATCTGGTTGGCCAGCGTGATCTGGTTGGCGCCGTCCACCGCCAGCAGCGCGCGCGCGTGGCCCATGTCCAGGTCGCCCGCCATCAGCATGGTCTGCACCGGCGCGGCCAGGTTCAGCAGGCGCAGCAGGTTCGACACCGCACTGCGCGAGCGGCCCACCGACTCGGCCGCCTGCTCGTGCGTGAAGCTGAACTCGCGGATCAGCCGCATGATGCCCTGCGCTTCTTCCAGCGGATTCAGGTCTTCGCGCTGGATGTTCTCGATCAGCGCCATCGCCGCCGCGGCTTCGTCGGCCACGTCCTTGACCAGCACCGGCACCTTGTCCAGCCCGGCCAGCCTCGATGCGCGGAAGCGCCGCTCGCCGGCAATGATCTCGTAGCGGTCGGGCTCGGCCACGCGCCGCACCAGGATCGGTTGCATCAGCCCCTGCGCGCGGATGCTCGCGGCCAGCTCCTGCAGCGCACCCTCGTCCATGCGCGTGCGCGGCTGGTACTTGCCCGGCTGCAGCTGGTTCAGGTTCAGCACGGTGGGCGCGCCCTCCTGCTTGACCGACTCGACGATTTCAGCGGGCCCACCCAACAGCGCTTCCAGGCCGCGGCCCAGGCCCTTCTTCTTTGCAGTGCTCATGCTCTTGCCCTCTCCTTCAGCCCAGCTGCCGGACCCGCGCGATCATCTCGGCGCCGAAGTCCAGGTACGCCTTGGCGCCCTTCGACGACGGATCGAACGCCACGCCCGGCATGCCGTAGGACGGTGCCTCGGCCAGCCGCACATTGCGCGGAATCAGCGTCTTGAAAACCTTGTCACCGAAGTGCGATTCCAGTTGCGCCGACACCTGCTGCTGCAACGTCACGCGCGGGTCGAACATCACGCGCAGCAGGCCGATCACCTGCAGGTCGCGGTTCAGGTTGGCGTGCACCTGCTTGATGGTGTTGACCAGGTCCGACAGCCCTTCCAGCGCAAAGTACTCGCACTGCATCGGCACGATCACGCCGTGCGCCGCGCACAGGCCATTCAGCGTCAGCAGCGACAGCGACGGCGGGCAATCGATCAGCACGAAGTCATAGTCGCCGTCGACCTCTGCGATGGCCTGGCGCAGCCGGCGCTCGCGCTGGTCCAGTTCGACCAGCTCCACTTCCGCACCGGCCAGTTCGCGGTTGGCCGGCAGCACGTCGTACTTGCCGGTTTCGGAGCGCTGGCGCGCCTGCGGGATGCCGGCCAGGCCGACCAGCACCTGGTACACGCTGGTTTCCAGCGCCTGCTTGTCGATGCCGGAGCCCATCGAGGCATTGCCCTGCGGGTCCAGGTCGACCAGCAGCACGCGCTGGCCCTGCGCCGCCAGGCCAGCGGCAAGGTTCACCGTGGTGGTGGTCTTGCCTACCCCGCCCTTCTGGTTTGCGATCACGAATACCTTGGCCATAAGCTCCTGCGGCTCCTGCTTCAAATCATCCGGCCAGCACGCGGCTGGCAGTTCGCGGCGCGCTTGCGCGGCACCGCGGCGTAGGTCATGCGGCGGTGCCCGCGCGGCGCGACAGTACCACCAGGTGGCGCTCCGCCTCCAGCCCGGGCACGGTCAGCCGCGGCACGGCGTCGACCTGCCATTGCGTCATCAGTCCGGCGGCTTCCATGCGGTCCAGCTCGGCCTGCGGATACACGCCCTTCATCGCGATCAGCTTGCCGCGCGGCGCAAGCAGCTGGCCCGACAGGCTGACGAAATCCGTCAGCTCGGCAAACGCGCGCGAGGTGATCACGGCAAAGCCGTCGGCATCGTCCAGCTTCTCCACCGGGCCCCAATGCGCGGCGGCATTGGACAAGCCCAGCTGGGCGCGGCACTGCGTCAGGAAAGCGGTCTTCTTCTGCACGATGTCGACCATCAGCACCGATACATCCGGACAGGCAATGGCCAGCGGCAGGCCCGGCATGCCGCCACCCGAGCCCACATCGAGCACCCTGCCCCGCGCCGGCGTATCGACTTCGGCGGCACGGGCGGCTTCGGCCAGCGCCGGGACCGCGGCGAGCGAATCCAGCAGGTGATGCGTAAGCATCTCGTCGGGATGGCGGATGGCGGTCAGGTTGTAGACGCCATTCCATTTGCGCAGCAGCGCCAGGTACGCGAACAGCGTGTCGATCCGGGCCGGCGCCAAGGCCAGCCCGATCTCGGCCAGGCCCGCTTCAAGGCGACGACGCTGCGTGGCGTCGTCGGTCATGGTGGGTCGCGGTGCGGGCACTCTCAGGCAGCCTCTTCACCGTTGCCGGACGATGCGCCGGCGTCCGCACGGCCGCGCCCCAGCCCCTTCTTCTTCAGGTGTACCAACAGCAGCGAGACCGCCGCCGGCGTCACACCCGAGATGCGCGATGCCTGGCCCAGCGTTTCCGGGCGATGCTGGTTTAGTTTCTGACTGACCTCAAAACCCAGCCCGCGCACTTCGGTGTAATCCAACCCTTCCGGCAGCCGCGTCGATTCGTTGGCTTCCAGCTTGTCGACTTCAGCCGCCTGGCGGGCGATATAGCCGTGGTACTTGATGCCGATTTCAATCTGCTCGCGGATCTGCGCCGCCAGCATCGGCTCGGCATCCAGCGGGGCCTCGGGCGCGTGGCGACCGCCCTGCAGGGCCATCAGCGCTTCGTAGCTGACTTCCGGACGTCGTAGCAGGTCGGCCAGGCTGTACTCGCGTTCGATCGGCTTGCCCAGCAGCGGCACCGCCTCGTCGGCCGGCAGCATCGCCGGGTTCACCCACGTGCTCTTCAGGCGTTCTGTTTCACGTGAAACAGCGTCGCGCTTGCGGTTGAACGCATCCCAGCGGGCATCGTCGACCACGCCCAGTTCGCGGCCAACCTCGGTCAGCCGCATGTCGGCGTTGTCTTCCCGCAGACTCAGGCGGAATTCTGCCCGGCTGGTGAACATGCGATACGGCTCGGTCACGCCGCGCGTGATCAAGTCATCGACCAGCACGCCCAGGTAGGCTTGGTCGCGGCGCGGCGTCCACGCATCGCGCTCGCGCACGTAGCAACCGGCGTTGATACCGGCCAGCAGGCCCTGCGCCGCGGCTTCTTCATAGCCGGTCGTGCCATTGATCTGGCCGGCGAAGAACAGGCCCCGGATCGCCTTGCTCTCCAGCGATGCCTTCAGGCCGCGCGGATCGAAGTAGTCGTATTCGATCGCGTAGCCAGGACGCAGGATATGGGCGTTCTCCAGGCCGCGGATCGAGTGCACCAGTTCCAGCTGCACGTCGAATGGCAGGCTGGTCGAGATCCCGTTGGGATAGAACTCGTTGGTGGTCAGGCCTTCTGGCTCCAGGAAGATCTGATGGCTTTCCTTGCTGGCAAAGCGATGGATCTTGTCCTCGATGCTGGGGCAGTAACGCGGCCCTACCCCCTCGATCACGCCGGTGTACATCGGCGAGCGGTCCAGCCCGCCGCGGATGATGTCATGGGTGCGGCTGTTGGTATGGGTGATCCAGCACGGCAGTTGCCGCGGGTGCTGTTCGGGCCGGCCCAGGAAGGAGAAGACGGGCACGGGATCGAGGTCGCCTGGCTGCTCTTCCATCACCGAAAAATCGATGGTGCGCCCGTCGATGCGCGGCGGCGTGCCGGTCTTCAGGCGGCCTTGCGGCAGCTTCAGGTCCTTCAGGCGTGCTGACAGCGACACCGCAGCCGGATCGCCGGCGCGGCCCCCGGTGTAGTTATCCAGGCCCACGTGGATCTTGCCGTCGAGGAAGGTACCGGCGGTCAGCACGACCGCGCGCGCACGGAAGGCGATGCCGACCTGCGTCATGGCACCGACGACGCGGTCACCCTCCACCATCAGGTCGTCCACGGCCTGCTGGAACAGCATCAGGTTCGGCTGATTCTCCAGCCGCGTGCGGATCGCCTTGCGGTACAACACCCGATCCGCCTGGGCGCGCGTGGCACGCACGGCCGGCCCCTTGCTGGAATTCAGGATGCGAAATTGGATGCCGGCCTCGTCCGTGGCCGCCGCCATGGCACCGCCCATGGCGTCCACCTCCTTGACCAGGTGCCCCTTGCCGATGCCCCCGATCGACGGGTTGCAGCTCATCTGCCCAAGCGTCTCGATGTTATGGGTCAGCAGCAGCGTCTGGCAGCCCATGCGGGCCGCGGCAAGGGCGGCTTCAGTGCCGGCATGGCCACCGCCGACGACGATGACATCGAATTCTTTCGGGTAAAGCATGGGACACCTCCTCCGGGAGGCTGGCGGGAAAATTCGGGAATGCGAAATTATAGCGGCATTCGAGTTATCGCTTTCCGGCGGACACCATGTTTCACGTGAAACATGGCGCTTACGGTACGCGGTCAGTCGCCTGGAAACGACGTTGTGTTTCACGTGAAACAAAAAGGCCGGGCACAAGGCCCGGCCAGATGTTTCACGTGGGACAAACGCCTCAGAGCTGTGAGCGGATATAGGCCGCCACTTCCTCGGTCAGCTTACCAAGGTCGCGTTGCAGCGGAGCGAAACCGGCATTGCGCTCGCGAGTCGTCTCATCCATGTACAGCGGCCGCCGGATCTCGATCTGCAGGCTGTTGCGCTGCTCCGCCGGACGCCCGATCTGCGCGATCAACTGCACGCCCTTGTAGGGATCGTTGCGCGCGACGGTGTAGCCCATGCCGCGCAGTTCCCGCTCGACCAGGTCCACCAAGCCCGGCTCGCAGGTCGTGCCATCGCGATCGCCCAGCACAAAGTCCGCCAGCGGATGCGGACTGTCGATCTTCAGGCGCTCGTAGGCGTTGTTCGGCATGGAGTGCAGGTTCAGGTGCCAGAGCGCGCCAAAGCGCGCGTAAGCGCCCTCCACGGCCTCCTCCAGCGCCTCATGGTAGGGACGATAGTAGCGTTCGATGCGGGCCTGCACTTCCGCGACCGACAGCCGCCGGTCATAGATCGGCGTGGCCGCGTCGATCCGACTCCAGATCAGGCCGTAGCCCAGTTGCGTCTTCGGCCCCGGGGCCAGCGGCGTCGGCCAGGCACCGTCGAGCTGGGCCGGGTCGATGTCATCCGCCATCCGGTTCGGATCGATATAGACGCGTGGGAACGTCGCCGCCAGCAGCGTGCCGCCAGCAGCGGGCACGGCCTGCCACAGCGCTTCCACATGCGTATCCTCACCGCCGCGCAGCCACGCGGCGGGCACCGCGGCGCCAAAATCCGCCGGGTAAGTGGTACCGCTATGCGGCGAGTCGCACACCAGCGGCAGGGCCTCCCCTTGCGGCAGGCGCACGATCACCGGCGGCAGCGCGGCCGCCTGCTTGCTTGCTTCCGCCATGCCTTAGTCCAGCTTGATCTCGGCAGCCTTGGCGACGCGGGCGTAGCGCGCCATGGCCTGCTGGATCTGTGCCTTGAACTGTTCCGGCGTGGTCGGCACCAGGGTGCCGCCGGACTCTTCCACCTTGCGCTTGAACTCGGGGTTCTGCATGGCCTTATGGATCGCCTGGTTCAGCCTGGCGACGATGGCGGGCGGCGTATTGGCGGGCGCGACAATGCCGAACCAGCCGCCCTCACCCATGTCCTTGAAGCCCAATTCGGCGTAGGTCGGCACGTTGGGCAGCTGCGCGGAGCGGGCAGCGCCCAGCACCGCCAGCGCGCGCAGCCGGCCGGCCTTCACGTGCGGCAGCGTCGACGACAGGTTGTCGGTGATGGCGTTCACCTGCCCTGCCACGGCGTCGTTCAGCGCCAGCCCGGCGCCCTTGTAGGGCACGTGCAGCAGGTCGATCTTGGCCAGCATCATGAAGTTCTCGATGTTGACGTGGCCCAGCGAGCCGGCTCCAGGCGAGGCGAAGCTGTACTTGCCGGGGTTGGCCTTTGCGAGGGCGATGAACTCCTGCATGGTCTTGGCCGGCACGCTCGGGTGCACCGCGAACACGCTGGGGATCGCCACTACGTTGGTAACCGGGGCAAAGTCCCTGATCGGGTCGTACTTGAGCTTGGGATAGACGGCAGGATTGGAGCCATGCGTGCTGACCGTGGCCATGCCGATGGTGTAGCCGTCCGGCGTGGCACTGGCGACCTGCTCCATGCCCAGCGAACCACCGGCGCCGCCCTTGTTTTCCACGACGATCGACTGCCCCAGCTCACGGCCGGCAAACTCGGCCACCAGGCGCGCCGACAGGTCGGTGGAGCCGCCGGCGGCAAATGGCACGATCAGACGGATCGGGCGGGTCGGGTAGTTGGCCTGCGCCAGTGCGCTGCCGGCAAAGACCAGCGTGGCGGTGGCGGCGGTGCCAGTAAGCAGCAGCTGGCGGCGGGACATCCGGGCTCGGATCATGGGGTTTCTCCTGTTGGTGTTTTGTGCATGAACCGGGCGAGTGTCAGCCGTTTACCGGCCGGGCGCAAACGACTATATTGCACCTTTGCATTACCAAAGATCATCCTTGCGCCGGGGGCGGCAAACCGCCCCCCCCGCCCTCCCGCCCTCCCCGCCCTCCCCCTTTCCTCCGCCATGCGGTTGCATTCCCCTTCGATGTCCGAGTTGCACGCCTTCGCCACTGCGGCGCGGCTGGGCAGCTTCACGCGCGCGGCGGAGGAACTGTGCGTGACACAGGGTGCGATCAGCCGCGCCATCGCGCGGCTGGAAGAGCATTTCGGCCAGCCGCTGCTGCAACGCAATGCGCACCGGCTGGGACTGACCGACGCTGGCCGGCAACTGCTCGATGCCGTGGCCGAGCCGCTCGCCGCCATCGAACACGCCAGTGCGGCCCTGCGTGCCGGCGACCGCCGGCACCATCTGACCCTGTCGGTGGTGCCGACCCTCGCCAGCGTCTGGCTGGTGCCGCGCCTGCCGGATTTCCACCGCCGCCATCCGGAAATCCGCCTGGATTTCGTCCCCTACCAGCGTGACGAAGACTTGTCCGGGCCCACCCCCGACGCCGCCATCCTGGCCGGTGAAGCCGGCAAATGGCCTGGCCTGCAGGCCGACTACGTGGTCGGTCGAGAAATGGTGCCGGTCTGCCACCCGGATCGCGCGCGCGCCCGGCGTGAGGCCGGCCGCTGGCAGTCTCCGGCCGAGTTGCTGGACGAGCCCCTGCTCTACCACACCACCGCGCCGGCGAACTGGCAAAACTGGCTGCAGGCCGCCGGCGTACCCAACGCTGCGCCCCGGTTATCCACAGCGTTCGACCAGGTCTCGATCCTGATCCAGGCGGTGCGTGCCGACATGGGCGTGGCCGTGCTGCAGCGCTGCCTGGTGCGCGAGGAAATTGCGGCGGGACGCGTGGTGGCGCCGTTTGACCTGCCGATTACGCTGCAACGCGGCTATTTTCTGTGCGCGCCCAGGGAGCGGCGCGATCATGCAGCGTTGAATTGCTTTCGCGCATGGCTGCTGGAAACTGCAAGCGCGGATACGGCCAGGGAAAACGCCAAATTATTCAGCGTATGACTAGAGTGACGGCGGGCAGTAACGTCACCATCCATCACACGAATGTTGATCGCCGCGATATCAGCACTATGGATGTTTTATTCGGATTGATTTGCAGCTTCATCCATCCCGCGAATGGAAATAGGCATGGATGCCTATTGTCCCTAGCTGCAAGGTGAATGCCCCCGTGAAATCTGGTTATCCCCAAAGTTATTCACAATAGCAATAACAAAGGGCCCGCTAATGCGGGCCCCCATTCCTGCGGCGAACACAACGGCTCTTAAGCCGCTTTCTTTGCCAGTCCAAGGTAGGTTTCAATCACCTTGGGGTTCGCCGCCAGTTCATCGGCCGGCCCTTCCATCGCCATGTCGCCAGTCTCGATGACGTAACCGTAGTCCGCCACCTGCAGCGCCGCGCGCGCGTTCTGCTCGATCAGCAGCGTGGCCACGCCGGTCTGGCGCAGGTTGCTGATGATGTGGAAGATCTCCTTGACGATCAGCGGGGCCAGGCCGAGGCTGGGCTCGTCCAGCATCAGCAATTGCGGCTTGGCCATCAGCGCGCGGCCCACCGCCAGCATCTGGCGCTCGCCACCGGAGAGCGTGCCGGCGTCCTGGCGCGCGCGCTCGCGCAGGCGCGGGAACAGGTCGTAGACTACGTCCATCTGGTCCAGGTAATGCTTGTCGCCGGCGCGCTTGCGGCGGAAGGCGCCCAGCTGCAGGTTGTCCTCCACCGTCATCGAGGCGAACAGCTCGCGCTTTTCCGGCACCAGGCACATGCCGCGCGCGACCCGCCCTTCCACCGGGATGCCGGCCATGTCATGGCCCAGGTAGCTGACCGTGCCGCTGGACGACCCCGTCACCGGCAGCGCGCCCATGATGGCATTGAGCATGGTCGACTTGCCGGCGCCATTGGGGCCGATCACGGTGACGATGCGGCCGGCCTCGACCTTCAGGTTGGCGCCGTGCACTGCTTCCACCTTGCCGTAGCGGACGTGGAGGTCCTTCACTTCCAGAATGAGGCTCATGTCGCTTTCTCTGTCGCTCCGTTACTCCACGCCGCCCAAGTAGGCTTCCAGCACCGCCGGGTTCTTCTGCACCTCCTCGGGCACGCCCTCGGCGATGCGCGAGCCGAATTCCATCACCACCAGCCGGTCGGTCAGGTTCATCACGAAGTCCATGTCGTGCTCGACCAGCAGCACGCTCATGCCTTCGCCGCGCAGCTTGCGCAGCAGTTCGGCCAGCGCCTGCTTTTCCTTGTAGCGCAGGCCCGCGGCAGGCTCGTCGAGCAGCAGCAGGGCCGGGTCGCAGCACAACGCGCGCGCGATTTCCAGGATGCGCTGCTGCCCCAGCGCCAGGCTGCCGGCTTCCATGTACATGCAGTCGGCCAGGCCGACGCGCTCCAGCTGGCGCTTCGCCTCGAACAGCAGCTTTTCTTCCTCGACCTTGTTCATGCGCAGGATCGCGGCGCAGACGCCGCCCTGCGAGCGGAAGTCGCCGCGCAGGTGCGCGCCGATGGCGACGTTCTCGAGCACAGTCATGGTCGGCAGCAGGTGCACGTGCTGGAAGGTGCGGCCGATGCCGCGCTTGACGATCTCTCGCGACGGCAGGCCCGAGATCACTTCGCCGCGGTAGCGCACCTCGCCGCCGGACACCGGCAGCACGCCGGTCACCAGGTTGAAAGTAGTGGACTTGCCCGCGCCGTTGGGTCCGATCAGGCCGATGATTTCGCCGGCGCGCACCTGGAAGCTGACATCGTTGACCGCGACCAGCCCGCCGAACTGCTTGCGCGCGGCACGCACGTCCAGGATCAGCTCGCCCGTCTCGGGCTTGTGGCGCACCGCCAGCCCCGCGGCCTGACCCGGCGCCAGCACCGGCGGTCCGGCCGGCACCAGGCGCCGCAGGAACGGCCAGATGCCATCGCGCGCGTACTGCAGCAGCAGCACCAGCAGCACGCCGAAGACGATGATCTCGAAGTTGCCATTGGCGCCGAGCAGCTTGGGCAGCACGCCCTGCAGCACGTCTTTCAGGATGGTCAGGATGCCCGCACCCAATACTGCGCCCCACACGTGGCCGACGCCGCCGACCACGGCCATGAACAGGTATTCGATGCCATAGTTCAGGCCGAACGGCGTCGGGTTCACCGCGCGCTGCAGGTGTGCGTACAGGAAGCCCGACACGCATGCGAGGATCGCCGCCACCACGAAGATCACCACCTTCATCCACGCGGTGTTCACGCCCATGGCCTCGGCCATCACGCCGCCGCCCTTGAGCGCGCGGATGGCGCGACCCGGGCGCGAGTTCAGCAGGTTCTGCATCGCCAGCACCGCCAGCAGCACCACCGCCCAGATCAGGTAGAACATCGAGCGCCCGGACTGCAGCTCGATGCCGAAGAACGACAGCACCGGGATGCCGTTGAGCCCGTCATACTTGCCCAGGAACTCCAGGTTGCCGAACAGGAAGAACAGCGACAGGCCCCAGGCGATGGTCGCCAGCGGCAAGTAATGCCCGGACATGCGCATCGTGATCAGCCCGATCACATAGGCCGACGCCATCGTGATCACCAGCCCCACCAGCAGCCCGAACCATGGCGACAGCCCGAACTGCGTGGTCAGGTAAGCGGTGCTGTACGCGCCCAGGCCCACGAACGCCGCCTGCCCGAACGAGGTCATGCCGCCCACGCCGGTGAGCAGCACCAGCCCGATCGCGACGATGCTGTAGAGCCCGATGTAGTTGCCCAGCGTGATCCAGAACTCCGGCGTCGGCAGCACCGGCAGCAGCGCCAGCACCACGATCAGCGCCAGCACCAGCACCCGGTTGCGGTTCAGCCGCGCACGGCTGCCGGCTTCGGCACCAGCGATGCCGGCCTGCTTGTCGGTCAGCATGGTCATGGCTTATTCCTCCTCCTCGACATGCTTGCTCGTCAGCGAGCGCCACAGCAGCACCGGAATGATCAGTGTGAAGACGATGACCTCCTTGAACGCGCTGGCCCAGAAGGACGAATACGATTCCAGCAGGCCCACCAGCAGCGCGCCCAGCGCCGCCACCGGATAGCTCACCAGCCCGCCGACGATGGCGCCGACAAAGCCCTTCAGGCCCACCAGGAAGCCCGACTCGTAGTACACCGTGGTCAGCGGCGCGATCAGGATGCCGCACAGCGCTCCCATCGCCGCCGCCAGCGTGAACGACAGGCGCCCCGCCTGCGTGGTGCCGATGCCGACCAGGCGCGCGCCCAGCCGGTTTACCGCGGTCGCGCGCAGCGCCTTGCCCTGCAGCGTGCGCTCAAAATAAAAGTACAGCGCACCGATCAGCAATGCCGACACCGCCACCACCCACAGGCTCTGGCCGGAGATGCTTAGCGCGCCGACCTCGAAGCGCGCATCCGAGAACGGATTGGTGCGCGAGCCCTCGGCGCCGAACATCACCAGCCCCAGCCCCACCAGCGCGAAGTGCACCCCCACCGAGACGATCAGCAGCACCAGCGTGCTGGCCTCGGCCAGCGGCTGGTAGGCCAGCCGGTACAGCATCGGCCCCAGCGGGATGATGATCAGCAGCGTCAGCGCGACCTGCGCCAGCATCGGCAGCGGCTGCGCGCCATACTGCTGCACCACCCAGTGCACCGCCAGCGGGAACACCAGGTACTTGCCGGCCAGCACCGCCAGCCGTTGGCCCAGTGTGCGCCGCAGCTCGGCGCTGCGCAGCACGGTGACGGTCTCGTAGAGAAAGGTCAGCGCACCCATCGCCAGCAGCAGCCAGCTGGTTTGCGGCGCGTGCCCGGCCTGCATCGCCGCCAGCGTCAACGCGCCATAGGCAACGAATTCGCCCTGCGGAATGAAGATGACGCGGGTCACCGAGAACACCAGCACCAGCGCCAGCGCCAGCAACGCGTAGATCGCGCCCGAGGTGATGCCGTCCTGCGCCAGGATGGCGGCGATAGATAGGTCCATTGTCTCCCCGTCTTGTTGGAAAACCTGCCGGCATCGAACGGGATCAGCGGGGCGCCGACGGGCCGACAGGTGGTGCGCGCTTTGGGTTACGAAATAGTAAACGGGTTGCGCAATGCGGAAATACAGAGCAACCCTAGGTTGGCGCGCAGCCGCCCTGCCGGCACCAGAAAAAAGGGCGCATGGTCAGCCATGCGCCCTGCTTTGCTGCGAATCCGGCAGGCCGTGCCGGCCGGCTCCGGACGCCGGGGTCGGCCGCTTATTTCAACCGCTTATTTCAGCGGTTCATTTCAGCAATTTCCACTTGCCATCGACGATCTGCACCATCACCCGCGCGCGCTGGTCGAAGCCGAGGTGGTCGGTGGCGCTCATGTTCATGATGCCGTGCGACACCGGCAGGTTTTTGGTCTGCTCCATGGCATCGCGCAGTGCCTTGCGGAACTCCTTGGTGCCCGGCTGGCCCTTCTTCAGCGCTTCCGGGATGGCGTGCTGCAGGATCAGGCCCGCATCCCAGGCGTGGCCACCGAAGGTCGAGACCTGTCCGCCGAAGGCCTTCTCATAGGCGGTCTTGTAGGTCAGCGCCGGCTTCTTCACCGGATTGCTGTCGGGCAGCTGCTCGGCCACCAACAGCGGGCCGGCGGGCAGGAAGGTGCCTTCGCAGTCCTTGCCGCACACGCGCAGGAAGTCGGCATTGGCGACGCCGTGGGTCTGGTAGATCTTGCCCTTGTAGCCGCGCTCCTTGAGCGTCTTTGCCGGCAGCGCCGCGGGCGTGCCCGAGCCGGCGATCAGCACCGCGTCGGCATTGGCGCCCATCATCTTCAGCACCTGCCCTGTGACCGAGGTATCAGTGCGGGCGAAGCGCTCGTTGGCGACCACCTTGATCTTGCGCAGCTCGGCGACCTTGGCGAATTCCTGCGCCCAGCTATCGCCATAGGCATCCGCGAAGCCGATGAATGCCACCGTCTTCACGTTGTTGTTGCTCATGTGCTCGGCAATGGCGGTGGCCATGTGCGAGTCGTTCTGCGGGGTCTTGAAGATCCAGGCGCGCTTGGCATCCATCGGCTCGATGATGCGGGCCGAGGCCGCCATGGTGATCATCGGGGTCTCGTTCTCGGCCACCACGTCGACCATCGCCAGCGAATTGGGCGTGACGGTCGAGCCGACCATCACGTCGACCTTGTCTTCGCTGATCAGCTTGCGCGTGTTCTTGACCGCCGTGGTCGTGTCCGAGGCATCGTCCAGCACGATGTACTCGATCTTCTTGCCCGCGATCTCCTTGGGCATCAGCGTGAAGGTGTTCTTTTCCGGAATGCCCAGCGATGCCGCCGGACCGGTGGCCGACACCGTCACCCCGACCTTGACCTGCGCCTGGGCGGCCCCGGCAACCAGGCTGGCCGCAGCGATTGCCAGCAGGCTGGCGCGCTTGAAATCCATCTTGTCTCCTTCGGTTCCTGAAACGGAAAGGCATCCGTCCGGCGTCCGCCGGCGGATGCCCCTTTTTTTGGACGACCCCTCGGGTCAACGCAGGCACAGCGCCGGCACCTGCGCTACAACCAGGAACGACACCGGGCCGCTCCCCATTTCCCGTCCACGCCACTCCCCCGGAAAGGCGCTTCGGCGATTCACCGACCGTGCGGTCGGGAATGCGGATCGAGTCTATCACAGCGCCCTGGCGCGAACAGCGAGGATTAACCCGCATCGCGCGCCCAGCCTGGCTTTGCCGTCAGCGGATGAAGGCGTCCCAGGCGGTCTTCAGGATCAGCGCGCTGACCACCACGATGAATACCTTGCGCACGAAGGCACTGCCATGGCGCAGCGCCAGCTTGCTGCCCACCTGGCTGCCGGCGACGTTGGCCACCGCCATCACCAGGCCCAGCTGCCACCAGATATGGCCCTTGCTGGCGAGCAGCAGCAGCGCCGCCAGGTTGGTGGCCAGGTTGACCAGCTTGGTCGACGCCGCGGCGTGCAGGAAGTCATAGCCGAACACCCGCACGAACACGATCATCAGGAAGCTGCCGGTGCCCGGCCCGAACACGCCGTCATAGAAGCCCAGCACGGCACCGGCCAGCAGCGCCGCGCCGCGTTCGCCCCAGCCGCTCAGCGTGGGCGCGTGCTCGGCACCCAGGTCCTTCTTGGCAACGGTGTAGACCAGCAGCGCCACCAGCACGAACGGCAGCGCCTTGCGCAGCGGCTCGGCCGGAATCATGGTCAGCGCCCAGGCACCGGCCATCGAGCACGCAAAGGCTGCCACCACCGCCGGCGCGGTGGCGCCCCAGTAGATGCGCACGCTGCGGCCGTAGCGCAGTGCCGCGCTGGCGGTGCCGGCGATCGAACCGACCTTGTTGGTGCCAAGCAGCGTCGCCGGTGCCAGGTTGGGATAGGCCGAGAACAGCGCCGGGATCTGGACCAGCCCGCCGCCGCCGGCGACCGCGTCGATCAGGCCGGCAAGAAAGGCGGCAACCGTCAGGAATGCGAATTCCGTCATTGCAGGAAAGCGAAAAGGGGAAAAGGAAAGGAGGAAGGCCAGGATCGGCCGGTACCCGAGGCGCCGGCGCAAACCGGCACACACACGACCGGCGAAAGCGGATCAGCCCAGTACCTTGGCCGCCGGCACCAGGCTGCCGTGCCACATGCCGTTGCCGTGCAGACCGAAGCCGGGCGGCGCGCCGCCGTGGCCGGCCACCAGCCCGGGCGCCATCAGCGCATGGCGGATGCCGTGCGCGCGGCCCCACTCGGCCAGCGTGGCGCAGCAGGCTTCGAGGCAGGCGCGGCGAGTGGCCGCGTCCAGCTCCGGCCGTACCCACCACTCGCTGGCGCAGGCCGCAAGGCCCGCCAGCTCGAGGCTGGGCAGCAAGACCACCGGGAGGCAGGCGAGCAGGCCGCCGCCGTCCTGCGCGTCGCTGGCCAGCAGGCAGATGCCGCGCCCGGACTGGGCCAGCAGTTCGCCCAGCATCAGCTGCCGCGCGCGCGCGTCGGGCACGGGCAAGGGCTGGATCCGGTCCAGCCAGTCCGACACCAGGGCAGCGTCGGCGCCCTGCCCCAGGCGTACCTGGACCTGCGGCGCGACATGGCCGCCCACGCGCGGGACAGTTGGGGATGGATCAGGGGGAACAGAGGCGGACATGGGCGGGCAGCAAGGAGCGCCCGCATTGTCGCATGCGTGGGGCGGCGAGGTGATGCCGATGCGGCATGAGCGCCCCGGAACAGGGCGAAAGCATCACTATGCGGGGGGACGCCCCAATGAAAAAAGCGTTGCCGAGGATCACCCGGCAACGCCCTTTATTTATAACGCTGCTACCCGACACCGGGTGCGCGCCTGTCGTCTCCTCGCTTCCGCCTCCATTTAACCTGCGAAAACCGTATATGGAATGTAACGAAGCGGTGCATCGAGGACAAGCTAGAAAAAACCCTAGCCCCAGAATCGGGCATGTCGACCTACGGTCACTCCTTGCGCCCGGCGTGTCCGCCGAAGCGCGCCAGCAATTCGCCCATGATGCCACGGCGGAAGGTCAGCACGCAGATCACGAAGATCACGCCGGTCACCATCGTCACCGACTCGCCCAGCGTGCCGAACCACGAGATGCCGGTCACCGACGCCAGGAAGTTGCCGATATCGCCCAGCTTGTTCTCCAGCGCCACGATCACGAAGGCGCCGACAATCGGGCCCGACAACGTCCCGAGGCCCCCGACCAGCGTCATCAGGATCACCGAGCCCGACATCGACCAGTGCACGTCGGTCAGGGTCTCGAAGCCCAGCACCAGCGCCTTGATCGAGCCGGCCAGACCCGACAGCGCCGCCGACAGCACGAACGCGGTCAGCTTGAAGCGGTCGACGTCATAGCCCAGCGACACCGCGCGCGGCTCGTTCTCCTTGATGGCCTTCAGGATCTGGCCGAACGGCGAATGCACCGTGCGCACGATCAGCGCGAAGGCGGCGACGATGATCACCAGCGCCACGTAGTACAGCGTCAGGTCATCCGACAACGGCAGCACGCCGAACAGCTTGCCGCGCGGAATGCCCTGCAGCCCGTCCTCGCCGCCGGTGAACGGCGCCTGCAGGCAGATGAAGAACAGCATCTGCGCCAGCGCCAGCGTGATCATCGAGAAATAGATGCCCTGGCGCCGGATCGCCAGCGAGCCCACCACGTAGCCGATCAGCGCGCCCGTGCCGGTGCCCAGGATCAGGCCGATCTCGGGCGTCACGCCCCATACCTTCATGGCGTGCCCGGCGGCATAGCCGGCGCCGCCGAAGAAGGCAGCATGGCCGAACGACAGCAGTCCGGTGTAGCCGATCAGCAGGTTGAAGGCGCACGCAAACAGCGCGAAGCACAGCACCTTGAGCACGAACACCGGATACGCCCCGGCCAGCGGTGCCGCCAGCAGTGCCAGCAACAGCAATCCGTACAACAGTTTCTTCTGCACGCCTTGTCCCTTTCCTGCCTTGCCTGCATTGGCCGCCACGGTGGCTGGCGTCGATGATGTGGAGGGTGCGCTCATCACTTCTCCTTGCCGAACAGCCCGGCCGGGCGCAGCAGCAGCACGATCACCATGATGAAGAACACCACGGTCGACGATGCTTCCGGATAGAACACTTTGGTCAGGCCTTCGATCACGCCCAGCCCGAGGCCGGTCAGGATCGAGCCCATGATCGAACCCATGCCGCCGATCACCACCACCGCGAACACGATGATGATCAGGTTCTGCCCCATCAGCGGCGAGATCTGGATCACCGGCGCGGCCAGCACGCCGGCAAACGCGGCCAGCGCCACGCCGAAGCCGTAGGTCAGCGTCACCATCAGCGGCACGTTGACGCCGAAGGCCTCGACCATCTTTGGGTTTTCGGTGCCGGCGCGCAGGTAGGCGCCCAGCTTGGTCTTCTCGATCACGTACCAGGTGGCGAAGCACACTACCAGCGACGCCACCACGACCCAGGCGCGATAGTTCGGCAGGATCATGAAGCCCAGGTCAGTCGCGCCCTGCAGCGCGTCCGGCGTCGAGTACGGCAGCCCCGACACGCCGTAGACCGAGCGGAAGATGCCCTCGATCACCAGCGTGATGCCCAGCGTCAGCAGCAAGCCGTAGATATGGTCGAGCTTGTAGATCCAGCGCAGCATGGTCTTCTCGATCACCACGCCCAGCGCGGCAACGACCAGCGGCGACAGCAGCAGCATGAGCCAGTAGTTCAGCCCGGCGTACTCCATGCCCATCCAGGCCAGCACCGCGCCCAGCATGAAGAGCGCGCCGTGCGCGAAGTTGATGACGTTGAGCAGGCCGAAGATCACCGCCAGGCCCAGGCTCAGCATCGCATAGAAGGCGCCGTTGACCAGCCCCAGCAAGAGCTGGGAAAGCATGGCCGGCAAAGGGATTCCGAAGATGTCCATGGGCATCGATTCTGGTTGTTGGCAGACACCAAGCGGAGCCAACGGTTTTGGGTGCGCCAAAGCCGCCCGAGCTAGCCTGAGCAAGGTGTTCTCCCTCTCCCCTCACGGGGAGAGGGTTGGGGTGAGGGGGGGTTTAGCGAGGAACCACATCAAGCGAAGCCTTCGGTGTGTTCCGGCATGGCGGCCCTGGCAAGGCCAACGGTGTTAGCCCACCCGGCCTCAGCCTTTGACGCTCAAGCCCTCACCCCTGCCCCCCTCCCGCTCGCGAAAGAGCGGAGCAAACTGCCGGCTCGCTAACCGCCCAAGCCGGCCTTCCTTCTTACTTCTTCAACATGGCGCACTTCGACTCGGCCACCGTGGTGAAGGCCTGGTCGCCCGGGATGGTCGCGACCACCTTCAGGTAATCCCACGGCTTCTTCGATTCGGCCGCGGTCTTCACCTGCATCAGGTACATGTCGTGGATGCCACGGCCGTCCTGGCGGATATAGCCCTTGGTGTAGAAGTCGTTGATCTTCATCTTCTTCAGTTCCGCCATGACCTTGTCCGGATCGTCGGTCTTGGCGGCTTCGACGGCCTTCAGGTAAGTGCTGGCGGCCGAGTAGTCCGCGGCTTGCAGGCTGCTCGGCATCTTCTTCATCTTGCCGAAGAAGCGGTTGGCGAACTTGCGGGTGTCGTCGTTCATGTCCCAATACCAGCTGTCGGTCATCAGCAGGCCTTCGGTGTTCTTCAGCCCGAGGCTGTGCACGTCGTTGATGAACATCAGCAGGCCAGCGATCTTCATCGACTTGGTGATGCCGAATTCCTTGGCCGCCTTGATCGAATTGATGGTGTCGCCGCCGGCGTTGGCCAGGCCCAGGATCTGCGCCTTGGACGATTGCGCCTGCAGCAGGAACGACGAGAAGTCCGACGCCGACAGCGGATGGCGCACCTGGCCCACCACCGTGCCGCCGTTGGCCTTGACCACCGCGGCGGTGTCCTGTTCCAGCGAGTGGCCGAAGGCGTAGTCGGCGGTCAGGAAGAACCACGACTTGCCGCCCTGCTTGACCACCGCGCTGCCGGTGCCCTTGGCCAGCGCCACCGTGTCATAGGCGTAGTGCACCGTGTACGGGGAGCACTCTTCGTTGGTCAGGCGCGCGGTGCCGGCACCGATGTTGATGTAGACGCGCTTCTTCTCGGAGGCCACCTTGTTCATCGCCAGCGCGGTGCCGGAGTTGGTGCCGCCCAGCAGCATGTCCAGGCCCTGCTGGTCCATCCATTCGCGCGCCTTCGAGGCGGCGATGTCAGCCTTGTTCTGGTGGTCGGCCGAGACGATCTCGATGGGCTTGCCCAGCACCTTGCCGCCGCGGTCCTCGATCGCCATCTTGATGGCTTCGAGGCCGCCCGGGCCGTCGATATCGGCATACAGGCCCGACATGTCGGTGATGTAGCCGATCTTGACGGTGTCGCCCGACACCTGTGCGGCAGCGCCGAAGGACACCGCACCCATGGCAATGGCCGCCATCGCGGCCGCGAGCCGAGTCTTTTTCATTTCCGTGTCTCCTGATTTGCGGCGGCGTGCGCGCCACCCGTTCCTGCCAACAAGCAACCATCGACCCGCATTGCGCGGATCAGACCCCGAGCAATTCATGCAGCACCGGCATCTTGGCCTGCAGCTCGCTGGCCGCGAAGCGTTCGACGATGGTGCCGTGCTCCATCACGTAAAAGCGGTCCGCCAGCGGCGCGGCAAAGCGGAAGTTCTGCTCCACCATCACCACCGTGTACCCCTTCTGCTTGAGCATCCGGATCATGCGCGCCAGCGCCTGCACGATCACCGGTGCCAGCCCTTCCGAGATCTCGTCGAGCAGCAGCAGGTTGGCGCCGGTGCGCAGGATGCGCCCGACCGCCAGCATCTGCTGCTCGCCGCCCGACAGGCGCGTGCCCTGGCTCTGGCGGCGCTCCTTCAGGTTAGGGAACATCTCGTAGATCTCGGCCTCGCTCATGCCGGAGTCCTTGCCTTTCAGCTGCGGCGGCAGCATCAGGTTCTCTTCGCATGAGAGGCTGGAGAAGATGGCGCGCTCTTCCGGGCAATAGCCGATGCCGTAGTGCGCAATCTTGTGCGTGGGCAGGCCGATGGTCTCGTGGCCATTGACCCGGATCGAGCCCTTGCGCGCGCCGGTCAGTCCCATGATCGCGCGCAGCGTGGTGGTGCGCCCGGCGCCGTTGCGGCCCAGCAGCGTGACCACCTCGCCCGGGTTCACGGTCAGGTCGACCCCGTGCAGGATGTGCGATTCGCCGTACCAGGCGTGCAGGCCCTTGATTTCCAGGGCGGGAGTATTGGCTGTGCTCATGGTGTCGTCCCCGGCCTCAGTGCGCGCCCTGCAGTTCCGCGTCGGCGGTGCCCATGTAGGCCTCCATCACGCGCGGGTCCTTCGACACTTCCGCATACGGGCCTTCGGCCAGCACCGCGCCGCGCTGCAGCACCGTGATCTTGTCGGCAATCGACGAGACCACGCTCATGTTGTGCTCCACCATCAGGATGGTGCGGCCCGCCGAGACCTGCTTGATCAGCTGCGTGACGCGGTCGACGTCCTCGTGGCCCATGCCCTGCGTGGGTTCGTCGAGCAGCATCAGCTCGGGCTCCATCGCCAGCGTGGTGGCGATCTCCAGCGCGCGCTTGCGCCCGTACGGCAGGTTCACCGTGAGCGTGTGCGCGAACTCGGTCAGGCCGACCTGCTCGAGCAACTCCATGGCGCGGTCGTTGAGCACGTCGAGCGAACGCTCGGTGCGCCAGAACTGGTACGCCGTGCCCAGTTGCCGCTGCAGGCCGATGCGCACGTTCTCCATCACCGTCAGGTGCGGGAACACCGCCGAGATCTGGAACGAGCGGATCACGCCGCGCCGCGCGATCTGCGCCGGCTTTTCCCGCGTGATGTCGATGCCGTTGAATAGGATGGTGCCGGTGGTCGGCTCCAGGAACTTGGTGAGCAGGTTGAAGCAAGTGGTCTTGCCCGCGCCGTTGGGGCCGATCAACGCATGGATCGAGCCGCGGCGCACCCGCAGGTTGACGTCGCTCACCGCCGTGAACCCCTTGAACTCCTTGGTGAGGTTCCGCGTTTCCAGGATGGTTTCCTGATGGTTCATGTCTCCTGCCCGCCCTCTTGCTGTACTGCCGGGGTGATGCCCGGCACTGACAATGGTCCGAACCGGCCTTGTAGGCCCTTACTGCCGCTTGTTCCGTCAGGCACGCCGTGATTGCCGGCCATGCCCCCGGGTTTTATCTGTGCGGGGCGGCTCCCGCTCGGGTTGCGGCGGCGGCATGGTATGTGCGGCCGAAGCACCCTGTGAGGCGTCTATTGTGTGCGCCTGTTGCATCGCAAAACATCGGGGTTTGCACTATGAAACATGAACCAAGTGTCAGTTTTTTTGCGGCCGCACAAGCGCCGCGAAAACCACACGGCCACCGCCCCGCCGGTGACCACGTGGCGTGGCGCTTCAAGCGCTTGTGGCCGCTGTCACCGGCACCGGACTGGCTTGCGCGAGCGCCTGCGCCGGGCTTGCCACTTCGGTCGGCATGGCGCGCTGCCTGCGGTCTTCGCGGATCATGTCGCTGGCGCGCTCGGCGATCATGATGGTCGGCGAGTTGGTGTTGCCCGAGGTGATCAGTGGCATCACCGAGGCATCGACCACGCGCAGCCCCTGCACCCCCAGCACGCGCAGCCGACGGTCGACCACCGCCATGACATCGTCGGCGCGGCCCATCTTGCAGGTGCCCACGGGATGAAAGATGGTGGTGCCGATATTGCCGGCGGCCTCGGCCAGTTCTTCGTCGCTCTGGAAAGCCGGCCCCGGCAGCCATTCCTCGGGCCGGTACGGCGCCAGCGCCGGCGACGCGACGATGCGGCGCGTGAGCCGGATCGAATCGGCGGCGACCTTGCGGTCCTCGTCGGTCGACAGGTAGTTGGGCGCGATCACCGGCGCCTGGCGGAAATCCGCGCTGCCGGCATGCACGCTGCCGCGCGAGCTCGGGCGCAGGTTGCAGGCGCTGGCGGTAAACGCGTTGAAGGCATGGAGCGGATCGCCGAACTTGTCCAGCGACAGCGGCTGCACGTGGTACTCGATGTTCGGCCGCGCCTGCGACGGATCCGAGCGCGCGAACGCGCCCAGCTGCGATGGCGCCATGCTCATCGGCCCGCTCTGGTTGACGGCGTACTGCACGCCGATGCAGAACTTGCCCCACAGGCTGGCCGCGCGCGTATTCAGCGTGCGCACGCCGTTGACCTTGACCACGCTGCGCAGCTGCAGGTGGTCCTGCAGGTTCTCGCCAACGCCGGGCAGTGCGTGGCGCACCGGAATGCCCAGCGCCTGCAGCCGTTCAGGCTGGCCGATGCCGGACAACTCCAGCAACTGCGGCGTGTTGACCGCGCCGGCGGCGAGGATCACCTCGAGCGTGGCCGCCGCCGCGTGCGCACGGCCGCCGCCCAGATAGTTGACGCCGGTGCAGCGGCGCCCGTCGAAGCTCAGCCCGCTCACCTGCGCGCCGGTGACGATGGTCAGGTTGGGCCGCTCCGAGGCACGCCGCAGGAATGCCTTGGCGGTATTCCAGCGGATGCCGCGGCGCTGGTTCACTTCGAAGTAGCCGACGCCAAAATTGTCGCCGCGGTTGAAGTCGTCGGTGCGCGGAATGCCCGCTTGCTCGGCGGCGTCGGCAAAGCGCTCGAGGATGTCCCAGCGCAGCCGCTGCCCTTCCACGCGCCATTCGCCGCCGGCGCCGTGGAATTCGCTTGGGCCGCGGTGATGGTCTTCGCTGCGCTTGAACAGCGGCAGCACATTGTCCCAGCGCCAGCCGTCGTCGCCGGTCAGCCGCGCCCACTCGTCATAGTCCTCGCGCTGGCCGCGCATGTAGATCATGCCGTTGATCGACGAGCAGCCGCCCAGCACGCGACCGCGCGGATAACCCAGCGAGCGCCCGTTCAGCCCCGCTTCGGCTTCGGTGCGATAGAGCCAGTCGGTGCGCGGATTGCCGATGCAGTAGAGATAGCCCACCGGAATGTGGATCCAGTGGTAATCGTCCTTGCCGCCGGCTTCCAGCAGCAGCACGCTGACGTCCGGGTCCTGCGTCAGCCGGTTCGCCAGGACACAGCCGGCCGAACCGGCCCCCACGATGATGTAGTCGAATGTCTCCATGGCGCTTGTTATGGTGATGGTCGGGTTTATTTCGCCACCGGCATGGTGAACTCCGCGCCCTTGGCGATCGAATCGGGCCAGCGCTGCATCACGCTCTTGTAGCGCGTGTAGAAGCGCACGCCCTCTTCGCCATAGGCATGGTGGTCGCCGAACAGCGAGCGCTTCCAGCCGCCGAACGAATGCCACGCCATCGGCACCGGGATCGGCACGTTGATGCCGACCATGCCCACCTGGATCTGCCGCGCGAACGCGCGCGCGATGCCGCCGTCGCTGGTGTAGCACGACACGCCGTTGCCGTACTCGTGCGCGTTGATCAGCGCCACCGCCTCGGCAAAGTCATGCACCCGCACCACCGACAGCACCGGGCCGAAGATCTCTTCCTTGTAGATCGTCATCTCCGGCGTCACATGGTCGAACAGCGTGCCGCCGACATAGAAGCCGTTCTCGTGCCCGTCGACCCGGTGGCCGCGGCCATCGGTCACCAGCGTCGCGCCCTCGGCCACACCCTTGGCGATATAGCCTTCGACCTTGGCCTTGTGCGCGCCGGTCACCAGCGGTCCCATCTCGGCATCGGCCTCCATGCCGTTGCGGATCTTCAGCGCACGCGCGCGTTCGGCCAGGCGCGGCACCAGCTGGTCGGCCACGTCGCCGACCGCCACCGCCACCGAGATCGCCATGCAGCGCTCGCCGGCCGAGCCATAGGCCGCGCCGATCAGCGCGTCGACGGCCTGGTCCAGGTCCGCGTCGGGCATCACCACCAGGTGGTTCTTGGCCCCGCCCAGGGCCTGCACGCGCTTGCCGTGCCGGGTCCCTTCCGTATAGATGTACTCGGCGATCGGGGTCGAGCCGACGAACGACAGCGCCTGCACGTCCGGATGCGCAAGCAGCGCGTCGACCGCCTCCTTGTCGCCCTGCACCACGTTGAACACGCCGTCGGGCAGGCCGGCCTGGCGCAGCAAATCCGCAATCAGCAGGCTCGGCGAAGGATCGCGCTCGGACGGCTTGAGCACGAAGGTATTGCCGCACGCCAGCGCCACCGGGAACATCCACATCGGCACCATCACCGGGAAGTTGAACGGCGTGATGCCGGCCACCACGCCCAGCGGCTGGCGCAGGTTCCAGTTGTCGATGCCGCCGCCGATGTTGTCGGTGAAATCGGTCTTGAGCAGGTTGGGGATGCCGCAGGCGAACTCCACCACCTCGATGCCGCGCGTGACCTCGCCCTTGGCGTCCGAGAACACCTTGCCGTGCTCGCGCGTGATCAGCGCGGCGAGGTCGTCGTGGTGCTGGTCCAGCAGTTCCTTGAACTTGAACAGGATGCGCGCGCGGCGCAGCGGCGGAGTGTCGGCCCACGCCGGGAAGGCGGCCTTGGCGGCGGCGACGGCATCGGCCACGTCCTGCGCGGTGCCGAGCGCGACGCGCGCGGCAACTTCGCCGGTGGCGGGGTTGAATACGTCGGCCAGGCGTTGGGAGGCGCCGCGTGTCTGCCGGCCCGCGATGCTATGGCCAATGATGGCCTGCACTGCGCTGGCCTCTGCAAGGATGTCTTCCACTTCCGCTCCTGAATACTGGTTCCCCGGGGCGATTCTGCCTCCGGTCGGTGCCCTCGATCTTTGCGTCTGGTGAAGACGCTGCCACGCTGCGCCGCGCACCGGCCGCGGCACGTATGGCGTGCGGCACAAGACTTCGGGCCATGGTTGAGCGCAAGCTTGGTGCAGTTGCGCGGCCCCGTCCAATGATTTATCGTCAATCACAATATAAGCTGCGCAAAATATTGCGACGCACCACACATCACCCTTCCGCCGCCCCCTTGGACCTCCACCACCTGCGCGCCTTCGTTGCCGTCGCGCGCGAAGGCAACCTGACCCGCGCCGCGCAGCGCCTGCATCTGACCCAGCCCGCGGTCAGCCTGCAACTGAAGGCGCTGCAATCGGCCTGGCGCATCCGGCTGTTCGAGCGCACCGCGGCGGGCCTGACGCTGACCGCCGACGGCGCCGCGCTGCTGCCCCTGGCCGAGCGCATCCTCGATGGCGTGGGCGACCTGCAGCACACCGTCAACGCCATGCACCACACCGTGCGCGGGCGTCTGGCGATCGGCACCATCCTCGATCCGGAATTCACCCGGCTGGGCCCGATGCTGCGC
Organism: Cupriavidus mimosae; assembly: GCF_023952485.1. NCBI lineage: Bacteria > Pseudomonadati > Pseudomonadota > Betaproteobacteria > Burkholderiales > Burkholderiaceae > Cupriavidus > Cupriavidus mimosae. The sequence continues at coordinate 138,912 of NZ_JALHRY010000008.1, read as the reverse complement.
ACGCTGGTGGAGCGCCATCCGCAGATCGGCACCGAGCTGCGCCACGGCATGTCGGGCTGGGTGCTGCAGCAGGTACGCAGCGGCGCGCTCGATGTGGGCTTCTACCTGGGCCAGCCGTCCGAAGCCGGTTTCCATGCGCTGACGCTGACGCCGTTCTCGTACTACGTGGTCGCGCCCAAGGGCTGGAAGGAGCGCACGGCGCTGCGCTCGTGGGCGCAGCTGGCGACGCTGCCATGGATCTGGACCCCGCCCGAATCCGCGCACAACCGGCTGCTGTCGGCACATTTCGCACAGGCGGGCGTGGATCCGGCCACGGTGCCCAAGGTGGCGCACGTCGACCAGGAAGCGTCGATGCGCGACCTGGTGCGCTCCGGCGTGGGGCTGTCGCTGGTGCGCGATGCGATTGCGCTGCGCGAGTCGCATGCGCATGGGCTGGTGATCGTCGAAGGGGTCTCGGTACAGACCGAGCTGACCCTGGTCTGCCTGGCCGCGCGCCGCGACGACCCCGTAGTCGCCGCGGCGTTCGGTGTCGCCGAGTCCGTGTTCCGTACCTAGCGCTGCGGGCGGCCCAGCCGGCGCTGCAGCCAGCCGGTCAGCGCCGCGTACACTTGGCCGCGCAGCGGCTGCGCTTCATTGAAGATCTCGTGGTAGCCATGGTCGAACCAGACTTGTTCGCGCAGGTCGGGCGGCGCGTTGTCGAAGAAGGTGCGGCTGCCGGCCGGGTCGACGATGCGGTCGGCGCCGCCGACCAGCATCAGCATGGGCGCCTCCAGCAGCGCTGCGTCGGCCTGCGCCTGCGCCATGCCGCGGATGAATCCTTCGAGCACGCCGGCGGTGATGGTGGTCTGCACCAGCGGATCGGCGCGATAGGCAGCAACCACCGCCGGATCATGCGACAGGTGCCGCGCATCGATCGGGTTGGGCACGCGCAGGCGCGGCGCCAGCGTCAGCAGCACGCGGTGCAGCGTCAGCGCCGGCCGGGACAGCCGCAGCGCCAGCGCCGGCGACGACAGCACCAGCGCGCGCACCGGCCGCACCCGCGCGGTGGCAAAGCGCGCCGCGATCAGGCCGCCCATGCTGTGGCCGAGCAGGATCGGCAATTCGTGCCAGCCCGGCACCGCGGCATCGTAGATCTCGGCGAGGTCGTTCAGGTACGCGTCCGGATGGGCCGCGACCATGCGCGCGCCGCCGCTGGCGCCGTGGCCGCGCAGGTCGAAGGCGCGCACGCGCAGCCCCAGGCCGCACAGCAGATCGGCGACATGCTGGTAGCGCCCGGCGTGTTCGGCAAGCCCGTGCACCAGCAGCACCGAGCCGAGCGGTTCGGCAAAGCGTGCCGGATCGGGTTGCCAGGTACGGAGCAATAGTTCGGTGCCGTCGCGCATGCGCTGGCGGCTCTGCACCGGCGCATGGGTCCCCGCCGGGCTCGCGGCGGGGGAGCTGGCAACGCCGGCCAGGGCCGGATCGTCCGTCATCGGCTGTTCCATTTGCACAGGTCTCCTGCCGGCGCGCGCGGGCCTGGCGCGACGCCAGCTATCGTTGTTGTTATGGAGTCCGCGGCGCCGGCGTGTGCCGGCCCTGCCATGGCTACAACCGGGGCCCAATCCATCGATTAGCCATCGCTTAGCCGTGGCAGGCCGACGCCTCCGGCTGCGCCATGTCGGCCAGGATCGGGCAGTCCGGCCGGTCGTCGCCACTGCAGTGCTGCGCCAGTTCGCGCAGCGTGTCGCGCATCGCCGCCAGTTCGGCGATGCGCTGCTCCAGGTCGGCCACGTGGCGCAGCGTCAGAGCCTTGACGTCGGCGCTGGCGCGGTCGCGGTCATGCCACAGCGACAGCAGATTGCGGATCTCGTCGAGCGAAAATCCCAGATTACGGGCACGCCGCACGAAGCGCAAGGTATGCACCGCGCGTTCGTCATAGCGGCGATAGCCGCCTTCGGTGCGCGGCGGCGTTGCCACCAGCCCGATCGATTCGTAGTGGCGGATCATCTTGGCCGATACGCCCGAAGCCTGTGCCGCTTCGCCGATATTCATCACTCGCCTCCTTGCGCCGCGGTGGAAGCGGCCGGCGCGGTGCCGGCCCGGGCGCGCCAGCGGCGCAGCAGCAGCGCATTGCCGACCACGCTGACGCTGGAGAACGCCATCGCCGCGCCCGCCACCACCGGATTGAGCATGCCGGCCGCGGCCAGCGGAATCCCCACCACGTTGTAGAAAAAGGCCCAGAACAGGTTCTGGCGGATCTTGCGCACGGTGCGGTGCGAGACCGCCAGCGCATCGGCCACCAGCGCCGGGTCGCCGCGCATCAGCGTGATGCCGGCGGCATGCATGGCGACGTCGGTGCCGGTCGACATGGCAATGCCCACGTCGGCCGCGGCCAGCGCCGGCGCATCGTTGATGCCGTCGCCCACCATCGCCACCACCGCGCCATCGCGGCCCAGCGCCTGCACACGGGCGGCCTTGTCTTCGGGCAGGACCTCGGCCTGCACGTCGTCCAGCCCCAGCGCCTGCGCCACGCGCGCCGCGGCGCCGGCGTTGTCGCCGGTCAGCATCACGGTGCGCACGCCGGCGGCACGCAGCCTGGCGATCGCCGCCGGTGCGCCCGGCTTGATGGCATCGCCGAACGCGACCAGCCCGGCCACGCGCGGCGGCGTGGCCTGCACCAGCCATGACACGGTGCGGCCTTCCGCCTGCAGCTGCTGCGCCACCGCGGCCAGCGCGCCGGCCGGCGCGCCCAGCGACTCGCGCAGGCGCTCGCTGCCCAGTTGCAGGGCCTGGCCGTCGACCACGCCGGCAATGCCGCGGCCCGGCAGGGCCTGCACGCCGCTGGCAGGCGGCACGGCGATGCCACGCGCCTGCGCCGCGGCCAGCACGGCCCGCGCCAGCGGATGCTCGCTGCCGGCCTGCAGCGCGGCCAGCTGCGCCAGCAACGCGCTGCCGTCGGCGTCGGCAGGATCGGCCGCATGCAACGCCACCACTTCGGGCTTGCCCACCGTCAGCGTGCCGGTCTTGTCGAAGGCCACCACCCCGACCCTGTGCGCCACTTCCAGCGCCTCGGCGTCCTTGATCAGGATGCCGGCGCGCGCGCCGGCGCCGGTGCCGGCCATGATCGCGGTGGGCGTGGCCAGCCCCAGCGCGCACGGGCAGGCGATCACCAGCACCGCCACGGCATTGAGCAGCGCCGCCTCCCAGTCGCCGGCAAACAGGCCCCAGCCCAGCACCGTCACCAGCGCAATGACCAGCACCACCGGCACGAACACCGCGCTGACGCGGTCGACCAGGCGCTGGATCGGCGCCTTGGCCGCCTGCGCGTGCTCGACCATGCGGATGATGCGGGCGAGCACGGTCTCGGCACCCACCGCCACGGTGCGCGCCACCAGCAGGCCTTCGAAATTGATGGCGCCGCCGGTGATGCGGTCGCCGGGCTGCTTGGGCACCGGCAGGCTTTCGCCAGTCAGCATCGATTCATCGGCATGGCTGGTGCCTTCGACCACCTCGGCGTCCACCGGGATGCGCTCGCCGGGGCGCACCACGATTTCATCGCCGACGGTCACGGCGGACAGCGGCACGCTCTGCTCGACGCCGCCGCGCCGCACCCGGGCGGTATCGGGACGCAACGCCGCCAGCGCGCGGATGGCATCGGCGGTCTGGCGCTTGGCGCGCGTCTCCAGCCACTTGCCCAGGCGCACCAGCGTGATCACCACGGCCGCACTCTCGAAGTACAGGTGCGGCATGGCATCGGCCGGCGTGCGCCACATCAGCCACAGCGACAGCCCGTAGGCGGCGGTGGTGCCGAGCGCCACCAGCAGGTCCATATTGCCTGCGCCGGCGCGCACTGCCTTCCAGCCGGCCTTGTAGAAGCGCCAGCCGAACACGAACTGCACCGGCGTGGCCAGCAGCCACTGCACCCACGCCGGCAGCATCCAGTGCACGCCGAACCATTCCAGCACCATCGGCGCCACCAGCGGCAACGACAGCGCCGCCGAAATCGCCACCGGCCACGGGCCCTCCCAGAAGGCCGGGCGGCTGGCCTGCCCCGGCTGGCCGGGCTGGGCCGCGGCGCCTGTCGCAGCCGCCGCATCCGCCACCGGCGTCGCGCCATAGCCGGCGCGCACGACCGCGCCCGCCAGCGCCGCGGGATCGGTGGCGCCACGCAGCAGCGTCACGCTGGCGCGCTCGGTGGCCAGGTTGACGGTGGCTTCGACCACGCCCGGCACGGCGCGCAGCGCCTTTTCGACCCGCGCCACGCACGAGGCGCAGGTCATGTCGGCGATATTCAGTTCGAGGGTGTCGTGGGGCACGGTGTAACCGGCGTCGGCCACGGCACGCGCGGCGGCGGGCAGCACCGCGGCGGACGCCGCGCGCAGCGTGGCGGCCTCGGTGGCAAGGTTTACGGCGACGTCGCGCACGCCCGGCACCCTGGCCAGGGCCTTTTCAACGCGTCCCACGCACGAAGCGCAGGTCATGCCCTCGACCGGCAGCCGCCACTCGGGCATGGCGTCGGCAGGCGGGTTGCGGTCTGTGCGGACCGGTTGGGAAGCGAGCACAGCGCTGGAATCTGGCATGGTTCTGAGTCATCCACAGTGTCGATGTCAGCATCATGGACCTTACCATCATTGGAAGGTCAAGGCCCGCCGCAGATGACGCCAGTGCCATGTGCATCAGGAAATTTCTCTTGCGCTTCCCACCGTGGCAAGGTTCACACTGTGTCTGTCGCGGCCCGATGCCGCGTTTCCATCCGTTCAGGAGCGTTCCAACATGATCCAGTTCCAGGTAGAAGGCATGACGTGCAACCACTGCGTGGGCGCCATCACGCGCGCGGTGCTCGCCGTCGACCCCGCCGCGCGCGTCAGCGCGGATGTGCCGGCCCAGTCCGTGCGCGTCGACAGCGCCGCCGACACGCAGGCGTTGCGCGAGGCCATCGAGGAAGCCGGCTATCCGGTCAGGTCAGCGGCCTGAGCCATCGCCTCTCCAGCAAAAAGGGCGCCCCCGGGCGCCCTTTTCTTCAGCCTGTCGGGTGCCGCGCTCAGAAGCGGTAGCCCACGTTCAGGAACGTCACCACCGGATCGATCTTAATCTTGGTGTGCGACTGGATCGTCACCGGCCCGGCCTGGGTGGTGAACGACGCCCGCGTCGACAGCGGCACGTAGGACACCGACAGCCCGACGAACCAGTTGCCGTTGATGGCGTAGTTGGCGCCGATATTGAACACCGGGTTCCATGATGGCTTGGCGCTGGCGGTCATGCGCGCGCCCGGCGCGAACTCGTGGTTGACGAAGTTCTGGTTGGTGATGGTCTCGCCGGTGAACCAGGTGTAGTTCACGCCGATGCCGACATAGGGACGGAACCTGGTCTTGGCATCGAAGAAGTGGTACTTGACCACCAGCGCCGGGCTCCACTGCTTGACCGAGCCGAGCTTGCCGTACTGGGCGTAGTTGCCGGTGCCCTTGACGTCATGCTTGGGCGGAATGCCCGCAACGATCTCGCCGGAGATGTTGTCGGTAAAGAAGTGGGTGAAGGCCAGGCCAAGCGTGTCGGCGGACTCGATTTCCGCGCCGGTATTAGGCCGGGTCATGCCGACCGGGCGACCGCCAATGCTGTCCACGGTGAGCGGATCGGCGGAGCTGTTCGGCATCACGCGGAACCAGCCCATGCTGACGATATTGCTGCCCGCGGACTGCGCGTGTGCGGCTCCGGTCAGCGCCATCACGGCGCCCGCGGCCAGCATCTTCTTATAGGTCGATTTCATAATCCTCTTACTCCTCTTTCGGTAACTGCCGCGTGCATTATCCGGCCAGCCCGCGCGGGGTTGTTTCATCAATGACACGGATTCGTAGAGGCAGCCCCCTAAAGGGAGGGTTAACCATGAAAAAAAGGGGCGGCAGCGGCTCCCCGGACCACCTTCCGCAGCGTTCACGCAACGGTTTATGCCGGGCGGCGGAAAAAACCCTCACATGGAAGCGGTTTTAGGCGCCCGGCGCGCAATAGCGGCCGCGCGCCCCTGGCCTGCGCGAAAGTCGTCAGGGCGTGACAATGGCGAAGTTCGGCTCGGCCTTGTCCATCATCCCCGCCCACGCCGCCAGCGCCTGCGGGTCGCCCTCGACGCGCGCGCGACCGGCCTGGGTCTCGGCCTGCAGCGTGGTCTGGCCGGCCAGCACGCCCATCAGCACGGCGCGCGGCATGGTCAGCGTGGCCTGCGGCGCGGCATGCTGCGCGTCGGCCTTGTAGCGGAACACGCCGTTTTCGACGGTCAGCGCGAAACGCTTGCCGGTGTCCGGCTGTACCCAGTTCAGCGCCAGCGTCTTGCCGGCGGCGCGGTCGCCGTTCAGGCTGATCGCCAGGTAGTCCAGGAACATGGTGTCGGTCATGGCACGCAGCACGTCCGGGCTGCCGGCGCGGCGGCCGGTCCTGGGCGGGCCGCTGCGCAGTTCGGCGGCGCCGCTCAGGTAGGCGTTGCGCCAGGTCGACGATTCCGCCTGGTAGCCGAGCTGCTCCAACGCATCGGCCTCGAGCTGGCGCGCCGCCTGGTTGGACGGGTCGGCAAAGACCACGTGCTTGACCACCTCGGCGACCCAGCGATACTCGCCGCGCGCATAGGCGCTGCGGGCCTGCTCCAGCACGCGCGCCGCGCCGCCCATGAATTCGACATAGCGCTTGCCCGCCTCTTCCGGCGGCAGCGGGTTCAGGTTGGCCGGGTTGGCGTCATACCAGCCCAGGTAGCGCTGGTACACCGCCTTGGCGTTGTGGCTGACGGTGCCGTAGTAGTCGCGCAGGTGCCACTCGCTGGCCAGCGACGGCGGCAGCTTCACGCGCTCGGCGATCTCGGCCGGCACGTAACCCAGGTTGGCCAGCCGCAGCGACTGGTCGTGGATGTACTTGTAGCCGTCGCGCTGCTTGCCCAGGTAGGTGACGATCTCCTGGCGGCCCCAGGTCGGCCAGTGGTGCTGGGCGAACAGCACCTCGGTGCGGGCGCCGAAGCGGTCGATGGTCTCGTCCAGCGCGCGCCACCACTGGTTGGCGTCGCGCACCTGGGCGCCGCGGATGGTGTAGAGGTTGTGCAGGTTGTGGGTGGCGTCCTCGGCCGCGCACAAGGCCTTCCATTGGGGGAAGTACATCAGCATCTCGGCCGGGGCCTCGGTGCCCGGCGCCATCAGGAACTCGATCTGCACGCCGTCGATGGTGCGGGTCTCGCCGGTCTTGTGGATCAGGTCGGTCGGCGGGATCAGTGTCAGCGTGCCATGCGCGACGGCCTTGCCGAGGCCGGCATCGACCTGGCCGGTGGCCGAGCGCGGCAGGTTGATGCCATACATGTACTGCGCGCGCCGGCTCATGGCGGTGCCGGCGAAGACATTCTCGCTGACCGCTTCCTCCATGAAGCCATCCGGCGCCAGCACCTTGACCCGGCCGGCCTTGACGTCGTCCTCGCTGATAACGCCCTTGACGCCGCCGAAGTGGTCACCATGGCTGTGGGTGTAGATCACCGCCACCACCGGCTTCTTCGGCCGGTGCCGGAAGTAAAGCTCGAGACCGGCGCTGGCGGTTTCCGTCGCGGTCAGCGGGTCGATCACGATCAGGCCGGACTCGCCTTCGATGATGGTCATGTTGGCGATATCGAAGCCGCGCACCTGGTAGATCCGATCCGTGACCTGGAACAGGCCGTGGTGCAGGTTGAGCCGGGCCTGGCGCCAGAGGCTGGGATTCACGGTGGCCGGCGCGGTTTCCGGCTTGAGGAAATCGTAGGGGGCCAGCGCCCACACCACGTTGCCTTTGGCGTCGCGAATCTCGTTGTTGTCGAGCGTGCCGATAAAGCCGCGGCGCGCCGCTTCGAAGTCGCGCCGGTCCCGGAACTGCAGCTGCTGCAGCACCGCGGCGTTGGCGCGCGTGGTGGCATCGGTGGCGGGCTTGCCGGCGCCGGGCGCGGCGGTGGCGGCAGCGGCGCTACCGGCAAGGCTGAAGGTGGCGGCGGCCAGCGCGGTGGCGGCAGCGGCAAACGCGGTCGGATACGGCATCCTGGTCTCCTGGTTCATGCGCCGGGACGCTGTTGTGCGGCCGGCAACACTCACGACATTGTGCTGAACGTTCAGTACAATTCCAGAGTTTGCTGGCAGACCTCGTCTACTGTCAAATAGAGCCCTGCCGCGGATCCCGCCTGCCGTCGTTGGCCGGGTCCTGCTCCACTTGCCGCCCCCACCCATGCCTTCGATCCGCCAGTCCGCCGAACTCGCCGCTCCCACCCCTTCCGCGCCGGTCGCCAAGAACCGCCGCGGCCTGGAAACCCGCGAACGCGTACTCGCGGTCACGCGCGGTCTGATCAGCGCGCACGGCTACGCCGAGGTGACGCTCGACCAGATTTCCGCCGAGGCCGGCGTGGCCAAGAGCAGCCTGCTCTGGCATTTCGGCAGCAAGGAGATGCTGCTGGCGGAGGCCGCCACCAGCCTTTTCCGACAGATCGGCGAAGCCCTGGGCGCCGAACCGCACCAGGGCAGGACGGCGGCACGCCGGCTCGAAAACAGCTTCGACCGGGTCGCCGGCTACCTCACCGCCAATCCCGAAGCCAAGGGCGTGGTGCTGGCGCTGCTGTTCTCCGGCAGTGTGCCGGCGAGCGTGCGCGAGGAAATCCGCCGCAGCTGGGACAGCCACGTGCAAGACCTTGTCGCCGCGCTGTCGGCGCCCGGCCGTCCGCTGCCGGCGCCGATGGCGCGCCTGATGATCGCCACCATCCACGGCTGCTATTGCCACTGGTATGCCAGCGACCGCAGCGAACCGATCGCCGCCTTCCTGGCGCCGGCGCGCGAACTGTTCGGCGACTGGCTGCGCGAGCGCGACCGCGAGCGTTGATCAGGCGCGGCTGGCGAGCACGCACGCGGCCAGATCCCACAGCGCATAGCCCACGCTCTTGAACACCAGCGGGCTGCCGGTGCGCGCGCGGATCGCGTCGGCGTGCAGGATCGCGCTCTCGAACGGCTGCACCCCGGCCCAGTCGATGCCGGCCTGCAGCAGGTCGCCGGCCTCGTCCTCGATGCCGAAGAGGGTATCGGCCAGCAAACGGCCATGGTCCGCGGCGGCATGGCACAGCGCCGGCGGCAGTTCGCACATGTCGGGCCGGAACGCGCCGACCGCGGCAATGAAGTGATGGCCGCGCCAGAGGCCGCTGTCGAGGTCCGGCAGCACCGGGCTGCGGCTCGACGTCACCGTGACCACCATCGACACGCGCGGCAATACCGCCGCGACCGACTCCGCCACCTGCGCTTCCACCCCCAGCGTGCGCGCATGCGCGGCCAGCGCCTCGACCTTGTCGCGCGTGCGCGAATGCAGCCACAGCCGGCGCACGCCCAGCCCGGCGACGAAGGCCTCCAGGTGCGTCAGCGCCTGCACGCCCGCGCCGACGATCAGCAGTTCGCCGTCCGGGCGCGCGGCAAAGCGCTGCGCCGCCAGCAGCGACACCGCGGCGGTGCGCCGCCCCGTCACGGTGGGACCGTCGAGCATGGCGATGCGCGCGCCGGTATGCGCGTCGGCCACCACCACTTCGCCGAGGATGCTGGGCAGGCCGCGCTGCGGGTTGCCGGGATGCACGGTGATGTTCTTGGTCATCACCAGCTCACGGTTGCGCGCCGGCATCACCAGCAGCGTGCCCGCGCCCTGCTGCGCGTCGCCGACCGGCAGCGCGATGCGCGGCGGCGCCATGGCGGTGCCGTCGCGCAGCTCCGCCAGCATGTCGGCGATGGCTTGCGCCAGTTCGGGATACGGCAGGCGCGCCGCGGTGGCGGCGGCATCGAGGGCAACGAGGGACATGCGCGGGCTCCGGCGGGATATGGCGAAGCGCCATTATTGCCCACGGCCGGTGGCGTTGGCCGCGGGCGCGCGCACCGAAGCGCCGCGCACTTCGATGCCGATGCGGTCCACCACCTTGCCGGCGGCATCGAGCAGCTCAACCTGGTGCCGGCCCGGCCAGGGCAGCCACGCCACCTCGCCGCCACGCCCGAGCGGCTTGCCGTCCATGCGCCAGCTGACCGCGCGCGCCGACTGGCCGGCCACGCCCTGCGCATGGAACCACACCCGCTGCGCGGCCGGCGGCATGTCGGGATCGAGCGCAAACACGGTGCCGTCGGCCGGCGTGGCGATCATGGGCGCACTGGGGCGCGCAGCCGGCGCGCCAACACTGACGCGTCGGACCACGGTGCCGGCGAGAAACACTTCGTCGCGCGCCGGCTCCAGCCCGTCGTCGAAGCTCAGCGCCACGCGCTCCACCCCGGCGGGCATGGCGGGCGCGAGGCTGGCGCGCGCCTGGTGCAGGACTTCCATCACGTCGTGCCACACCGGGGCCGCGCCCGACACCCCGGACACGTCGCGCATGCTGGCGCCGCTGGCATTGCCGACCCACACGCCCACGGTGTAGTGCTGCGACCAGCCGATGCACCAGTTGTCGCGCATATCCTTGCTGGTGCCGGTCTTGACCGCGGTCCAGAAGCGCGTGGTGAGCGGGCTGTCGAGGCCGAAGGTGCGGGCGCGGGCGTGGCGGTCGGACAGTACGTCGGCGATCACGTAGCTCGCGCCCGGCTGCATCACGGCCTTCGCCGCCACCGCCGGCGCGCCTTGCCGCAAGCGCGGCGGCGCGTAGCTGCCGCCATTGGCGAACGCGCGGTAGGCATTGGTCAGCGCCAGCAGCGACACATCGGCGCTGCCCAGCGCCAGGCTGTAGCCGTAGTAGTCGCCCGCCTCGGTCAGCGGCAGCCCCAGCGCCACCAGGCGCTTGTGGAAGCGGTGCGGGGTCACCATCACCAGCGTGCGCACCGCCGGCACGTTCAGCGATGCGGCCAGCGACGCGCGCAGGCTGACCCAGCCGGCATAGCGGTGGTCGTAGTTCTGCGGCACGTAGAGCCCGCCGCCGACCGGCAGGTTCACCGGCCGGTCATCGAGCAGCGAGGCCGCGGTCAGCCGCTTCTCTTCCAGCGCCTGCGCGTACAGGAACGGCTTGAGCGTCGATCCCGCCTGGCGCAGCGCCGCCGCGTGGTCCACCTGTGCGGCACCGGACAGCGTGCCGGACGAGCCCACGTAGGCCAGCACGTCGCCGCTGGCGTTGTCGATCACCACCACCGCCCCGTCCTCGACATTGCGTCCGGCCAGTTCGCGCAGGTGGCGGTCCAGGCTTGCCACGGCAGCGCGCTGCAGGCGGGCGTCGAGCGTCGACGCGATGCGCGCCGGCATGGCGGCGCCGGCCGGCAGCTGCGCGCGCGCCTCGCTGACCAGGTGCTGCGACAGGTGCGGCGCCAGCTGCCGGACCCCCGCCGCTGGCGCGCCCGCCGCGGCGCGCTGCGCCACCGGGCCGGTGCGCAGCAGCGCCAGCTGCGCAAAGCCTTCGAGGCCGTCGCACTCGCGCGGCAGGCGCATCTCGCGCAGGATGCCGCACGCGCGGCTGGCCACCTGCGCCGCACGCGCATTGGGCGCGCGCACCAGCGCCACCGCCAGCGCCGACTCGCGTGCATCGAGCCCCTCGGGATATTTGCCGAACAGCACCTGCGACATCGCCGACAGCCCCACCAGTTCGCCGCGGAACGGCACCAGGTTCAGGTAGGCCTCGAGGATCTGGTCCTTGCTCCAGCTGCGTTCCAGCACCGCGGCACCGGCGGCCTGCCCCAGCTTCTGCGTCAGGCTGCGCCCCTGCCCCGGCGCGCCGGGCCGGCGCAGGTCCTGGTCGAGCAGGCCGGCCAGCTGCATGGTCAGCGTGGAAGCCCCGCGCGTGCGCGTGTTCCACAGGTTGGCCCAGGCCGCAGCAGCCACGCCGTGCCAGTCGACGCCGCTGTGCGCATAGAAGCGCCGGTCCTCCGACAGCACGATGGCCGTGCGCAGCGCGGGCGAGGTGTCGGCCAGCGCCACCCAGTCGCCACGGCGCGCGCGGAAGTCGTCGCGCACGCGGCCCACCGGCTCGCCGTGCCGGTCCAGCACCACCACGTCGGCGCTGCGCCAGTCGGCGCGCACCTGCGCGAACGCAGGCAGGGCCGCGGCCGGCGCCGGCCAGGCCAGCGCCGCCGCCATCGCAACCAGGGCCAGGCGTCGCGTCATGGCTGCGTGCGTCCCGATACCAGCCCGGCCACCAGCAGCACCTGCGCCGCGGCGTAGGTCCACCAGATGCCGAGCTGGAACGATTCGAACGGCACCAGGAAGCGCGCGATGCCGATCATCAGGTCCGACGCGGCAAAGCACAGCGCGCCCAGCGCCGCCAGCGGCGTGGGCAGGCGCGCCACCAGCGCGCTGCACACCATCGCGGCCAGCACGCCCACGTACAGTGTCACCGGCACGGCGAGCGTGCCGAGGTTGGGCCAGAAGCGGCCCAGCATGGTGCCCGCCACGCCGAGCATGGCGCCGCAGGCAATCAGCCGGTGCGGGCGGGTGTCGCCCGCCAGCGGCACCAGCAGGCGCAGGTAGGCCAGGTGCGCGAGCAGGAAGGCGCCGAGCCCGCCGACGAATGAAAACGACAGCGTCGGCAGCGCCAGCAGGAAATCGCCCAGCGCCGAGCACAGCAGCGCCGTGACCAGCCAGCGGCGCTCGCCGGGCACGCGATGGAACCACGCGGCGCGCGCCAGCAGCACCGCCATCGCCGTCTTCCACGCCGGCTGCATGGCGATATGCCCGGTCAGCGGCGCGCCGTCAGGAAGATCCAGCGCCACCTGCACCAGCAGCGCGCCGTAGATGAGGCCGGCCATGGCGCCCGCGAGCCACCACTCGCGCACGCGCGCCGGCATCATCGCGGACAGCCAGCTCATGGGCGCGCCCCGACCGCCAGCCGCGGATTGGGCGCCACGCCGAACACGTCGGGCGCGTACATCGCTTCGACCCGCGTGGGCGGCAGCGCGAAATCGCCGGCGTTATTCAGCCGCACCGTGTATTCGACCGAGACCTTGCCCTTGGGCAAGTAGCCGAAGTACTCACGATAGGCCTGCGGCGTGCGTTCGACATAGGCCGGCCACGCCGCGCCCTGGCGCCGCTCGCCGCGGGTGGCGATGGCCGAGTCGCGGCCCAGGCCGCTGCCGAGGATGGTGGCGCCGGCTGGTATCGGATCGCTGACCACCACCCAGGTCATGTCGGCCTGCGCATCGATCTCCAGCTTGACGCGATAGACGTCGCCGCGCGACCACTTGCCCGGCACCGCCTGCTCCTGCGGCGTCACGGTGCGCTGGATGCGGTAGCCCGCGGCCAGCGGCGCGGTCACCGGCACCGCCGCCATGGCGCGCACCGTGGCCCACGGCTGGCCGGGGCCGGCCTGTTCCACCTGCAGCGTCCCGCCCTCGGCGGCGGCGGGCCAGGGCAGGTCGACGCTGCCCTGCGCCACGCCGTCGCTGCGCTGCGCGCGCGCCCAGTCGAAACTGCGCGCGGCGTCGCCGGCATGGCTGATGCTGGCGCGCGTGGTGCCTGCCACCGGCGTCTTCTCGAACGCCTGCGCAAAGCGCGTCACCGCCAGCATGCCCCAGGCATTGGCGGTAGTGGTGCCCCAGGCGCCATGCACCTGGCGCCCCAGCAAGCCCGTGGCAAGTTGCGGCGCATCTTCCTTCCAGCCCGGCAGCTCCGACGCCAGCGCCAGCAGGCGCGCGGCGTTGACGTCGCCGCCGGCCATCATCCACCACCAGTTGTCGTTGCGCTCGGTGGAGAACGCCAGGCGCGTGCCCTGCACCGTCAGGCGCGAGCGCAGCAGCTGCTGCGCCTCGGCCAGGCGCTGCTCGCGCTGCGGGATGTCCTGTACCCGCGTCAGCAGCAGGGTCCAGTCCAGCAGCGCGGAGGTGGGCCATTGCGCCGGCAGGATCTGGATCGATCCGAGCATGCGCGCCTGCGCGTGGCCGGTGCGCGACAGCGCCTCGAGCGCGGCCAGCTTGCGCACCTCCAGGTACTGCGTGCCGCCCACCGGCGACCAGCTATCGCGGCGGATGCGGCCTTCGACAAAGTCGGTCAGGCCGCGCTCCATCTGCGCGCGCTGCGTGTCGGGAATGCGCAGCGCCTGCCCTGCGCGCGCGGCCTCGTCAGTCACCGCCAGCAGATAGGCGGTCAGCACTTCGCTGCCGTAGTCGCTGTCGCTGTTCAGCGGGAAGTACGAGGCCAGCCCGTTGGCATCGAGGTAGGACGGCAGCTGCGCCATCAGCGCGTCCCACGCGGCGCCGTCGTTCAGGCCGATGGCTTTCGAGGCGCGCTGCTCCAGGCAGGTGAACGGGTAGTTGCGGAACCACTCGCGCACGCCCGGCATGCCGCCCGCCAGCGACGACTGGAAGTTGACCTGCACCCCGCCGCGCACCTTGCCGGCGGGGTCGGCGAGCGCGCCCGGCGGCGCCTTGACCGGAATCGACAGCGACGGCGCCACCTGCGCCAGCGTGGCCTGCTGCACCGTGACCGGCACCGCCGGCACGATCTGCTGCGATACCTTGATGCGGTCGGAAGCGCCTCCGGCGCCCTGCTCGCTCGCCTGCACTTCCCACATCACGGTGCCGCTGCGCGCGTAGGCCAGCAGCGCGGGCGCGGTCACGTCCCAGCCGATCTCGCGCGCTTCGCCCGCGGGAATCTGCACGGTCTGCGCCGGCAGCCCGGCTTCATTGCCGAGCAGCGTGCCGCGCGCGCTGGCCTGAACCGTCATCGCACGCCTGGTGGTATTGCGCAGCGTGAACATGGCGCGGTAGCGGTCGTCCTCGCGCACCAGCGGCGGCAGGCCGGAAATCACCTGCAGGTCCTGCGTCGCGGCAATGGTGGCGCTGCCGGTGCCGAAGCGGCCCAGGCCCAGGTCCGCCACCGCGACGATGCGGAAGCTGGTGAGCGAATCGTTGAGCGGCACCTCGACGCTGGCCCGGCCCTCGGCGTCGAGTTGCACACGCGGGTTCCACAGCAGCAGCGTGTCGAACAGCTCGCGCGTCGGGCTCTTGCCGCCGCCGCCGCCCGCCGGCACCGCCTTGCGCCCATAGTGGCGGCGCCCGATGATTTCCATCTGAGCGGTCGAGGTTTCCACGCCGTAGCCGCGCCGCTGCAGCATCGCGTCGAGCAGGTCCCAGCTGGTGTTGGGCATCAGTTCCAGCAGCGCCTGGTCCACCGCGGCCAGTGCCACTTCGCCGTTGGCGGCGGGCTTGCCGTCGGGCAGCCTGACCTGGATCGCCACGCGCGCCTTGCCGCGCACCGGGTAGCTGGTCTTGTCCGGGGTCACGGCGACGTCGAGCCGGTGACCCGCATTGCCGACGCGAATCTCGGCCAGCCCCAGCCGGAAGGCCGGCTTGGACAGGTCGACCAGCGCGGTGGGCGCCGCATACTCGCGCCCTTCGCTGCGGAACGCGCGCCACCACTCGCCCGGCTGGCGCCAGCCCCAGGTGAAGAACGAATACCACGGCACCTCGTGCAGGCGCCCGCGCAGGGCCAGCACCGACACGTAGACGTTGGGGCCCCACTCCGGCTTGACCTGCACGCGCACGGTCGGATCGCTGCCGTGCAGCTCCACCACCTGGGTCTGGTAGATGCCTTCGCGCTCCACCGCCACCAGCGCGGTGGCGTGGCGGAACGGCATGCGTACCTGGAACACCGCGGTGTCGCCCGGCGCGTAGGACTTCTTCTCCGGCAGCAGGTCGATGCGGTCATGGTTCTCGCCGCCGAACCACAGCTCGCCCTGGCGCGTGACCCACACCGTGGTGGCGGCCTGCGCGGTGCGGCCATCCTTGTCGCGCGCGCTTGCCACCAGTTCGATCTGGCCGGCCTGCTCCAGCGCCACCTCGCAGCGCGCGCGGCCCTGCGCATCGGTGCGGGTTTCGCACACGGTGCCGAGGTCGCGCGTCTCGGTGCGGTTGTCATAGCGGTAGAAGCCGCCCACCACGCGCTTGCGCGCCGAGGTGGTGATGCGGGCGCGCGCGTCGATCTTGACCGGGGCGTCCGCTACCGGCTTGCCGTTGATATCGAGCACCACGCCACGCACCGCCAGCTTCTGCTTCACCGAGACCCAGTCGTCGGTGCGGATGCCGGCCACCACCGCCGCCGGCCAGACCGGCACGGTCTGGCGCAGCGTCTGGATCTCTCCGTTGGGATCGGCAAAGCCGGCCTCGAGCACCAGGTCACGCGGCGCGTCGGTCCTGGGCAGCTTGCGCAGCGTCACGCTGCCATTGCCGTTCTTGTCCAGCGTCAGCGGCAGCTTGTCGGCGACCAGCTGCTGACCGTCGGCACTGGCATCGCCTTGCTGGTCTTCGTCCGTCTCCTCGTCGCCGCCGCTCTCACGCTGCGCGCGCGGCGGGTTGAACGAGAATTCGTCGTAGCCGGGGAAGCTGACGTGTTTGTGGCGCAGCAGCGCGGACACGCGCACCGGCAGCCCGGCCGCGCCGCCGCCGGACAGATAGTGGATCTCGACCCCGAGCGGCAGTTCGGCCGGCGCCACCACGGGGCCGGCCTTGCCCGCTACCTGCAGCGTGCCGGCCAGCACCGGCAGGCGGAAGGCCTCGACCCGGAAGCTGCCGCTGGTGTAGCTGCGGGCGCCGCCGTCGTCCTTTGCGCCCTCGGCCTTCTGCGTCTCCAGTTCGACCGTATAGACCCCCAGCTTGGCCGCCGCGGGCACCTGGAAGGTGCTTTCCGCGCTGCGCCCGCCGGTTGCGGTCTGGCGCCATTGCAGCGGCAGCTCGTAGCTCTGGCCGCTGCCTTCATGGCGGATGGTCACGCGCGTGGGCAGCGGACGGCTCGCCGGCGGCAAGGCAAAGCCCTGCGCGGTCTCGGCGCGGATCAGGTGCTTCATCGACACGGTTTCGCCGGCGCGCAGCAGGGTGCGGTCGAAGATGGTGTGGGCGCGCACGGTGGGCGTGGCGCTGGTGTCGGTCGGCACGTTGAAGCGCCAGCTCTCGATGCCGCGGTTCCAGTCCGACATCACGAAGGCCATGTCGGCCTTGCCGCGCGCCTGCGGGTGCGTGGCGGCGATGCGGGCGGAAACGAAATAACCCGACAGCCCGTTCTGGTCGCAGGCGCTCTCCGGCGCCGCGGCGAGCCTGGCAAAGCGCGCCACGCCGCCGGCATCGGTACGGCCTTCGCCCAGCAGGCGCCCGCTGCAGTCGCGCACCGCCACCGCGGCGTCGCGCACCGGCTTGCCGTCGTCCAGCGCGGTGACCCAAGCCACCCCGCTGCGGCTGCCGTCGTCTTCGTTGCCGGTGCTGCGGCCCAGCTTGAAATGCACGCCCAGATTGGTGACCAGCGCCGCGGTGCGCACGTACATCGGCGCGCGCTTGCCCAGCAGCGCCTCGCCCAGCATCGGCGAGGCGATCTCGACCACATGGAAGCCCGGTTCCGGCAACGGGATGCCGACCACCTCGAACGGCCGCGGCGCATCGCCCGAAGGCTTGGGCACCGCCAGCTTCTGCACGCCGGAGGCCCGCTCGAGCAGCGATACCGAGCGGGTTTCGATCGACACCGCGTTGCGCGGATTATTGACGCGGTATGGCGAGCGGCCCGCCAGCACGGCGTCGAGCTCGCCGCGCGTATAGCTGGCCTCGTGCAGGCGGCGCACCAGGCCCAGCCACTGCATCACGGCGGCATCGTCGTCGACGCGCAGCTTCATCACGGTGCCGGCGCGGGCCTGCACGCCGCGCACGGCAAGATCGGCTTCGACATTGCGCAGCGTCACCGGCAGCAGCGGCGGGTAGTCTTGCGCCGACTTGCCGCGTGGCAGCTCGCCGAAGCGCTCGACCACGCCGAACGGCGCCGCGGCAAACTTGGCCAGCGGCGGCATCGCGGCCGTGGCCACCTTGAGCGGGAACAGGTCGGCATTGGCCAGCGCGCGGCCGCTGTCGTCCTGCAGCTTGCGCGGCACCTCGATGGTGAACTGCGCCTTCTCGGCGAATGGCGCGGCAAAGGTGAGCGCGCTAACGCTGGCGTCGGGCGCCAGGTCGGGGTCGAACTGCGGCGCGCGAGGGCCCGACGGGGTCTTCAGCACCACGCTTTCGGCCAGCTTGCGCGGCACCGGCGCGGAGAAGGTCACCGACATCGGCCGCAGCGGCGTGCAGGGCGACTGCGCGTGTTCGCGCTCGCAGCTGAAGCTGGCGGTAAACGGCTCGCGCACGGTGTAGTCGAAGCGGCGTTCCTCGCGCGTGGCAACGCCCGACGGCGTGGCAATGCCCGCGCCCAGCACCAGCTGCACCCGCGCCGCGGCGGGCAGCCGCTGCTGGCAGGCGAGCAGGTGCACCGCGTCGGGCGCCGGCTTGGCCAGGCGATCCCAGCGGATCGCCTCGAGCACGGCCTCGCGCTCCTTGCCAGCCAGCAGCCGCACCGGGATGCGCTCGCCCAGCCCCTGCGCCTGGCACCAGGCGTGCTCGCGCACCGAGGCCGAGGTGGCGGCGCCGTTGAAGCGCAGCGCGAAGACCTGGTCTTCCTCGATCTCGCCGCCGGAAGGCCGGCTCGAGACCACGGTCGGGCCGCCGGTCTCGAAGCGATATTCCGCCTTGCCGGCATAGGCATTGCCGGCCTCGCTGCGCAGCCCGGCGCGCATGCGCACGCTGCAGCGCACCCCGGGCGGCAGGTCGCCGGCGAAGTCGTAGACCCAGTTCCTGGCGTCGATCCAGCGGGCCTGGCCGCTGGTGCTGGCGCCGGTACAGGAAACCGCCGCGGGTGCCGTGGCCTGGACATCGCCCATCGGCACCATGGCTTCGTCGAAGCGGATCGCCACCTGCCGCACCTGCCCCACCGTGCCTTCCGGCGAGAAACGGCTCACCTGCGCGGCCAGTGCGCCGCCGGCCAGGCTGGCCATTGCGGCCGCCAGGGCCAGCGCCGCGGATGACCGCGCCAGGGGCGATTGCTGTAGCGAACTGCCAAGACCCCGATCGGCTCGGGCGACGATTCCCTTCATCCTGCCATCCTCCGTTCCCGCCACGTTTGCGGCACCCGGCGAGGGTGACACGCACGCCACAAGAGCGCAAGGCCGCCGCGCACCGTCCACGCGCTGCGGCAAGCGTTTCAGCGCAGGTGCGACAGCGGCAGCGGCCCCTCGCATTTGATCGCGGTCAGCACGATGTTGGAACGCACGCTCTCCACGCCCGGCACGCGCATCAGCCGCTTCATGGTGAATTCGGCCAGCGTCGGCAGGTCGGGCACCACCACGCGGATCAGGTAGTCGGCCTCGCCGGCGACGGAATAGCACTCCTGCACTTCTTCCAGCAGCAGGATCTCTTCGCGGAAGCGCTCGATGATGGTGTCGCCGTGATGCGCCAGCTTGACGCTGACAAAGACCACCACGCCCAACCCCAGCGCCTGCGACGACAGGCTGACGCGGTAGCCGGTGATGACCCCGTCGGCTTCCAGCCGCGTCAGCCGGCGCCCGACCTGGCTTGGCGACAGGTGCACGCGTTCGGCCAGCTGCTGGTGCGTGGTGCGGCCGTCGGCCTGCAGCGCGGTCAGCAGGGCCAGGTCATACGCGTCGAGGGAAACAGCGTGGGCAGCCATACACAAATCCCGCATATCTCATTCCTGGAATGCGCATTATATGCATGATCCGTCGAAATCGAGCGGACTATGCGGACAGATTGCGGCTTCCCGCGCCTAAACTACGCAGTAAATCCGCATCCATGCTGGCGCCGACGCAGCCAGCGCGCATTCCAAGGAGACACCAGCAATATGTCCATCGCCATGGCCACCGAAGCCCCCGGCGCCTTCCAGGGCACCCTGACCGACAAACTCAAGGAACAGTTCGACGCCGGCCTGCTGTCGGGCCAGGAACTGCGCCCGGACTTCACCATCGCCCAGCCGGTGCACCGCTACACCAGCATCGACCACGCCATCTGGCGCAAGCTGTACGAGCGGCAGGCCGAGATGCTGCGCGGCCGCGTCAGCGATGAATTCCTGCAGGGTCTGGCCACGCTGGGCATGGAAAAGGACCGCGTGCCGGATTTCGACCAGCTCAACGAGACCCTGATGCGCGCCACCGGCTGGCAGGTCGTGGCCGTGCCCGGGCTGGTGCCCGACGAGGTCTTTTTCGAGCACCTGGCCAACCGCCGCTTCCCGGCCAGCTGGTGGATGCGCAAGCCCGAGCAGCTCGACTACCTGCAGGAGCCCGACTGCTTCCACGATGTGTTCGGCCATGTGCCGCTGCTGATCAACCCGGTCTTTGCCGACTATATGGAAGCCTACGGCAAGGGCGGCCTGAAAGCGGCGGGGCTGGGCGCGCTCGACATGCTGTCGCGCCTGTACTGGTACACGGTCGAGTTTGGCCTGATCCGCACGGAGCAGGGACTGCGCATCTACGGCGCCGGCATCGTCTCGAGCCAGGGCGAGTCGATCTACAGCCTGGACTCGGCCAGCCCCAACCGGATCGGCTTCGACGTGCGCCGCATCATGCGCACGCGCTACCGCATCGACACCTTCCAGAAGACCTACTTCGTGATCGACAGCTTCGAGCAACTGTTCGACGCCACCCGCCCGGATTTCGCGCCGCTGTACGAAGCGCTGCGCGCGCAGCCGACGCTGGGGGCGGGCGACATCGCCGAAGGCGACCTGGTGCTCAACGCCGGCACCCGCGAAGGCTGGGCCGATACCGAAGACATCTGATCCGGCTCCAGCGCGCCAACCCGGGGCGGCCTGCCACACCGCTGCCCCGCCCTGCTCCATTCCCCGCTTTGTGAAACAATGCCGGCATGCCCGCCGCCCCGGCGCGGGCGGGCCGGCTGTCCGCATGGTGCGCATCGTCCGCACTGCGCGGCCTTCGTTTTTTTCCAAGAACCAGATCGAGCCCACCATGACCCCTCTGTCCCCGCAAGCCCGTGCCACGCTGCTCGCCGAACTGCCCGGCTGGACCACCGTCGCCGACCGCGATGCGATCTTCAAGCGCTTTACCTTCCACGACTTCAACGCCGCCTTCGGTTTCATGACGCGCGTGGCAATCCAGGCCGAGAAGGCCGACCACCACCCGGAATGGTTCAACGTCTACAACCGGGTCGACATCACGCTGTCCACGCACGACGCCAATGGCCTGACCCAGCGCGACATCGACCTGGCCCACTTCATCGAGCGCGCCGCCGACGCGGTGACCAACTGACCCGGCTGGCCGCGGCGCCGGCTGTAGGCTAACCGTAAGGAAGCGCGCGGCGGCGCCTAGTACAATCTGCGGCAGGCCCGCACCTCCGTGTGTGCCATGGGGCCTTTTCCAGCCTGCCATGCCCAACGTCCTTCCCGAACTGCCGCCATGCGTATCCTGCTGATCGAGGACGACCGCCAGATTGCCAGCGGCGTCGAAGCCGGCCTGTCCCGCGCCGGCCACCAGGTACGCGTCGTCCACGACGGCGTCTATGCCACCGAACACCTGCTGCGCGAGCAGCACGACCTGGTCATCCTCGACCTGGGCCTGCCCGGCATCGACGGCATGACCCTGCTGGCGCGCTACCGCGCCCGCAACCGCACCACCCCCGTCATCATCCTGACCGCGCGCGACGAGCTGGAAGACAAGCTCTCCGGCCTGAATGCCGGCGCCGACGACTACCTGATCAAACCTTTCGCCCTGCCCGAGCTGGAAGCGCGCGTGCGCGTACTGCTGCGCCGCAGCCAGCACGGCGAGGCCGCGCCCGAGCGCGACGTGCGCCTGGGCCGGCTGCGGCTGTCCGGCAACGACCGCCGCATGTTCATCGACGCGCGCCCGCTGGAGCTGTCGCCGCGCGAGTTCGCGGTGCTCGAGCTGCTGCTGCAGCGCCAGGGCCGCGTGGTCAGCAAGGCGCAGCTGCAGGACCACCTGGCCACCTTTGCCCATCCCGCCGGCGAGGGCGGCGATACCGTCGGCGACACCGCGATCGAGGTCTACGTACACCGCGTGCGCAAGAAACTCGAGGACAGCGACGTCGAGATCGTTACCGTGCGCGGCTTCGGCTACCTGCTGCAGATCCGCGCCGGACAATGAAAGCGTTCCTGCCGCTTGCGCCGCCCGGCGCACGCTCCTGATCCCCGGCCCTGTCCCTGTCCCAGCCGGCAATGTGGCCCCGCTCCCGCACCTCCTCCCGAATCTCCTGGCGCACCGCCTCGCGCATTGCAACGCGCAACGTGGCTCCCGCTTCCGCCGCGGCTGACACCGGCGGCGCCAAGCCCGCATCGACGCGCCAGGCGGCCCGCCCCGGCTCCAACATCAGCCTGCGCGTGCACCTGCTGCGCGCGCTGGCAACGCCGCTGTTCGCGCTGGTGCTGACCAGCGGCTCGCTGTCTTACTGGCTGGCGGCGCACTACACCACGCAGGTGTTCGACCGCGCGCTGTACGGCGTGGCCAACAACATCGCCCAGCAGATCCGCATCGCCGGCCCGCGGCTGGAGCAGGACATCCCGATGATCGCGCAGACGCTGGTCGAGGCCGAGGGCACCGACCGCATCTACTGGCGCATCCACGGCCCCGACGGGTTGATCGGCGGCATGGATACCTGGCTGGGGTATGGCACCGGCCAGACCACGCTGCACGACGCGCGGCTGTTCTACGCCTGGTTCAGCGGACGCCAGGTGCGCGCGGTACGGCTGCCGGTGATGCTGCCCAGCGCCGCGGTCGACGAGCTTGGCACCAGCGAGGCCGGCAAGCCCGCGCGCGGACCCATGGTGGTGGAAGTGGCGGAGCTGCTGGACCGGCGCGAGACCGCCGCCAACGAGATCCTGCTGTCGGTGTCGGTGCCGCTGATCCTGCTGCTGCTGGTCGGCAGCCTGATCCTTTCGCACGTGCTCAAGGAAGAGCTGGTGCCGCTGCAGATCCTGGCCGACAAGCTCAACCGCCAGACCGCGCGCTCGCTGGCGGCACTGGACGAAACCCAGGTCCCGGCCGAGGTGGCGCCGCTGATCCGCGGCCTGAACGCGCTGCTGGCGCGGCTGCGCGACGCGCTCGACGCGCAGCGCAAGTTCATTGCCGATGCCGCGCACCAGCTGCGCACGCCGCTCACCGCGGTCAAGCTGCATGCCGACCGGGCGCAGACCGCCGATTCGCTGGAAGTAGCCCGCCATGCGCTGCGCGAGGTGCAGACCGCGGCCGACCGCGCGGTGCGGCTGTCCAACCAGCTGCTGTCGCTGGCGCGGGCCGAGCCCGGGCTGTCACTGGAACGGCTGGGGCCGGTGGAACACTTCGACCTGGCCGAGCTGGCCTTTGAAATCGGCGCCGAGTGGGTGCCGCAGGCGCTGGCGCGCCGCATCGACCTGGGCTTCGAGATCCTGCCCGGCCCCACCTTCACCGGCAGTGCGCCGGCGGTGGTGCGCGGCAACCGGCTGCTGATGCGCGAGGCGCTGTCCAACCTGATCGACAATGCGGTGAAATACGTGCCGTCGGGCGGGCGCATCACGGTGCGCGCCGGCGGCGAGGCCATGGGCCACCGCGGCATGGCGGTGGTGATGGTGGAAGACAACGGCCCCGGCATCCCTACGCAGCGGCGCGAGGAAGTGTTCAAGCGCTTCTTCCGCGGCGACCGCGCCCCGGAGCCCGGCGGCGGCCGCGCCGACCAGGCGGGCGGTGCCGGCCTGGGGCTGGCCATCGTGCATGAGATCGTCACCCTGCACCACGGCACCATCCGCATCGAGGACGTGCCGCCAGCGCCAGGCGCGGCGACTCAACCTTCCGTCACGGACAGCACCCCCGAGCGGCGCGCGGTGATGCGCTTCGTGATTCGGATCCCGTGCGAGCCGGCAGGGTCGGTGGCCTGAACCCGCGGCTGCGCGGGGAGCGGCCTTATTTGGCTTTCTTTTTCTTTTCCTTCGGCGCCAGCATGGTGCCGCGGCATTGCGGGCTGCCGCAGCGGCATTCGAATTCCTTCTTCAGCTTGGCGGTATAGCGCGCGTCGATCACCAGGCCGTAGTCATAGAACAGCTCCTCGCCCTGGGCAATGTCGCGCAGCGCGTGGATAAAGACGCGGCCCTTCTTTTCGCGCGCCTCGCAGTTGGGCTCGCAGGCGTGGTTGATCCAGCGCGCGCGGTTGCCGCCGTACTTGGCGTCGATGACGCTGCCGTCGTCCAGGCTGAAGTAGAAGGTGTGGTTGGGATCGCTGGGATCGTGCGGATGGCGCTCCAGCGCCTTCTTCCACGAGATGTGCTCGCCCTTGTACTCGATCACGCGCTCGCCCTCGGCAATCGGGGCGATGGCATAGACGCCCTTGCCGTGCACGCCTGACTGGCGCACCTCGATCCGGTCGCTCGCCGTTTTCTTGCTGCCCTCGCCCGCCGCCTTGCGCTTTGCCTTGTCCGCCATTTGCCTGTCCGTGCTTTCGCCTGTTGTGCCTGGGTGACCGGTGCCGGCCGCCCGGCGCGATCGGGGATGATACCGGGGCGGCCGCGACACGTATACGTGGCAACACTTCGTTGTGGGGGGCCCATCAGTCCAAACGACGTATATGCCCACCTCGCGCCCACCTTGCCATCACCGTGCGCGGTATACGCCGCGACCGTTTACCACCACGCATGTGGATAACACCGCCCGGATCTGTGGACAAGCACGCGGATTGGGTGTGGGCTGCCTGGGGCTGGCATGGGGATGCCTCGGGCATAAGTCGGAGGGGGTTCGGCTCGCGCCTCATCCATTGGGCTGAGTCTTCCACTTCAGCCAACATTCGATGAGACCACTTCTCGTTTACGTAAACCCTTGAAGGCAAAGATGTTTACGGAGTTTTCCACAGCGGCCGCGGGTGTTTACCTACTACTACTATCTGTATACATGAAAGAAAAAGGTAAACCGAAAGAACACCCCGGGCCCGAGGCCTCATCCGAAAGGCGACAGGCGTAAAAAGTGGGTTTGCGGGAGACTTTCTGTTTTGCCTGTTCGGGCGATGCGTATACCGGTGACGTAAACCGACGCGACGTATACGGGCCGGAACACAGCTATCCCTGCGGTATACGCGAATGCCGGCGGATCAAGGTGCAGTGCGTTGGCCAAGGGTCCCATGCATGCGCCGAATAACGCTGGGTAACGCTGGAGGTGGCCGATCCAAGGCCATGCACCATAGTGCAGTCGGACGCGTTGCATGCGTACAGCGCCTCCAGTCCGTTCAGGAGCTCAAGGGTGCCCAGCCCCCCAGAGCGGATCTCGGGGCTGTCAGCGGCCTTCTGATGGCGCCTGGCATGCGGGTATACCGTGCTACACCGATCGCGGCAGCCGCGTCGCGTGACTGACGGCCTTTGCCGGGCATTTGCCGTTTACGCCGCTATTCCGCCTGCGGCGGATCCCCTTGCAGCGAGCTCGATTTGCCTCCAGCCCCGTGCTGGCGCGGCCTCGCGCAAACTGCCAGGTAACAATCTGTTCCCGGTGCGCCTTGTCCGACACGGTATCATGTGGCCCGCGGCGTCTTTGCCGGAGCGGTGCCAGCCTGGCCGCCCGGCCGCGGACGCCTGTGTTTTATCAACTCGATACGGAGTGAAGCATGACGAAAACCGAACTGATCGACGCTATCGCAGCCGGGGTGGACGGTCTGACCAAGGCCAAGGCGGAACAGGCACTGAACGTGACCCTGTCGGCCATCATGGACGCAGTGGCCAAGGGTGACACGCTGAGCCTCATCGGCTTTGGCACGTTCAGCAAGGGCGAGCGTGGCGAGCGCATGGCGCGCAACCCGCGTACCGGTGAAGAAATCAAGGTCGAAGCCGCCAAGACCGTGAAGTTCAAGGCTGGCCAGAAGTTCAAGGACGCTGTCAACCAGTGATCCTGACGGGCTGCACTGCAGGGCCCGGTATTGCCTGACCCCGCCATGCCGCCGCCCCGGTGCCCGAGGGCGCAGGCGCGCGCCAGGCGGGGGACGTTATCCACAGTCGTGATCTGAATCTCCTGCAGTATCCGCCGCATCGCCCGCTCCGCGCCTGGGCGATGGCGCGCCAAGTCTTCCAACAGGCGTCCAGCCTCGGCCAGAGCGCCATGCCGGGCGCCGTGACACGTGGGGCCAACATGTTTGCCCGTCCGCAGCGCCGCAGATCTCCACAGCGTTATGCACAGCGCTTTCCACAGCCGATTCCACAGCGTTCTCCACAGGCGCGTGCGCCGCTGCGCGCCGCCTGCGCGGCCGCGCTGCTGGCGCTGCTGAGCGCCTGCACCACGGTCATCCAACCGGCCCGGCCGCAGGCGAGGGCGCTGCCAGACGGCGAGTGGCCGGCGACGAGCCCGGGCGCCACGCCGCGCGAGCGCATCGTCGAGATCGCCATCCAGGAGTGGGCCCGCTGGGGCGGACAGGTGGTGCGGCTGGGCCGCGACGACACCTCTTGCGTGACCTACAGCCCGGTGCCAGCGCCGGAATTGCCATCTGAGCTACCCCCCGAGCTGCCGCTGGCGTCCCCGACCGACGCCGCCGCGCCAGCCGTGGCCACCACCGATACCGAGTCCAAGACCAACGGCAACCCGCCGCCGGCAGCCAGCTGCCTTTCTTTCCCGGACGGCACCGGCATGGAGGCCACGCCGCTGGGCTGCACGCTGGCGCGCCGCTACTGGGGCATCGTGGGCGAAGCGCCCGGCTGCAGGCAGGTCACGCAGGGCGCGTGGGCCTGGTCGGCGGTCTTTGTGTCATGGGTGCTGCGCAAGGCCGGGCTGGACGAGCGCCAGTTCCTCACCGGCCAGTCGCACTCGATGTACGTGGTCGATGCCCGCGACGGCATCCTGCCCCGCCCCGCATTCCGCATCGAGCCGGTGCCGGCGATGCCCCGCCCCGGTGACATCATCTGCGCCGGCCGCGGCCGTGACCGCTATCTCGAGGACATCGCAGAGATCGGTTTCGGTACCACGCCGATGCATTGCGACATCGTGGTCGCCGTGGATCCGGCCGCGCGCATGGTGCGCGCCATCGGCGGCAACGTCCAGCAATCGGTATCGATGGAAGAGATCGAGCTGGGCGATTCGGGCCGGCTCGACGGGATCACTAACTCGCATATGCCGTGGTTGCTGGTGATGCGCAACGACTTGCAGTAGGCCGGTTGATCAATGCGATTTATCAGTGGCTACTCTATTTTTTTCCTCTGATAAATCTGGTAAATACAGCGGCGATCAGTCGAACAACTCCAGCTGAGCGGTATCCCGATCGCTCGTGCCCACCCCAACTCCCAGCAGCCGCACCGGCAAGCCCCGGCGCGCATGGCCCTCGGCCAGCAGCCGGGCATAGACGCTGCGGTCCGGGGCATGGCCGCGGCATTCCACCGTGGTCTGCCGGAAGTCCGAGAAGCGCAGCTTTACCGTGAGCTTGTCGATGGTGTCGTGCGCCTGGGCGCGCGCGATGCGTGCCTCCAGCATGGCGATCAGAGGCTCCAGCTCGGCCAGGCAGGCCTGCAGGTCGGGCAGGTCGTCGGCATAGGTCTCCTCCACGCTGATCGACTTGCGCTCGCGTTCGGGCGTGACCGCGCGCTCGTCGGCGCCGCGGCACAGCTTGTACAGGCGCGCCCCGAACACGCCGAACTCGCGATGCAGGCGGTCCGGCGACCACGGGCGCAGGTCGCCGCAGGTCTCGGCCCCCAGCCGGCGCAGCTTGGCCGCGGTGACCTTGCCTACGCCATGGATGCGTTCCACCGGCAGCGCGGCGACAAAGGCGTCGACCGCGGCCGGCCTGACCACGAACAGGCCGTCGGGCTTGTTCCAGTCGCTGGCGATCTTGGCGACGAACTTGCTGGGGCCGACGCCGGCCGACACGGTCACCCCGACCTCCTCCCGCACGCGCTGGCGGATCTCTTCGGCGATGCGGGTGGCGCTGCCGGCATGGTGTGGGCACAGGCTGACATCGAGGTAGGCCTCGTCCAGCGAGAGCGGCTCGACCAGCGCGGTGTATTCGCGGTAGATCGCGAAGATGCGGCGCGAGACCTCGCGGTACTTGTCCATCGCAGGACGCACGATCAGCAGCTCAGGACAGCGCTTGAGCGCCTGTGCCGACGCCATCGCCGAGCGCACGCCGTAGGCGCGCGCCTCGTAGTTGCAGGTGGCGATCACCCCGCGCCGGTCGGGCGCGCCGCCCACGGCCATCGGCCGGCCGCGCAGCGACGGGTCGTCGCGCATTTCGACCGAGGCGTAGAAGCAGTCGCAGTCGCAATGGATGATCTTGCGCTGGACCGCGGCACTGGCATCAGGCGGGGCGGACATGGGGCCGGGACGGGGAGCGGCTATCTTCGGGTTATCAGTGGGACGAATGGCCGATATCGATTTTCATGTCGTCTCATTGATCGATTGGATGCCGGCGGGCTTCTGCCGTGCATTCATCCACAACCCTTCGGCCGCATACAAGGCCAGCGACAGCCAGATCAGCGCGTACCCCACCTGCTTCTGCGCCGGAAACGGCTCGTGCCACAGCCACACGCCCAGCAGCAGTTGCAGGGTCGGACCGGTGTACTGCAGCAGGCCCAGCAGCGACAGCGGAATTCGCCGTGCGCCGGCGGCAAAGAACAGCAGCGGCACCGCCGTCACCGGCCCGGCAAGCAACAGCAGCCACTGCGTGCCCGGCGCTGCGTGGGTAAAGCTGTCCTGGCCAGTGGCGAACAGCCAGCCCAGCGCCGCCGCGGCCAGCGGGAACAGCAGCAGCGTTTCCAGCGACAGCCCTTCCAGCGCGCCCAGCGCACCGGTCTTGCGCAGCAGCCCGTAACCGCCAAAGCTGGCGGCCAGGCCCAGCGCAATCCATGGCAGCTGCCCCGCCGCTACCGTAAGCCAGGCCACGCCGGCCGCCGCCACCGCGATCGCCAGCCATTGCACCCGGCGCAGGCGCTCATGCAGGAACACCACGCCGAGCAGCACGCTGAACAGCGGATTGATGAAATACCCCAGGCTGGCGTCGACCACGCGGTTGGCCGACACCGCCCAGATGTACAGGAACCAGTTGGCACATAGCAGCGCCGCGCTGGCGGCAAACGACAGCAACAGGCGCCGGTCCCTGACCACCTGGCCCAGCCACGCCCACTGGCGGCGCCAGGCCAGGATCAGCCCCAGGAAGACCAGCGACCACACCATCCGGTGCAGCAGGATCTCCATGGGGGCGATGCCGGGCAGCGACTTGATGTAGAGCGGGAGCAGGCCCCAGATGAGGTACGCCAGCAGGGCGTAGAGAATGCCGAGTTGCATAGGGTTTTCCGATCGATGCCGGCGATTCTACCGGGGCCGCGCCATCCCCGCCGGTGCGCCGCGTGCGGAGGCCGCCAACAAAAAACCCCATGCTCCCGAAGGACCATGGGGTTTGCGGCGGGCCCGGCTGCCCGGGCGCCACGCGGCTTACAGCTTGCGCGCGAAGCTGAACTGGGCGTAGCCCTGCTCGGCCACGTTGAACCAGGCCGCCTGGTTGTTGCGGAACACGCGCCAGTCGTCGTAGATCTTCTTGAACGACGGGTTCTTCGCGGTTTCGTCGGCGTAGGACTCCTGGGTCGCCTTGAAGCAGGCCTCCATGATCTCCTTGGAGAACGGACGCAGCTTGACGCCGTTTTCCAGCAGGCGCGCCAGCGCCTGCGGGTTGACCGTGTCGTACTTGGCCATCATGTTGGTGTGCGCCTCGATGGTGGCGGTTTCCAGCGCGCGCTTGTACAGCGCGGGCAGTTTCTCGAACTCGCTGGCCGAGGCGTAGAACGACAGCTGCGCGCTGCCTTCCCACCAGCCCGGGTAGTAGTAGAACGGCGCCACCTTGTAGAAGCCCAGCTTCTCGTCATCGTACGGGCCCACCCACTCGGCCGCATCGATGGTGCCCTTCTCCAGCGCGGGGTAGATGTCGCCGCCGGCAATCTGCTGCGGCACCACGCCCAGGCGCGACAGCACCACGCCGGCAAACCCCGCGATGCGGTACTTCAGGCCCTGCAGGTCGGCCACGGTCTTGATTTCCTTGCGGAACCAGCCGCCCATCTGCGCGTTGGTGTTGCCGCCCAGGAAGTTGACGACGTTGTATTCCTTGAAGAACTCGCGCATCAGCTTCATGCCGTTGCCCTGCATCATCCAGGCGTTCTGCTGGCGTGCGGTCAGGCCGAACGGGATGGTGGTGTCAAAGCACAGCGTCGGGTTCTTGCCGAAGTAGTAGTAGCCGGCGGTGTGGCCGATCTGCACGGTGTTGTTCTGCACCGCGTCCAGCACCTGCAGGCCCGGCACGATTTCACCGGCGGCAAAGACCTTGATGTTGAATTTGCCGTCGGTCAGTTCCTTGACGCGGGCCGACAGCAGCTCGGCACCGCCGTAGATGGTGTCGAGCGACTTGGGGAAGCTCGAGGCCAGGCGCCATTCCACGGCAGGGTTGCTGCCCACCACGGCCGGCGCGGCCGGGCCGCTGGCGGCGACAGGCGCTGCCTTCTCTTCACCCTTGCCGCACGCGGCCAGTGCCCCGGTGGCAGCCACGGCCGACGCTTTCAACAGAAAGGAACGACGTTCCATCTCCACTTCTCCTCTTATAGATATTGATTCGGATGCGGGCGCACGGCTTGCATGAGGCCGCGCGCCGGACCGTCACGCACCGGCCGCCGGGGTACGGCGGCCTGCGCAGCGCAGTGCCTGTTGCGAACGGGCACGGCGGCGTGCCCTGCATGCCGGACGCCGGAACCGCGCCCACGGCCGAGGGCTGTCTTACCCGAAAGACAAGCCAGCCGATTATAGCGGTGGCCCTTTCGGCACGGGGCCTTGCGCAAGTGCGGGTTTTCGCTAGTCGATTGCGTCATTTCCGCTGTTTTTCGTATTGTGAGACGCCGCACGATGTGATGGATTTTGTAACCCGGCTTGCGGTCAAATGGTCTCGGCTGATAAAAAACAGTCCCGCCTCCGGAGCCCTGCCTGCCGGATATCGTGGTTGCCCGCTGAATCGCCTCGTTGCCGTACCAATTGCCTGCTTGTTCTCGTCGACTCCCCGTGAAGCCGCCTGGCGCTTGCGCCGGCCGCCGCGTGCCGCTGCGCCGCCTCGGCTTTGCCGTGCTGACCGCCTGGGGTCTGGCTGCGTGCGCGCAGACCGGCGCTCCGGCGACGGGCGCTGACCAATCCGCGGCAGCCTTGCAGCCGCCGCGCATCGCGCCGCGGCCGGCGGTGCCGGCAACCGTCACCGCGTCAGCGGCGGCACCCGCCCCAGCGGTGGCAGCGGCGACCGCCGCAACAGCGCAATCGCCGGCACCGGCCACCACCGAGGACCCGCTCGCCGCGCTGATCGCCGGCGAAGCGGCGCCCGCGGCAAGCGTCACCGTACCCGCTTCGGCGGACACCAGCGTCGCCGCGTCCCTGCCGCCGGTCGATCCCGACTTCGTCGGCCCGCCCGAACCGCCGGCCCCGCCGCCACCGCCGCTGGTGCTGTTCCCGCCCAGGCTTGGCGAATTCCAGGCCGAGGCGCCCCCTGCCCCGGCTCAAGGCGCTGCGGACGCCGGCACCCCCTCGGACGCGCCGCCGGCGCTGCATTCCCAGTTGCCCGCCGATGACCCGGCCGGGGAGTCCGTGTGGCGCCTGAGCTACAGCGGCCGCGCCGCGGTCGAGGATCGTCCGGCCACCATGCGCGCCTGCCCCGGCGGCGCGCTGTCCACCGGCATCGGCAGCGGGCTGGCCTGCCGCAGCGCGGGCGAGGTCCGGATCCGCGAGTCGGTGCTGGACCTCGACGGCGGCGCCCAGGTGATGCTGATCGCGCAGGCGCGCGGCACGGACGCCACCACCGTCAATGGCCGCCCGGCGGCGATCGATCCCTATGCGCTGGTGCCGCAGTTCTATACGGCGGTGAGCGGGCTGTCGGTGCTGGACGGCGCCACCATGTGGGCCGGCCGGCGCGACAACGCGCCGTTCCTGATGTCGTCCGGCCTGCTGCCGCCCAATTCGACCGCGATGCGCTTCGGCGTGGACAACGCCAGGCTGATCGGCGATATCGGCCTGAACTACCAGTACACCGCGCGCGCCGACCAGAACGGCCAGAACCTGCCCAGCTACCACTCGCTGCGCACCGCGCCGATCCCCACCAATGAACAGGGATCGGTCCAGCTCGGCTTTACACGGGTGGAAGCCCAGCCGCTGGTGGAGGACTCGGGCGGGGCGTGGTGGGCATCGGCGTTGCACGAGCAGCAAGGCGTGCTGTTCGGCACCAACCGGCTTGGGGTTCAGTTCGGCTCGGGTTCGCGCAACGCCATGACCGGCTATACCGGCATGGGACCGTCGCTGTCGCGCACGCGCGTGGCCGACTCGATCGAATGGAAGAGCCGCTGGGGGCTGAGCGGCGCGGTCGAGCAAAGCCTGCAGTTCGACCGTTCGCCGGTCGGCACGCTGCAATGGACCACCACGCGCCTGCGGCCCGCGTACGTCGCCAGCAGCCAGTTCCGGCTGAACTTCGAGGTGTCGCACGACCAGATCTCGTCCGGCTTCGGTGTCAGCGGCCAGCGCACCGCGCTGACGGTGGCGCCGACGCTGACACTGGGCAAGTCGGCCGGCAATGCCAACCTGCGTGCCTTCTACACCTACAGCCGCGCCAGCGATGTGGATGGCATCGGCTACACCGCGCCGGCGGACGCTTGGGCGTCGCAGCCGAGCGGCTCGGTCTTCGGCGTGCAGCTCAATCGGCGCTGGTAGTTGCGCCGCCCAGGCTACTGACCGGGACCGATGTCACCGCGGCGGGTTTGCGGCACAGCCAGTGGAACAGCAGCGTGGCCGCCAGCGCGCCGCCGATCTGCGCCAGCACAAAGCCCGGCACGTCCTGCGGCCGGATCCCGGTGAAGGTATCGGTCAGCGCGCAGGCCAGCGTCAGCGCGGGATTGGCAAATGAGGTCGACGACGTGAACCAGTAGCCCGCGGTGATGTAGCCGGCCACCACGAACGGTACCAGTTGCGGCCGGCTGCGCAGCGTGCCGATGCCTACGCCGACCAGGCCGAAGGTGGCCACGAACTCGCTCCACCACATTGACGGCCCGGTGCGGCTCTGCGCCGACCACGCCAGTGCCGGCTCGCCGAACATGGCATGCGCCGCAAGCACGCCGCAAACGCCGCCCGCCAGCTGCACCAACACGTAGCGCACCGCATCGCGCGGCGTCAGCGTGCCCTGCACCAGCGCCGACAGGCTTACCACCGGGTTGAAATGCCCCCCCGAAACCGGCCCCAGCGACACCAGCAAGGCCACCAGTCCGGCGCCCGTGGCCAGGGAATTGGCCAGCAGCGCGAGCGCGGTATCGCCGGCGGCAAGGCGCTGGGCACGAATGCCCGAGCCGACCACGATCGCCACCAGCAGCGCGGTGCCGAGTCCTTCCGCCACCAGGCGGCGTGCCAGCGTACTCATCGCTGCGCTGCGCCGGCGCAGCGGCGCGAAGCATGGGCGGGACCAAGGCCGGCCCGTGGCTCTGTGTCAGGGCTGGTGGCGGAAACGGGGGAGACAGCGTGCAGCAGCAAGATGGACAACGTCGCCTGAGACGACGCCTCGAACGGTGGCAGGTCGTTGCCACGAGCATGGCAACGCCGCGGCGCAGCGCCTGCGCGCGCGGTCGCGACAGTGTTCCGCCGCGGTCCGGGCGCGTCAATGCGCGCTGGCGATGTTGTGTGCTGACGCCGGGTTTCGAATCGCCCCGTTCAGCGCCATTCAGCGCAACAGGAAGGCAATATCCTCGACCACGATATTCGCCACCGGGATGCCCTTGCGGCGCTGGAACAGGATGTGCTGCTGCACGCGGCTGCGCTGCTCGGCAAACACGGTCGGATCGATCGGCGTGCCCAGGCGCATGTAGTGCTGCACCAGCAGCTTGTAGGCGCGATGGCGCACCTGCATGGCCTCGGTCTCGGCGCGCAGCCGCTTGATCTCGGCCGGGCTGCGGTCGATGGCCTGGTGCAGCTCTTCCACCGTGCGCGCGTGCAGCTCGCGGTAGACATCGCGCTCGGCTTCCATCTGATGCAACTCGTCGCGCAGCGCGCGGATCTTGTGCTGCAGCTTCAGGGTCTGCGACACCGCCTGCTGCATCCGCCCTGCCGCCCCCAGCGCCTGGCTGGCCGCCGCCATGGTGCTCTTCCACAAGCCGCGCTCGCCCGCCGCGGTCTGCGGCGGCCAGTGCTTGTCGGTCCCGATCAGTGTGTCCATCCAACCCCCGGTAACAAAGTATGGGCCTGGGGCCGGGGTATCCGCGTTATGGGTGCGCATTGCAATGCGGCTTGGCCGGCCTGGCCCGTCCCGCCTGGCGGCGGTGCGTGAGGGCATCCTAGAGAGACATGGATCGGCTGCCAAGTAGAAGATTTTTACTTCTGGATTGGGTGTTGCGCGCCGGGCAAAACGACGGCCGCATCAGCGGCCTGGCAGCATGCGGTGCGACTTGGCATAGGCACGCAGCACATCGTTGATGCGCGTCTGCCAGCCATCGCCAGTGGCCTTGAAGGCCTCAACCACATCGCGGTCGCAACGCATGTTCAGCGTCACCTTGCGTTGGCCTTCCGGCAGCGCTGGACGTCCGCGGGGCCGCAGCAGCGCCTGCGCTGCCTTTTCGCCGATCAGCCGGGGCAGTACTTCACGCGCCGGACGCATGCGCGCCAGCTCGGCATCGGTCAGCGGCGGGTTGTCGCGATCGGCCTGCGCTGCGCGGGTCAGGGCCTTGTCTTCGGCGTCAGTCGGGATATGGATTCTGCGTTTCGTTGACATACTTCAATACCTCGCGGCGATTGGCTTTGCGCAGGCTGATCACGCGCATCGTCTCGCCTCGCATCGTGTAGACCATCACAAACACACGGGTGCCGATCAGCCCGGTCGCGATCACCCGCCCTTCACCGTATGCAAACCGCAGGTCGTCGCGTATCAGCGCACCGTCCATCTCGAACGCTTCGGCCAACGCGAGCGGTACCCCGTGCTTGATCTGGTTGGCGAGATCCTTGACCGGATCAAACACGAGCGGCATCAATTTATTGTATAGACGTTAAATAGGCGGGACAAGGAGTATTTGCCAATACAAAAATTCCCTGTCGGCTGCAGCCGGCAAGGGTTTCCTGCTGACGAGAGCGTCACGATGTGCGGGCACGCGCAAGGCAACCTTGACTTCGGTCAGCCGTGTCTAGCGGTTCGGAGAAATGCGACGTGGGTGGGATGCAGATATGTCGCCGGGCGGCGCGGAAGGCCTGGCACGGCTCACGAGAGTGAGCCGACCAATGCAAAAAGCCCGGCTGCAAGAGCCGGGCTTTCCTGTTCTGGTGGCCTGGGACGGAATCGAACCGCCGACACAAGGATTTTCAATCCTCTGCTCTACCGACTGAGCTACCGGGCCAAAGAAGCGAAACTATAACTGGTCTTTTTGGGCCAGTCAAGCGTCATGTAGGGCACTGCCTCAGTGTTCGGCCGGCTCCGGCTTGTTGCGGCCCAGCTCGACGCCGAGCTGCTTGAGCTTGCGGTACAGGTGGGTACGCTCCAGGCCGGTCTTCTCGGCGACGCGGGTCATGCTGCCGTGTTCGCGCAGCAGGTGGTATTCGAAATAGGCGCGCTCGAACAGGTCGCGCGCTTCGCGCAGCGGCATGTCGAACGAGAACTGCATCTCGGCTTCGGGCACGCGCGCCGGGTTGCCGTTGGGTGCGGCTTCGGCAGTGGCCTCGGGCGTAGCGGCGGCCGAGCCGGGTTCCGCCGCCGGCGCGATGGCGGGTGCGGCGGCGGCCGTGGTGGTGCTGCGCGGGCGTTCGATGCCGCGGGCCAGGCCCTGCTCCACCGCGGACAGCAGCTTCTGCAGCGCGATCGGCTTTTCCAGGAAATTGAGCGCGCCGATCTTGGTGGCCTCGACCGCGGTATCGATGGTGGCGTGGCCCGACATCATGATCACGGGCATGGTCAGCTGTCCCTGCGCGGACCACTCCTTGAGCAGCGTGACGCCATCGGTATCGGGCATCCAGATATCGAGCAGCACGAGATCGGGCGTGCCCGCCGCACGGTAATCGCGCGCCTGTTGCGCGTTTTCCGCGAGTTCGACCACATGGCCTTCGTCGCTGAGGATCTCCGAGAGCAGCTCCCGGATTCCCATTTCGTCATCGACTACGAGGATGGTTGCCATACTTCCCCTCTTAACCCCACCGCAGCGTTCCGGGACCGGACGCCAATGTTGACTATGCCAGTTTAACGAACAGGATCGAGATCTGCGCACCGACGATCTCGGCACCTTCCATGCGATTGCGCAGTTCGATGCGCGCGCCGTGTTCGTCAATGATCTTCTTTACCATCGCGAGCCCGAGACCCGTGCCCTTGGCTTTGGTGGTCACATAAGGCTCGAACGCACGGCTCAGGATGCGTGGTGCAAAACCGGGACCATTGTCCGCAATGGTGAGCTTGACGGCCTGCCGGTTCTCGCCGGCAGAATCTTTGTATTCTACAGTCTCGGTGTGCAGAGTGATATGGGGCGCCGCCCTACCGGCCGCGACGTTCTCCGCGGCAGCGTCCTGCGCGTTCTGCAGCAGGTTGTGGATGACCTGGCGCAGTTGCGTGGGATCGCCCTTGATATCGGGCAGTGCACTGCCCAGCGTCGGATGGATCACCGGGTGCTCGTGCACCGCCGGATCGTCGATGCCGTACAGGTGCAGCACCTCGGCCACCAGGCTGTTGAGCTGCAGCGATTGCAGCACCGCCGGCGGCGTGCGCGCGTAGTCGCGGAAATCATCGACCATGCGCTTCATCGCCGCCACCTGGTTGACGATGGTGGCGGCACCGCGCTTGAGCACGTCGGCATCGGTGCCCTCCAGCTTGGGCGAGAGCTTCATCTGCAGGCGCTCGGCCGAGAGCTGGATCGGCGTGAGCGGATTCTTGATCTCGTGCGCCAGGCGCCGTGCCACCTCGCCCCACGCCACCGAGCGTTGAGCGGAAATCACATCGGAAATATCGTCGAAGACGATCACATAGCCGGGCTCGTCGCGCTCGCCGCCCGGCAGGCGCGCGCCGCGCACCAGCAGCGTCAGCGGCTGCTCCTCGCCCTGCGGCAGTTCGATCTGCTTTTGCCAGTGCTCGGCGCCGCCCAGCACCTCGCTGGTGTTCTGGTCCGAGAAGGCCTGGCGCACGATCTCGCCGAACGTGCCCATGCCAGCGATCTGTTCCATCGGCAGGCCCATCACCGCGCCGAAGGGCTGGCGGAAGATGCGCTCGGCGCCGGGGTTGGCGGTAATCAGCACGAAGCGGCGGTCGAACACCAGCACGCCGGCGGTAAGGTTCTGCAGCACGCTTTCGAGGTAGGCCTTCGATTGCTCCAGCGCGGCGCGGTTTTCTTCGACCGCCAGGCGCGCCTCGGCCAGCTGGCGCGTCATCTGGTTGAACTGCTGCGTGAGCATGCCAAGTTCGTCGCGGCTCTTCAGCTCGCGCTTGGGCGACAGATCGCCCTCGGCGACTTCCTTGGTTCCCTGCAGCAGCATCAGCAGCGGCCGCGCCAGCTGGCCGCCGAGCAGCAGCGCCAGCATCACCGCGATAAACACCGCCAGGAACAACGTCAGCGTCAGCGTGCCGATATACATCTTGCGCAGGCCGGTGCGGCCCAGCGCCTTCTCCTGGTACTCCTGGTACGCGCGCTGGACCTCGTCGGCATTGCGCGCGAGCACGGCCGGCACCGGGTGCAGCACCTGCAGGTAGCGCTCTTCGCGCACGGTCTCGCCGACCAGGCCGAAGCCGCTCGACGGCGAATCTTCCGGGCTGCGCTCCACCGACAGGCCCGAGCCGGCCCAGCGCGGCGAGCGTGACAGCGCACGCGGTGCGCTGGCGGCGCCGACCGTATCGTGTGCCGGCCCCGGCGCAGCGCCCAGCGGAATGATCACGCGCAGGCGATACAGGTGGCTGCTGTCGACACGCTCGGCAGCCTGGCCGATATCGCTCGACGGATCGGTGCCGCCCTCCACCGCGGCATAGCCACCGGCCAGCCGTGCCTGTTCCGCCAGCACGCCGGAAGGCAGGTCCGGCACCAGCGAGGCATAGTTGCTGGAAGCGGATGCCAGCACGCGGCCGCTGCCGGTGAAGATGGCGGCTTCCTGCACCCCGTACTGCTCGCGCAGCCGGTTCAGCTGCAGCGAGGTGGCCACGCCCGAAGCGCCCGCCAGCTGTTCGGACATCAGCCGGGCCTTGACCTGCAGGTCGGCCAGCGAGCTGTCGATGGTGGCGCGCCCCAGGTTCAGTCCGGCCTCGAGCGCGGTTTCCACGCGCACGTCGAACCAGGACTCGATGCTGCGCGAGACAAACTGCAGCGACACCAAGTAGATCAGCACGCCGGGCAGCACGCCCACCACGCCGAAGAACACGGCAAGCTTGGTCATCAGCCGCGTGCCAAACTTGCCGCGGCGATAGCGCAGCCACAGCGTGACCGCGAGCGCGCCGACGGTCAGCACCAGCAGCGCGCCGATCACCAGGTTCACCTTGAACAGCAGCGTGAAATAGCGATCGAAGAATTCGGTATTGGCCGACGCGCCGGCCAGCAGCCCCACCAGCACCAGTGCCAGGAACACGATGATGCCGGCCACGACGCGGGACAGTACGCGCCGGAACCGGCTGTCCCACAATGGAGTGCTCATGGCTGGCTCGGGGCCGGCTGCGCCAGCATCGCCGGCGACAACGCGTACGACACGGCCTGCACGTAAAGGCCACGCCCTTCCATCGGGCCACGCTCATTGGCCGCGGCGGGTGCCGAGGCCGCAGCCGGGGCAGGCATGGCGGGCGAGGCCGGCAACGCAGGCAATGCCGGTGGCGGTGCCGGCGGCTGAGGCTGCGGCGGTGGCGCGGGCGGCGCGCTCAGGTCGGTCGGCACGGTGTAGGTGAAGCGCCGCCAGTCGGACGCCAGGTTCCAGTCACGCGTGTTGACGGCATTGATCTGGAACGGCTTGGGCAACTGCGACAGGTCCAGCCGCATGCGCACTTCGGCGTTGTAGGTCTCGCCGGGCTTGACCGCGTTGCGCTCGAACACGCGCCAGCCGCGCACGCGCTGGATAAACTGCAGCGCGCTCTTCAGGCGCGTGAACGGCAGCTGCAGGCCGCCGGTGGAGATGCGGTACTGGCGCGTCAGCGGCTGGTACGACAGGCGCACGCTGCGGGTGGTGTTGACCGGCTTGTCATCGAACCAGTACCAGCGCGAGCGCGAGAGCTGGAAGTCGACCGCGAAATACAGCGAGATGCCCTTGTGCAGCGCGTCTTCGAGCGCGGGCGGCAGGTCGAAGTCGAAGCTGGCGGCAAGCTCGAAGCCGCCGTCCTGGTATTCGACGCGGGCTTCGGTGGCCTCGATGACCTGCGCCTGTGCGGCGCGTGGAAGCCACAGCGCGGCGGCCAGCGCCAGCACCAGCGCGAGTGCCCAGCGCGCCAGAACTCTGCAGCGGAGGTCCACTTCAACGCGAAGGCCTGACAGGCGCGGCGTGCTCGGCATCGGATCAGATCAGGCGCGTTTCTGGAAGCGGGCGTAGAAGAAGCCATCGTGATCGGATGGCAGGCTGGTACGGTTGGTGCTGTCAAGTGTGGCCTTGTCACCGTCCGCGCCCGCGGCAAGCGTTGCATGGGTGCCGGGCAGCAGCTGTCCCGGCGCCTGCAATCGTATCGCATCTGCCAGTTGCTCACCAAACCAGCGCGCCTGCTCCTCGCCCTCCGTTGGGAAAATAGAACAGGTGACATAGACCAGGATGCCGCCCGGCTTGAGCAGTGGCCACAGTTGCGAGACGATGCGGCGCTGCTCGGTGATGAGCTTGGCGATATCGGTTTCGCGGCGCAGCCAGCGGATATCGGGATGGCGCCGCACGATGCCCGAAGCCGAGCACGGCACGTCGGCGAGGATGCGGTCGAAGAGCTGCCCGTCCCACCAGTCGGCGGGCCGGCTGGCATCGCCGACCACGATCTTTGCCGACTTGCCCAGCCGCGCCAGGTTTTCGCCGATGCGGGTGGCGCGCTGCGGATCGCTTTCGACCGCGGTCACTTCGATATCGGCCAACTCCAGCAAATGTCCGGTCTTGCCGCCGGGCGCCGCGCAGGCATCGAGCACGCGCATGCCGTCGGCCACCTCGAGCAGCGGCGCGGCCAGTTGCGCGCCGGCGTCCTGCACCGAGACCGCGCCTTCGGCAAAGCCGGGCAGCTGGTTCACCGGCACCGCGCGCACCAGGCGCACGGCCTGCGGACCGACGACGTGCCCGGCCAGGCCGGCGTTGGCGAGGTCGGTGCGGTACTGCTGCACCGACACGCGCGCGGTGTTGACGCGTACCGTCATCGGCGGGCGCACGTTGGCGCTGGCGGCCAGCGCCATCCACTGGTCGGGGTACGCCTCGCGCAGCATGCGCAGCCACCACGGGGGCAAGTTCCAGCGCGCCTGCTCGTCACGGTTGACCTCGGCCAGCAGCGCCTTGCGTTCGCGCAGGAAACGGCGCAGCACCGCGTTGACCAGTCCGCGCGCATGCGCGGTCTTGGGTTCGGAAGCGGCCGCGCTCACGGCCTGGTCGACCACCGTGAAGGTGCTGTAGCCCGGACGGCTGGCTTCGGCATCGTGGCGCGCCGGGTCGGCGCCATCGTGCCGCTCGCGCGGGCCCGGCCCGTGTTCCAGCAACAGCGCCAGCGCTACTGCCAGCAGCGAATCGACCTGCGCGCCGGGCGGCCGCGTCACCAGCTTGGTCACCAGCGCGCGCGCGGTGCCAAACTGGCGCATGGTGCGGTAGGCGATGTCCTGCAGCGCGCCGCGCGTGGCGGCGTCGCGCACGCGGTCCAGCTTCAGTTGCGCGGCGGCATCCTCGATCGCCTGAGGCAAGGCCGTGCCTTCGCTGACGGCGCGCACCGCAGTGGCGGCACCAAGCATCTGGAAGGCAAGCGAATCGGGAGGCAGGCGCATATCGGTCAGGCGGCGGATCAGGCAGCGGGTAAGGCGTGAATCGGGAAGGCGCGGA
Organism: Cupriavidus mimosae; assembly: GCF_023952485.1. Lineage (NCBI taxonomy): Bacteria > Pseudomonadati > Pseudomonadota > Betaproteobacteria > Burkholderiales > Burkholderiaceae > Cupriavidus > Cupriavidus mimosae. The sequence goes on along the minus strand of NZ_JALHRY010000008.1, from coordinate 98,249 downwards.
GCACGGGCCAAAAAAAGCCCGCCGGTCCACGCGGAACAGCGGGCAGTTTACCTTGTGACGGGGCCGCGCCCCGGATTTCCGGGGGGTCAGGCGGGGTAGGTGCCGGTCTGTGCCATTTGCATCAGGCGCGCGATGCGTTCCTCGGTGGCCGGATGGGTCGAGAACAGGTTGGCGATGCCGCCGCCGGACAGCGGGTTCATGATCATCATCTGTGCCGTGGCCGGATGCTCCTCGGCTGCCTGGAACGGGATGCCCTGCGCGTAGCGGTGGATCTTGTCCAGCGCGCTGGCCAGCGCCTGCGGGTCGCCGCTGATTTCGGCACCACCGCGATCGGCTTCGAATTCACGCGCGCGCGAGATCGCCATCTGGATCAGCGAGGCTGCCAGCGGCGCCAGGATCGCGACGGCAATGCTGGCGATCGGGTTGGTGCGGTTGCCGTTCTCGTCGCGCCCGCCGAAGAACATCGCCATATTGGCCAGCGCCGAGATCGCACCGGCCATGGTGGCGGCGATGGTCGAGGTCAGGATGTCGCGGTGGCGCACGTGCGCCAGCTCATGCGCCATCACGCCGCGCAGCTCGCGCTCGGACAGGACGCGCAGAATGCCGGTGGTCGCCGCCACCGCGGCGTGCTCCGGGTTGCGGCCGGTGGCAAAGGCGTTGGGCGCATCTTCGTTGATCAGGTAGACGCGCGGCATCGGCAGGCCGGCGCGCTGCGCCAGGTCCTGCACCATGCCGTAGAACTGTGGCGCGCTGCCGGCATCGACTTCCTGCGCGTTGTACATGCGCAGGACCATCTTGTCCGAGAACCAGTAGGAGAAGAAGTTCATGCCCAGCGCGATCAGCAGCGCGAACATCATGCCGCTGCGCCCGCCGATCATGCCGCCGATGACGATGAACAGCGCCGTGATGGCCGCCATCAGCATGAAGGTCTTGACCCAGTTGAACATTGCGGTGATCTCCGTGAAATCGTGACGCGCCCCGGAAAAGCTGACGCGATGCCCGTTAGATAGGGGCCGATCGCAGAAAATTCAACGGCCGTCCAACGGCCATTGCAATGTTGCCCACCCGCAGGCAGAGGGGCGCCGTACGCGGCACATCAAGCGTCATGTGCGGCAAAGGGCTGCCTGCTCACGCCGCCGCGGCGCCGTTGCCGGGCACCACGCAGCGCGTGCCCGGCGGTAGCGGCAAGGCTTGCAGGAACTGCTGCGCCGGCTGGCGGCGGCCGCCCGGCTTCTGCAGCTCGGTGATCTGCAGCGCGCTGCCCTCGCCGCACGCGATCAGGATGCCGGCGGCGTCGGCCGCCAGCACCGTGCCGGGCGGATGCGGCAGGCTGCTGGCCGCCGCCAGCGGCACGGCCTGCCAGCACTTGATCACGGTGTCGCCTACCTGCACCGTTGCGCCCGGGAACGGGTTGAAGGCGCGCACCTGGTTGGCCAGTTCGGTGGCCGGGCGGCGCAGGTCCAGCGGCGCTTCGTCCTTGGCGATCTTCTCGGCGTAGGTGACGCCTTGTTCCGGCTGCGGTGTGGCCGGCAGCGGCCGGCCGGCATCCAGTTGCCGCAGCGCGTCGACGATCATGCGCGCGCCGAGCGCGGCCAGGGTGTCGTGCAGCGTGCCGGTGGTGTCGTCCGCGCCGATCGGCACCGCCTCGCGCGTGAGCATGTCGCCGGTGTCCAGGCCCTCGTCCATCTGCATCAGCGTGATGCCGGTCTCGGCGTCGCCCGCCTCGATGGCGCGGTGGATCGGCGCCGCGCCGCGCCAGCGCGGCAGCAGCGAGCCATGGATATTCAGGCAGCCCAGCCGCGGCAGGGTCAGTACCTCGGCCGGCAGGATCAGGCCGTAGGCCGCCACCACCATGACATCCGGTGCGATGCCGGTAAGCGTTTCGATGGCCGCCGCGGCCTCTTCGGGATACTTGCCCTGGCGGCGCAGCGAACGCGGCTGCAGCACCGGCGCCAGGCCATGGGCGACGGCGAACTGCTTCACCGGGCTGGCCTGCAGCTGCATGCCGCGGCCGGCGGGCCGGTCGGGCTGGGTCAGCACCGCGACCACCGGAAAGCCGGCGGCGTGGATGGCTTCCAGCGCGACGCGCGCAAACTCGGGCGTGCCGGCAAAGGCGACACGCAAGGGGCTGGCTTGGGACATGGCAGGTTTCCGTGGCCTGAAATGGCACCGGCCGCTGTAGCGGCCGGTATCGTGGTTCTTCGGAAGTCATAAAGATAACAGACCCCGCGCCGGTGCCACACGCGCGGGGCCGGATTCCGGCGCCCTGTTACATCTTTATTGCCGCATCGGCGACTTACATGCGGGTGCGCTCGCGCTTCTGCAGCTTGCTCTTGATGCGGTTGAGCTTGAGCGGCGACAGGTACTCGACGAAGACCTTGCCGCGCAGATGATCGATCTCGTGCTGGATGCAGACCGCCAGCAGGTCGTCGGCATCGAGCTCGAAGCTTTCGCCTTTCTCATTGAGCGCGCGCACGCGCACGCGGTCTGGGCGTTCGACCCGGTCATAGACCTCGGGTACCGACAGGCAGCCCTCTTCCCACACCTTGCGATTGTCGCTGGCCCAGACGATCTCCGGGTTGATGAAGACCTGGAGCTGGTCGCGCGTTTCCGATACGTCGATCACCACCACCTGCTCGTGCACGTTGACCTGGGTCGCGGCCAGGCCGATGCCGGGCGCTTCGTACATGGTTTCCGCCATGTCCTTGACCAGCTGGCGGATGCGGTCGTCCACCGCGGCCACGGGTTTGGCGACGGTGTGCAGGCGGGGATCGGGGTAGGTCAGGATGTCGAGTTTTGCCATGATGCTGGGGCGCAACGCCGGCTGCTGCCGGCAACCGGGCCGCGTTGCGGCGGCGGATGTTTACATGCAGAATCGGGGCGCAAGTACAAAAATTCAAGGCGCGCCGCAACAGGCACGCTCTCCCGGGTCAATCCGGCCGAACCACCGGCCGGTCAGGAAAATGCGCGATCTTACCAAAGAACACCAGGCGGCGTCGGGCCGCAGGCTGCACGCGTTCATCCCCAGATTTCTTGCTTATCCGTTACTGAGTGCCGCGGCCTTCACCGCCGCGCTGCCGGCGCCGGCGGCGGACCTGACGGTCACGCCGGCCCAGCAGGCCGAAGCCCAGCGTAGCGCCCGGCACGGCATTCCCGTGGCTGATCTTGCCGCCAACGCGCCATCGCAATATGCGGTGCGCCCCGGCGACACGCTGTGGGGCATCTCGGGCCGCTTCCTGCGCCAGCCGTGGCGCTGGCCCGAGCTGTGGGGCATGAACCGGCAGCAGATCGGCAATCCGCACCTGATCTACCCGGGCCAGATCCTGTACCTGATCCAGCGCGACGGGCGCGCCTGGCTGTCGACCACGCCGGGCGGCGGCGACACCGTGCGCCTGTCGCCGCAGATGCGCAGCGGCGCCGCCGACGGCGCCGCCATCCTGAGCATCCCGGCCGCCGAGATCGAGCCCTTCCTGATCCGGCCGCTGGTGGTCGACCAGGGCACGCTGGACACCTCGGCGCGCATCGTCGCGGTGTCGGAATCGCGCGTGATCCTGGGCCGCGACGACACCGGCTACGCACGCGGCATCCCCGCGGACGTGCCGCAGGGCAGCGACTGGCAGGCCTACCGCCCGCTCACCCCGGTGCGTGATCCCGTGACCCAGGCCGTGCTCGGCTACGAGGCTGAATATGAAGGCAATGTGCGCCTGGCACGTGGCGCGCAGGGCCCGGACGCGGTCTCGACCATGCAGGTCACGCAGGCCAGGCAGGAGATGGGCGTTGGCACGCTGCTGATGCCGCAGCCCGCGCGCGAAGCCTTGCGCTACGTGCCGCACGCGCCCGATGCCCAGCTCGACGGCCGCGTCGCCAAGGTCTATGGCGGGGTGGAATTCGGTGGCGCCAGGCAGGTGGTGGTACTCAACCTCGGCAGCCAGGCCGGGGTGGAACCGGGCCATGTGCTGGCCCTGTCGCGCACCGGCGAAACCGTGACCGACAAGACCGACAGCAACCGCGCCATCCGGCTGCCGGACGAGCGCTACGGGCTGGCCTTTGTCTTCCGCGTGTTCCCCGGCGTCTCGTATGCGCTGGTCACCGACGCTTCCAACGTGATCGCGGTCGGCGACCGCGCCACCTCGCCGCGCTGAGCCGCTCTTGGTGACATCTCCGGCGGCGCCTGTCGGCGCCGCATCCCCTTGCCATGCCGGCGCCGGCGCGCCAGCCGCCATCCGCGATGCCGACGACCTGCAGGCCTGGCTGCAACTGGCCTGTGCCCCCGGCGTCGGCCCGGTCGCGCTGCGCTTGCTGCTGGCGGCGTTCGGGCTGCCGCGGCAAGTGTTGGCGCAGAGCGTGACGGCGCTGTCGGCCGTGGTCCCGGTCAAGCTCGCTCGCGCGGTTTTGGCCAGGCCGGGGGCAGGACTGCCGGCGTTGGTCGAACGCACGCTGGCGTGGCTCGGCACGCCCGGCAACCATCTGCTGACGCTAGCCGATGACGCCTACCCTCGCCGCCTGTTCGACCTGCACGATCCGCCACCGCTGCTATATATCAAAGGCGATCCCGCGCTGCTGGCCCGTCCCGCGGTCGCCATCGTCGGCGCGCGCAATGCCACCGAGCAGGGCAAGCGCGATGCGCAGGCGTTCGGGCGCGAGCTGTCCGAGTCGGGCCTGACGGTGATCTCCGGCCTGGCGCTGGGGATCGACGCCGCCGCCCATGCCGGCGGCCTGCTTGGCTGCGGCGGCACCATCGCAATCACGGGGACGGGGGCTGACCGGGTCTATCCCGCCGACAACCTGGCCCTGGCCCATGAGGTCGCCCAGCGCGGCGCCGTGGTTACCGAGTTTCCGCTTGGTATGCAGGGCCTGCCGGCCAATTTCCCGCGCCGCAACCGCATTATCGCGGCGCTGGCACACGGGGTGCTGGTGGTGGAAGCCGCGGCGCGCTCGGGCTCACTGATCACCGCGCGGCTGGCCGCGGAGCTCGGGCGCGAGGTGTTCGCGGTGCCGGGATCGATCCACGCGCCACTGTCGCAGGGTTGCCACCTGCTGCTGCGCCAGGGCGCCAAGCTGGTGGAGCGCACCGAGGACGTGCTGGAGGAAATCAACCTGGGGCCGGCCGCAGCGGTCCGTGGCGAGCCTCCCGCGTCGGCCCGGGCTTCGGACCAGTCTGAATTTGCCAATGCCGCCGACCCCCTGCTGGCCGCCCTCGGCTACGATCCGGTTACGCTGGATGCGCTGTGCGAGCGCAGCGGCCAGTCCCCGGACGCCGCCGCGGCGCGGCTGCTGGAGCTGGAACTGGCCGGGCATGCCGAGCGTCTACCGGGAAACCTGTTCCGACGCCTGGTGTGAAGGCAGCGCCGGGGCGGTGCGCAATACCGATACAATCGCCGGCTGTCCGTGTGTCGCGGGCACCTCATGTTTCCGATGCCATGACCGTTTACTTTCCTGAACGTGATGCCGGCGCCATCGCCGACCGCCTGGCGGCACGGCCGCAGGGCCGCCTGGTGGCCTGCCTGTGCGCGCAGTGGTGCGGCACGTGCCGGGACTACCTGGTGGCGCTGACGGCCCTGGCCGCGCGCCATCCGGACGATTGCTTTGTCTGGATCGATATCGAGACCCATGCGGATGTGCTTGGCGATACCGATATCGAGAATTTCCCGACCGTGCTGGTGCAGCCGGCCGCTGGTGGCACGCCGCAGTTCTATGGCACCCTTCTTCCGCATATCGAGGTGCTGGAGCGCATGCTCACGCGTGGTGCGGCCATGCCGGCGCCCGCGGAAGACGTGCCGGAGGTGCTGGAGTGGTTGCTTGGCGGGGGGCGCGGAGGCGCCTAGGCCGCGCATGCGACGGCAGGCGGGTCGCCGTCAGCCTGGCTTGCACCGCCGTCGAAACCGCGCTTATTATTGGCGCCTCAAAGCCCCCCGGCGTTCTGATTACTACGTTTGCAGTGCAATTAGCGGGTTGCCGGATGCAGCCCGCAAGGACCCTTCCCATGTCAAAAGCCCTCATCATCGCGGAAAAGCCGTCGGTCGCGGCGGATATCGCCCGTGCCCTCGGGGGGTTTACCAAGCACGACGAGTATTTCGAGAACGATGACTACGTGCTGTCCTCCGCCGTCGGCCACCTGGTCGAGATCGCCGCGCCGGACGAATACGAGGTCAAGCGCGGCAAGTGGAGCTTCGCCAACCTGCCGGTGATTCCGCCGCACTTCGACCTGCGCCCGATCGCCAAGACCGAGTCGCGCCTGAAGGTGCTGAACCGGCTGATCAAGCGCAAGGACGTGACCGCGCTGATCAACGCCTGCGACGCGGGGCGCGAAGGGGAACTGATCTTTCGCCTGATCGCGCAGCAGGCCAAGGCCAAGCAGCCGGTGCGCCGGCTGTGGCTGCAATCGATGACGCAACAGGCGATCCGCGACGGCTTTGCCGCCCTGCGCGAAGACGAAGACATGCTGCCGCTGGCCGATGCCGCGCGCTGCCGCTCCGAGGCCGACTGGCTGGTCGGCATCAACGGCACGCGCGCCATGACCGCGTTCAACAGCAAGGGCGGAGGCTTCTTCCTGACCACCGTGGGCCGCGTGCAGACGCCGACGCTGTCGATCGTGGTGGAGCGCGAAGAGAAGATCAAGCACTTCGTGCCGCGCGACTACTGGGAGGTGCGCGCCGAGTTCATCGCCGCAGCCGGCCTGTACGAAGGCCGCTGGTTCGATCCCAAGTTCAAGAAGAACGAGTTCGACCCCGAGGCGCGCGATTCGCGGCTGTGGAGCGAGGCCGAGGCCAAGAGCATTGTCGCCGCCTGCCGCGACAAGCCCGGCACCGTCACCGAGGAATCCAAGCCGTCGACGCAGCAGTCGCCGGCGCTGTTCGACCTGACCACGCTGCAGCGCGAGGCCAACTCGCGCTTCGGCTTTTCGGCCAAGAACACGCTCGGCCTGGCGCAGGCGCTGTATGAAAAGCACAAGGTCCTGACCTACCCGCGTACCGACGCGCGCGCGCTGCCCGAGGACTACCTGGACACGGTCAAGCAGACCATGGACATGCTCGCCGACAGCTCGCCCAACTACCTGCCGCACGCCAAGAAGATCCTGGCGCAGGGCTGGGTCAAGCCCAACAAGCGGATCTTCGACAACAGCAAGATCAGCGACCACTTCGCCATCATCCCGACGCTGCAGGCGCCCAAGAACCTGTCCGAGCCGGAGCAGAAGCTGTACGACCTGGTGGTGCGCCGCTTCCTGGCGGTGTTCTTCCCGGCGGCCGAGTTCCAGGTCACCACGCGCATTACCGAAGTCGCCGGCCACCACTTCAAGACCGAAGGCAAGGTGCTGGTCAACCCGGGCTGGCTGGTGATCTACGGCCGCGAAGCGCAAGGCGACAAAGATGCCGCCAACCTGGTGCCGGTGGCCAAGGATGAAAAGGTCAAGACCGACAAGGTCGAGGGCGTCGGCCTGACCACCAAGCCGCCCGCGCGCTACAACGAAGCCACGCTGCTGTCAGCGATGGAAGGCGCCGGCAAGCTGGTCGACGACGACGCACTGCGCGAAGCCATGGCCGGCAAGGGCCTGGGCACGCCGGCCACGCGCGCGGCGATCATCGAAGGGCTGCTGACCGAGAAATACCTGGTGCGCGAAGGCCGCGAGCTGATTCCCACCGCCAAGGCGTTCCAGCTGATGACGCTGCTGCGCGGCCTGGGCGTGCAGGAACTGACCCAGGCGGAACTGACCGGCGAGTGGGAGCACAAGCTCTCGCAGATCGAGCGCGGGCGCCTCAAGCGCGACGAGTTCATGCGCGAGATCGCGCAGATGACGCAGCAGATCGTCAAGCGCGCCAAGGAATACGACAGCGACACCATCCCGGGTGACTATGCCACGCTGGACACGCCATGTCCGCAGTGCGGCGGGCAGGTCAAGGAGAACTACCGCCGCTTTGCCTGCACCGCGTGCGAATTCTCGATCAGCAAGATCCCGGGTGGCCGCCAGTTCGAGATCGACGAAGTCGAGGAACTGCTGCTGAAGAAGGAGATCGGTCCGCTGCAGGGTTTCCGCAGCAAGATGGGCCGCCCGTTCGCCGCCATCCTCAAGCTGGGCAAGGACGACGAAGGCCATTACAAGATGGAATTCGACTTTGGCCAGAACGACGACGACAACGACGGCGAGCCGGTCGACTTCAGCGGCCAGGAGCCGGTGGGAACCTGCCCGAAGTGCGGCGGCTCGGTGTTCGAACACGGCATGAAGTACGTCTGCGAGAACAGCACCACCAGCCCCAAGAGCTGCGACTTCACCACCGGCAAGATCATCCTGCAGCAGGAAATCAGCCGCGAGCAGATCGGCAAGCTGCTCAACGAAGGCAAGACCGACCTGCTGACCGGCTTCAAGTCGTCGCGCACGGGCCGCAACTTCAAGGCCTTCCTGGTCAAGCAGCCGGACGGCAAGATCGGCTTCGAGTTCGAGGCGCGCGAGCCAAAGGCGGGCGCCAAGACCGCGGCCAAGGCCCCGGCCAAGGCGGCCTCGCGCGGCACGGCGGAAGCCGAAGCGGCGCCGGCGCCCAAGACAACCGCCAAGACTGCGGCCAAGACCGCCGCGGCCAAGGCGCCGGCGAAGAAGGCCGCGGCAAAGAAGGCGCCTGCCAAGACCGCGGCGGCCAAGAAGACGCGCGCGGCAGCGGCCGGCGAGTAAGCGCAGCCGCCCATGCAAGAACGCCCGGCATTGCCGGGCGTTCTTGTTTGCTGCGGCACTACGCGGGCGCCGCCGTTCAAGTGCGCACGGCGTGGGCGCCAAGGCTGACGGCCGGCTGCTCCTCCTTGCCCCGCACCTGGCCCTCTTCCAGCAGGAAATCGATAAAGGCGCGCACCTTGGTGGGCAGGAACTTGCGGCTCGGGTAGACCACGCTGACATCGCGCCGCGGCAACTGGTATTGCGGCAGCACGTGCACCAGCCGGCCCGATTCGATATTGGGCCGCGCCAGGTAGGACGAGAGCATGGCCACGCCCATGTCGGCCAGCGCGGCCTGGTGCGCCAGCTCGGCGTTGCTGCACAGCAGCCCCGGGCGGATCGGCACGGTCACCTCGCCTTCCGGTCCGAGCAACGTCCATTCGTGCTCGGCGTTGGGCAGGCGCATGGCGATGCAGCGATGGTGGCTCAGTTCATGGGCATGGCGGATAGGCGCGTGCGCCGCGACATAGCCAGGCGAGGCGCACAGGATGACTTCGGCCGACAGCAGCGGGCGCGCCACCAGGTGCGAGCCCAGTCCCAGGTCGGACAGCATCACGGCCACGTCGCGGCCTTCCTCGACGATATCGACATTGCGGTCCGACAGGATCACGTCGAACACTACGTCCGGATAAAGCCGCTGGAAGCGCGACAGCAGGTCAGGCAGCAGGTGCAGGCCGAACATCACCGGCGTCACCAGGCGCAGCGTGCCGGACAGCGACTGGCTGCGGGCCGTGACCACGCTTTCCGCTTCCTCCACGTCTTCCAGGATCTGCTGGCAGCGCTGCAGATAGGTCTCGCCGGCATCGGTCAGCGACAGGCTGCGCGTGGTCCGGTTGAGCAGGCGCGTGCCGAGGTGGCTTTCCAGGTCGGCCACGTAGCGCGTGACCACCGCGTTGGACATTTCCAGCTGCTGCGCTGCACGCGCGAAGCTGCCGAGCTCCACCACTTTGGAAAACACACGCATCGACTGCAGGCGATCCATGACATAGTCTCCGGTTTCTTTGCTGAATTCTTACGCAATCAGCTTATTTTATTGTCCGAATCAAAACTAATCATTGTGGATTCTGATATTTATTGATATGAGGGAAATGCCTAATATCTAGCCATCGGATGCCGCAATGCAACATGCCCTTCACCTGAAGGTGCCGGATCAGGCATCCACGCTACAGAAAGGCCTGAATCATGAAAACCAACCGTTACGTCCTGATCGCTGTCGCCACCGTCGCCGCTGCTCTCTCCGCCGCGCCCGCCTTTGCCAAGAATGGCAAGTTCGACGTCTACACCGACGGCGCCAAGGTAGCCAGCTTCGATGTCTATGCTGACGGCGCCCGGGCCGGCAAGTTTGACCCGTACACGGACGGCGCCAAGGCCGGCAAGTTCGATGCCTTCACCGACGGCGCCCGCACCGGCAAGTTCGACACCTTCTCGGAAGGCGCGAAGTACGACACCACGACCGATCGCGCGCCGCTCTGAGCCGGCACGGTCCACCGCTACAACCTGGTCTCCACAGGTCTTTAGGAGAGCGCCCCGCGTCTCTCCCGCTTTATTGGAGAAGAAGCCCGCACCGGGACCGGTGCGGGCTTCTTTGTTTCACGCGCTGGCAGATCCGGGCCGGACTCTGGTCGATTATGCCAGACGCCGCAACGCAACCAGGGCTGGTGGATACCCGGCGGTCGCGGCGCCAAAGAAAAACGGGCCATGATGGCCCGTTTTGCTGACCCCGCTGCGACTTAATCGTCGTAGTGGTGGCGATGATGGTGCTTGTGCTTCTTGCGCTTGTAATGGCTCTTGTTGTAGTAGCGGCGATCGTCGTCGTACGAGTTGTTGCGCGAGATATTGCCGCCCAGCGCCGCGCCCGCGCCGCCGCCCAGGCCGGCGCCGATCAGGCCGCCGGTGCGACCGCCCATGGCGTTGCCGGCCGCGGTGCCGGCGCCACCGCCGAGCGCGCCGCCGATGATGGCGCCGGTGCGCTCGCGGCGGTTGGATGTGACCGCGCCACCGGCGCCGCCGCCCACTGCACCGCCGATCACCGCGCCGGTGCTGCCGCCCAGCGCGCCGCCGACCGCGGCACCGGCGACACCGCCGAGCGCGCCGCCGAGGGCATTGTTCATGTCGCCCGCGACGGCCGGCAGCGCGCAGGCCGCCAGGGCAAGGGCAACGGTCAGGTTGCGAACGGGATGGCGAGTCATATGTTTTTTCCTCGAATTGCCATGATGTGTCGCAAGTGTAGATAAGGTGCCGCAGCCTTGCTGTAACCACCTGTAAAGCCCTGTAACCCCCTGCAGAAACGGTATCGGGCCATTACAAAGACGCGGTGGAAATACAACACTTAATAAAAAGACAGGCGATCATGTGATCGCCTGTCTGCATTGTCTGCCGCCGGAGAAGGTTCGGCGGCGCTGCTCAGCATGGCTTCAGCAGCACTTGCCCTGCCCGCCGCCGTAGCGCGCTTCCTGGCGCTCGCGGAAGAATTCCTCGTAGCTCATCGGCGCACGGTCAGGATGCGTGCTTTCCATATGCGCCACATAGGTCTGGTAGTCAGGCAGCCCGACCATCAGCCGCAGCGACTGCCCGAGGTACCGGCCCATGGTGCCAAGTTGTTCCAGCATGGCGGCTCCTTGTCGAGGTCAGGATCAGGACTGCGCCGAAGCGGCGCCCGGCAGCGGCTCGAACGGCGTTTCCTTGTCGGTCGGGCGGTTCACGGCGCGGGCCTGCAGCGCGGTCTTGAAGCCGTAGCAGACGATCGACAGCACCACCACCATGAACAGTGCGCACAGGCCCGCGTCCAGGTAGTCGTTGAAGACGATGCGGTGCATCTGCTCCATCGACTTGGCCGGCGCCAGCACCTTGCCTTCGGCGATGGCGGCGCTGAACTTGGCGGCGTGGGTCAGGAAGCTGACCTTCGGGTCGGCATGGAACAGCTTCTGCCAGCCGGCGGTCAGCGTGCAGATCAGCAGCCAGACCGTCGGTACCAGCGTGACCCAGGCGTACTGGCCGCGCTTCATCTTGACCAGCACGCAGGTGCCCAGCACCAGCGCCACCGCGGCCAGCATCTGGTTGGAGATGCCGAACAGCGGCCACAGCGTGTTGATGCCGCCGAGCGGATCGACCACGCCCTGGTATAGGAAGTAGCCCCAGGCCGCCACCGTCAGGGCGGTTGCGATCAGGTTGGCCGGCAGCGAGTCGGTGCGCTTCATCGACGGCACGAAGCTGCCCAGCAGGTCCTGCAGCATGAAGCGGCCGGCGCGGGTGCCCGCGTCGACGGCGGTCAGGATGAAGAGCGCCTCGAACAGGATGGCGAAGTGGTACCAGAACGCCATCATGGCCTGGCCGCCGACCACCTGGTGCAGGATGTGGGCGATGCCCACGGCCAGCGTCGGCGCGCCGCCGGCGCGCGAGATGATGGTGTTTTCGCCGACGTCCTTGGCGGTCTGCACCAGCACGTCCGGCGTGATCACGAAGCCCCAGGTCGACACTGCCTGCGCCACCGCTTCCGGCGTGGTGCCGATCACCGCGGCCGGGCTGTTCATGGCGAAGTACACGCCGGGCTCGATCACCGCGGCGGCCACCAGCGCCATGATGGCGACGAAGGACTCGGCCAGCATCGCGCCGTAGCCGATGAAGCGCGCGTGGGTTTCGTTCTCGAGCAGCTTGGGCGTGGTGCCCGACGAGATCAGCGCGTGGAAACCGGACACCGCGCCGCAGGCGATGGTGATGAACAGGAACGGGAACAGGTTGCCCGACCACACCGGCCCGCCGCCCGCGGCGAACTGCGTGAAGGCCGGCATCTTCAGTTCTGGCGCGACGATCAGGATGCCCACCGCCAGCGCGATGATGGTGCCGATCTTCAGGAAGGTCGACAGGTAATCGCGCGGGGCCAGCAGCAGCCACACCGGCAGCACGGCGGCGACGAAGCCGTAGATGATCAGCATCCAGGTCAGCGCCTTGCCGTCGTAGGTGAACAGCGGCGCCAGGGTCGCGCTTTCATGCACGTACTGGCCGCCGATGATGGCCAGCATCAGCAGCACGAAGCCGATCACCGAGACCTCGCCAATGCGGCCCGGGCGGATGTAGCGCGTGTAGATGCCCATGAAGATGGCGATGGGGATGGTCACCGCCACGGTGAAGGTGCCCCAGGGCGAGTCCGCCAGCGCCTTCACCACGATCAGCGCCAGCACCGCCAGGATGATGATCATGATCATGAAGCAGCCGAACAGCGCGATCATGCCCGGCACCGTGCCCATCTCGGACTTGACCAGGTCGCCCAGCGAGCGGCCGTCGCGGCGCGTCGAGATGAACAGCACCATGAAATCCTGCACCGCGCCGGCGAACACCACGCCGGCCAGCAGCCACAGCATGCCGGGCATATAGCCCATCTGCGCCGCCAGCACCGGGCCCACCAGCGGCCCGGCGCCGGCAATCGCGGCGAAGTGGTGGCCGAACAGCACTGCCTTGTTGGTCGGCACGTAGTCCAGGCCATCGTTATGGCGCCACGCGGGCGTCATGCGCTTGGGATCGAGCTGCATCACCTTGTCGGCGATAAAGCGGCTGTAGTACCGATAGGCGATCAGGTAGATGCAGAGCGCGGCAACCACGATCCACAGCGCGCTGACGGCTTCGCCGCGCGCCAGCGCGACGGTGCCGAAGGCAAACGCGCCAAGGATGGCGACGGCCAGCCACACCAGGTGTTCTCCGATGCGATTCATAGTGAAGGGTCTCCTCAGACCGGGATTTGGAAAGCCTGCGGCGGCGAAGGACTGGCAACTGGCAACGGGCGGGTCGGCGGCGGGCGCGCCTGGGCGGGCAGCGAGGGCAATCCGGCGGTGAGGGGTCTCCTGGACTGCTGGAATGAATTGCTGCGCGCCCGGTTCGTGTCGTTTCCGGATCTCGTCTTGCAGGCAGGCGGTGCACCAACCGGGTAGGCGGTGCACCAACTGCGTGGACCCGCGCCGCATGTTGGGGCGGCTTGCGCGTCCGGCGTGTAGTATTGACAGCCGCCAAACCTGGCACAAGCGCGTAACTACGCAGCACTTATGCGTAGTACTACGCAAGTCGACGGTGGCATGCCGCCTGCGCGGCATCGGTGTTTACCCCCGTTCCCCGACTCTTGTATGAAACTCCGCCAGAAAATCCTGTTGCTCGCCGTGGCGCCGCTCGCGGTGGCGATGCTCGGCATCGCGCTGGCGGTGCGGTTCCAGGCCACCCAGCTCGCGCAACATGAACGTGCGCTGGTCGAGGCCGCCTACCTGCAGAGCAAGGAGACCGAGCTGCGCCACTACGTGGAACTGGCGCAGAGCGCGATCGCGCCGCTGGTGCGCTCCGGCCGCAACGACGCCGCCACCCGCCAGGCGGCGATGGAAGCGCTGGCGCGGCTGGACTATGGTCCCGACGGCTACTTCTTCCTGTACGACCTGCAGGGCCGCAACCTGATGCATCCGCGCCAGCCCGAGCTGGTCGGCCAGGACTTGTGGACGCTGCGTGACCCGCAGGGCGCGCCCACCATCCAGCAACTGATCGCCGCGGCCAAGGGCGGCGGCGGCGCGGTGCGCTACCAGTGGCGCAAGCCCTCGTCGCAGCAACTGGCGCCCAAGCTCGGCTACGTGGTGGCGGTGCCCGAATGGGGCTGGATGCTCGGCACTGGCATCTACCTGGATGACGTCGAAAGCACGCTGCGCCAGCTCGACGCGCGCGCCGAGACCGATATCCGCGAAACCATGGCGTGGATCGGCGTGATCGCCGGCATCAGCATCCTGCTGGTGGCAGCCAGCGGCCTGGCGCTGAACGTCAGCGAACACCGCGAGGCCGACGCCAAGCTGCGCCAGCTGGCGCAGCGCGTGGTGCAGTCGCAGGAAGAAGAGCGCGCGCGGCTGTCGCGCGAGCTGCACGACGGCATCAGCCAGCTGCTGGTCTCGGTCAAGCTGGTGCTGGAAACCGCCGCCAACCGGCTGCGCCTGGCCCCGTCCGAAGGCGCGGCGGTGGCGCCGGTGCTGGGCATGGCGCTGAACCGGCTCGACACCGTCTTCAATGAAGTGCGGCGGGTGGCGCGCAACCTGCGCCCGGCGCTGCTCGATGACCTGGGGCTGTTCGCCGCGCTCCAGCACCTGGCGCGCGAGATGCAGGGCGGCAGCGGCCTCGAGATCGTGGTGACGCAAAGCGGCACCCCGCGCGAACTGCCCGACGAGCAGGCCACGGCGCTGTTCCGCATCGCCCAGGAAGCGCTGACCAACGTCGAGCGCCACGCCGGTGCCCGGCGCGTTGCCGTGTCGCTCGCGTTCGATGCCGATGCCACGCGCCTGGCCGTGCGCGACGACGGCCACGGCTTCGACGTCGCGCGCATGCAGGCCGACCCGCAGCGCGGCATTGGCCTGCGCAACCTGCGCGAGCGCATCGCCGCGCTGTGCGGGCAGTTCGACATCCTTTCCGGCCTGGGCGGGACCCAGATCATCGCCTCGCTGCCGCTGGCCAGCACGGCGGCCGCCGCGCGCGATGCCATTACCGCAGGACCCTCGCAGTCATGATCCAGTTTCTTGCCGAAGATCGCGAAGAAGATAAAGAAGCGCCCGCGCGCGTGCTGCTGATCGACGACCACGCGCTGGTGCGCGACGGCATGCGCATGCACCTGGCGCTGCAGCCCGGGCTGCGCGTGGTGGGCGAAGCCGATGACGGCGAAGCCGCGCTGGCGTGGCTGGAGCGCGCCGGCGCGGCCGAGATGCCGGACCTGGTGATCACCGATATCGGCATGCGCGGCATGGGCGGCATTGCGCTGGCGGCGGCGCTGCATGATCGCTATCCGGAACTCGCGGTGCTGATCGTGTCGATGCACGACAACCTCGAATACGTGCGCCAGGCCGTGCGCGCCGGCGCGCGCGGCTATGTGCTCAAGGATGCCCCGGCCGACGAGCTGATCGCGGCGATCCGCTCGGTGCTGGCGGGACGCGTGTTCTACAGCGCCCGCATCGCGCGCGGCATCGCCGAGCAAAGCCCCGCGGCGGGCCCGCTCGATGCGCTCACGCCGCGCGAGCGCGATATCCTGCGCGGCATCGGACGCGGCCTGGCCAACAAGGAGATTGCGGCGCAGCTGGGAGTATCGGTGCGCACCGTCGAGACCCATCGCCTGAACCTCAAGCGCAAGCTGGGGATAGAGGGGCGCGCCGGGCTGGTGAAGTATGCGGTGGAGACGCTGGGGGACAGCGAGGCGGGGTGATGGATGCCCCGGGAGACAAGCGAGAAGAGCGGTTTTGAGTGCTCCCAAACCGCCCGAACTTGCCTAAGCAAGGTGTTCTCCCTCTCCCCTCATGGGGAGAGGGGAGCAAACCGCGCGATGCGGCCTGTTTCAGCCGTCCAGTCGCTTGCCCAAGGCCGCGCGCGTCTGCGCCAGCGCCTGCGGCAGGTGATGCTGCAGCTGGGTGAACAGCTGGTCATGCAGCGCCAGCTCCTTCTGCCAGGCATCGCGGTCGATCGAGGTCACCTGCTCGAACTGCGCCGGCGAAAACTCGACGCCGTTCCAGTTCAGGTCCTGGTAGCGCGGCGAGGTGCCGAACACGTGCTCGGCGCCCTGCCCCTTGCCTTCGACGCGGTCGATCATCCACGACAGCACGCGCATGTTCTCGCCAAAGCCCGGCCACACGAAGTTGCCGTCGGCGTCCTTGCGGAACCAGTTGACGCAGTAGATCTTCGGCAGCTTCGCGCCCGCGGCTTCGAGCTTGTTGCCCAGTGCGAGCCAGTGGCCGAAGTAGTCGCTCATGTTGTAGCCGCAGAACGGCAGCATGGCGAACGGGTCGCGGCGCACCACGCCTTGCTGGCCGGCCGCCGCGGCGGTGGTTT
Organism: Cupriavidus mimosae; assembly: GCF_023952485.1. Taxonomy (NCBI): domain Bacteria; kingdom Pseudomonadati; phylum Pseudomonadota; class Betaproteobacteria; order Burkholderiales; family Burkholderiaceae; genus Cupriavidus; species Cupriavidus mimosae. Next base: position 81,727 of record NZ_JALHRY010000008.1, on the reverse strand, counting down.
CCGAGCCCATGGTGGCGGCCATGTAGACGCCTTCGGTCCAGTTGCGCGCCTCGGTCACCAGCGGCACCGTGGTCGAGCGGCGGCCACCGAAGATGAAGGCATCGATGGGGACGCCGGCCGGGTTGTCCCAGTTGTCGTCGATCGACGGGCATTGCGACGCGGGCGCGGTGAAGCGCGCGTTCGGGTGCGCGGCCTTGGCGCCGGTGGCCCTGGCAATCTCCGGGGTCCAGTCCTTGCCCTGCCAGTCGATCAGGTGCGCGGGCGCTTCCTTGGTCATGCCTTCCCACCAGACGTCGCCGTCGTCGGTCAGCGCCACGTTGGTGAAGATGACGTTTTCCTTGAGGGTCGCCATCGCGTTGTAGTTGGTCTTCTCGCTGGTGCCCGGCGCCACGCCGAAGTAGCCGGCTTCCGGGTTGATCGCGTACAGGCGGCCGTCCTTACCCGGCTTGATCCAGGCGATGTCGTCGCCGATGGTAGTGACCTTCCAGCCCTCGAAACCCTTGGGCGGGATCAGCATGGCGAAGTTGGTCTTGCCGCAGGCCGACGGGAAGGCGGCGGCGACATGGTATTTCTTGCCTTCGGGCGAGGTCACGCCGAGGATCAGCATGTGCTCGGCGAGCCAGCCTTCGTCGCGGCCCATGGTCGAGGCGATCCGCAGCGCAAAGCACTTCTTGCCCAGCAGCGCATTGCCGCCGTAGCCCGAGCCGAACGACCAGATCTCGCGCGTTTCCGGGAAATGCACGATGTACTTGGTGGGATTGCACGGCCACGCCACGTCCTTCTCGCCGGCGGCCAGCGGCTTGCCCACCGTGTGCACGCACGGCACGAAGGCGCCGTCGCTGCCCAGCACCTCGTACACGGCCTTGCCCATGCGGGTCATGATGCGCATGTTGACCGCCACGTACGGCGAATCCGACAGTTCCACGCCGATATGGGCGATCGGCGAACCCAGCGGCCCCATCGAGAACGGCACCACATACAGGGTGCGGCCGCGCATGCAGCCGTCGAACAGGCCGGCCAGGGTCTGGCGCATTTCGGCCGGCGGGGTCCAGTTGTTGGTCGGGCCGGCATCTTCCTGCTGCTCGGAGCAGATGAAGGTACGGTCTTCGACGCGGGCCACGTCCGACGGGTCCGACAACGCCAGGAAGGAATTCTTGCGCTTGGCCGGGTTCAGCCGTTTCATGGTGCCGGCGGCGACCATCTGCTCGCACAGGCGGTCATATTCTTCCTGCGAGCCGTCGCACCAGTAGATATTGTCGGGCTTGGTCAGCGCGGCGATTTCCGCGACCCAGGCGATCAGCTTGGGGTGCTTGACCCAGGCCGGGGCATTGACGGCTGCCGTACCTTGCATCGTGGGGTGGTTCATACTGCAAACTCCAGGTTTGTAAAGGGAAGGAAGGGATGGAATCCTTGCAAAGCCTGGCCGGCGGGTTGTCATGCATGGCGCGGGGCGGAACCGTCACTGGCGCTCGTCCCTGCAGTGTGCCGCCAGGGGGCGCATCGATAGCGTCACATCCCGTTACAACTCTGCTGCGGCCCGGTTTGCGCAAAAGGTCGCGGCGGTCACGGCGGCTGCGCTACAGTGGCGCTTCGCCCGCACAGGGTGGCCTGCAGATGCCGGCCGGGCTTTGTCCGGGGGCAGCCGCGCGACGGGAGCAACGCTCGACCGACAATCCGCGGCGGCACCGGAGCGGGCAAGGATACCACTGGCGCACCCCCCTGTTTTTTGCTGCGCAACAATTGCCGGCGTCGGCCGGTGCGGTATTTGCGCCGCGCGGCGCCAGGGTGGTGGCACACCGGTGCGGGGTTCGCAAACGTTTCACAACAATACTGTTGGCCGGCGCGCGCCTCGGTGGGCGCCCGCACCAACTGGCACAACGTCCCGAAGATAACCAGGGTTGCCGATGAAGATTGCCGTACTCGACGATTACCAGGATGCCGTGCGCAAGCTGCCTTGCTTCAGCCTGCTGGAGGGGCACGACGTCAAGGTGTTCAACAACACCGTCAAGGGCGTGGGCCAGCTGGCGGCGCGCCTTTCGGACGTGGAAGCCGTGGTGCTGATACGCGAACGCACCCGTATCACGCGCCAACTGCTGGAAAAACTGCCAAAACTGAAGCTGATCAGCCAGACCGGCCGGGTCGGCGCGGGGCCCGGCAGCCATATCGACCTGGATGCCGCCACCGACCGCGGCGTGGCGGTGCTGGAAGGGGTGGGCTCGCCGGTGGCGCCGGCCGAGCTGACCTGGGCCCTGATCATGGCCGCCCAGCGCCGCATACCGCAATACGTAGCCAGCCTGAAGCACGGCGCGTGGCAGCAGTCGGGCCTGAAATCAACGACGATGCCGCCCAATTTCGGCCTGGGCCAGGTGCTGCGCGGCCAGACTCTGGGGATCTGGGGCTACGGCAAGATCGGCCGGCTGCTGGCCGGCTACGGCCGCGCCTTCGGCATGAAGGTGCTGGTCTGGGGCCGCGAGGCGTCGCAGGACGCCGCGCGCGCCGATGGCCTGGACGTGGCAGCATCCAAGGAGCAATTGTTCGCCGACAGCGATGTGCTGTCGCTGCACCTGCGCCTGAACGACGACACCCGCGGCATCGTCAAGCAGACCGACCTGACCGCCATGAAGCCGACCGCGCTGTTCGTCAATACCAGCCGCGCCGAACTGCTCGAAGAGAACGCGCTGGTCACCGCGCTGAACCGGGGCCGCCCGGGCATGGCCGCGATCGACGTGTTCGAGTCAGAGCCGATCCTCCAGGGCCACGCGCTGCTGCGCATGGAAAACTGCATCTGCACGCCGCACCTGGGCTATGTCGAACGTGACAGCTACGAGCTGTATTTCCGCACGGCGTTCCAGAACATCCTGGATGTGCTCGGTGGCAAGCATGACTGCATCGTCAACCCGAAGGCGCTGGCGCCGGTGCTGACGCGCTGAACCGGTTCGGGCTTCCGTTGGCGCGCGTCCCGGGCGCCAACGCGAATTTTCCGAACCCGCTACACTCGGGCCTTCCCCAGCCGCCGGCCGCAATGGCGTGGCGGCAGTCCCGACAAAACTAAAAGGCGCCCTCTCGCGCCGATCCCTCTCCCAAGGCCGGCATGGACCCCAGGCTCGTGACGCTCTGCGTCGGCAATTTCGTCATCGGCACCGGTGCGATGATCGTGACCGGCATGTTGAACGACATCGCCGGCGATTTCGGGCTGGGCGCGGCCAGTGCCGGGCAGTTGATATCGGTGTTCGCGCTGGCCACCTGCGTGGGCGCGCCGCTGTTCGCCACGCTGGGCTCGCGCATCGACCGCCGGCGGCTGCTGGCGGGCTCGCTGCTGGTCTATGGGGTGATGCACGTGGCCGCGGCGCTGGCACCGAGCTTTGCGGCGCTGATGGCGATCCGCTTCCTGACCGCGATCGGGGCGGCCATCTATACGCCGCAGACCGCGGCCACGCTGCCGCTGCTGGTCAATGCGCAGACCCGCGGGCGCGCCATCAGCTTCGTGTTCCTGGGCTGGAGCATCGCCAGCGTGGTGGGTGTGCCGCTGGGAACGTGGATTTCCAGCACGCTGGGCTGGCGCGTCAGCATGGCGCTGGTCGGCGTGATGGCGCTGCTGGTGGCGGCGGCGGTGTGGCGCGCGCTGCCGCGCGGGCTGATGGTGCCGCCGGCCGGGCGCGAGGCCTGGGCAGCGGTGCTGCGTCACAAGCCGGTGATGCTGGTGGTGCTGACCACCATGATCTCGTCGGCGGGCATGTTCACGCTGTTTACGTATATTGCGCCGCTGATGCGCGACGTCTATGGCATCAGCGGCGGCGCGCTCAGCCTGATGTTCCTGGCCTACGGTGCCTGCGGGGTGTTCGGCAATGCCATGGCGGCGTCGCGCATGGACCGGGTTACGCCGAGCCGGATCGTGCAGGTGACGCTGCTGACGTCGATCACGGCGATGGTGCTGTGGCCGCTGGCGGGGCTGGGCAGCGTCGCGCTGGTCGCGCTGTTCATGCTGTGGGGCGTGGGCGGCTTTGCCACCAACAGCGCCCAGCAGGCGCGGCTGGTGCTGCTGGCGCCGGAGCGGGCCTCGGTGTCGATCTCGCTGAATTCCTCCTCGATCTACCTGGGCCAGGCCGTCGGCGCCATGGCGGGTGCGGCGATTTACACCCTGGCGGGCCCCGACACCCTGCACTGGGGCGCGGCGGCGCTGATGCTGGCGGCGCTGGCGGTGTCGCAGCGGGCGCGCCTGCTTGGCTGCCGCTGGCAGCCTGCGCAGGCGGCCAGGCAGCTCTGATTCCGGTCTGAAACGGACGCTGCGAGCCCCCCGCGGGCGCCTTGTGAGGAACCGCACCAAGCACTTGTCCACAGCGTTATCCGCCCCGTTATCCTCAGGGATATCCGCAGCTTATCCACATCCCTTTCCACAACCACGAAGCGGGGGCGCACGTGAGCGATTCGAGACCTCGGCCGGGCCTTGCACGCGTGCTGGCAGTCAGCCTGGGCAAGGCCATCCCGCTGGTGGTGGCGGGCGCGGGCACCGAGGCGGTGGTGCTGTCGGGCATCCGCAAGCATCCGGTCAGCACGCTGCTCCACCCCTTGCGGGTCCAGGTGCAGCAACGGGGCCTGGCGGGCGACGAGCAGGGCGACCTGACTGTCCACGGCGGCCTCGACAAGGCGGTCTACGCCTACCCCTCGGAGCACTACGCCTGGTGGAATGCCCGCCGCCGCGCCTGCGCCCAGCCCGACTCGGGGCCGCCGCTGCCCTACGGCGCGATGGGGGAAAATCTGACGCTGGAGGGTTTGCTGGAGTCCGCGCTATGGATCGGCGACCTGGTGCGGGTCGGCACCGCCCTGCTGCGCGTGGAAGCCCCGCGCCAGCCCTGCTACAAGTTCAACGCCGCGCTGGGGTATCGCCATGCGATGCGGGACATGGTGCAGAGCGGGTACTCCGGGGTTTATCTCAGCGTGGTGCTGAAGGGCGAAGTGCGTGCCGGCGACGCCGTGATTGTGCAGGCCGGACCACGGGAATTGTCGGTCGACAGCGTAAATCAGTGGCGCCGCGATGGCCGGCGGCAGCTTTTCTGATAATGTTTGTCTAACCATACAAGCGCCCCGCTAAACACATCACCGGCCTCCCCTGTGGCCCGGGCGGCGTTTGCCGGCGCCGGGCATTACCAGACCCTTGCACCCCTGTAACGGACTGTAATACGCGGCGCTGGCTCCGGCGGGCGAAGCGCGGTACTAGTAGAGTCTTTGCGCGACACGCACCGGCAACATCTGCGTACAACAAGCCGGGCGGTACACGGGGAGTGGCGCTGAAGACGCGGGGCAGAGGGTCCACACAATATGAAAACTGACAGGATCGACCAGCCCAAGGGCTTCGTCGACAGCAACTGGAGGGCGGCCGCCGGGACCGGTCGCGGCCGCGTATCGCCGTGGCTGGCGGTGGTGGTGGTGCTGGCCGTCGCGGGCATGGGCTGGTTCGCATGGCGTACCTGGCTGGCGCCGAAGCCCGCGCCCAAGCCGCCTGCGGCGGCGGTGGTGTCGACCGCGCCGGTGCAGCAGGGCGACGTGCCGCTGCAGGTCTCGGCCAACGGCAACGTCACCGCGCTGTCCACGGTGGAGGTGCGGCCGCAGGTATCCAGCACCGTGCGCACCGTCCATATCAAGGAAGGCCAGACCGTCAAGCCCGGGGACTTGCTGTTCTCGCTCGATACCCGCATGGACGAGGCCAACCTGGCCAAGGCGCAGGCGCAATTGCTGCGCGACCAGGCCGACCTGGCCGATGCCCGCCGCGCGCTGGCGCGCAGCCAGGAGCTGCTGCAGCGCAATTTCATCTCGAAGAGCGCGGTCGATACCGCGCAGGCGCGGGCCGACGGCCTTGCCGCCACCGTGCGCGCCGACCAGGCCGCGATCGAGGCCAGCCGCGTGGCGGTCAGCTACGGCGCCATCCGCGCCACCATCAGCGGCCGCACCGGCGTGATCAACGCCTTCCCGGGCTCGCTGGTGCTGCCAGGCAGCGCCCAGCCGATGGTCACGATTGCCCAGGTGCAGCCGATCGCGGTCACCTTCAGCCTGCCCGAACGCCAGCTGGCGGCCCTGCGCGAGGCGCTGCGCGCCGGTCCGGTGCAGGTCACCGCGCAGCCCAACGACGGCAACCAGGCGCCGGTGACCGGCCGCATCAGCTTTGTGGATAACACGGTCGATCCGCAGTACGGCACCATCCGCGTCAAGGCCCAGTTCGACAATGAAGCGCAGCGGCTGTGGCCGGGCACCTATGCCACCGTCAACGCCGTGGTGCAGACCCTGAAGGACGCGCTGTCGGTGCCGCCGCAGGCGGTGGTGACCGGGCCCGAGGGCCGCTTCGTCTACGTGGTGCAGCCCGACAGCAAGGTGGCGCGCGTGCCGGTGCGGGTCGTGACCACCACCGCTGCCGCGGCCGTGGTCGAGGGCGTGCAGCCCGGCGCCCGCGTGGTGGTGGAAGGCACGCAGAACCTGCGCCCCGGCGCGCTGGTGCGCGAGGCGGCGGCGCGCGGCGCTTCCGGCGCCGCAGCCACCCGCCCTGCCAGCGCGGGGCACTGAGCCATGACGCTCTCGGAACTCTGCATCCGCCGTCCGGTGATGACGGTGCTGCTGTGCCTGGCCGTGGTCGTCACCGGCATCGTGCTGTATCCGACCATTCCCATTGCCGCACTGCCCAGCTTCAACTCGCCGGTGATCCAGGTCACCGCGACCCTGCCCGGGGCCAGCCCCGAGACTATGGCCGCGTCAGTGGCCACGCAGTTGGAAAAGCAGTTCGCGACGATTCCGGGCGTGTCGGTGATCAGCTCGTCGAACACGCTCGGCAACTCCAGCATCACCATCGAATTCAACAGCGACCGCGATATCGACGACGCCGCCGTGGACGTGCAGGCGGCGCTGTTCCGGGCGCAGCGTTCGCTGCCGATCGAGATGACGACGCCGCCGTCGTACCGCAAGGTCAACCCGGCCGACGCGCCGGTGCTGCTGCTGGCGATCAACTCGCCGGCGATGAGCCTGGCCGACCTGAACGCCTTCGGCGACAACCTGATCTCGCCAACGCTGGCGACGCTGCCGGGCGTGGCGCAGGTGCAGATCTTCGGGCAGAAGCGCTTTGCGGTGCGCGTGCGCGCGCACCCCGATGCGCTCGCGGCACGCGGCCTGACGCTGGACGAGCTGGCCACCGCGCTGAACCGCGCCAATGCCAACACCCCGGTGGGCACGCTCGACAGCGCGCGCCAGACCCTGACGATCCAGGCCAACCGGCAGCTGACCAGTGCCGACGCGTTCCGCAATATCATCGTCGCCAGCCAGCCCAACGGCGCGCTGGTGCGGTTGTCCGACGTGGCCGAGGTCGAGGACAGCGTCGAGACCATCAAGACCGGCAGCTGGCTCAACAACGAGCGCTCGATCGTGCTGGCCGTGCTGCGCCAGCCCGACGCCAACACCGTGGCGGTGGTCGACGCGATCCATGCCGCCCTGCCCCGGCTGATCCAGCAGATGCCGGGCTCGATCAACGTGTCGGTGGTCAACGACCGCTCGCGCTCGATCCGCGAATCGATCCACGACGTGCAGTTCACGCTGGCGCTGACGGTGGCGCTGGTGGTGATGGTGATCTTCCTGTTCCTGCGCCGCGCCGCGGCCACGCTGATCCCGACGGTGTCGCTGCCGATCTCGCTGATCGGCACGGTGGCGCTGATGAAGGCGTTCGGCTACAGCCTGGACAATGTCTCGCTGCTGGCGATCACGCTTGCGGTGGGGCTGGTGGTGGACGATGCCATCGTCATGCTCGAGAACATCGTGCGCCATATCGAGGACGGCGTGGCGCCGCTGAAGGCCGCGCTGGTGGGCTCGCGCGAAATGGGCTTCACCATCCTGTCGATCTCGATCTCGCTGGTGGCGGTGTTCATCCCGATCTTCTTCATGCCGGGCGTGATCGGGCTGCTGTTCCACGAATTCGCCGCGGTGGTGTCGCTGTCGATCCTGGTGTCAGCGCTGGTGTCGCTGACGCTGATCCCGATGCTGTGCGCGCGCTTCCTGTCGGCCGAGAACGTGCCGGTGGACGAATCGCACCACGCCTATGGCGACCACCCGGTGGCGCAGCCCGCCGTGGCGCAGAAGCAGACCCTTGGCATGCGCTCGACGCAGTGGTTCGAGAACCTGTTCGAGTTCACGCTGCACCGCTATGCGCGCGGGCTGGACTGGTGCCTGGCGCACCGGCGCACTGTGCTGGTGGCGGCGGGTTTGACTTTCGTGCTGACGGCGGTGCTGTTCGTGGCCATTCCCAAGGGCTTCTTCCCTGAAGAGGATATCGGCCAGATCCGCGTCAACGCCGAAGGGCCGCAGGATATTTCGTTCGACGCCATGTCGGAGCGCCTGCGCGACGCGGCCGAGCGCATGCGCGCCAACCCGGCGGTCAAGAGCATCGTGGTGGCCATCGGCGGCGGCCCGTCGCCGGCCATCAACACCGGCCGCATGTTCGTCGAACTGAAGCCGCGCGGCGAGCGCGCGGCCATGCCCAGGGTGATCGAGTCATTGCGGCGCGATGTCTCCGGCGTGCCGGGCCTGGCGGTGTATTTCGCGCCGGTGCAGAACCTGCAACTGGGCGGGCGCCAGAGCAAGAGCCGCTACCAGTACACGCTGCAGAGCGTGAAGGCCGGGCAACTGCAGGACTACTCCGACCAGCTGATGGCGAAAATGCGCGCCGACGGCCTGTTCCGCGACGTCACCAGCGACTCGCAGCAGTCAGGGCTGGAGGCCCACCTGACCATCGACCGCGACAAGGCCAATGCGCTGGGCGTGCAGATGCAGGACGTGCGCACCGCGCTGTACACGGCCTTCGGCGAGCGCCAGGTATCGACCATCTACACGCCGATCGACAACTACTACGTGATCCTGCAGGCGGCCGACGTCGACCGCACCGACGAAAGCGCGTTCTCCAAGCTCTATGTGCGCAGCAAGACCGGGCAGATGGTGCCGGTGTCGGCCTTCGCCACCACCGAGCGCCGGGTCGGCCCGATCGCCGTCAACCACCAGGGGCAGCTGCCGTCGGTGACGGTGTCGTTCAACCTGGCCCCGGGCGCGGCGCTGGGCGACGCCTCGGCGCGCATCGACCGCTACAAGCAGGAGATCGCCATGCCGACCTCGATCTTCACCAGCTGGGGCGGCGACGCGGCGGTGTTCCAGTCGTCGCAGGCGACGCAGATCGTGCTGCTGGTGGCGGCGATCGCGGTGATCTACACGCTGCTGGGGGTGCTGTACGAAAGCTACATCCACCCGCTGACCATCCTGGCGGGCCTGCCATCGGCGGCGGTGGGGGCGTTGCTGACGCTGTTTATCTTCAACGTCGAGCTGTCGCTGATCGCGGTGATCGGCGTGCTGATGCTGATTGGCATCGTCAAGAAGAACGCGATCATGATGATCGACTTCGCGCTGGCGGCTCAGCGCGAGCAGGGCATGACCCCGGCCCGGGCAATCCGGCAGGCGTGCCTGCTGCGCTTCCGGCCGATCATGATGACCACCTTCGCCGCGGTGATGGGCGCGCTGCCGCTGGCACTGGGCCTGGGCGCCGGCGCCGAGCTGCGCCAGCCGCTGGGCCTGGCGGTGGTGGGCGGGTTGCTGTTCTCGCAGGTGATCACGCTGTTCATCACGCCTGTGATCTACCTGGCGCTGGACCGGTTTTCCGGCACCGGGCCGCTGCAGATCGACGCCGATGGCAACCGGTTGCCGGAGAAGGTGACCGGGGAGACGGTGCAGCAGCACTGAGGGCGATGGCTGGAAAACCAGCTATGCGCCCGATTCCGCGAGGCTGTCGCCAGGCACGTCCAGGGCTTGCGCCAGCCGGCGCAGCGCTTCGGCACTGCCAGCGCGCGAGCGGTTTTCGATCTGGCTGAGATACGGCTTGCTCAGGCCCGCGGCCCGCGCGAGGGCATCCTGCGTCAGCCGGCGATAGTTGCGCCACGCCTTGACCGGATGATCGCCGGCCAGTTCGGCGTCGAGCACGGCGGCCGGCACGCGGAAGCCGTCGTCCTGTTCCGTGGCGGCGTCAAACAGGATGACGTCATCGCTCGCTTCGATCAGATGCTTGACGCGGTCCCAGACCTCGATAGGCACCACGGCAAACTCGCGACGGCCGTCGCGCTGGATGAACTGGATGTTGGTCATTGGTAGGCACTTCCTCGCGGACAGATCGCCACCACGAGGATGACAAGCCGGCCGTCTTCAATCTGGTACAGCACGCGCCAATCTCCCACCCGCAGCCGGTAGCCGGGCCGCCCCGCGAGCCGGGTCGCATTCGGAGTGGGTGCGTAGGGATTCGTGGCAAGCGCGTCGATCTTCGCCCGGATCGTTGCTGCGACATTCCTCGGCATTGCCTTCAACGCTTGCGCGGCCTGCCTGGTGAATTCGATGGCATGCATGCATGTTAGTAGGTTGCTAACCTCTCTGCAAACAAAGTTTGCATCGCACCGGGAGCTACCCCGAGCACGGCTATCCAGCCGACAACATGCCGTCTATGTGGTAGAGCCACCACATCCTATGCGTGAAGCGCTTTACTGCGTTCGCAGTAAACGATAATAATTCTCGTTAACAAAAACGAGGCGCCAGTTGCGATGGCATTCCGCCGTCAGGTAGCGCCTCCACGCGAGCCAGCCATACGCCCCCGTTTCCAGCCAGCCAGCGTCCGCTTTCATTTGGGGAGAATCAATGAAACGTCGCTGCCTGGCGCGCCTGCGCGCCACCGTCCGGGTCACGCCTGTTGCCGCCGTGTGCGCGGCGCTGTGCGCGCCTGCCATCGCCAACGCCACCACGCTCGCTGCGCTCAATGAGGTGGTGGTCACCGCCACCCGCACCGCAGAGCGCGCCGACGCCGTCGCTTCCACCATCACCACGCGCGATGCGCGCCAGGTCGAGCGGGCACAACCGGTCGACGAGGCCGGCCTGTTCGCCGACGAGCCGGATATCGACGTGCCGCGCGACCGCCGCCGCTTCGGCGCCGGCAGCATCAATATCCGCGGCATCGAGGACAACCGCGTGCTGCAGATGGTCGACGGCGTGCGGCTGCCGGATTTCTTCAACGGCGGCGGGCCGTCGAACATCTCCAGCTCGACGCGCGATGCGCCGGAGTTCTCGTTCCTGAAGCGGGTCGAAGTGCTGCGCGGGCCGGCGTCGAGCCTGTATGGCTCGGATGCGATCGGCGGCGTGGTGGCGTACGCGACCAAGGATCCGTCGGACCTGATGCAGGGCCGCAAGGTCGGCGGCGAGCTGGGGCTCAACTGGAACGGCATCGACAACGGCTTCGGCCAGACCGCGGGCGTGGCCGGCGGCAGCGACACGCTGCAGGGCCTGTTCATGTACGCGAACCGCAACGCGCATGAGATGAAGAACATGGGCAGCGACGATTCCAACTCGGTCAACCGCACCCGGCCCAACCCGCAGGACGTGCGCACGCAGGCGTGGCTGGGCAAGATCCTGCTCAACGCCAGCCCGGCGCACAAGTTCGGGTTCACCTACGAGCATCGCGACGGCAACACCGACACCGAGCTGCTGCGACTGTCCACGGCCTTGCCGCGCGTCACTGCCGCCAATGGCAATGAAGACCTGAGCCGCGACCGCGTCAGCCTCGACTACGAGTGGAAGCCGGCCAGCCGCGTGCTCGACCGCCTGGCCGCGCAGGTCTATTACCAGGAGTCCGAGACCACCACGCTGACCAACCAGGTGCGCAGCAACACCAGCACCGGCTGCTCGGCCACCACGCGCGGCAACAGCCTGTGCAACGTCTCGCTGGGCTTCGGCTTCAAGCAGGAGCAGACCGGCTTCAACCTGCAGGGGGACAAGTCGTTTGCCACCGGCGGCGTCGAGCACCGGCTGATCGGCGGCGTCGATTTCATGCGCGTGCGCTCGTCGGAATCGCGCGACGGCACGGTGCGCAACCTGACCACCGGCACCACCACCAAGACGCTGGCCGGCGAGAATTTCCCGATCCACGACTTCCCCACCGGCGAGACGCGCCAGACCGGCCTGTTTGCGCAGGACGAGATGCGCTTCTTCGATGGCCGCTTCACGCTCACGCCCGGCCTGCGCTTCGACCATTACTCGCTTTCGCCCGATGGCGATGACCTGGTCTACAGCAATGCCGGCGGCCGCCCGGCAGTGAGCAAGAGCGATTCGCACCTGTCGCCCAAGCTGTCGGCACTGTGGCAGGCGACCGACCGCGTCAACCTGTGGGCGCAGTATGTATTCGGCTACCGCGCGCCCAATTACCAGGAAGTCAACGGCAGCTTCCGCAACCCCGTGCAGGGCTATGGCGCGGCGCCAAACGCGAACCTGGACCCGGAGAAGAGCCGCTCGTTCGAAATCGGCGCGCGCTATACCAGCGACAACCTGCAGACCAGCGTGGCGCTGTTCGACAACCGCTACCGCGACTTCATCGAACAGGTGCAGCTCACCTGCCCGTCCGACCCGGCCTGCCTTCCCGGCCTGCGCGCGACCTACCAGTACCGCAACCAGACCAGCGTGCGCATCTATGGCGCCGAGTGGCGCGGCGTGTGGCGCTTCCTGCCGCAATGGCGCATCGATGGCGCGGTGGCGTACGCGCATGGCAACAACGAGCAGACCGGCCAGCCGCTGAACAGCGTCTCGCCGCTGCGCGCCAGCGCCGGACTGACCTGGGAGCGCGTGCAGGGCCAGGGCGCCGCGATCCGCTGGCGCGGCGCGCGGCCGGTGACGCGCACCGACGATTCGTCGTTCACCTACTTCAAGCCCGCCGGCTACGGCGTGGTCGACCTGCAGGCGTGGTGGCGCTTCAGCCGCCATGTCAGCCTGGCGCTGTCGGTCAACAACCTGTTCGACAAGAAGTACTGGCTGTGGGGCGACGTGCGGCAGACCGGCGTCTCGGCGACCGAGTCCGGCGTGGACTTCTACACGCAGCCGGGCCGCACCTTTGCCGCCAGCCTGAAGCTGTCGTTCTGAGCCACGCCGGCTCAAGGAGGTGACGCATGTCCCCACGAACCATCACTACGCGCTGGCTCTGGGCGCTGCTGTGCCTGCTGATGTGGGCGGGCGCCGCGCAGGCTGCCGCGCCGCGCATCGCCATCCTGACCAGCTCGCCGGTGCCGGCGGGCAAGTTCGGTCCGCTGCGCGAACTGGCACAGGCGCACGGCATGACGCTGGAGGCGCAGTACCTGGAGCGCATGCCGGCGCAGGAGGTCGCGCCGTTTATCCACAACGCCGACCTGCTGATCGTCGATGCGCCGCGCGACCACATCGTGACCGCGATGCTGCAGCGCCTCGGTCCGCTGTGGCGCGAGGCGCGCGTGCCGCGCGTGCTGATCGCCACCGACCGCCATGAGGCGCACGGTGTCGACGACGAGCTCGCCGCCCGGCTCCAGGCGTACTACGTCAACGGCGGCCGCGGCAACTTCGGCGCGATGATGCGCACGATCGCGGCCAGGCAGTTCCACCTGCGCAGCGACGATGGCATCCCGGCGCCCGTGGTGTTCCCGAAGGCCGCCTATTACCACCCCAGGCTCGCCGGCGTGATCACTACCTCGCCGCAGGAAGCGCTGGCGGCCTCCGGCAGCAGCGGCCCGGTGATCGGCATCGCCATCCACCAGGCCTATGTGTCCGGCCTCGACAGCGCCTTTATCGACGACCTGATCGCCCGCCTCGAAGCCCGCCACGCGCGCGTGCTCACGTTCTACGGCCCGGTGATGGATGCGGACGGCATCACGCGCATGGCGATGCCCGGCGGCAAGCGCCTGGTCGACGTGCTGATCAATGGCCAGATCATGCTGAACCCGCATGGCCGCAAGGCCGAGTTCGAGCAGCTCGACGCGCCGGTGCTGCAGGTCATGCCCTACCGCAAGGGCGACGCGCAGGCATGGCAGGACGACCCGCACGGCATCAGCCTGACCGACACGCCGTTCTATCTGGTGCAGCCCGAGCTGGCCGGCGTGATCGATCCCATGCTGGCCGCCGCCACGGCCAAGGGCGACGGCGCCATCGTCGGCCTGCCGGCGCAGCTCGATGCGGTGGCCGACAAGGCACTGGCGCTGGCGCGGCTGCGTCACCTGCCCAACGCCGACAAGCGCGTGGCGATCCTGTACTACAACTATCCCGCCGGCGAGAAGAACCTGTCGGCGTCGTTCCTGAACCTGCCGAAGAGCCTGGCCAGCACACTGGCGGCGCTGCGGGCGGCGGGCTACACCACCGAGGCCGCCGACGAAGCGCGGCTGCAGCGCGACCTGGGCGCGCTGCTGGCGCCCTTCTATCGCAGCGGCAGGCTGGAGCCCTTGCTCGATGCCGGCCTCGCGGTGTGGATGCCGATGTCGCAGTACCGCCGCTGGTACGACGCGCAGCCCGCGCCGTTCCGCGCCGCGGTCGCGCAGCGCTGGGGCAATCCCGAGCAATCGGCGATGGCGACCATGCGCCGCGGCGAGGCCGGTTTCGTGATCCCGCGGCTGCAGCTCGGCAACGTCGCGCTGATGCCGGTGCCGCCGCGCGGCGAGCGCAACGAGTCGGACGAGAAGGCGCTCTACCACTCCACCACCACGCCGCTGAACCACTTCTACATGGCGGCTTACCTGTGGGCGCGCCAGGACCGCGAGGCGCTGGTCCACTACGGCACCCACGGCACGCAGGAATGGACCCCGGGCAAGGAGCGCGGCCTGTCGGTCACCGACCAGCCCTACCTGGTGCTGGGCAACGTGCCGGTGATCTATCCGTATATCGTCGATGACGTCGGCGAAGCGATCCAGGCCAAGCGCCGCGGCCGCGCCGTGATCGTCAGCCACCAGACGCCGCCGTTCCGCCCGGCCGGGCTGCATGCCGACCTGGTCGCGCTGCACGACCAGTTGCACGCGTACCTGCAGCAGGACGAAGGCGCGGTGAAGGACACCATCCGCCAGCAGGTCCTGTCGCGCAGCGCGTCGATGCATCTGTTCGAAGACATGGGCTGGAGCGCGGCACGGGCGCGCACGGATTTCAGCGGCTACCTCGATGCGCTGCATATCCACCTGCATGAACTCGGCGGCGCGCTGCAGCCCTATGGCCTGCACACCTTCGGCCAGTCGCAGGACCCGGGGTTGCGGCTCTACACGACCATGGCGATGCTCGGCAAGGACTGGCTCAGGCGCGTGTTCCCCGACGAGCCGGACGAGCTGTTCGCGGTCGACTACGCGCAGCTGGCGCAGACGCCGCCCTATGCGATGGTGCGGCGCTACGTGGCCGAGGGCGCGCCGCTGGAGGAACTGCCTGATGCGCGCCAGCGCGAAGACATGCAGCGCGCGCGGCAACTCTATGCCAGCCTCGATGCCACGCCGGAAAACGCCGGGCTGCTGACCGCGCTGGCCGGCCGCCACCTGCACTCGGGCACCGGCGGCGATCCGGTGCGCAACCCCGACACCTTGCCGACCGGGCGCAACCTGTACGGCTTCGATCCCTCCAAGGTCCCTAGCCGCGAAGCCTGGAAGGCCGGCCAGGCCGCGGCCGAGGCGATGATCGCCGACTGGCGCAAGCGCCATGGACGTTATCCCGACAAGCTGGCGTTCTCGCTGTGGAGCGTCGAGACCATGCGCCACCAGGGCATGCTCGAAGCGCAGGCGATGGCGGCGCTCGGCGTGCGGCCGAAGTGGGACGACGGCGGCCGTGTGGTCGGTGTCGAGCCGATTGCCGCCGCGGAACTGGCGCGGCCGCGCGTGGACGTGGTGCTGTCGGCCACCGGTCTGTATCGCGATCACTTCCCCAATCTGATGAAGTGGCTGGCCGAGGCGGTGAAGCTTGCCGCCGCGCAAGCGGAAGCAGGCAACGTCGTCGCGGCAAATACGCGCGCAGTCCGTGAACGGCTAAGCAAGCTGAATGTCCCCGCCGACCGCCTCGACGCGCTCGCTGTGACGCGCATCTTTGCCAGCGAATCGGGCAACTATGGCACCGGCCTGAACGATGCGGCGCTGGCGACCGACACCTTCGGCAGCGGCCGCCAGGCCGATGACAAGCTGGCCAGGCTTTATCTGGCGCGCATGCAGTACGCCTACGGCCCGGACGAGCAGCACTGGGGCGAGGCGCTGCCGCAGGTCAACCTGTATGCCGAGAACCTCAAGGGCGTCGACGGCGCGCTGCTGGCGCGCAGTTCCAACCTGTACGGCATGCTGACCACCGACGACCCGTTCCAGTACCTCGGCGGCATCGGCCTGGCGGTGCGCCACCTGACCGGCAAGGCGCCGGAGCTGCTGATCTCCAACCTGCGCGATGCCAGCCAGGCGCGCACAGAGACCGCCGCCGGCTTCCTTGCCAGCGAGCTGCGCACGCGCTACTTCCATCCCGGCTGGATCGAGGGCATGAAGGCCGAGGGCTACAGCGGCGCGCTGAACGTGCTCGACACCGTCAACAACTTCTGGGGCTGGACCGCGGTCTCGCCCGAGATCGTGCGCGACGACCAGTGGACCGAGTTTGCCGAGGTCTATGTCAACGACAAGCACAAGCTCGGCCTCAACGAGTGGTTCGAAACGAACGCGCCGCAGGCCCAGGCACAGGTGATCGAACGCATGCTCGAGGCCGCGCGCAAGGGCTACTGGAAAGCCGACAGCAAGTTGCTGCAGACGCTGGCGCAGCGCTATCAGGACCTGGCGCAGCGGCACGACATCGTCAGCCACAACCGCGCGTTCAACCAGTATCGCGAGCAGCAGGCCCGGGCTGCCGCGCCGGGCTATGGCCTGCAGCCGCGCGCTGCGGCGCCGCGTCCGGCGCCGGCGCCAACGCCGCCGCAGCCTGCCGCCGCGGCACCCGCTCCGGCACCCGTACCCGCGCCGAACCCGCCGCAGCCCGTGCAAGGCATGAAGCTGGTGGAGCGCAAGCCGCCCGCGGCCGAGATCGTGCCGGCGCTGTCGTGGCTGGCCGGCGGCATCGCGCTGGCGGCGGCGATCGCGGGCGGCGCGCTCAGCGCGCGGCGGCGCCAGGTCGCTGCATCCGGCAGCTGGCTGCCGGAACGGCGCTGAGGCCACCAGGATATCCATCGCATTCAACGAGACCAGACATGACACCCACCCTGCTCGAAACCCTGATGTACGACGTCGGCCAGCTGTTCCTGATCCCGACGCTGGCGCTGATCGCGCTGCTGTTTCTCTACGCCTTCTGGGCGCTCGGCGAGTTCGCCATGCAGGCCTGGCTACGCGCGCGCCATCCGGTCGCCAGCGGGCGCGGCTACGTGCTGGTGGCCTGGGCGCGCAGGCACAAGGTGGCCGATGCCGACGCGCTCGACGTCGCCGCGCACCGCCTGCTGGAGCGCCCGCGCATTGCCACGCGCGTGGCGCCGATGCTGGGGCTGGTGGCGACCATGATCCCCATGGGGCCGGCGCTGAAGGGGCTGTCGGGTGGCAACCTGGCCAATGTGGGCGAGAATCTCACCATCGCCTTCTCCGCGGTGATCC
This sequence comes from Cupriavidus mimosae, assembly GCF_023952485.1. NCBI lineage: Bacteria > Pseudomonadati > Pseudomonadota > Betaproteobacteria > Burkholderiales > Burkholderiaceae > Cupriavidus > Cupriavidus mimosae. The sequence continues at coordinate 64,316 of NZ_JALHRY010000008.1, read as the reverse complement.
TGGCGCTGATCGCGGCCAGCATCACGTTCTGGGTGGTCAACGTGCGCCGGCGCTGGCTGGCCGAGGAACTGGTGTGGCTGGCGCAGTCGCGGCCGCAGTGGGAGGTGGACGAATGAAGTTCCTGGAAGAGAGCGAGACCGACGACCCGATACTGTCGGTGGTGAACCTGATCGACGTGTTCCTGGTGGTGATCGCCGCGCTGCTGGTGGCGATCGCGCAGAACCCGGCCAACCCGTTCACCCATGATGACGTCACCATCATCAGGAATCCCGGCAAGCCGAACATGGAGATCGTGTCGCGCCAGGGCGAGAAGGTGGTGCGCTACCAGGCCAGCGGCCAGGTCGGCAGCGGCGACGGCATCAAGGCCGGCGTGGCGTACCGGATGCAGGACGGATCGATGGTGTACGTGCCGGAGCAGCCGGCGCCGCAGGCGTCGGTGCCGGCCCCTGAAACGAGATAAGGGAGACCGCGTGATCTCATTGCGTTTGTGCGCGGCCTCGACGCTGGCCGCTGCCGTTGCCGTGCTGAGCGCCGGCTGTGCGGCCCCGGGGCCGGCGCCATCCGCGCTCAGCGCCGCCTTCGCCGGCAAGTCCTACGTGTTGCTGGGCGAGGTCCACGACAACGCCGCTGGCCAGCAGCAGCGGCTGGAGGCGCTGACGCGCGCGATCGAGCAAGGCTGGCGCCCGGCCATCGCCATGGAGCAGTTCGACCGCGAGCGCCAGGCCGACATCGACCGGGCCCGGCGCGAGCGCCCGCGCGATGCCGACTACCTGATCGCGCAGGCCGGCGGCGGCGCGTGGCAGTGGCCGCTGTACCAGCCGGTGGTGGCGCTGGCGCTGCAGTATGACTTGCCGCTGGTCGCCGCCAACCTGTCGCGCGCCGATGCGGCCAAGATCGTGCGCGGCGGGCTGGACCGGCTGTTTTCCGCGGACGAGCGGCAGCAACTGGGCCTGACCGGTGCGTTGCCGCCGGACCTGGTGGCGGCGCAGACCGCGGTGCTCGACCGCGGGCACTGCGGCAATTTCCCCAAGGCGATGCTGCCCGGCATGCTGGCGGCACAGGCCGCGCGCGACGCGGTGATGGCGCAGGCGTTGCGGCCTTATGCCGGACGCGGCGCGGTGCTGATCGCGGGGAACGGTCACGTGCGGCGCGATGTGGGGGTGCCGCGCTGGCTGGGCGGTGACGCCGGGCAGGCGCTCAGCATCGGCTATGTGGAAAACGCGCCGGAAGAGGGTAAGTTCGATAGGGCGGTGGTGGTGCCGGCGGTCGAGCGCAAGGATCCTTGCCTGCAGGCGAAGCCGGCGGGGTGAGGTGGATTGTCAGAGGGCCGGAGCCTCAACGAAGTCGCGCCCTCCGCATACCCACCTGTCCCCATCCACGTAAACCCCACCCCCCTTTCCCCCGATTTGACAGCCTTTTGACAGTTTCCCCCGCCTAGAATCCGCCCCAAGGCCGGAAGATCCGGCCTGACGTTCACCAGAATCCAAGAACAGTCCCGGCCAGCCCCCGCCGCGCCGGACAGGAGACAAGTCCGAGGCCGCGCTAATGCGCACGCCCCGGGCGCCATCCCGTCCCGCAACGCCGTGGCCGCCGGAACCCCGGGTCGGATCGCGGCCGCCATCGACTGGCAAGCGATCACCGGTATTACCAAGGAGACCGCCATGCGCCGTACCTATTTCCGCTTCGCCCATGCAGTGATGGCATCCGCCACCCTCGCCGCCGCTGCCGTGGCCGCGCCGGCGTTCGCGCTGGACAACGTCAAGGTCATGATCGGCGCCAACCCCGGCGGCGGCTTCGACCAGACCGGCCGCTCGCTGGGCGCGGCCATGATCGCCGCGGGCCAGGCCAAGGCCGCTTCGTACGACAACAAGGGCGGCGCCGGCGGCACCATCGCCCTGACCCAGTTCGTCAACACCGACAAGGGCAACCCCAATGCGCTGATGGTGGTGGGCGCGGTGATGGTCGGCGCGATCGAGACCAACAAGCCGCCGGTCACGCTCAAGAACGCCACCCCGATCGCGCGCCTGTTCGCCGACACCATGGTCATCACCGTGCCGGCCAGCTCGCCGATCAAGTCGATCAAGGACCTGACCACGCAACTGAAGGCCAATCCGGGCAGCGTCAGCTGGGGCGGCGGCTCCAAGGGCTCGATCGACCATATCCTGGCCGGCCTGGTCGCCAAGGAAAGCGGCGTCGACCCGAAGAAGGTCAACTACGTGCCGTTCCAGGGCGGCGGCGAAGCCTCGGCCTCGATCATGGGCGGGCACGTGACGGTGGGCATCGCCGGCGTGTCGGAGTTCCTGCCCTTTATCAAGAGCGGCAAGATGCGCGCCCTGGCGGTCACGTCCAAGGACCGCGTTGCCGACATCCCGACGCTGAAGGAGCAAGGCGTCAATGTCGAGATCTACAACTGGCGCGGCGTGTACGGCGCGCCGGGCACCACGCCGGAGCAGCGCAAGGCCATGATCGACGCGGTGGTCAAGGCCACCGAGAGCAAGGCCTGGAAGGACACGCTGCAGAAGAACGACTGGACCCCGTTCCTGCTGACCGGCGACGAGTTCGGCAAGTTCGTCGACAGCGAATCGACCCGCCTGGGCGCGACGCTGCGTGAACTGGGCGTGGCCAAGTAACACTATGCTGGCATGCAGGGCTGCAGCGCCCTGCATGCCGCCTTAACGCAACCTCTCGCTTTACCTGTCGTGCCTGCCGACGCCGCCGGTGATCCCGGCGGCCGGAAACACGGCGCGGGGCCCGGTGTCCACCTGCGATACCGAAGACAACAACATCTGTCACCGGGCTCCGCCGCCGCGCGGGTCGCATCCGCCAGCGTCGCGCACGCAGCCCCCCGGGGCTGTGTGACCATGGCCAAGGAGTCTCCATGAAACCCTCGCACCTCGCTATCGGCATCGCCGTGCTGGCGATTTCGCTGTTCTTCTTCCTCGGGCTGTCCGGCATCACCGGCGACGAGGGCTATGCGGGCCTGTCGCCGCGCTTCGTGCCCACGCTGGTGGCGATCGGCCTGGCGGTGTGCGGCGCGCTGCTGACCTGGCAGGGCGTGCGCGGCGGTTTCCGCAACATGCCGGAAGAGGACGCGGAGCTGCCCAACGCGCCGCACAATTTCGGCGGTTTCATCTGGGTCGCCGCGGGCCTGGTGCTGAACATGGCGCTGATCGGCACGCTTGGCTTCGTGCTCGCGTCTACGCTGCTGATGGTCTGCGTGGCGCGCGGCTATGGCAGCCGCCGCATCGTGCGCGACGCGATCATCGGGCTGTGCATCACGGTGCCGATGTGGGCGCTGTTCGAATTCCTGCTCGGCATCAACCTGCCGCTGCTGCCCATCGCCGGCTTCTGAGCCCGCCCGTCCCGCAAGGAGTCTTCGCATGGATACCCTGAACCAGCTGATGCACGGTTTTGCCGTCGCAATCACGCCGATCAACCTGATGTGGGCCCTGGTCGGCTGCTTCCTCGGCACCGCCATCGGCGTGCTGCCGGGCATCGGCCCCGCGCTGACGGTGGCGATGCTGCTGCCGCTGACCGCCAAGGTCGAGCCCACCGCGGCGCTGATCATGTTTGCCGGCATCTACTACGGCGCGATGTACGGCGGCTCGACCACCTCGATCCTGATGAACACGCCGGGCGAGTCCTCCACCATGGTCACCGCCATGGAAGGCAACCTGATGGCCAAGAACGGGCGCGCCGGCCCGGCGCTGGCAACCGCGGCGATCGGCTCGTTCGTGGCCGGCACCATTGCCACCGTGATGCTGTCGCTGTTCGCGCCGGTGGCGGCCGACGTGGCGCTGCAGTTCGGCCCGGGCGAGTACTTCATGATCATGCTGCTGGCCTTCACCACGGTCTCGGCGGTGCTGGGCTCGTCGCTGCTGCGCGGCATGACCGCGCTGTTCCTGGGCCTGGGCATCGGCCTGATCGGCATGGACTCGCTGTCGGGGCAGACCCGCTATTCGATGAACGTGCAGGAGCTGTACGACGGCATCGATATCGTGGTGGTCGCCGTCGGCCTGTTCGCGGTGGGCGAGGCGCTCTTCAACGCCTTCTTCCCGCAGCCGCCCAGCACCTACAACAAGCTCAGCTCGACCCATATGAACCGGTCGGACTGGAAGCGCTCGCTGCCGGCGTGGCTGCGCGGCACCTTCATCGGCTTCCCGTTCGGCCTGATCCCGGCGGGCGGCGCCGAGATCCCGACCTTCCTGTCCTACGCCACCGAGAAGAAGCTGTCGGACCACAAGGACGAGTTCGGCAAGGTCGGCGCGATCGAAGGCGTGGCCGGCCCCGAGGCCGCCAACAACTCGGCCGTGACCGCGACGCTGGCGCCGCTGCTGACGCTGGGCATCCCCACCTCGAACACCACCGCGATCCTGCTGGCCGCGTTCCAGAACTACAACCTGCAGCCGGGGCCGATGCTGTTCCAGACCTCGGGCGACCTGGTGTGGGGCCTGCTGGCGTCGCTGTATATCGGCAACGTCATGCTGCTGGTGCTGAACCTGCCCGCGATCGGCCTGTGGGTGCGCATGCTGCGCGTGCCGACGCCGCTGCTGTACGGCGGCATCCTGATCTTCGCGGGACTGGGCGCGTACGGCATCCGCCAGTCGTGGTTCGACCTGCTGCTGCTGTTCCTGATCGGCCTGCTGGGCATGGTGATGCGCCGCTTCGACTTCCCCACCGCACCCGTGATCGTCGGCATGATCCTCGGGCCGATGGCGGAGAAGCAGCTGCGCAACGCGCTGTCGATCGGCCAGGGCGACTGGAGCCTGTTCCTGCGCCAGCCGATCTCGGCCTCGATCCTGGCGCTGACGGTGGCGGTGGTGGTGATCCCGCGCCTGCTGCGCTGGCACGCCGGGCGCGGCAGCGCGCATGCGCAGGCAGACAACGCCGCGTGATTCGCGTTAGCATGCGATAGTCTCTCCGGGGCCCGGCGCCATGGCGCGCGGGCCTCTTTGCTTTCCTTCGTCACAACAACAAGCGCCGGCGCCCCGCGCCAGGCCGCTGACCGATGCCGCTTGCCGCCAACCGCTGGCTGTCCGCGCTGCCCACGCTGGCGCTCGGGCTGGCCGCCGCCCTGCTCTGCACCCTCCTGCATACGCCGCTGCCGTGGATGATCGGGCCGCTGCTGGCTGTCGCCGCCGCGCGCATGGCCGGCGCCGACCTGCGCGCGCCGGCGCAGGCGCGCAACGCCGGCCAATGGGTGATCGGCGCCTCGCTCGGGCTGTATTTCACGCCGGACGTGGTGGCGCGGCTGGTGGAATACCTGCCGTACATCGTCGCCGGCTCGCTGTTCGCGCTGGCGCTGGGCGTGGGCGGCGCGCTCCTGCTGCGGCGGACCACCGGAGTCGCCTTCAAGACCGCATTCTTCTCCACCGCGATCGGCGGTGCCTCGGAGATGGCCAACCTGGCTGAGCGTAACGGCGCGCGCATCGACCAGGTGGCGGCCGCGCATTCGCTGCGGGTGCTGATGGTGGTGGTGACGGTGCCGGCGATCTTCCAGTACGGCGGCATCCACGGACTCGACCCCTATATTCCGGGCCCGCGCGTGGTCAGCGGACCCGGGCTGGTGGCGCTGGTGGCGATCACGCTCGGCGTGGCGCTGGTGGTGAAGCGGCTGAACATGCCCAACCCGTTCGTGATCGGCACGCTGCTGGCGGCCGCGGTGCTGACCGCCTGCGGCATCGAGCTGTCGGCGATTCCCACCTGGATGAGCCGGGCCGGACAGCTGCTGATCGGGGTGTCGCTGGGGGTGCGTTTCTCGCGCGAGTTCCTGCATACCGCGCCGCGCTTCCTGTCCGGGGTGGCGCTGTACACCGTGCTGGCGCTGGTGGTGTCGGCGCTGTTCGGCTGGGGGCTGGCGGCGCTGTCGGGCGCGCACCCGGCCACCGTGATCCTGGGCACCACCCCTGGCGGCATCGCCGAGATGTGCATCACCGCCAAGGTGCTGGAGGTCGGGGTGCCGCTGGTGACCGCCTTCCACGTGATCCGGATGGCGTTCGTGGTGCTGGCCACCGGGCCCCTGTATCATTGCCTCAAACATCGCGTCGCGCCGGAGGAGACGGAATAGCGGTCCGCCACAGGATCGCCATGGTGCGGCCCGACAGAACAAGGAACACCATGCCCGAAGCCATGACCCTTGCCGACATCGACGCCACGCTCGAGCGCGTGCTGGCGCCGTGGGTGCGCCAGCTCGGCCTGCGCGCCGAAGCCGTCGATGAGCGCGGCGTGACGCTGCGTCTGCCGTTCAGCGAATCGTTCCGCCATGCGGGCGGCGTGGTCTGCGGCCAGGTGCTGATGTCCGCCGCGGATACTGCCATGATCGTCGCCGTGGCCAGCGCGCTGGGCGCGTTCCGGCCCATGACCACGGTGTCGCTGACCACCAACTTCATGCGCCCGGTGATCGACGGTGACGTGCTGGTGCGCGCCAATGTGCTGCGCCTGGGCAAGACCGTGGTGTTCGGCGAGATCGAGCTGACCGGCACCGACGGCAAGCTGGCGGTGCAGGCCACCACCACCTACGCCCTGCTCTGACGCGCTCCGGATCTCCCCATGGCTAGCGGTGACGCCAATCCCTTCGACCAGGTCGTGTTTGCCGGCGGCGGCAACCGCTGCTGGTGGCAGGCGGGCTGGTGGGACACGGTCGCGCCGGAGCTGCGGCTGCGCCCGCGCGTGATCGCCGCGATCTCGGCCGGCGCGGCCACCGCCTGCATGGTCTATGCGCATGACTCGCACCAGACCATGGACTACTACCGCGCGGTGCTGGCCGACAACCGGCGCAACGCCTACTGGGGCAACCTGCTGCGCAACGAGCGCGTGTTCCCGCATTACGGCATCTACCGCACCGCGCTGCTGAGCATCTTTGCCGACGGGCGCCTCGCGCACCTGCAGCAGGCGCCCGAGATCCGCATCGGCGTGGCGCATATCCCGCGCTGGAGCGGTCCGCGCCTGGCGGTGGCGGCCGGGCTGCTGGCCTACAACATCGACAAGCACGTGCTCAAGACGCTGCACCCCCGGCTGGGGCGCAAGCTGGGCTTCCGGCCCGAGTTCGTGCGTGCGCAGGACTGCGCCTCGCCAGAGCAGCTGGCCGACCTGCTGCTGCAGTCGGCGTCGACGCCGCCGTTTACGCCGGTGCTGCGCCGCGACGGGCGTCCGGTGCTGGACGGCGGGCTGGTCGACAACGTGCCGGTCGACGCGCTCGACGCCGCGCCCGGCAATGTGCTGGTGCTGGTGACGCGGCTGTACCCGCGCCCGCGCCGTTTCGTGCTCGAGCAAGGCGGCCAGCGCCGCCTGTACCTGCAGCCCTCGCAGCGCGTGCCGATCTCGAGCTGGGACTACACCCGGCCCGACGCCATGACGCACGCCTACGAACTCGGCCGCCGCGACGGGGAAACTTTCCTGCGCGAGTGGCCGTCGATCCTGAATACCGAACTGCGGCCCGCTGCCTAGTTTCCGTGTTACCGGCGCTGGCCTGATGATTGTCGATGCGGCCCGCGTGCCGCGACAGGAGACATGGATGACCAAACGCCAGACACCGCTTTTCACCGTGCAGGGAACCAGCGCGCCGCGGCGCGCCCGCGAGGTCAGCGCGGCGCCGCCGGTGCAGCAGGTGCCGCGCGCGCGCAGCGGCCGCAGCCGTCGCAACGACAAGTCGCGCGAGGCCGACCTGGTGGTGATCGGCGGCGGCTCGGCCGGCGTGGCCTGCGCGCGGCGCGCGGCGGCGCATGGCGCGCGCGTGATCCTGGTCGAGCGCGACGCCATTGGCGGCACCTGCGTCAACCGCGGCTGCGTGCCCAAGAAAATGCTGTCCTACGGGGCCTCGTGGTCGGCCATCCTGTCGGGCTGCCTGTCCCACACCGGCGGACACGAGGACTGGCGCGATGCCATCGTGCGCGTCAACGCCGAGGTCGCGCGTCTGAACGTGGGCTACACCCAGCGCCTGACCGATTCCGGCGTGGAAGTGCTGCACGGCGAGGCACGCGTCACCGGCCCGGAGGAAGTCTGCGTCGGCGACGAGACCATCCAGGCGCGCCGCATCCTGATCGCCACCGGCGCGCGCCCGCGCACGCTCGACGTGCCGGGGGGCGACCTGGCCGCAAGCTCCGACGACGTCTTCACCTGGCAAAGCCTGCCGGCATCCGTCGCCGTCATCGGCGGCGGCTATATCGGCGTGGAACAGGCGTCGATCCTGTCGCGCTATGGCGTCAAGGTAGACTTGATCGTTGCCGGCGAGCGGCTGCTGCCGCATTTCGACCACGACCTCGGCGCGGCGCTGGCCGACGCGCTGACCGCCCGCGGCGTGCGGCTGCACCTGAACGCGCGCGTGCACCTGCTGAGCCAGGCCAACGGCGCGGTCGAGGTCTGCTATCAGCCCACCAACGACCCGAGCCGCGCGGGCCAGACCGAAGCCGTGCGCGCGCAGGCCGCGCTGGCGGCGATCGGACGCGTTTCCAATGTGCAGGACCTGGGGCTGGAAGCGCTGGGCGTGGCCTTCGGCGAGCGCGGCGGCATCCGCGTCGATCGCCAGTTCCGCAGCAGCGTGCGCAGCGTCTATGCGCTGGGCGATGCCATCGACGGCCTGCACCTGACGCCGGTGGCCACCGCGCAGGGGCGCTGGCTGGCTGATCGCCTGTTCGGGCGGCGCGGCGAACGGGCGGATTTCGAGTTCGTGCCGACCGCGGTGTTCTGCGAGCCCGCCATCGGTGCGGTGGGCTTGACCGAAGCGCAGGCCATCGAGGCTGCCGGCAAGCCCGAGCGCATCCGTACCGTGGTCAAGCGCTTTGTCTCGCTGGAACATCGCTTTGCCGGCACGCCGCATCCGTCGGTGTTCAAGCTGGTGCTCAATGCGCGCAGCGGGCGCGTGCTGGGGGTGCACCTGATGGATAACGCGGCGCCGGAGATTGTGCAGGCGCTGGCGGTGGCATTAAGGCTGGGGGTGCGGGAGTCGCATTTGCAGACGACGGTGCAGGTGCATCCAACGGTGGCGGAGGAGTTGTTTGGATAGGTTTCGGCATGCCTGGATAGGGCTGGCGGTCTTGGTTATTGGGGGCGTCGATGTTGGTGACATGCTGTTGGCTGTTGAGCCGCGTGGTTCCGCCCTGCTGGGCGGGTCACTTTTTGGCCGAGCGCCAAAAAGTAACCAAAAAGCGCGTTGATTGCCCTGCGGGCGGCATGTCTTATCGTAGTGTGCCTGGGGGTTTTCGTACGGGGCTGGGCTTCCTCACATAGCTAGACTGCCTGCCGCGGTGGTGCACCACGGTGGCAGGGGCGTTGAAGTGCAGGTTGAACGAGCCCAGAGCGCGGAGTGGTCCCTGCTGCGAGTCTTACCGTAGGAACGCCTTCGGCTGCTGCGCCGGCCCTATCGCGGGGCGTGGGCCCTGGCACGGAACGCGTCGCTGCGCTCGCTTGGCGCTCGAACGCGTCCGCTGCCGCCGGTTTTCTCCCCTCTCCCGCCTGCGGGAGAGGGGCGGGGGTGAGGGCGGGTGCCTCCACGGAGTCGGATGTCCAGATCCATGGACCCGGTCGTAAACCTAGCTACCTTCCACCGGCAATCTCAACACCGCACGCACCCCAGTCCCCTGCGCCCCTTCCCCCAGTTCCACCGTCCCGCCAAACCGCGCCGCCATCTCCCGCGAAATCGCCAGCCCCAGCCCGGAGCCCGGCTCCGCGTTGCCCACGCGCCGGTAGAACCGTGCGAACACCTTCTCGCGTTCCTCGGCCGGAATGCCGGGACCATCGTCCTCTACCACCAGGCAGGCGTGAGCGCCCGAGCGCGTTGCCGACAGCGTAATGCGGCTGCCGCGCGGGGAGTACTGGATCGCGTTGTGGACCAGGTTGGCCAGCGCCTCGCGCAGCAGCGCGGCGTCGGCGCGGACCGGCAGCGCCAGCCCCGGCACCGGCTCCCAGCCGAAGTCCTGCTGCTTGCCGCGCGCCAGCGGCAGGTAGTCCAGCGCCACCTGCTCGGCCACGGTGACGGCATCGATGATGTCGACGCCTTCGCCGGCTTCACCAGCTTGCGCGGCGTCGGCGCGGTGCTGGCGTACCCGCGCCAGCGCCAGCAGCTGGTTGGTCAGGCGCGCGGCCTGTTCCAGCTGCGTGACGATGCCGCCCACGGCTTCGCCGGCGGCCGCGCGCGCGGCTTCGGGGTCGGGCGCGCTGAGCTGGCGCTGGGCATACTCGGCCTGGGTCTTGAGGATGGCCAGCGGCGTGCGCAGCTGGTGCGCGGCATCGGCGATGAACTGCGCCTGCGATTGCGCCATTGCGGCCGAGCGCGACACGTGCAGGTTGACCGCGTCGACCAGTGGCCGCACCTCGGCCGGCACGCGCTCGAACGCGAGCGGGGTCAGGTCTTCGGGCGAGCGCGCCTCGACGTCGTCGCGCACGCGCGCCAGCGGGCGCAGCACGTAGGTGACCCCGCCCACCAGGATCGCGGCGCTCAGCACGATCAGCAGCAGGTCGCGCGCCAGCGCGCTGCGCCACACCGAGCCGATCAGCGCGCTGCGCGGCTCGGCGGTCTCGGCCACCTGGATGATCACGCGCATGCGCGCATCGGGCCGGTACACCGGGCGCGCCATCGCGGCGATGCGCACCGCCTCGCCCAGGTATTCGGCGTCGTAGAAGCGCGGCTGGTTGTTGACCAGCGGGCCGCGCGGCAGCGGCAGGTCGCTGTAGCCGGTCACGGTCTCGACCTGGCCGGCGCGCTCGGTCGAGACGCGGTAGAACACATGGGTCTGCGCCGCGGTCTCGAAGATCTCCATGGCGGCGTCGGGCAGCGTCAGCTGGACGTTGTCGCCGGCCATGCCGATGGCATTGTCGATGGCGCGGATCGAGCCGTAGAGCGAGCGGTCGTAGGCGGTGTTGGCGGCGTCGCGCAGGGTGCCGTAGGTGAGCCAGGTGTCGAGCGCCATCATCGCCGCCAGCGCCGGCAGCAGCAGCAACAGCAGTTGCCGGCGCAGGCTGCCGCGGCGCCACAGCAGCACCGGGTGCCGCATCTCAGCCCTTCGCCTCCGGCTCCAGCAGGTAGCCGAAGCCGCGCAGCGTGACGATGGTGACCCCGTGCCCGGCCAGCTTCTTGCGCAGCCGGTAGACCAGCACCTCGATCGCATCGGGCGAGACGTCGGCGTCGAGCGAGAACACCTTGTCGAGCAGCTGCGCCTTGGTCAGCGGTTGGCCGCTGCGTGCCAGCAGCGCGCCCAGCAGGGTCGATTCGCGCGGCGTCAGCGCCAGCGGCGCGCCGCCCAGCGTGAAACTGCGGGTCTCGCCGTCGAACACCAGCGTGCCGCACTGCAGGCGCGGATGAGCGCGGCCGCGGCTGCGGCGGATCAGCGCCAGCAGCCGGGCTTCCAGCTCGGCAATGGCGAAGGGCTTGGGCAGGTAGTCGTCGGCGCCCAGGTTCAGGCCGCGCACGCGCTCGTCCAGAGTGTCCTGCGCGGTCAGGATCAGCACCGGGGTGCGGTCGTCGCGTCCGCGCATGGACTTCAGCACGGCCAGCCCGTCCTTGCCGGGCAGCCGCAGGTCGAGCAGCACGGCGTCGTATTCCTCGGCCTGCAGGCGCGCCTCGGCCTGCAGCCCGTCGGCGACGTGCTCGATCACAAAGCCGCCCTGCTCCAGCGCGCGGGCGACCCAGCGTGCCAGTTCGACTTCATCCTCCACCAGCAGGATGCGCATGCCGGTCTCCTCCTGTGCCGGTTGGTTCTATGTTAGTTGCGGCGCGCACACGCGGGAACAAGGCATGCAAGCGCCCGCAAAACCGGGGGCAGCACCGATGGAGCGCGCCCGCCGCGGGCGCCTATAATACCCTCGCCCCGCCGGTCCCGGCGCGCTCGCCGCTTTGCCCGGCACCACCGGCAGTCCCTCCGTCCCGAGCACCGTGTCCCCGCGTTCGTCCCAGCCGTTCCAACCTTCCCCGCCGTGTCTGACCGACTGCGCTTCGCCCCCTTCGGGACGGCGCCGCCGCCTGCTGGGCGCCGCGCTGCTGGGCGCCGCCGCATGGCCCCTTCATGCCCAGTCCAGGCCGCCGGCTGCGCCGCCGGGGTATCCGTCGGGGTATGACGCCACCATTGCCGGCGCGCTGCGCGAAGGCATGGTCACGGTGTACGCGTCGACCGACCTGGAGGTGGCGCGCCCGCTGATTGCCGCGTTCGAGGCGCGCTACCCCGGCATCCGCGTGCACTACCAGGATCTCAACACGGTCGAACTCAACCAGCGCTTCCTGGCTGAAACCGCGGCGCTGTCCGGCCAGCCGCCGGGGCCGCGGGCCATCTTTGCCGATGTGCTGTGGAGCACCGCCATGGACCTGCAGATCAAGCTGGTCAACGACGGCCACGCGCAGCGCTACGCCTCGCCAGAGCGCGCCGGCCTGCCGGGCTGGGCGGTGTGGCGCGACGAGGCCTGGGGCACCACCTTCGAGCCCGCGGTGATCGTCTACAACCGCCACCACCTGGCCGGCATGCGCCCGCCGCGCAGCCGCAGCGGGCTGGCGCGGCTGCTGCAGGAGCACGCGCCGCGCTGGCATGGCAAGGTGGTGACGTATGACGTGGAGCGTTCGGGGGTGGGCTACCTGCTGGCGCAGCAGGACGCGCGCATGGGCAGCGAGTTCTGGTACCTGGCGCAGGCGCTGGGCCGTGCCGGGGTGCAGCTGTCGGCGTCCACCGCGGAGATGATCGAGCGCATCGCCGGCGGCGAGCTGGTGATGGGCTACAACCTGCTGGGGTCCTATGCCCTGTCGCTGATGCAGCGCGGCGCCGCCATCGACGTGATCGCCCCGAGCGACTACACCCTGGTGATGTCGCGCGTGGCCTTTATCGCGCGGCGCGCGCCGCGGCCCAATGCGGCGCGGCTGTGGCTGGACTACCTGCTGTCGCGCGAGGGCCAGGCGCTGCTGGCCAAGTCGACCTCGCAGCTCTATACCATCCGCACCGATACCGACAGCGTGCACACCGCCGCGGCGTTGTCGGAGCGGCTAGGCTACGCGCTCAAGCCGATCAGCGTCGGCCCGGGCCTGCTGGCGGCGCAGGACGCGATGCGCAAGCGCGCGTTCCTGGCGCGCTGGCGCGAGGCGATGCGCGGCTAGCGTAGCTGTAGCGAACCGCCGCGAACCGCCGCGGTGCGGCTCAGGGCACCAGGTCGGGGGTATCGAGGCCGCCGTCCTGCGCGCCGGCGCAGGCCTGCCGGCACAGCGTGGACAGCTCCTGGTCCAGCTCGGCCATCGGGCGCGGCACGTAGCCGTGGCGCAGCGCCGGGGAAAACTTCAGGGTATCGATGAAGGCGTCGGACAGGCGCTCGGCATTGGCGTCGAGGTTGAAGTCCTGGGGCGAGAACAGCCAGTGCGCCAGCACCCCGCCCACCGCGGCATGGAAGGCGTTGACGGCCAGGTCCAGGTCCAGATCGGCGGGCAGCTGGCCGCGCTCCACGGCCAGGCGCAGGTGCTCGCGCATCTTGACCAGGCCGTCCTGGTGCGACTGGCGCTGGCGCTCGAAGATGGCGCCGTTGTCCTGCACCATTTCGCACTTGTGGAAGATGATTTCGAAGACCCGGCGCCAGCGCGGGTTGATCACGGTCTGGCGCATCACATAGGCGCAGATGTCGCGGATGCCACCGAGCGGGTCTTCCTGGCGCGCCAGCCGCTCCGGCTCGATCAGCGCTTCCACCGGCAAATGGACGCGGTCGCACATGGCGGCGAACACATCGCTCTTGTTCTTGAAGTGCCAATAGATCGCGCCGCGGGTCACCCCCGCCGCCTCGGCAATGTCGGCCAGCGACGGGCGTGCCACGCCGCGGGCGTGGAACACGGCCTCGGCCGCGTCGAGTATCCGGTGGCGCGTCTCAAGCGCCTCTTCCTTGGTGCGTCTGACCATGATTGTCTCTGGTGCCGGCGGCATGGCGCGATCGGGGCGCGCATGGCCGGCCTGGTTGGTTCTCTCCCTGATGCGGCTGCCACGGCAGCCGCACATGCCGTTGGCCTGGGCCACGGCGGGTCGTTGTCATCACATGATGGGCATTGCCAAGCTTGCGAGCCGACACGACGGCGCGCATCCTAACCCGAGCTGGCGGTTTGCGCCGTGATCCGGGGGCGGAGTGGACGCATTTCGTACCGATCCGATCTCTGGAGCGGCATGGTCTTGCGTCTTGCCGGGCCTTCTGGCGCAGGTTGTGCGCCCAAAGGCCCTTGCGCAACATCAACTTAACATACATGCTTGAATGTATATATAATACGCGCTTGCCCGGCATTCGGCCAGCCGCCCACTGTGACCTACCCAGCACGGCGGGCGATCCTGCCGCAGGCCAGCCGGTCAATTTATCCAGTCGTTACATAAAAGCCACCGTTCGTCGCAATCGTCACCGCGACGCCGCGGTTTGTGGCTAGCATCACGCTTTTGCCCGCCGCAAAGCCTTGCGGCGCGCCATGTCGTTCCCGTTTGTCCGATGACAGGCCGGGGCGTCACGGCGGATCTCAAATTGCCATCATGGGGTTATCGATGAGGAAGTCCCAACGTATCAGTCGCGTTGCAGCCTGTGCACTAGCGGCCCTGTCGGCCGTGGCGCTGTCCGCCTGCGGCGACAAGAAGGCCGAGGGCGGCGCCCCGCCGCCCCCTGAAGTGGGCGTGGTCACCGTGACGCCGTCGCCGGTCGCCGTCGTCAATGAACTGCCGGGCCGCCTGGAAGGCGTGCGCACGGCCGAAGTGCGCGCGCGCGTCGAAGGCATCGTGCTGTCGCGCAACTACACCGAAGGCGGCGAAGTGAAGGCCGGCCAGGTCATGTTCCGCATCGACCCCGCACCCTACCAGGCCGAGCTGGCCTCGGCCCAGGCCGCGCTCCAGCGTGCCGAAGCCAACGCCGTGTCGGCGCGCCTGAAGGCCGACCGCTACAAGCCGCTGGTGGCGGTCAACGCGGTCAGCAAGCAGGAGTACGACGACGCCGTCGCCGCCGCCGGCCAGGCCAACGCCGACGTGGCCTCGGCCAAGGCCGCGGTGCGCACCGCCCAGATCAACCTGGGCTACACCACCGTGACCGCGCCGATCAGCGGCCGCGCCGGCCGTGCGCTGGTGACAGAAGGCGCGCTGGTGGGCAAGGGCGAGGCGACCAAGCTGGCGCTGGTCGAGCAGGTCGACCCGATGTGGGTCACCTTCACCCAGCCGGCCTCGGAAGTCACGCGCCTGCGCCGCGCCATCGAGTCCGGCGCGGTCAAGGGCATGAACGGCGGCGCCCGCGTGCACCTGTTCGTCGAGGACGGGCGCGAGTATGCGCAGACCGGCAAGCTGCTGTTCTCCGACATGACGGTCGACCCGACCACCGGCGCGATCACGCTGCGCGCGCAGTTCCCCAACCCGAACCGCGAGCTGCTGTCGGGCACCTTCGTGCGGGTGAAGATCGAGCAGGGCGTGGATGAGAACGCCCTGACGGTGCCGCAGCGTGCGCTGATCCGCGGCGCCCAGGGCGCCAGCGTGATGGTGGTGGGTGCCGACGGCAACGTCGCGGCGGTGCCGGTCAAGGCGCCGCAGGCGATCGGTGACCGCTGGATCGTGACCGAAGGCCTCAAGGGCGGGGAAAAGGTGATCGTCGAGGGCCTGCAGAAGGTCAAGGTGGGCGCGCCCGCCAAGGCCGTGCCGTTCGTGCAGGCCGGCGCCTCGGCACCGGCCGCGACCCCGGCCGCTGCCTCCGCCGCTCCCGCCTCGGCGCCCAAGGCCGAAGCGAAGCAGGAAGCCGGGGCCGAGGGCAAGCAAGGCTGAACACCGCCGCGCGGCGACGGCTGAAGCCAGCGGCCGCGGCACACAGGGCTAGACAAAGAGGGAGCCAGTCTTATGGCCAAGTTTTTTATCGACCGGCCGGTGTTCGCGTGGGTGCTCGCGCTGATCATCGTGCTGGGCGGGATATTGTCGATCATGCAGTTGCCGATCGCGCAATACCCGAACATCGCGCCCCCCACGATCTCGGTCACCGCCACCTACCCGGGTGCGTCGGCCAAGACGCTGGAGGATTCCGTCACTTCGGTGATCGAGCAGGAGCTTAACGGCGCCCCCAACCTGCTCTACTACAACTCGACCAGCGAATCGACCGGCCTGGCGACGATCACCATCGCGTTCGCCCCGGGTTCCAACGTCGACCTGAACTCGGTCGAAGTGCAGAACCGCCTCAAGCGCGTGGAAGCGCGCCTGCCGGCGGAGGTGCGCCAGCAGGGCGTGCGCGTGGACAAGGCCGGGAACAACTACATGATGTTCCTGACCGTGTCGTCCAAGTCCGGCACGGCCAGCGCGATCCAGCTCGGCAACTATGTCTCGGCGCAGGTGATCGACTCGATCCGCCGCGTGCCGGGCGTGGGCCAGGCCGACCTGTTCGGCACCGAGTACGCCATGCGCATCTGGCTGGACCCGTCCAAGCTGACCGGCTACAACCTGACGCCGCTGGACGTGACCGCCGCGGTGAGCGAGCAGAACGTGCAGGTCGCCGTGGGCGAGCTGGGCGGCACGCCCTCGCCCAAGGGCACCGAGCTGAACGCCACCGTCACCACCGAAAGCCGGCTGTCCACGCCCGAGCAGTTCGCCAACATCCTGCTGCGCACCAACCCGGACGGTTCGTCGGTGCGCATCAAGGACGTGGGCCGCGTGGAGCTGGGCGGCGCGGACTACTCGACGCTGGCCCGCACCAACGGCAAGCCGTCGGCGGCCATCGCCATCAAGCTGGCCCCGACCGGCAACGCGCTGGCCACGGCCACCGCGGTGCGCGCCAAAATGGAAGAGCTGTCGAAGACCTTCCCGGCGGACTACCAGTACACGGTGCCTTACGACACCTCGGCCTTCGTCAAGATCTCGATCGAGGAAGTGATCAAGACGCTGCTGGAAGCCGTGGTGCTGGTGTTCCTGGTGATGTACCTGTTCCTGCAGAACTTCCGCGCCACGCTGATCCCGACGCTGGTGGTGCCGATCGCGCTGCTGGGCACGTTTGGCGCGCTGCTGGCGTTCGGCTTCTCGATCAACGTGCTGACCATGTTCGGCATGGTGCTGGCGATCGGTATCCTGGTCGACGATGCCATCGTGGTGGTCGAGAACGTCGAGCGGATCATGAGCGAGGAAGGACTCTCGCCACGTGAAGCGACACGCAAGGCCATGGGCCAGATCACCGGCGCCATCGTCGGCATCACGCTGGTGCTGACCGCGGTGTTCATCCCGATGGCGTTCTTCTCGGGCTCGGTGGGCAACATCTACCGCCAGTTCTCGCTGTCGCTGATCGCCTCGATGGCGTTCTCGGCGCTGCTGGCGCTGACGCTGACCCCGGCGCTGTGCGCGACCATGCTCAAGCCGGTGGAAGCGGGCCATCACCATGAGAAGAAGGGTTTCTTCGGCTGGTTCAACCGCACCTTTGCCACGGCGTCTACCGGCTACCAGGGCGTGGTCGCGCGCATCCTCAAGCGCACCGGCCGCTACCTGATCATCTACGCGCTGATCATCGCGGGCGTGGTGGTGCTGTTCAAGCGCCTGCCGTCGTCGTTCCTGCCCGACGAGGACCAGGGCTACATGATCACGGTGGTGCAGCTGCCCAACGGCGCCACGCAGGACCGTACCATCGGCGTGCTCAAGCAGATCGAGGACTACTACCTGCAGAAGGAAAGCAAGGTGGTGGACCAGATGATCACGGTGGCGGGCTTCTCCTTCTTCGGCCGCGGCCAGAACGGCGGTATCGCGTTCGTGCGCCTGAAGGACTGGAAGGAGCGCACCGGCGACGGCGAGACCGCGCAGGCGCTGGTCGGACGTGCCTTCGGCGCGCTGTCGTTCATCAAGGATGCGATCATCTTCCCGCTCAATCCGCCGGCGATCGCCGAGCTGGGCAACTCCTCGGGCTTCGACTTCCGCCTGCAGGACCGCACCGGCCAGGGCCATGCCAAGCTGATGGAAGCGCGCAACATGATGCTCGGCATGGCCGCGCAGAATCCGGTGCTGATGGGCGTGCGCCCCGAAGGCCAGGAAGACGCGCCGCAGCTGCAGATCGACATCGACCGCGAGAAGGCGCGTGCGCTGGGCGTGTCGGTGGCCGAGATCAACTCGACGCTGTCGATCGCGTTCGGCTCCAGCTACGTCAACGACTTCATCTATGAAGGCCGGGTGCGCAAGGTGATCGTGCAGGCCGAGGGCGCCGACCGCCGGCTTCCGGACGACCTGACCAAGCTGCGCGTGAAGAACAGCAACGGCGACATGGTGGCGTTTGCCGCGTTCGCGACGTCGAAGTGGATCATGGGCTCGCCACGCCTGGAGCGCTTCAACGGCATGCCGGCGGTGAAGATCGCGGGCCAGGCCGCACCGGGACGCAGTACCGGTGAAGCCATGCGCGTGATGGAAGAGAACTTCGCCAAGCTGCCGCCGGGCTTCGGTTTCGAGTGGTCGGGCCAGTCGTATGAAGAGCGCCTGGCCGGCTCGCAGGAACCGATCCTGTACACGCTGTCGCTGATCATCGTGTTCCTGTGCCTGGCCGCGCTGTACGAGAGCTGGTCGATCCCGTTCTCGGTGCTGCTGGTGGTGCCGCTGGGCGTGCTCGGCGCGCTGCTGGGCGTGACGCTGCGCGGCATGCCCAACGATGTGTACTTCAAGGTGGGCCTGATCGCCACGATCGGCTTGTCGGCGAAGAACGCCATCCTGATCGTGGAATTCGCCAAGGACCTGCAGGCGCAAGGCAAGGGCCTGGTCGAAGCCACGCTGGAAGCGGTGCACCTGCGTTTCCGCCCGATCCTGATGACGTCGATGGCGTTCATCCTGGGCGTGCTGCCGCTGGCGATCGCCACCGGCGCGGGCTCGGGCAGCCAGCGCGCCATCGGTACCGGCGTGATGGGCGGGATGATCACGGCCACGGTGCTGGCGATCTTCCTGGTGCCGGTGTTCTTCGTGGTGGTGCGCAAGCGCTTCAAGGGCAGCCAGCGTCAGCGCATGCTGGACCAGAAGTGGCACGACCCGCAGGAGGAAATCTGAACATGACCAAGACTCTGACCACACTGCTGCTGGTGGCCGGCGTTCTGACGGGGTGCACGCTGGCGCCCCACTATGACCGCCCTGCCCCGCCGGTGGCAGACAGCTTCCCGACGGCGCCCGAAGGCTATGCCACCGCCGAGGTGAAGAGCGGTGAAACCCGCCGCGCCGCCGACATCGGCTGGCGCGAGTTCTTCCGCGACCCGCGCCTGCAGGCGCTGATCGCGACCTCGCTGGAAAACAACCGCGACCTGCGCACCGCGGCGCTGCGCATCGAGGAAGCGCGCGCGCTGTACCAGGTGCAGCGCGCCGACCTGCTGCCCACGGTCAACGTCAACGGCAGCTACACCCGGGCCCGCACCACCGCCGCCCAGGCGGCGACGGTGCTCGGGCAGCCGGGCGTGACCGAGGTGTACCAGGTCGGCCTGGGCATCTCGTCGTACGAGCTCGATTTCTTCGGGCGCGTGCGCAGCCTGTCCAATGCCGCGCTGGCGCAGTACTTCGCCACCGAAGAGGCACGCCGCTCGGCGCAGATCTCGCTGGTCTCGGAAGTCGCCAAGGCCTACCTGGCCGAGCGCGCCTACGCCGAGCAGTACGAGCTGGCGCGCGACACCCTGAAGGCGCGCGAAAGCACATACGGGCTGGCCAAGCAGCGCTTCGAGGCTGGCGCCACCTCGGCGCTGGACCTGCGCGACAACGAGTCGCTGGTGGCGCAGGCGCGCGTCGCCGCGGCGCAACTGGCCCGCCAGCGCGCGCAGGCGCATAACGCGCTCGAAGTGCTGGTGGGCAAGCCCATCGGCACCATCGAGAACCTGCCCGAGCCGATGCGCCTGTCGGACGAGCGCATCATCAGCGATATTCCGCCGGGGCTGCCGTCGGACCTGCTCGAGCAGCGTCCCGATATCCGCCAGGCCGAGCAGCAGCTGCTGTCGGCCAACGCCAATATCGGCGCGGCGCGCGCGGCGTTCTTTCCGCGCATCACGCTGACGGCCAGCGGTGGCACCATCAGCCCGACGTTCTCCGGGCTGTTCGATGCCGGCACGCGCGCCTGGTCGTTCGCGCCGCAGCTGGTGCTGCCGATCTTCGATTTCGGCCGCAACCTGTCCAACCTGGACCTGGCCAACGTGCGCAAGAACATCCAGGTCGCCAGCTACGAGAAGACCATCCAGACGGCCTTCGCGGAAGTGGCGGACGCGCTGGTGGCACGCGGCACGCTGGAAGACCAGGTCGCAGGCCAGGAACAGGTGCGCAACGCCGAGGCGGCGCGCTACGAGCTGGCGCGCCTGCGCTTCCGCAGCGGCGTGGCCAGCTACCTGGACGAACTCGATGCGCAGCGCCAGTTGTTCACCGCGGAGCAGGCGCTGGTGCAGGCGCGGCAGCTGCGGCTGAACAATGCGATCGATTTGTACCGGTCGCTGGGCGGCGGCTTGCAGGAGAGCAGCGCGGTGGCGCAGCAGGCGCCGGCGCAACAGGGAACGGTGACGCAGTAACACTTGCCGAGGGTTTGCTCCCCTCTCCCGCTTGCGGGAGAGGGAGTACCCCGGCAGCGGTTCATGCGACAAAAGCCAGTGGTTTCGACACTGGCTTTTTTTCGTCCTCAGAACTTGTACGAAGCCGCCACAAAGAACACCAGGGGATTCGGCTCCAGCTTCGTCTTCGACGTCGACAGCACCGTGCCGTTGGCCGCCTTGATCGTCATCGTCGAGGTGGTCTTAAGCGGGATGTAGGTGACCGCCGCCGTCAGTCCCCAGTGCTCGTCGAAGTTGTAGGTGCCGCCGATATTGAAGACCGGCGCCCACGACGACGAGGCATCGGCGCTGACCGAGGTCGGCCCCGGAATGCCTGCGCCCGCCGCCAGGATGGCGCCGAGGTTGTTGTTGACCGAGCTGGCGAAGGCCGGATTGACTTCGATGTTGGTAAAGAAGTTGTACGAGACCCCGAGCCCCAGGAACGGCCGGAAGCGCGTGCCCGGTTCCAGGAAGTGATACTGCACCATCGCCGCCGGGCTCCACTGGCGCGCCTTGGTGATAATGGGGTTCAGCGCCGGGTCGCCCAGGCTCTGGCGGCCGAGCGCGCCGGCCGGGCCGGGCGGGATCAGCTCGCCATGGCCATAGAGCTTGAACTCGGGCGGGATGCCGCCCACCGCCGTGATGGCGATATGGTCGGTGACGAAGTGGCTGAAGGTCAGCCCCAGCGTATTGGCGTTGGACGACGAGATGCTGCTGCCCGGCGCGGTGAAGCTCGACGGCAGCCCGAGCGGGTAGTTGATCGGCACGTCCAGCAGCGAGGTGGTGAGCGGATCGCTCTGGCCATGGGTCCGGATATGGAACCAGCCGGCCGAGACCACGTTGTCGCCCTTCTTCTGGGCATGGGCAGGCACGGCGATGCTGGCCAGCGCGGCCAGCACCAGCGCAAGCGTCAGGTGCAAGGTCTTCATGTTGTATCCCCGGGCAGTGAAGTCACTGGTGATGCATCGATGGAGGGCGCCGGGGCTGCGATGGCCCCGGGCCTGGGCCGGCTTATTGCACGAACGCGCCGACGGTGAAGTACGGGCCGCTGTCGCGCTGCTCCAGGAAGCCGAATACGCCCCCGGTGAACATCAGCTTGCCGGTCGGCGCCGAGCCGGCGGGCGCCTCGCGGCGCGAGGTGCGGACCACGCCCGGGACTTGCTGCGCGAAGTCCAGCCGGTACGGGATCGCCAGCGACGCATCGGACGGCCGGAACGGATCCATCATGGTCGCGGCGGCGCCCACCAGCGCCGTCACGCGGTAGTTGAAGCTGCTGTCGACGCCGACGTATTCGCCATTGACCGTGCCCTCGGTGACCGCCACCGCGGGCGCCATCATGCCGATGCCGATCTCGTCGTCGGCGCCCAGGGGCCCGTTGGCGAGAGAGTCATTGGCATAGCCCACGCGGATCATGATCGGCACCAGCTGGCCGCGCAGCTTGCCGACGATCAGGTAGGCCTTGCCCAGCGTGCTGCCCAGCGTGGGCGGCTGGCTCTCGGCCTTGTAGTTGGTGGACAGCAGCGCGCCGCTGGGCTGCGGCACGAAGTTGTTGCCCTTGCGCTCGCAGGTGCTGGTGGCGTTGTCGCAGACCGTGAACGAGCCGTCGGCGGCGAGCGCCATGCGGTAGTCCTGCGCCACCAATTGGAACTGCTTGGACGGCACCTCGTGGAAGCCGGTGCCGTTGTATTGCCCGGCGATCTTCGACAGGTCGGTCTCGGTCTGCGCGAAGCCGATGAACTGGAAGTACGGGAAGGTGGTATCGGGCACCGCCCCGGCGCCGAGCACGCCGTTGAACTGGATGCGCGCGCCCGGGATGGTGCCGCCCGCCACGCCTTCGCCGACGAAGAGCTTGGCCGGGCGGTTGGGATCGAGGCTGGCGCCGCTCAGCTCGAACGCGCACTGGTTCAGCTTCTCGGTGGGCAGGCCGGTCTCGGCCTTGAGCGTTCCGCGCATCACGTTCAGGCCGTTGGTGGGATCGCTGCGCGTGGGCTGCACGGTGCCGGGCTGGCGCGGCACCGAGGAGTCCAGGAAGGTCACCTGCCAGGTCATGCGGGTGGTGTCGATCTGCACCTTGACCAGTTCGCCCGAGCCGGTGCCGCCGGTGAAGGTGGTGTTGTAGTCCAGCGCAGCCGGACACAGCCGCGTCTGCGCGGCCGTCGGCGTGGCCGGGGCGTCGTCGCCGCCGCCGCCACCGCCACAGGCGGCAAGCATGGCGGTGGCGGCCGCGGCCAGTGCGCGCGCCGGCACGGCCGATGGGCGCGGCAGGATAATCTGATGGGGCTGCATGGCTTGGTCTCCTCGTTGTTTTCTCTGCGCTGCGATCAGGGTGCCGCGAGCACGCCCACGCGGAAGGTCGGGCTGCTGCCGCCGGTACCGGACAAATGGCTGAACACGCGGCCGCTGGCGATCAGCGCGCCCGTGGTGCCGCTGTTGTCGGTGGTGGTCACCATGCCCGCCGCGGCCTGCGTGAAGTCGAGCTGGAAGCCGCCGGTCTGGTTCATCGTCATCGGGTCGAGCAGGTCGACGCGCGCGCCCTTGATCAGCGACGCGGTGTAGGCAAAGTCGCTGCCCGAGCCGATATAGCCGCCGTCGAGCCGGCCGCTGGCGACGGTGGTGGCAGGCGCCATCAGCGCGAGCCCGGATTCATCGTCGACATTGACCGTCAGCGGCAGCAGCGAGATCTGCGCATAGCCGGTGCGCACCAGCAGCGGCACCAGCGCGCCGTCGAGCTTGCCCACCACCATCAGCCCCTTGGCGCGGCTGGCGTTGTTGCTGGTGATGGCCGCACTCTGGAACGACGGATAACGGCGGCTGCCATCGGCATTGCTGCTTTCGAAGGCGCCGTCGGCGCTGCGCAGCTTCCAGTTGTTGCCGGTGCTGCGGCAGCTGCCGGCCGCCGTGGTGCAGCTGCCGTCGGCGTTCAGCGTCTCGGTGGTCTGCGCGGTGGCGGGCGTGAAGTGGCTCGACGAAGTCAGCGAGCCGCCGGACGGCACCTGGTGGTAGCCCAGCAGGTTGTAGCTGCCGGCCACCCTGGTGAAGTCGGTCTCGGTCTGCGCGAACGCCAGCACCGGGTAGAACGGGAACGTGGTGGCCGGGATCGCGCCGAGGCCGAGCACGCCCGCATAGGAGATGGTGGCACCCGGAATCCCTCCGCCGGCGACGCCGTTGCCGAGGAAGATCACCGGCGGTTTGGCGCTGTCGATGGTCGCCTGCGAGACGCCGTCCGATGCCGTGGCGGTCTGCAGCGCCACCGCGCAGCGGTTCTGCTCGGCGGTGGGCAGCGAGGTCAGGTTGGCGAAGGTGCCGGTGAAGGTCGCGCCCGCGCGCGTCGGGCTGACGCTGCCGGGCTGCTTCGGCACCGGCGACTCGATGATTTCCAGCTGGTAGGTGCGCGCCGCGGTATCGAAGCGCAGCTTCACCAGTTCGCCTGCGCCGGAGCCGCCGGTGAAGGTGGTGCCGTAGTCCAGTGCCGCCGGGCACAGCGATCCGGGCGGGCCGCCGATGGTGACCGGCCCCTGCGCCGGGCACGTGCCCGTGTCCGCGCATTGCGGCGGCGCCTGCGTGCCAGCGCGCGGCGCTTCCTCATTGCCGCCGCCACCGCAGCCGGCCAGCGCCGCGGCCACACTCACCCCTGTCACAACCAAAGTGCTGCGCCAAAGCCTCGACATGGTCATTGCCTGTCTCCTGATTTTTCCTGCGACCCCGGTTGCCGGATCGGTGGTCCGGCTCTGCGTCCGGATCCTGTCGTGAGCGGCGACTGTCGCCGCGCGCGGGTTTCAGCGTCAATAGAGCGGCCGTTCCAAACGGGCGCGGCCGCGCGCGGCGCATGCCGCGTCAGAAGCGATACTCGGGATTGGCCGGGTCGAACGCCGCGGCCTCGAAGGTCTTGCGCACCAGCTTGTCGAACACGATCTTCTCGACCATGTTGCCGTCGGCATCCCACGCGGTTTCCACGCGGATATACGGATGCTTCAGGTCCAGCATCAGCTGCACGCGCTTGGCGTAGTACTGCGGCGCGCCGGCCGGCAAGTCCCAGGTCAGTGCCACCATGCGCACGCCCTGCTCCTGCACGATCTCGGCCTTGCCGTATTTCTCGGAGAGCCCGGCGGCGCGCAGCGATTTCGCGTCACGCTCGAGCATCGACAGCACGTACTGGAAGCCCAGGTCGCGCACGGTATGGTTGGACTGCGAACGCGCCAGCGAGCCGTCCAGCGCGATCCACATCGAGGTAAAGCCCAGCATGCCGCCCAGGTGGCCGTACATCTCGTCCTTGCGGCGGGTTTCGTCATACAGGATTTCCTGGCCCGCCTGCGCGCCACCGGGCAGCCACCTGGCATAGAGCTGGCGCGGCGCATGGCGGTAGCGGATCTGCATCTTCGCGGGCTGGTCCTGCCACTGGCCGTTGAGCCGCTCCTGGCGCGACATCCAGTACTCGTATTCGGGGTAGCGGTTCATCTCGGCGCGCGCCCATTTCAGCAGCGCATCGGGCTGCAGCGCCTGGAACACTGCCAGCACCTGCGCGTCGGACAGGCGCGCGAGCTCGCCGCTAGCGACCTGGCGCGAGAACAGCGCGGCCTGCGGTGCCGAAGTCAGGTCGTCATAGGCCGTGCCTGTGGCGGCGGCCGCGCTGGCCGGCTGGGCCATGGCCACGGGCGGATACGCCAGCGGCGCGGCCAGCAGGCCGATGACGGCGCCGGTGATAACGGCAAGGCGGCGCAGTGGGTTCGATGGTCGGATCGGTGCAGGGATTGGCACGGCAACTTCCTCCTCAAGACGGGCAAAGCGAACAGGTCACCGCAACGCCGGCGGCAAGCGGCCGCGCGCACGGGGTCCACAGGGCCGCGGCGCGGCCCCGCTGGGGTGGATCGACGGTTCAGGTTGCGTGAGCGCGGCGGCGCCGTGCCGGCGGTAACCGGCAGTGGCGCATGCCGCTACGTCCGGCTGCGCATTCGCATCCAGTCATCCAGCGGGTTGCTGGGGAAGCTCACGGTGTGCTCGCGCGCGCGCACTGGCACGCTGGTCGCGGCGGCACGCTTGGTGCCCGCATTGCGCACGGTGCGTGCGCCGGTGCGGGCCTTGCCGAGGGCGGCGGCGGCATGGCTGGCCGCCTCATCCATGGTGGCCGCGGTCGCGGCCACGCGGGCATCCGGATCATTGGCGGGACTGCCGGCGCGCTGGCCGCTGTGCTGCCCGCCGTGCTGCTGCTCCTCGCCCAGCTCGAACACCGACTGCAGCGCCGAGAGCTGGTCCGCGCCGGGCTGCGCCACGTTGAGCACGGCCTCGACCATCGCGGTGAGCTGGGCCAGCACGTGCGCATCGCTCATCTGCCGGCCTTGCGTGAAGGCAGGCAGCAGGCTGGCCAGTTCCTCGCCGGCGAGCACGCCGGCCAGTGCCTTGAGCGCGAACTGCAGGCGCCAGCCCAGCTCGTGCCGCGGCAGCGCCGGGATGGCGCGCGCGAAGGCATCGAAGAAGCGGCCGTACACCGGCGCGTAGTGCTCCAGCAGGTATTGCTGGATAAACGGCGAGGTATCCGAATACACGCGCCCCAGCAGCCGCAGGAACGACGGCCCGCCCACCAACGGGTCGCGCGCCATCTGCAGCGCGGGCACGAACAGCGCGCCCATCACGTGCTCGCAGCGGATGGCGTGGCCGGGCCAGCGCGCTTCGCATGCGTCGAGCAGCGCCAGGCGCCGCGCGTTGAGCGGGTCCAGGCGCCGGCTCAGCACGGCGTGCATCATGATGTCCTTGCTGCGGAAGTGGTAGTTCACCGCGGCCAGGTTGACGATGGCGCGCGAGGTGACCTGCCTGAGGGAGGTGGCTTCGTAGCCGACCTCGGTGAACAGCTTTTCCGTGGCGTCGAGAATCCGGGCCTTGGTGTCTCCTGCCGAGCTTTTGCCGGTCTTCATGGGGGCGCTTCTCTCTTCTGTACCGCGATAAACCCCTGTGCAATTTGCTGCGCTGTCCGCTCCCTGCTCTGGCGGCATACGGATGCTTGAAACAGCTGTACGAAGCCTATCCACGGCTTCGGGCGTTTCACAAGCGCTGAATTGGAATGGACATTCTAAAAACCGGTGTGGTGTGGGCCATCGCACGGCATGGTCCGACGCGCCATGCAGCGGGCATGCCGGCCGCATGCCTGCACAGCCAGACCAGGTCGTGCCGGTCTCGCGAGAATGCATCATGACGTGAGGTTTTGCGCCAGCGCGTCGGCGTTCTGAGCGCTCAGCGCGAACACCGACAACTGCGGATTCGCGCCCACGCTGGTCGGGAACACCGAGCCGTCGAACACCGACAGGTTGGCCAGCTGGTGATGGCGGCCGCGGCTGTCGACCACCCCGCCGCGCGGGTCGTCGCTCATGCCGCAGCCGCCCATCAGGTGCGCGGTGAACAGCGCGGTGCGGAACGGCTTGAGCGGCAGCCGCGCGATGGCTTCGCGTGCTTCGGGCCAGCTGCGGTATTCGGCGGCGTCGAGGTGCGCGGGCCGCACGCGTTCGGCGCCGGCGGCGAACTGCGCCTGCGCCATGCTCAGCCAAGCGCGCCTTACGCCGTCCCAGGCGTAGTCCGTCATCTCGTAGTCCAGCAAAGGGCTGCCGTCGGACGCCAGGCGCACCCTGCCGCCGGGGCTTTCCGGCACGAAGCCGTCGCGCAGCAGCGCCAGCATCGCGTTGGTATGCGGTAGCTGTGCCATGTCGCGGCGCAGCGCCTCGCCCACGCCGTTGACCACGCCCGCGCTGATGCCGGGGAACATCGGCGGCACCTCCAGCTTGTAGCCCATCGGCCCAGTCGCGCCGTGCTGCCACTGGAAGTGGTCGGAGGCGACGGATTGCGGCGCGCCATAATAAGGATCAATGCGCTCCGGCATCTTGGCGATGCTGATATTCACCGGATGGATAAACGTTCGTATCCCCAGCCGCTGATGCGGGTCCGGCACGCGCGAGCGCAGCAGCAGCGCCGGCGTGTTGATGGCGCCGCCGGCGGCGACCACGTGCCGGGCGCGCACGACCACGCTGACGCCCGTCGGTGTATACCCGTCGGCGCCCAGCGCTTCGCCGGTGACCGAGCGCACGCGCTTGCCGTCATGGTCCAGCGTGCGCACCCGCACGCGGTGCACCAGCGTGGCGCCGCTGGCCAGCGCGGCGGGAATGGTCGACACCAGCATCGACTGCTTGGCGTTGACCGGGCAGCCAAAGCCGCAATAGCCCGAGTTCCAGCAGCCCTTCACGTTGCGCGGGATCACGTGCCATTCCCAGCCGAGCGTCTGGCAGCCGCGCCGCAGCACGTCGTTGTTGGGATTGGGCGCCATCGCCCACGGCGCGATACCCAGGCGTGCCTCCACCTGCCGGAACCATGGCGCCATCTCCGCCTCGCCGTGGCCGGTGACGGCGTGGTGCGTGGCCCAGTGCGCCAGCGTCTGCGGCGGCGTGCGGAAGCTGGACGACCAGTTGACCGTGGTGCTGCCGCCGACCGCGCGGCCCTGCAGGATGGCGATGGCGCCGTCGGCGGTGGTGCGCGCCGCGGCCTCCTGGTACAGCTCGCGGTAGGCGCGGTTCTCGTCCATGTCGCGGAAGCTGTCCGAGGTGCGCAGCGCGCCTTCCTCCAGCAGCACCACGCGCAGGCCGGCGCGGCTGAGGGCCTCGGCGCTGATGCCGCCGCCCGCGCCGCTGCCGACGATGACGACGTCGGCGTCGAGCGTGCGCGGGGCGGTGAAGGTGCCGGCGTCGAGCACCTTCCAGCCGGCGGCGATGCCGGCATCGTAGAGATTGTCGATGGCCATGTCGGGTTCAGGCGTGCAGCGCCCGGTAGACGGCCGCGTCGGGGCCGGGATAGCCGCAGCCGGCCCAGGCGGCCGGCAGCGCGTAGTAGCCCACGCTGCCGAGCTTGACCAGCACCACCGCGCCGGCATTGAGCGTGGCCAGCCGGCTGGCGCGCCAGCGCGCCAGGAAGGCCTGCACCTGCGCCGGCGTGGCGACGCTCCAGTCCTGGCGGATGCCGGCCAGGGCCCAGCGCAGCGGCGTGCTGGCCAGCAGGCCGAACAGCTTGCGCAGCTCGGCCTGCGCGCCTGTGCCCATGGCGGCGCAGGTAGTGTCGATATTGCGCAGCGCGTCGTGCGCCAGCGCGGCCTGGCGCGGTGGCGGGGCCTCGGCCAGTTCGGTGACGATGGCCGGCAGCAGCGCGCGGAACATCGCCACGTCGTCCGGGCGCAGGAACGACATGCCCGCCTGCGGGGCGGGATCGGCGGACGAGCAGCCGGCCAGCGACGGCACCAGCGCGGTACACGCCAGCGCGGCCGAGAAGCCAAGGCCCACCTTGAGGAAGCCGCGTCGCGTCAGCGCGTGCAGCGCATCGGCAGCGGCCGCGTCGCGGCGGTGATGAGGGTTGGGGCGCATCGGGTCTCCTTGCGTCGGTCTGTTGTCTTTGCTCTGCGGTGCGGGCGGGCAGGCCCGCATTGACGCTGTCCGGAGTTTGGATAAAGATCGGTGCCCGGTCTTGATCCCGCATGACAGGTTTTTTGATGCCACGCGCCAACCCGTCCGATGGCGGTGCCGGTGGTATGCAGGCCGGCACCGGGCCTGATCCCGCGTCCGGCACCGCATTTGGCACCGCATCCGGCACCGTCTCGCTCGCCTACCTTCGCGCCGTGCTCGACCACGGCGAGCGCCAGGGCATTGCCCCGGCCGAGCAGCTGCGCGCCGTCGGCGTGCCGCCGGCGTTGCTGGACGCGGGGGCGCAGGCGCAGACCGCCACGCGCATTCCCGGCGTGGCTTACCTCGCGCTGCTGAACTGGCTGGAGCAGGCCACCGGCGATGCCGATGTCGGCCTGCGCGCCGGCGCCGCCTTCGCGCCGCGCCACTATGCCGAGATGGGCTACGTGGTGCTGACCACGCCCACCGTGCGCGACGCCATCCTGCAGGGCATCCGCTATGAAATGCTGGCCAACGACATCGGCGGCACCCGCCTGATCGAAACGCCGCAGTCCGCATGCATGACGTGGCAAGCGCGGCATGGCCCGCTGTCGCGCCATGCGCATGAGCTGCATATGGCCACCTGGGTGGTGTTTGCGCGCTGGCTGATCGGCAGCCAGCATGTGGCGACGCAGGTCGAATTCCCGCACGCCGCGCCCGCGGATACCCGGCTGCATGCCGAGGTGTTCGGCTGTCCCGTGGTCTTCAACGCCGGGCGCCATGCCATGCATATCGAGCGCGCCCTGCTGGACCTGCCCTCGCTGCAGGCCGATGCCGGCATGCAGGCGCAGATGACGCGCATCGCCGACACCCAGCTGCAGCAGATCGTGCCCGCGGGCGCCGACGCCCTGGCGCAGGCGCGTGCCTGCATCCGCGCGCGGCTGCCGCAGGGCGACGTGCCGATTGCGGACGTCGCCGCGCACCTGGGCCTGCCGGTGCGCACGCTGCAGCGGCGGCTGCAGGCGCAGGGCATCAGTTATTCACAGCTTGTGGATAACGTGCGGCAGGCGCTGGCCCGGCAGTACCTGGCCGAACCCGGCCTGAGCCTGGCGCAGTGCGCGATGCGGCTCGGCTATTCCGAACAGAGCGCCTTCACCCACGCGTTCAAGCGCTGGACCGGTGAAACGCCGCATGGCTGGCGCCGCAAGGGCCGGGCCCCCTAGCGCCCCTTTGTTGCGGCCACGCCTCCGTCATCGGCGAAGCCCCAAGAAAATCCTGCGGTTTCAAACGCACGCAGCCATGTCCCGGTGCAAGGGGCGAGGCCGCCTTATGGCCTCGTTTGATGTGCTCCAGACGCCGCTGGCACACCGCAAAGATTAGAACCATCCTTCGATTCACGGCATTGACCACCCGCGCCGCGCTTCCTACGATGACATCCATCAATGTCACAATTAACACTGTCGTAAAGGTGAGGAGCGCGCATGAATGCACCCGCGGAGTTGCCGCCGGCGTTGTCGCCGCAGTGGCCACAACAGGCACCCCCTGCCCCCGAGCACACCGACATCGCCATCATCGGCAGCGGCTTTGCCGGCCTGGGCATGGCGATCCGGCTGCGCGAGCGCGGCGAGCGCGATTTCCTGGTGTTCGAGAAGGCCGGCTCGATCGGCGGCACCTGGCGCGACAACCATTACCCCGGCTGCGCCTGCGATGTGCAGTCGCACCTGTATTCCTTTTCCTTTGCGCCGAACCCGGACTGGTCGCGCATGTTCTCGACCCAGCCGGAAATCCGCGCCTACCTGGAAGACTGCACCGACCGCTTCGGCCTGCGTCCGCATCTGCGCCTGCACCATGAGCTGCGCCACGCGGCCTGGGACGAGTCCGCGCAGCTGTGGCGGCTGCAGATGGCCGACGGCAAGGTGGTGCGGGCGCGCGTGCTGGTGTCGGGCATGGGCGGGCTGAGCCGGCCGTCGTATACCGATATCCCGGGGCTGGACACGTTCGAGGGCGAGTGCTTCCACTCGCAGCACTGGAACCACGCGTATGCGCTGGGCGGCAAGCGCGTGGCGGTGATCGGCACCGGCGCCAGCGCGATCCAGTTCGTGCCGCAGATTGCCCCCCAGGTGGCGCAGCTGGACCTGTACCAGCGCACCCCGCCGTGGATCATGCCCAAGCCCGACCGCGAGGTCAGCGCCGCCGAGCGCTGGCTGTTCCGCCGCCTGCCGTTCACGCAGACGCTGGTGCGCACCGGCATCTACTGGATGCTGGAGTCGCGCGTGCTGGGCTTCGTGCTGCATCCGAAGATCATGCAGGTGGTCGAGCGCGTCGCGCGCCGCCATCTGGCGCGGCAGGTGCGCGACCCGGCGCTGCGCGCAACGCTGACGCCGGACTACACCATCGGCTGCAAGCGCGTGCTGATCTCCAACGACTACTACCCGGCGCTCACGCGCGACAACGTCGACGTGGTCACCACCGGCATCGCGCGCGTAGAGCGCGATGCGGTGGTGCTGCGCGACGGCACGCGCCGGCCGGCGGACTGCATCATCCTCGGCACCGGCTTCCACGCCACCGACCCGCTGCCGCGCGGCGTGATCGCCGGCATCGGCGGCGTCGACCTGGTCGATGCCTGGCGCGACGGCGCGCAGGCCTACCTCGGCACCACGGTCGCGGGCTTTCCCAACCTGTTCTTCGTGGTCGGGCCCAACACCGGCCTGGGCCACAGCTCGATGGTGTTCATGATCGAGTCGCAGGTGGCCTATATCGCCGACGCGCTGCGCCAGATGCGCCGCGACGGCGTGCAGGCGGTGGACGTGCGCGAGCCGGTGCAGCGCCGCTTCAACGAACGGCTGCAGGCGCGCCTGGGCCATGCGATCTGGTCGGCCGGCGGCTGCGCCAGCTGGTACATCGACCCGCGCAGCGGCCGCAACACCACGCTGTGGCCGGGCTTCACCTGGCAGTTCCGCCGCGCCACCGCCAGCTTCCGCATGACCGACTACGACCTCTACCCGGTGCGCCGCGCCGTGCCGGACGAGGCCGCGAGGCAGCCGGCGGCCGACATCGCCACTGCCGCGGGTGCATGACGCACGCGCCTGCACGCGCCTTTCCCTGCTTTCACCCAGAACAACGACACACACCGGAAGGAGACCGGACATGAAGGACTTCCGCAACAAGGTTGCCGCGATCACCGGCGCCGGCTCGGGCATCGGCCGCGCACTGGCATTGGCGCTGGCGCGCGAAGGCTGCCAGCTGGCGCTGTCGGACCGCAACGAGGCCGGGCTGGCGCAGACCGTGGCGCAGGCCATGGCCGCGGCACCGCACGCCCGCATCAGCCAGCACACCGTCGACGTGGGCGACCGCGCCGCGGTCTATGCGTGGGCCGCGGCCGCCGCCGATGCGCACGGCCGCATCAACCTGATCTTCAACAACGCCGGCGTGGCGCTGTCCAGCACGGTCGAGGGCATGAGCTACGACGACCTGGAATGGATCATCGGCATCAACTTCTGGGGCGTGGTGTACGGCACCAAGGCCTTCCTGCCCTACCTGAAGGCCAGCGGCGACGGCCACGTGGTCAATACCTCGAGCATCTTCGGCATCTTCGCCCAGCCTGGCATGGGCGCCTACAACGCCAGCAAGTACGCGGTGCGCGGCTTCACCGAATCGCTGCGGCAGGAGCTGGACCTGATGGACTGCGGCGTGTCGGCCACCACCGTGCACCCCGGCGGGATCAAGACCAATATCGCGCAGGCCAGCCGGGTCTCGGCCAGCGTCAACGGTTTCCTGGTGCGCGACGCGCAGCACGGCAAGGACGAGTTCGAGAAATTCTTCATCACCTCGCCCGACAAGGCCGCGCGCGTGATCCTGGAG
Source organism: Cupriavidus mimosae (assembly GCF_023952485.1). Taxonomy (NCBI): domain Bacteria; kingdom Pseudomonadati; phylum Pseudomonadota; class Betaproteobacteria; order Burkholderiales; family Burkholderiaceae; genus Cupriavidus; species Cupriavidus mimosae. The sequence goes on along the minus strand of NZ_JALHRY010000008.1, from coordinate 31,598 downwards.
GGCGTGCGGCGCAACCGCCGGCGCGTGCTGATCGGGCCGGACGCCTACGCCGCCGACGCCATGGCGCGGCTGCTGCCCGCCGCCTACCAGTCGCTGGTGGTGCGCGAGACGCGCCGCAAGCGCGATCTGGGCAACGTGGTGGCGCCCGCACCGGTGGGCCAGGGAGAGCGCCCGTGAGCCGCCTGGCGATGGACGCGGACGCCGCACTGCTGGCGCCGCCGGGCGCGCTGACGCGCTGGTTCGGGCAGGGCCGCGTGGGCCTGGTCAGCCTGTCGCGCGCGACGCTGGCGCAGCGCCATGCGCTGCCGGCCTCGCGCTGGGTGCGCGTGCTCGATGCGATGGTGCACTACACCGACGAAGGCCCCGCCGACGGCGAGACCGTGGTGCTGATCCACGGCTTCGGCGCGTCGCTGCATACGTGGCAGGGCATCGTGCCGGCGCTGGCGCAACGCTATCGCGTGCTGCGGCTGGACCTGGCCCCGTTCGGGCTGACCGGGCCGCTGCGCGACGGGCGCGGGCGCATCGAGACCATGGACGTGCAGCGCTACCGCGACTTCATCGATGCCTTCCTCGCGGCGCTTCAGGTGCGCCGCGCCAGCGTCGTCGGCAACTCGCTGGGCGGGCTGATCGCGTGGGACCTCGCGGTGCGCCGGCCCGGTGCAGTCGACAAGCTGGTGCTGATCGATGCCGCCGGCTTTCCGATGAAGCTGCCGGTCTATATCGACCTGTTCCGCCATGCACCGGTGCGGTGGTCGGCGCCGTGGCTGCTGCCCGAGTGCATCATCCGCGCCGCCACGCGCGACGTCTACGGCGACGCCGCGCGCGTGCCCGAAGCCACCTTCCGACGCTACGTGGACTTCTTCTATGCCGAAGGCAGCCGCGAGGCGGTCGGCAAGATGGTGCCGAAGCTGGACTTCGCCCAGCTCGACACCCACCTGCTCGGCAGCGTGCGGGCGCCCACGCTGGTGCTGTGGGGCGAGCGCGACCGCTGGATCCCGCCGGCGCACGCACAGGCCTTCGCCGAGCGCATCCCCGGCGCGCAGCTGCGCCGCTACGCGGGGCTGGGCCACGTGCCGATGGAAGAAGACCCGCAACGCGTGGCCGCAGACCTGCTGCCATTCCTGGACCGCCAATGAATCGCGCCGGCGCCGCGCGCGCCGGCTGTCACCCAAGGAGACCGCCATGATGCCAGTCCGCCGCGACGTGCATCCCCACCTGCCGCCGGAGCGCATCAGCGACTGGCACGAGCGGGGCCGCCACGTCACCCATTTCCTCAACACGCTGTCGATCTTCTTCCCCGCCGGCGAGCGCTTCTTCATGGACAGCGTGCGCAACTACCGCGACCAGGTGAAGGACCCCGAGCTGAGCCGCGCCATCGCCGGCTTTATCGGCCAGGAGGCGATGCACACGCGCGAGCACATCCTCTACAACCGGCTGATGGAAGATGCCGGGCTGCCCGCCGCGGCGCTGGACCGCGCGGTGTGGTGGCTGCTGGACCTGCTGCGCAAGATCCTGCCCAGGTCATGGCAGCTGGCCCATACCATCGCGCTGGAACACTACACCGCGATGCTGGCCGGCGGCGTGCTGAAGGACGTGCGCCACCTGGGCGCGAACTCGCAGGCCGGGTACCGGCAGGTGTGGACCTGGCACGCGCTGGAAGAAACCGAGCACAAGGCGGTGGCCTACGACGTCTGGAACACGGTGATGAAGCCTGGCCCGTACCGCTATTTCGTGCGCACCTTCACCATGCTGACCACCACGGTGACGTTCTGGGCCATGGTGTTCGTGTTCCATATCGCGCTGGTGATGGGCGACAAGGGCTGCCGCAACAAGCTGAGCGGGTTTGGCACCGCGCTGCGTTTTTTGTGGGCCTCGCCCGGCGCGCTGCCGCGCATGATCCCGGAGTGGCTCAGCTATTTCCGCCCCGGCTTCCATCCCTGGGACGACGACAATCGCGCCGAGCTGGCCCGCATCGATCCGCTGGTCCAGGAGATCGAAGACACCGCGCGCGCCGCCGGCGTCTCCACCCGGGCACCTTCGCTGCGGGGGGCGGCATGACGATCTGGCAGTGCCGCATCTGTGGATTCATCTATGAAGAAGCGCTTGGCATGCCTGAGCACGGCATCGCGCCCGGCACACCGTGGGGCGCGGTCCCGCCGGAATGGAACTGCCCGGACTGCGGCATGGCGAAAGCGGATTTCGACATGGTTGCGGTATAGGCGGCAATGGGTGGATGAGGGCTAAGGCTTGGCGCCCCCGCCCTCTTCATCGTGCAGATGCTCGATGATCGCCGCCACCCGGTCCCCCAGGTACTTGTTGGCCGAGATCTCCAGCGCCCGCATCATCTCGGTCTCGGCCATCACCAGCGCCAGCGGGCGGATGCGCCACAGGATGTCCACCAGTCGCGGCACGTCCTGCGGCGGCGGCAGCTTGCCAACGCCAAAGCGGTCCAGCTCGCGCACTACGGTGGCGACGATCTGGTCCGAGACCGCCTGGAAATGCCCGCGTGACTGCGCGATGATTTCCAGCACGTCTTCCAGCGCAAAGCCCGCGTGGGCAATCTCGGCCCCGGCGGCCAGCGCGCGCGGGCTGCGTGCCAGGTAGCCCAGGCCGTCCGGTTCCAGCAGCCCCAGCGAGATCGCCTTGGCCAGCGCCGGGCGCGAGATCGCGCGGCCGAACAGCCGCGCCAGCGCCAGGTAGGAATAGTGGCGCGGGGTCTCGTTGGTCCACGGGCTGCTGATCGCGGTTTCCAGCCCAAGGATGGAGCGCAGGTCGTGCCCTTCGACGATGGCCTTGAGCAGTTCGGTGATATTGGCCAGCGTGTAGCCGCGCGCCAGCAGGTGGTGGATCAGCTTGAGCCGTCCCAGGTGCGCTTGCGTGTAGATGCCCACGCGCCCGCGCCGCTGCGGCGGGTCGATCAGGCCGCGGTCCTGGTACGAGCGCACGTTGCGCACCGTGGTGCCGGCCACGCGCGCCAGTTCGTCGATGGTGTATTCCGGGGCGGGCGGCGGTCCGGCTGGGGCGGACCCCGGGCGGGACGGAGGCAAGGGTTGGCGGCGCCGGGTCAGTGTCATGCCAAAAATTCTAACCGAGGAACGCGGCCGCCAAAGTGCCGGCTGGGTTTTGCCGATAATGAAGGCATTGCCCCCACCTGACCGCCGTTTCCATGCATATCCGCTGGCTCGAAGACTTCGTCTGCCTGGCCCAGGCTGGCAGCCTCGCGCGCGCCGCCGAGCTGCGCAACGTGACCCCGCCCGCCTTTGGCCGGCGCATGCAGGCGCTGGAGGTCTGGGCCGGCGCCCCGCTGATCGACCGCAGCGCCTTCCCGGTGCGGCTGACCGCCGAAGGGCGCCAGTTCCTGGAAGCGGCGCAGAGCGCGCTGCGCACCCTCGATGACACCCGCCTGGCGCTGCGCGCCGCCCACCGCGCCGACGCCAGCACCGTGACCATTGCCACCGGCAAGACGCTGGCGCGCTCGATGGTGCCGGCCTGGCTCGCGGGCCTGCGCGAGGCGCTGCGCCAGGATCCCGCCGCGGCGGGCTTCCGCACGCGCCTGTCGACCTTCCCGATGCACGACGCGCTGGCGATGTTCGCCGAGGGCGATGCCGACTTCCTGCTGTGCTACAGCCCGCCCGACCTGCCGGTGATGCTGGACGACGCGCGCTACCAGTTCCACCTGGCCGGCGTGGAGCGGCTGGTGTGCGTCAGCGCGGCCGACGCGCGCGGCGCGCCGCTGCACCGGCTGGGCACGGGCAAGGTCGCCGGCAAGACCGCGCCCGCGCCGGTGCCGATGATCGCCTACGCCGAGACCCTGACGCTGGGCCGCATGGTCAACCAGGAGATCGCGCGCCGCAAGCTGGCGCCGCGCCTGGACGTGATCGCGGTCAGCGACTTTGCCGAGTCGGTGCACGAGATGGTGCGCCAGCGCATGGGCCTGGCCTGGCTGCCCGCGCGGCTGATTGCCGACGACCTGCGCGACGGCCGGCTGGTGCGCGCCATCGCCGCCGCGCGCGGGCACGACGGTGCTGACGGCGGCGACCTGGCGCTCGACATCCGCCTGTACCGCCCGCGCGCGCCCATGCGGCCGCTGGCCGAGGCCTTCTGGCAGGCGGCGGTGCAGGCGCCCCGCTGAACCGTTCCCTGCGCCGATATTGCGGCCATTGCCAAATCGGCAACCGGGGTTGCCAAAGCCGCACGCCGCGCCGGTCCCGCGCTTCTAACATCGGTCCACAACCACGATTCCGGGACCCCGAGCCAATACCATGAAGACCACCCTGCGCGCGGCCGCTGCCGCACTCTGCCTTGCCGCTTGCGCCGGCGCCGTTTCCACCGCCACCGCTGCGACCGATGCCTGGCCAAGCAAGCCGATCACGCTGGTGGTGGGCTACACCGCCGGCGGCAGCGTCGACCTGGTGGCCCGCACCATCGCCCCGGAACTGGGCAAGCGCCTGGGCCAGAGCGTGGTGATCGAAAACCTGGGCGGCGCCGGCGGCACTATCGGCGCGTCTAAGGTGGTCAAGGCCGAGGCCGATGGCTACACGCTGCTGATGGGCTCGGGCAGTGAAGTGTCGATCGCGCGCTTGACCAACCCGGCGGTGCGCTATGACGGCGAGAAGGACCTGGCGCCGGTGACCTTTGTCGGCACCCAGCCGATGGTGCTGGTCGGCAAGCCCGGCCTGCCGGCCAAGAACGCCGCCGAGCTGATCGCGCTGGCCAAGGCCCAGCCGGGCAAGCTGGCCTACGCCTCGTCCGGCGTCGGCACCCCGCTGAACCTGGCGGGCGAGCTTATCAAGCAGCAGGGCCAGGTCAATATCACCCATGTGCCCTACAAGGGCGCTTCAGCCATGGCGACCGACCTGCTCGGCGGCCAGATCGACCTGGCGGTGATGGTGCTGTCGTCGGCGCTGCCGCATATCCAGGCCAACCGCGTGCAGGCCTACGGCGTGACCGGCGCCAAACGCTCGCCGGTGGCGCCGAACGTGCCGGCGCTGGCCGAGACGCCGGCGCTCAAGGGCGTGGACATGGGTGTGTGGTTCGGCCTGATGGGCCCGGCCAAGCTGCCGCAGCCGGTGGTGGCGCGCCTGAACACCGAGATGCAGGCCGTGCTGGCGATGCCGGACGTGAAGAAGAAGCTGGCCGAGGCCGGCGTGGAAGTGGCGCCCGCCAATCCGGCGCAGTTCGGCAGCTTTATCAAGCGCGAGACCGGGCGCTATCGCACCATCGTGCAGACGGCGGGGATCCAGCAGTAAGGGGGATGGCGAGGCGGCACCGCTCCTTGCCGACGCCTGCACACTCCCTGTCCCTATCACATGACCCGGCAGGCACCGACCTGCCAGGCACCCTGAACGCACCGACTCCATGACCCGCCAGCCCACCGCACCCTTCGAAGCCTACCCCGTCGACGTCGCCTTCCCCGACATCCGCCCCTACGCCGCCGGCAACACCGGCATCCCCTACCTCTACACCTTCGACAGCGGCCAGCCCGGCCCGCACGTGATGGTCAACGCGCTGACCCACGGCAACGAGGTCTGCGGCGCCATCGCCGTCAAGGCGCTGCTGGACCACGGCCTGCGCCCGCGCCGCGGCCGCCTGACGCTGGCCTTTGCCAACGTCGATGCGTACCACCGCTTCGATCCCGCCAGCCCGGATGCCTCGCGCTTCGTCGACCAGGACTTCAACCGGGTCTGGACCGCCAAGGTGCTCGATGACGCCAGCCTGGATTCATCGGAACTGCGCCGCGCACGCGCCATGCGCCCGGTGATCGATACCGTCGACCTGCTGCTGGACCTGCATTCCATGCACGAGAAAAGCCGGCCGCTGATCGTCTCCGGGCCGCTGGACAAGGGCATCGCCCTGTCGCGCGCGCTGGGTGCGCCGGCCGATGTGATCGTCGACGAAGGCCACCCGGAAGGCCGCCGCATGCGCGACTACGATGGCTTCGGCGATGCCGCCAGTCCGCGCAACGCGCTGCTGATCGAATGCGGCCAGCACTGGGAACCGGCCGCCGTGACGGTGGCGCGGGACAGCACCGCGCGCTTCCTGCTGCATGCCGGCACCGTCGACGCAAGCGACCTGCCCGCGGGCTGGCTGCAGCCGCTGCCCGCCGCGCAGCGCGTGGTGCGCGTGACCGAGCCGGTGGTGGCCACCAGCATGGACTTCCGCTTCGCCGGCCCCTACACCGGGCTGGAGACCTTTACCGAGGCCGGGACCGTAATCGGCTGGCGCGACGGCGAGCCGGTGGTGACGCCGTATCCGGATTGCGTGCTGGTGATGCCGTCGCTGCGCCAGTTGCGCCCGGGCGTGACCGTGGTGCGCTTGGGCCGGCTGGAGCGCTGACGCGGGTACGCTGGGCCGGGCGCGGCTGCGCCCGGCAGGATGCGGTGCACAGGCTCATGGCGCGGCCCTCCGGTTGACTGTAGGTGGGGTAAGCGGAAGGGCTAGGCGGCCGGCGCGGGCGCCGTGTCCTCCGGCGGCGGAGGCGGCAGCATGCCGGGGAACAGCTGCTCGACCAGCTCATCGAGCTTGGACGACGGCTGCACGAAGTTGCTCAGGTTCAGCCCGCCGGCGCTGCGGTTGGCGTTGTAGATGGCCTTGCCGACCCGGTCGCCATTGAGAAACACGGTGATGTCGGCGTTGTTCAGGTAGGTGTTCCAGAACCAGGCGCCGCGCGCGGTGTACAGCGCCACCATCGGGCACGATGCGATCGAGGTCTGCGCCTGCAGCACCTTCACCTCGAAATTGCGCCGGCGCAGCGACGACAGGAAGTTCTCGACAAAGTCATTGCCGCTGACCGGGTTCACCACCACGCACAGCAGCGTGCCGTGGGCGCCGTAGTTGCCCAGCGGGCCGCCGCCGGCCGGCAGCTGGAACGCGACAACGGGATCGGTGGGGTCAAGGCGGTCGACCGGCGTCACGGCCTGGTAGGTCGAGCAGCCGGTGAGCAGCAGGCCCACGCAGGCCGCCAGCAGTGCATGGTTCATGGAATGTCCTGGAGGGCGGCGCGCCACGACAAGGCGCAATGGCCACCGCATACCTTCACACTGTAGGCGCCGGCAGGCCAATCCAATCGGCCGAACAGAAGCGCAAACCGGCCGCTTCTGGCGTGGCGGATGGCGCCTCAGCCGCCCGCGCCGCCCTGCGCCAGCCGGCCCACCAGCACCAGGCAGAGCGCGGCCAGGCACACACCCACCACCGCCACCTGCACGCGCGTCACGGGTTTGCCGCCAAACAGCGTCTGGCTGAGCCAGGCGGGCGAGATCACGCCGACGACGGTCGCCACCATGATCAGGATGGCAAGGACGGACAGCACGGATTGCATGGGGGGTAACTCCGGAATCGACAGATCAGTTGGCGCCGCCGCGCAGCAGGCAGTCGCGCAGCAGCGGCATGCCGTCGGCCAGGCCGGCGCCGTTGCACTCCACCGCCACCTTCTGGCCGCGCCGCACCATGGTGGCGCGCGCTTCCACTTCGCACTCGCGCCCGGCCGGGCCGCAGATCTGGCGCGGCAGCAGCAGCGCGCGCACATTGGCGCCCGGGTCGTTGGTGCGGATGTCGACAAAGACCTGCTCGCCCTCGCGGCGGATGCCGCTGGCCACGCCTTCGACGATCAGGTACTGGTCCAGGTAATTGCGATCCGCTTGCGCGGCATTGTCGCGGTACGCCTTCAGCAGCGCATCGGCCTGCAGTTGCGGCAGGCGGTCGGCGGGGCGTTGCGGGTCGATGCTGACCGGGTCCAGCGTGCCGTTGCGCGGCACGCCGCGCACCTCGCTCGCCGGCACCGCGCTGGCCTCGGCCTGCGCATCGGCCGGCGTGTCGGGCACGGCACCGCCGACATCGTCGCGGCGGTCATTGCCGGCAAGCCACAACATGCCAAGGACGGCCACGGCGACGATGGCAATGAGGATCTGCTGGGTGCGGTTCAACATCGGGAAGGTCCTGCGTCAGTGAAAGCGGAAGGCGGAGGGCGAATTATGCGCCCTGCCTGCCGCAAAAGCGCGCATACGGCGTCGGGCAACGCCGGCCACATCGCCTTGCCGCGTGGGCGGAGCCGTTGGGACACGCCGGCTTGCCTCACCCTACTTCCCAATACAAAACCGCGTAAAAATCGTCCCCAGCAGATCATCGCTGGTGAACTCGCCGGTAATGCTGTTCAGGTGTTCCTGGGCCAGCCGCAGTTCTTCCGCGAACAGGTCCAGCGCCTGGGCCTGGCGCTGGCTTTGTTCGGCGGCCACGTCCAGGTGCGATTGCGCCTGCCGCAGCGCGGTCAGGTGCCGCTCGCGCGCGAGGAAGGTGCCTTCGTTGCCGGACTGCCAGCCCACCAGCCGCAGCAGTTCGCGGCGCAGCAGTTCGATGCCGGCGCCGGTGCGCGCCGAAATCCAGATCTCGGTCGGATTGGGGCCGTTGGCGGCGACCACGTGCGGGCGGTTGCCACCGAACATCATCTCGCCCACCGCGGGGGCCTTGTCGATCTTGTTGACCACGCGCACGATCGGCGCACCCGGCGGCAGCTGGCCGCTGAGCTTGTCGTCGATGGCGTCGTCGATCTCGGACAGGCCGTGGCGCAGGTAGTCGGTGGCGTCGACCAGGTGCAGCACGATGTCGGCGCGGCGGATGGCGTCCCAGGTGCGCTCGATGCCGATGCGCTCGACTTCGTCGGTGGCTTCCTCGCGCAGGCCGGCGGTGTCGATGATATGCAGCGGGATGCCGTCGATCTGGATGGTCTCGCGCACGCGGTCGCGCGTGGTGCCGGCGATCGGCGTGACGATGGCCAGTTCCGCGCCGGCCAGCGCGTTCAGCAGCGACGACTTGCCCACGTTGGGCTGGCCCGCCAGCACCACCGACAGCCCCTCGCGCAGCAGCGCGCCCTGGCGCGCCTGCGCCAGCACCGCGCCCAGTTCATCGCGGATGGTGGCAAGCTGGCCGCGCGCGTCGGACTGCTCCAGGAAATCGATCTCTTCCTCGGGGAAGTCCAGCGTGGCCTCGACCAGCATGCGCAGGTGGATGACCTTGTCCACCAGCTGGCGGATGGCGTTGGAGAACTCGCCCTCCATCGAGCGCGCGGCCGAGCGCGCCGCGGCCTCGGTGCTGGCTTCGATCAGGTCGGCCACGGCCTCGGCCTGGGCCAGGTCGAGCTTGTCGTTGAGGAAGGCGCGGCGCGTGAACTCGCCGGGCTCGGCCAGGCGCAGGCCGATGCCGTCGCCGGCCTGCAGGCAGCGCGTCAGCAGCATCTGCATCACCACCGGGCCGCCGTGGCCCTGCAGCTCCAGCACTTCCTCGCCGGTATAGGAGTTGGGCGCCGGGAAATACAGCGCCAGGCCGTGGTCGATGACCTTGCCGTTGGCATCGAGAAACGGCAGGTAGGTGGCGTGGCGCGGCTTCAGTGCCTGGCCGCAGACGGCGCGCATCACGGGGCCGACATCGGGGCCGGACACGCGCACTACGCCGATGCCGCCGCGGCCGGGCGCGGTGGCGATGGCGGCAATGGGAAGCTGGGGAGCAGTCATGGCGGTATTGTCGCAGATCGGGTGCGGTTGGCCTGGCACGCGCGGGAACGCGCTGGAACGCTATGGCAGGCCGCCATGGCTGGCGGGCCGGTCAGCTGGCGCCGGGCAACGGCGGCGCATCGTCCGGCATCGCCTGCAGGTCCAGGCACTCGGCCATCAGGCGGCGCGCGACGATGCCGTCGACCTGCCGGCCCAGCCGGGCCTGCCGCTTGACCAGCTTGCCGTGCAGGCGCCTGGTATAGCGCGCCGGCAGCACCGGCGCCAGCGCTTCGATCACGTAGCGCAGACGCTTGCCGGCGATGCGCTGCGCGTGCACCGCGGCGGGATCGCCCTTGCGGGCATGCCGGGCCAGTGCCCGCAGCTGCTTGCGGCCGCGCCGCACGCGCCGGCGCGCAAAGGTCGCCAGGCGAGCGCCGTCGCCGCGGGCGCGGGCGGCGAGTTGCGCCAGGTGCGCAAGGTCGCGATGTAGCGCGGGCAGTGGCCAGTCGCGGTAAGTGGCCAGTGTCGCCAGCATCGCCGCGCGCGCGGCATCGCGGCGCTGTCGGGCGGTGTCGGCGATGGCGGTCAGTATCGTGTCTTGCGGCTCCAGTTCGCGGGCCGGGCCGATGGTCTCGGCCAGGAACACATCCCAGTCGCGCACCGTGGTGGTGGCGCGCGCCAGCGCGCGCAGGTCGCGCTTCCAGCGGTCGCGCTCCTGTCGCGGCAAGGCCGGGCCCATGGCCCACACGACCGCGCGCGCCTGGCGCAGGGCGATGCGCAACTGGTGCAGGTCTTCCGGGTCGTCGCGGCGCTGCAGCGGGTCCAGGCACGCGTCGATGCGCGCCAGGCTGGCTTGCGCCAGCGCGGCAAAGGCTGCGGCGGGCCGCGCCTTGCGGCGCAGCTTGGGAGACTGGGCGTCGGCGTTCATGGCGGACTGCATGCGGTCAGGCGCGCACGCGGGACGCAGATGCCTTCAGTGTAGGCGACAGCACGCGCTTGGGCGGCATGCGGCGCCAGCGCCGCTTTGGCGGTTGACACGCCCCGTCCTTCAGGCTGGAATGCGCAGATTCGCCAGGACCAGCGCCCTGACCCACGAGGAAACCGCCATGACCACCGAACAGGAACGGCTACTGCTGCGCGACACCATCGAGGCCGGCTTTCGCCAGTCCGCCTTCGTCAGCGACGTCGGCATCGCGCTGGCCGACTGCGGGCCCGGCTGGTGCGAGTCCACCCTGGCCATCACGGCGCGCCACCTGCAGCACGGCGGCATCGTCCACGCGGGCGTGCAGGCCACCATGGCCGACCACACCGCCGGCGCGGCCGCATCCACCATCCTGGAGGCGGGCCAGCACGTGGTCACCGCGGAATTCAAGATCAACCTTCTGCGGGCCGTGCGCAGCGAACGGCTGCGCTGCCGGGCCGACGTGCTCAAGTCCGGCCGCTCCATCATCGTGGTCGAGGCCGACGTGTTTGCCGACGTCCACGGCGAATCCGTGCTGGTCAGCCGGCTCAACGCCACCATGAGCGTGCTGGACCTGGCCTGAGATCCTCTCTCTCCCATCTCGACAAAGGAAGCCACCCATGATCGACCACACCGGCGTCAGCGTCAGCGATTACGAGAAAAGCCGCGCCTTCTACCAGGCCGCGCTGGGCGCCATCGGCTACGTGCTGGACAAGGAGTTCCCGGCCAGCGTCACCGGCAGCACCGACGTCGCCGGCTTCGGCACGCCCGGCCATCCCGATTTCTGGATCCACCGCGGCGTGCCCAACCAGCCGCCGGTGCACGTGGCATTCCGCGTCGACAGCCGCGCGACCGTCGATGCGTTCCATCGCGCGGCACTGGCCGCGGGCGGGCGCGACAACGGCGCACCCGGCATCCGCGCGCACTACCACCCCGACTACTACGGCGCCTTCGTGCTCGACCCGGACGGCCACAACATCGAGGCGGTCTGCCACAAGCCCGCGTAACGCAATGTTCAGCGCGTCGCGACGATAAACAGGCGCGGGAACGGCAGCAGCACCGAGCCGTCCGGCAGCGCCGGGTACGCGTTGGCGATCTCGGTCTGGTAGCGGGCCAGGTAGGCGGCACGCTCGGCCTCGTCCAGCGGCTGCAGGAAGGGGCGCAGGCCGCTGCCCTTGAACCACTCCACCACCGCGGCCGGGCCACCGGCGAGCGGATGGTGATAGGTGGTCAGCCACACGTCCACGCGCTGGCACAGCGGGCGCAGCAGCTCGTAGTACCAGCGCGCCGGCGCGCGTTCGGCGCGGGCCTTGCTGGCGCCGGCAAGCTTGTCGGCCCACGGGCCTTCCGCCGCCACCCGGCGCATCAGCTGGTGCGCGGGTTCTTCCAGGTTGTCCGGCATCTGCACGGCAAGCGTGCCGCCCGGGGAAAGCTTCGACACCAGTTCGGGAAACAAGCGGGCGTGGTCGGGCAGCCATTGCAGCACCGCGTTGGCGAGGATCACGTCGTACGGGCCGGCCTCGTCCCAAGCGCCGATATCGGCCACGCGGAACTGCACGTCGGGCAGGCGCTTGCGCGCGGCGTCGATCATGTCCTGCGAGCTGTCCAGCCCGGTCACCGAGGCGCCGGCATAGCGCGCCAGCAGCACCTCGGTGGAATTGCCGGGACCGCAGCCGATATCCACCGCGCTGCGCGCGATCTCGTTGGGAATGGCTGCCACCAGGTCACGGACCGGGCGGGTGCGTTCGTCTTCGAAGGCGACGTATTGGTGGGCGGACCAGCTCATGGGGATCTCCTGATATCGGGCGCAGGTCAGTAGGATACGCCTGCAGTAGCCAACGCAGACCAGCCGTAGCCAACACCGCTTGAGCCAGGCTCCCCTCTCCCGCGCGCGTGAGAGGGGAGCAAACCGTCGGGATCGCGAAAGCCCTCAGCCCTGAGCAAAAAACAAAAAGCCCGACATCTCTGCCGGGCTTTCCATCACCGCATCTTGCAACAGGCTCAGCTCTTGGCCACTACGGCCGTCTTGCCCTTGCCCAGCATCCGGTTGATCTGCCACTGCTGCGCGATCGACAGGATGTTGTTCACCACCCAGTACAGCACCAGGCCGGCCGGGAAGAAGAAGAACATCACCGAGAACACCAGCGGCATGATCGTCATCACCTTGGCCTGCACCGGATCCGGCGGGGTCGGGTTCAGCTTGGTCTGCACGAACATCGACACGGCCATGACGATCGGCAGGATGTAGAACGGATCCGGCACCGACAGGTCCTTGATCCAGCCCAGCCACGGCGCGCCGCGCATTTCGACCGACGACAGCAGCACCCAGTACAGCGCGATGAACACCGGGATCTGGATCACGATCGGCAGGCAGCCGCCGAGCGGGTTGACCTTCTCGGTACGGTACAGGCCCATCATCTCCTGGTTCATCTTCTGCGGGTCGTTCTTGTAACGCTCGCGGATCGCGGTCATGCGCGGCTGCAGGTCCTTCATCTTGCCCATGGACTTGTAGCTTGCCGCCGACAGCGGGAAGAACACCAGCTTGATCAGCACCGTCAGCGCGATGATCGACCAGCCCCAGTTGCCCAGGAAGCCATGCAGCTTTTCCAGCAGCCAGAACAGCGGCTTGGCCAGGATGGTCAGCCAGCCATAGTCCTTCACCAGCTCCAGGCCCGGGGCGATCTTCTCGAGCATGTGCTCTTCCTGCGGGCCGGCGAACAGGCGCGCATCGGTGCTCACGCTCGCGCCCGGGGCCAGTTGGCCCAGCGGCTGCTGCACGCCCACGCGGTACAGGTGCGGATCGATCTGCTGCACGTAGAAGGTGCGCTCCTTGCCGGTCTGCGGAATCCACGCCGAGGCAAAGTAGTGCTGCACCATCGCCACCCAGCCGTTATTGGCGGCGGCCGGCACGGTGGCCTTGCCCTTGGCGATGTCTTCGAAGTCGATCTTGTGGTACTTGTCGGCGTCGGTGTAGACCGCCGGACCGGTGAAGGTGCTGTAGAACTGCGACTGCTCGACCTTGCTGCCGTCGCGCGCCAGTTCCAGGTACAGCGTCGGCGAGACCGGCGCGGTGCCCGCGTTGGTCACGTCGAACTTGCTGTCGACCACGTAGCTGCCCTTGCGGAAGGTGTAGGTCTTGACCAGCTTCACGCCGTTCTTCTCGGCGCTCAGCACCACCTGCAGTTGCTCGGCGCCGTCCAGCGTGCGCGGGCCCGGGGCCGCGGTGAACAGCGTGGTGTGGTTGGGCAGGTCGCCGCCGATCAGGCCCGAGCGGGCCATGTAGGTGCGCACGTTGTCGCGCTCGAACAGCACCACCGGCTTGCCGTCCTTCTCATGCTCCTTGAGCAGCTCCAGGCGCGACACGATGCCGCCGGCGGTGTCGATCTCGGCGCGCACCGTGTCGGTGGTCACCACGATCTTCTCGCCGGTGGGCTGGGCCGCGGCCTGCGGCGCGGCGCCCGCGGCCGGGGCGGCTGCGCCCGGCTGGACGTTGGCCTTGGGCACGTCGCCCTGCGCGGCCGCGCCGCTGGCGGCCGGCGCCGAAGCGGCCTGCTGCTGCGTCGTGCTCGGGAAGAACATCGACGCATGGCCGTTGGCGCGCTGCCAGTTGTCGTAGAGCAGCACGAGGGACATCGAGAAGATGACCCAGAGGATGGTGCGTTTGATATCCATGTCTGGCTGTGGTCGGAAAAATCAGGGTCTGGGCAGACGGATTGCCACGGGCGCACGGCCTGTGGCGGCATGGACTGGCGGGTCTGCTTCCGTGCCCGGCACGGGATCATACCCGCCTTGGGCGAAAGGATGGCAGCGGCACAGCCGGCAGGCGGCCATCCAGCTGCCGCGCGCGGCGCCATGATGGACGATGGCGTCGCGGGCGTAGTCGGAACAGGTCGGCAGGAAGCGGCACTGCGAGCCCAGGTAAGGGCTGAGGGCGATCTTGTAGACGCGCAGCAGGGCTAGCAGGATTCGCTTCATGGCGGGGTGGTCAGGCTGGCTGGCCTGGTGGCTGGCTTGGCGAGGGGCTCGCCGGCGGCGCCGCGGTGGGCGGTGCCGGGGGCGAGGCAGGCGGCGCGGGCGGCGGCAGTGGCTTTGCCGCTACGTCGAGCAGGCTGGCGATTTCCGCCGCGCATGCCCTTCGGACCGCCGCGCGCGTGGCAAATTCCACGCGCGGGAACTTCGCTTGCAGGCGCAGCAGCACGTCGCGGCCCGCCAGTTGTTCACGGCGCTGGCGGAACAGCTCGCGCGCCATGCGCTTCACCAGGTTGCGCTCGGCGGCGCGCGGCGCGAACTTCTTGCCCACCACCACGCCCAGGCGGCCTTCCGGCCGGTCATTGGGGCGTACGTAGAGCACGAAGTGGGTGCTGCGCCGCCGGGGCCGCAAAGCAAAAACGGATGAAAACTCATCCGTCTTTGTAAGCCTCGCGGCTTTGGGGAAGGCATGGGCTGACACGCTGGGTGACACTGGCAAGCGCTGGCAAATAAGACTGCTGGCGCGAAGCGGCGCCCTGCGGCAAGCTGCCGGCCGACCTGAAGCCGGGGCGGTGGGCATTGACGGCCGCGCGGCACGGCTGCGGTACGCTGCAGCCGGCGCCGGGCGCGCCGTCAGGCCGGTCGCCCGGGCCTCAGATGGCCAGGCGCTTGCGGCCCTTGGCGCGGCGAGCGTTGATGACGGCACGGCCGCCACGGGTCTTCATGCGCACGCGGAAACCGTGGGTACGCTTGCGGCGGGTAACGGAAGGTTGGTAGGTACGTTTCATGTTGCACTCTCTGGTTGATCTTGGCTCGCCCGACTCCGGCCGGTGCCGGGGTGCCGTGGCCGCCGCGTATGGTTCGCATGGGGTTGCCGCTTGCGAGGGAACTGCAGCGGCGTGTCCGACGATTCTGGTTCTGTCTTAGCTGCCGGCCGAAGGGCGCGCGCTGCAGGCAGGTAGCCTGTGGGCGCGGACGGCACGGACAGGCCAGACCCGGCGATGCGCATACGTGATCCCCTGCCGCATCGCAGAACCCGCCATTTAAACGATTTTCCGCGACGCTGTCAAGGCGACAGTCAGTGTGCGACGGCACAATCACCACACCGCCTGGTGGCGCGTGGTGCGCCATTGTCCACAACGGCGAGTGGGTAACCGCTAGTGCCCCGAAGGACACCTCTAGCGCTGTCATCCACAGGCGAAGTCCCTGTTTTTCCTCAATCTTTGCCCGTTTCTCCGCCCCGGAAACCCGCGTCGCAGCAGGGGTTGTGCACATCAATCCACTGCATTTGCACAAGTTGTCCACAGACTTATCCTTTGTGGATAACTCAGGGGCGGGGGTACAATCCGGGTCCAAACACAACACGGGCTGCGTGGCGCAGGCGCAACCCGGGCTCCCCCACCGCGGCAACGCATGACTTTACGCACGCCAGTGCGGCGAACCGGAAGGTTCGCTGGCGGCTGCATGGCATGCCGCGGCGGCCTCGACCACGGGAATTGATTCCCAATAGAGCCGAGGCGGCCCGGATCACGCGGCGCATACGCCGCCCGTGGCGTACCCGGGCCGCCGGCAAGGCGGCAGCGGGTGCGATTACTTAACAACAAACAATGCAAGATTTCTGGCAGGCGGCAGCCGCGCAACTCGAGCGCGAACTGACGCCGCAACAGTTCAAAACGTGGATCAAGCCGCTGGCGCCCGTTGCGTTCGATGAAGAAACGCATGCGCTGCGGATTGCCGCGCCCAACCGTTTCAAGCTCGACTGGGTCAAGAGTCAGTTTTCGGGGCGCATCACCGCCCTGGCCTGCGAATACTGGGAAGCGCAGGTCAGCGTCCAGTTCGTGCTAGATCCCGCCGCGTCGGGCCGTGCCGCTGCCTATATGCAGCCGGCCCAGCCCGGCATGGGCGCGGGCGGCATGGAGCGCATGGAACATCACGCAGCACCGGGTACGGGCATGGGTGGCTATCCCGGCGCCCAGCCCGTTCAGCCGATGAACGGCCAGCCCCCGTTTGCCATGCCGGGCCAGCCGGCGCAGCCCGGCTACGGCGAGTACCCCGGCGCGGCCGCGTATGGCATGGGCCAGCCGCAGTATGGCAACCCGGCCGGCAACCCGACCGGCATGCCCTCCGCCGCCCCGGTTCCGGCTGGCGCGCGCGGCCAGGGTATGGGCCAGCATCACCCGCAGCACCACGCCGACCTCGGCGAGATCGACGTGGTCCAGATGGACCCCGCCGAAGCCAGCGCCCGCTCCTACCGCGCGCCGCAACAGGCCCAGCACCCGCATGCCGGGATGGGCGCCGGTGCCACGCCGATGCCCGGCCACCAGCCCAGCGACACGGTCCATGAGCGCTCGCGCCTGAACCCGATCCTGACCTTCGACAACTTCGTCACGGGTAAAGCCAACCAACTGGCCCGCGCCGCCGCGATCCAGGTCGCCAACAACCCGGGCAAGTCCTACAACCCACTGTATCTCTATGGCGGCGTGGGCCTGGGCAAGACCCACCTGATCCACTCCATCGGCAACCACATGCTGATGGAGAACCCGCGCGCGCGCATCCGCTACATCCACGCCGAGCAATACGTGTCCGACGTGGTCAAGGCCTACCAGCGCAAGGCGTTCGACGAGTTTAAGCGCTACTACCACTCGCTGGACCTGCTGCTGATCGACGATATCCAGTTCTTCTCCGGCAAGAACCGTACGCAGGAAGAGTTCTTCTACGCCTTCGAGGCCCTGATCGCCAACCGGGCGCAGGTGATCATCACCAGCGATACCTACCCCAAGGAAATCACTGGCATCGACGACCGCCTGATCTCGCGCTTCGATTCCGGCCTGACCGTGGCGATCGAGCCGCCCGAGCTGGAAATGCGCGTGGCGATCCTGATGAAGAAGGCCGCCGCCGAGAACGTGAACGTTCCGGAAGAGGTCGCCTTCTTCGTCGCCAAGCACCTGCGCTCAAACGTGCGCGAGCTGGAAGGCGCGCTGCGCAAGATCCTGGCGTTCAGCAACTTCCACGGCAAGGACATCACCATCGAGGTGACGCGCGAAGCGCTGAAGGACCTGCTGACCGTGCAGAACCGCCAGATCTCTGTGGAGAACATCCAGAAGACCTGCGCGGATTTCTACAACATCAAGGTCGCTGACATGTATTCGAAAAAGCGGCCTGCCAATATTGCACGGCCGCGCCAGATCGCGATGTACCTGGCCAAGGAGCTGACGCAGAAGAGCCTGCCGGAGATCGGCGAACTCTTCGGCGGCCGCGACCACACCACCGTGCTGCACGCCGTGCGCAAGATTGCCGACGAACGCAGCAAGGATGCGCAGCTCAACCATGAGCTGCACGTGCTGGAGCAGACGCTCAAGGGCTGATCGCCGGCTGGTACCCGGGGCGGCTCCCGGGACGGCGTTTTGAAGGGCCAGCCCGCCGGGCTGGCATACTGTAGGGTGCGCGCCACGGACATCCCGTGGCGCCTGGGGAATTAACGTCAGCGACGCCGGGGCAAGTGTCCGGAAAGTGGCCACTGATAAGGCTTTGCGGTGAGTCGGGACGGGATGGCAAGAACGGTTGGCGCCAGCGTGGCTTTTTGGGCACAGCTGGCCCGCCGGCCGGTCCCGCCCCGCTTCACCGCAGCGGCTTATCCTTGGTACAATGGCACATTAACTCCTTGATTCCTAAGTGAATTTGGAGTTGTTTGCGTTCTGCGGTCGCCGATTACAAACGACGAAGGATAAATTCAATGCAATTGGTCAAAACCTCGCGAGACAACCTGCTGCGTCCGCTGCAAATCGTGAGCGGCATCGTGGAGCGCCGCCACACCCTCCCGATCCTGGCCAACCTGCTGATTCGCAAGTCCGGGTCGAACGTATCCTTCCTGTCGACCGACATCGAAATCCAGATCACCACGCATGCCGAATGCGGCGTCGGCAATGACAGCGTCGCCACCACCGTGGCCGCGCGCAAGCTGCTGGACATCCTGCGCGCCATGCCCGACGGCGACGTCGCCCTGTCGCTCAACGACAAGCGCATGACCGTGCAATCCGGCAAGAGCCGCTTTGCCCTGCAGACGCTGGCCGCCGAAGAATTCCCGACCGTGGCCGAAGCCAGCGAATTCAACGCCAGCGTCAGCCTGCCGCAGAAGACCTTCAAGCACCTGCTGGCGATGGTCCACTTCGCCATGGCGCAGCAGGACATCCGCTACTACCTGAACGGCATGCTGCTGGTGGTGGAAGGCAAGAAGGTCATGGCAGTCGCCACCGACGGCCACCGCCTGGCCTACTGCGGCGTCGAGCTGGAAAACGAAGCGGCTGGTGTCGGCTCGCGCCAGGAAGTCATCATCCCGCGCAAGACCATCCTGGAACTGCAGCGCCTGCTGGAAGACAACGACGATCCGGTCACGGTGCAGCTGGCCGCCAACCAGGTCAAGTTCACGTTCGCCAATATCGAACTGATCTCCAAGCTGGTCGAAGGCAAGTTCCCGGATTTCCAGCGCGTGATTCCCAAGGGCTACAAGAACGCCTTCGCGATCGACCGCGTGCAGCTGCAGCAGGCGCTGCAACGCACCGCGATCCTGACCACCGACAAATTCAAGGGCGTGCGCTGCATCCTCGACACGCACATGCTCAAGATCAGCTCCACCAACGCCGACCAGGAAGAGGCGCAGGAAGAGCTGGAACTCGATTACTCGGGCGACGCGCTCGATATCGGCTTCAACGTGACCTACCTGCTCGACGTGCTTGCCAACCTGAAGACCGAGCAGGTGCAGGTCAGCCTCGGCGACTCGAATTCGAGCGCGCTGATCACCGTGCCGGACGACGACAACTTCAAGTACGTCGTCATGCCGATGCGCATCTGATGATCCGGTGACAGGACCTGTGCCACAACCAGCGCAGACAGCAACCGGAGCAGCAAACGGCACGCTACGACACCCGGCCCCGGCCGGTACGTCCAGGGGATGAATATCCCGCCGCGGGGGCAGGATCGTTACGACGATCCGCCCCTTTTGCCGTTTTTAGTAACCCGCCATGCGGACCCATCGCGCCCCGCCGCCGGCATGCCAGCCATGCCCGCCCGGCCCCGATTCCGCATTCGCCGCAAGTAGGAAAGACATGACCGAACAGCAGAAACCGCAACAGGAAAACACCTACGGAGCCTCCTCGATCCAGATCCTGGAAGGCCTGGAGGCGGTACGCAAGCGCCCGGGCATGTATATCGGCGACACCTCCGACGGCACCGGCCTGCACCACCTCGTGTTCGAGGTGCTGGACAACTCCATCGACGAAGCGCTGGCCGGCTACTGCACCGAGATCCAGGTCACCATCCACAGCGACAACTCGATCTCCATCGTCGACAACGGCCGCGGCATCCCGCCCCTGGTCAAGTTCGACGACAAGCACGAACCCAAGCGCAGCGCGGCCGAAATCGCCATGACCGAGCTGCACGCCGGCGGCAAGTTCAACCAGAACAGCTACAAGGTATCGGGCGGCCTGCACGGCGTGGGCGTGTCCTGCGTGAACGCACTCTCCAAGTGGCTGCGCCTGACCGTGCGCCGCGACGGCCAGGTCCACCTGATCGAATTCGCCAAGGGCGAAGTGCAGAACCGCATCATCGAGACCGTGCCCGGCCCCGACGGCCAACCCGTGGAAGTCTCGCCGATGAAGATCACCGGCGCCACCGACAAGCGCGGCACCGAAGTCCACTTCCTGGCCGATGAAGAAATCTTCACCAACGTCGAGTTCCACTACGAGATCCTGTCCAAGCGCATCCGCGAGCTCTCGTTCCTGAACAACGGCGTCCACATCAAGCTGGTCGACCAGCGCACCGGCAAGGAAGAAGACTTTGCTTTCTCCGGCGGCGTGAAGGGCTTTGTCGAGTACATCAACCGCGCCAAGAGCGTGCTGCATCCCAACATCTTCTACGCCAACACCGAAAAAGACGGCATCGGCGTGGAAGTGGCCATGCAGTGGAACGACGGCTACAACGAGCAGGTGCTCTGCTTCACCAACAACATCCCGCAGCGGGATGGCGGCACCCACCTGACCGGCCTGCGCGCCGCGATGACCCGCGTCATCAACAAGTACATCGAAGAAAACGAAGTCGCCAAGAAAGCCAAGGTGGAAACCACCGGCGACGACATGCGCGAAGGCCTGGCCTGCGTGCTCTCCGTGAAGGTGCCCGAGCCCAAGTTCAGCTCGCAGACCAAGGACAAGCTGGTCTCGTCCGAAGTGCGCCTGCCCGTGGAAGAACTCGTCAGCAAGGCCCTGACCGACTTCCTGCTGGAAACGCCCAACGACGCCAAGACCATCTGCGGCAAGATCGTCGACGCCGCCCGCGCCCGCGAAGCCGCCCGCAAGGCCCGCGAAATGACCCGCCGCAAGGGCGTGATGGACGGCATGGGCCTGCCCGGCAAGCTGGCCGACTGCCAGGAAAAAGACCCCGCCCAGTCAGAACTCTTCCTGGTGGAGGGCGACTCCGCAGGCGGCTCCGCCAAGCAGGGCCGCGACCGTAAGTTCCAGGCCATCCTGCCGCTCAAGGGCAAGATCCTGAACGTAGAGCGCGCCCGCTTCGACAAGATGCTGTCCAGCCAGGAAGTGCTGACGCTGATCACCGCGCTCGGCACCGGCATCGGCAAGGACGACTACAACCTGGACAAGCTGCGCTACCACCGCATCATCATCATGACTGACGCGGACGTGGATGGATCGCACATCCGCACGCTGCTGCTGACGTTCTTCTATCGGCAGATGCCTGACATTATCGAGCGCGGGTATGTGTATATCGCGCAGCCGCCGCTGTACAAGATCAAGCATGGGAAGGAAGAGCGGTATATCAAGGATGATGTTGAGCTGAATGCTTATCTGTTGAAGTTGGCGATGGAGAAGGCGTCGTTGGTGAGGCCGGATGGTAGCGAGATCAGTGGTGATGCGCTGACGGAATTGGCTCGTCAGTACCAGCTGACGGAAGGCGTGATTGGTCGCTTGTCGCGCGTGGTGGATACCGATGCGCTGCGGGCTATTGCGGACGGCGTGACGCTGGATCTGGATAGTGCTGCGGCGGCGGAGGCTTCAGCGGTGGCGTTGAAGGCTAAGTTGGCGGAGATGCATGCCAAGACGTTGATTGGCGCTGCGGTCAACGACGATGGTACGGCTGATGTGTATGCGCAGTTTGATGAGAAGACGGACAAGCATCGGCTGATGATTGCGCGGCGTCATCATGGCAATGTGCGGTTGTCGCATTTGGATGCGGATTTTGTTCATGGGGCGGATTACGCGGCGCTGTCTAATGCTGCCAAGACTTTCCAGGGGCTGACGCCTGAGGGGACCAAGGTGCAGCGCGGGGAAGGTGACAAGCTGAGGGATCAGACTGTCAATGACTTCCATGGGGCGATGCAGTGGTTGCTTGCGGAGGCGGAGCGTGGAGTTTCTCGTCAGCGCTATAAGGGGCTGGGGGAGATGAATCCTGAGCAGCTGTTTGAGACCACGCTTGACGTAACCCAACGGCGTCTGCTGAAGGTGCAGATTGAGGATGCTATTGCGGCGGATCAGATCTTTACCACCCTTATGGGGGATGAGGTGGAGCCGCGAAGGAACTTTATTGAGAGTAATGCGTTGGTGGCGAGAAACATTGACGTTTGATCAAGTGTATAGATAGCCGCAAGACCTGAGAATTAGGGACCCATAAGCTAAGAGGCTTGTGGGTCTTTTTTATTAGCAGCCCAACCTGACGCGAGATTGACGGACATTGGTGCCAATAGCCTTCCCACGTGCCGCCGGCTTACGGAGGGGCGTAGCCAAGGCACTTCTGTCACCCACGCTACTTACTTCCTTTATCATTCGCATGACGCCCAACCAGGGCCAAGAGCGACCTCGCGTATGACCGAGAACCAGAACCCAGAACAGAAAGCTCGAGACAATATCGACGCGCTGCTTAAGCAAGCGGGTTGGGTCGTTCAATCAGCGAAGAAGATCGACTTCGGCGCGGGGCTCGGCATCGCTGTCAGGGAATACCAAACCGACGTCGGTCCGGCGGATTATGTCTTATTGGTCGACAA
Organism: Cupriavidus mimosae; assembly: GCF_023952485.1. Taxonomy (NCBI): domain Bacteria; kingdom Pseudomonadati; phylum Pseudomonadota; class Betaproteobacteria; order Burkholderiales; family Burkholderiaceae; genus Cupriavidus; species Cupriavidus mimosae. The sequence continues at coordinate 9,142 of NZ_JALHRY010000008.1, read as the reverse complement.
AAAGGCAGTGGGGGTGATTGAGGCAAAGAAGGAAGACCTTGGCCACAAAATCACCGAAGTCGAACAGCAAACTGAAGGTTACGCTGCTGCCAAGCTAAAGTGGGTGAACAACAAGGAGCCCTTGCCCTTTCTCTACGAGAGTACCGGCATCATCACCCGCTTCACCGATGCTCGTGATCCTAAGCCCCGCTCACGTGAGGTGTTCAACTTCCACCGTCCGGAAACCATCAAGGAATGGTTATTCCAAGGCGGCAGCCTCCGCCAGCGCCTGCAAACCATCCCCGAGCTGAACCCGAACCACCTTCCCGCTCAGGAACTGCATTTACGTGACTGCCAGGAAATTGCCATCACCAACCTGGAGAAATCATTCAAGGCAGACCGACCTCGCGCCCTGATCCAGATGGCCACTGGTGCCGGAAAGACCTACACTGCGATCACCTCCATCTATCGGCTGCTCAAATACGCCGAGGGCAAGCGCATCCTCTTTCTCGTCGACACCAAAAACCTTGGCGAGCAGGCCGAGCAGGAAATGATGTCTTACGTTCCGCTTGACGATAATCGCAAATTCACTGAACTTTACAACGTCCAGCGGCTTAAATCTTCGTACATCGCCAAAGATAGCCAAGTATGCATCAGCACCATCCAGCGCCTGTACTCCATCCTCAAGGGAACTGAGCTCGACGAGGCCGCCGAAGAAATCAATCCGGCCGAGCTCGCTCAGCCCAAGGCGCCGATGCCTGTCGTCTATAACGCCAACATTCCTCCGGAGTTCTTCGACTTCATCTATATCGACGAATGCCACCGCTCGATATACAACCTCTGGCAACAGGTCATCGACTACTTCGATGCCAGCCTGATCGGTCTTACTGCCACGCCCGATAACCGCACCTACGGATTCTTCAAGAAGAACGTCGTCAGCGATTACAGCCACGAAAAAGCCGTGGCCGATGGCGTCAATGTCGGCAATGAAATCTACGTCATTGAAACGCAGATCACCAAAGTCGGCGGCGAAATCAAAGCACAGCAGCAGGTCGAGCGGCGGGAAAAGCTTACCCGCAAGAAGCGCTGGGAACAGCAGGACGAAGACGAGGCTTACTCCGCCACCCAGCTCGACCGCAATATCGTCAACCCGGACCAGATTCGCACCGTCATCCGCACATTCCGCGACAAGCTGCCCGAAATATTCCCCGGCCGCGAAGAAGTGCCCAAGACCCTTATTTTCGCCAAGACCGACAGCCACGCCGACGACATTATCCAGACCGCCCGCGAGGAGTTTGGCGAGGGTAATGCCTTCTGCAAAAAGCTTACGTACAAGATTGATGAAGACCCCAAGTCTGTCCTAGCCCAGTTCCGCAACGATTACTACCCGCGCATCGCGGTCACGGTGGACATGATCGCCACCGGCACCGACGTCAAACCGCTCGAATGCCTGCTTTTCATGCGCGATGTCAAAAGCCGCAACTACTTCGAGCAGATGAAGGGGCGCGGCACCCGCACCCTTGACATGGACGATCTAAGGAAGGTCACGCCCTCCGCCAGGGGCGCCAAGACCCACTATGTCATTGTCGACGCCATCGGCGTTACCAAGTCGCTCAAGACTGCCAGCCAGCCCCTCATCACCAAGCCCTCGGTCCCACTCAAGGATTTGGCCATGGCTGTCATGATGGGCGCCACCGACGAAGACACAGTTTCGTCCCTCGCCGGCCGTCTGGCTCGTCTCAATAAGCAACTCGATACCGACGAGCAACGGAAAATCCGCGATGCCGCCGGCGGCGTCGAGCTCAGCCAGATCGTCGGCAGACTGTTTGGCGCCATCGACGCAGACAACGTCGAAGCCAGAGCGTTGGAGCTTGCCGGCCTTCCAATAGGCTGCGACCCTGGCGATACCAAGCGCCAGCAAGCGCAAGAGCAATTGATAAATGCCGCCTCCAGTCTCCTCAACGGCGAGCTGATCGAACTCATCGACGCCATACGCCGCGATAAAGAACAAACCATCGACCACGACAACATCGACATTGTTCTGCGCGCCGAATGGGACAAGGATGCCGCGAACAATGCACAGGCCCTTACCGATGAATTTGCCGAATACCTGAAGTCCAACCAGGATAACGTCAATGCCCTTACCATCTTCTTCAGCCAGCCGTACAGAAGGCGTGAACTCAGCTTCGACCTTATCCGGCAGGTACTCGACAAGCTCAAAATCGACAAGCCAAAGCTGGCACCACTGCGCGTATGGCAGGCCTACAGCCAGTTGGACGACTATAAGGGCGAGCAGCCGATCAGCGAACTCACGGCGCTGGTGGCGCTCATCCGCCGCGTTTGCGGCATGGATGAAAAGCTATCTACCTTCGACGACACTGTTCGCCGTAACTTTCAGAACTGGGTGATGAAGCATCACTCCGGTGGCAGCGAAAAATTTAACGAAGAGCAAATGAATTGGCTGCGTATGGTCCGTGACCACGTTGCCAACTCGTTTCACATCGAGCGCGACGATCTGGAGATGTCGCCCTTCGATGGGCAAGGCGGGTTAGGAAAGATGTATCAACTGTTTGGGACCCAGATGGACGCGCTGCTGAATGAATTGAACGAAGTATTGGTCGCATGAAAGACATAACCTCTGTCATACCAGCAAGCTGGGCACCAGTAACTATTGGTGAAATCTGTAGCAACATTCAATACGGCTACACAGCATCCGCCTCCGAAGAACCCTGTGGCCCAAGATTTCTTCGAATTACAGACATCCAAAATGGCTCCGTACACTGGCCATCTGTGCCCTACTGTCAAATTCCTGGCGAATCGATAGAAAAATTTCAGCTAAACGCCGGCGATATTGTATTTGCGCGAACTGGCGGCACGGTTGGAAAGAGCTTTATTGTTGATTGCATTCCCGAGCAGTCGGTATTCGCATCGTACCTGATTCGACTTTCTGCGCTAAGGGAAATAAATCCGAAGTTTCTATATTACTTTTTCCAATCCCTTTCTTACTGGGAGCAAATAGAGTTAAAGAAAGGTGGATTGCAAGGCAATGTGAATGCGACAACACTGTCATCACTAAAATTATTCATTTGCCCCCCTAACGAACAACATCGCATCGTCGCGAAAATCGAGGAGCTGTTCTCTGAGTTGGATGCGGGTATCGAAAGCCTGAAAGCCGCCCAGGCCCAGCTCAAGGTCTATCGCCAGGCCTTGCTAAAGCACGCCTTCGACGGCAAGCTCACCGCACAATGGCGAGAGGAGCAATTTTCCAAAGGGAAGTTAAGCTCAGTCCACGATGCTCTAAAAGCCACTGAGCCACCACCGCGCCCAAATCGATGGAAGTCACGATCAAAAGACACCATCCTCGGCCATTCGGTATTGGCGGTAGGAAATCCAAAAACCCCATTACCCGATGGATGGCATTGGGTGCCAATGGTCGATATCGCGCGAATGGAAAGCGGGCACACTCCTAGTAGGAGTCATCCTGAGTGGTGGGGAGGCGAAATTCCTTGGATCAGCATACCAGATGCACGGAAAAACCATGGAAGCGTAATCACGCACACTGCGCAAACAACTAATCCACTAGGCCTGGAAAACTCTGCGGCACGATTGTTACCGGCAAAGACAGTATGCGTTAGCCGCACAGCTTCAGTGGGGTACGTGGTTGAACTTGGGAAGCCAATGGCGACTAGCCAAGACTTCGTTAATTGGGTGCCATCCGACGTCGTGCGTCCAGAATGGCTGCGATTGGTTTTTGGTGCCGACAGGGAAGCCCTACTGAAGTTTGGCAAAGGGACGACACATAAAACAATTTACTTTCCGGAGTGGCTCTCTGTTCATATCGGTTTGCCCTCCATCGAGGAACAAATACAGATTGTCGAAGAGGTCGAGGCTAAGCTATCTAACCTAAATAAGCTGAACAGCACTATTGCTGATTCCCTGGAAAAAACCGAAGCTTTGCGCCAGTCCATTTTGAAGAAGGCCTTCTCCGGCCAACTTGTACCGCAAGACCCTCACGACGAGCCAGCTTCGAGCCTCCTCGCGCGCATCAAAGCGGAAAAGCCCGTCAATCCCCAAGGCAAGAAGGCCCGTAAATGAACGCTACCGCATCCATCGTCTCCAAAGTCTGGAGTTTCTGCACCACCCTGCGCGACGACGGCGTAGGCTATGGCGATTATCTGGAGCAGCTCACTTACCTGATCTTCCTCAAGATGGCAGACGAGTACAGCCAGCCGCCTTACAGCCGCAAGGTGGGCATCCCCGCCGAATATAATTGGCAGAGCCTTAAGGCCAAGCGCGGCTCTGAGCTGGAAGTCCATTATGTAACGCTGCTGCGTGAGCTAGGCAACAAGCCCGGCATGCTCGGGGCGATCTTCACCAAGGCCCAGAATAAAATTCAGGATCCGGCGAAGCTGTATCGCCTGATCGATATGGTGAATGAAACCCAGTGGGTCACCATGGGTGCCGATGTCAAAGGTGACATTTACGAAGGCTTGCTCGAACGCAACGCGGAAGACACAAAGTCCGGCGCCGGCCAATACTTCACCCCCCGCGCCCTCATTCGCGCCATGGTTGAATGTGTCCGCCCCGAGCCCAACAAGACAATTGCCGATCCCGCCTGTGGCACCGGTGGCTTCTTCCTCGCCGCCTACGATTTTCTGGTGACGACGCACCAGATGAATAAGGCGCAGAAGGCCTTCCTTAAGCACGACACCTTCCACGGCAACGAGATCGTCGCGAGCACCCGCCGCCTTGCCTTGATGAACATGTTCCTGCACAACATTGGCGAGATCGACGGCGACAGTATGATCTCCCCCAACGACGCCCTCGTTGCTAGCGCACCGAAGACCTACGATTACGTGCTCGCCAATCCTCCCTTCGGCAAGAAGAGCTCCATGAGCTTCACCAACGAAGAAGGCGAACAGGAAAAGGACGAACTTACCTACAATCGCCAGGACTTCTGGGCCACCACGTCAAACAAACAGCTCAATTTCGTCCAGCACATCCGCACAATGCTCAAGACCACTGGCCGTGCCGCCGTAGTGGTGCCTGACAATGTGTTGTTCGAAGGCGGTGCCGGTGAAACCATTCGCAAGAAGCTGATGGAGAACACTGACCTGCACACCATCCTGCGGCTGCCGACCGGCATCTTCTATGCCAATGGCGTTAAGGCAAACGTACTGTACTTCGACAACCACGCCGCCAGAAAAGACCCCTGGACCAAGGAAGTCTGGTTCTATGACTACCGCACCAACATTCATCACACGCTCAAAAAGAAGCCGCTCCGCTTTGAGGATTTGAAGGATTTCATCACCTGCTACAACGCAAACAACCGCTTTGAACGCAAGGAAACGTGGAGCGAGAAGATCAATCCCGAGGGCCGTTGGCGCAAATTCACCCATGAGCAAATCTTGGCTCGCGACAAGACCAGCCTCGATATATTCTGGCTCAAGGACAAAAGCCTTACCGACCTCGACAATCTTCCCGAGCCCGACGAACTGGCTACCGAGATCATCGATAATCTCGAGGCCGGGCTGGATAGCTTCCGCGCGATAGCTGCCGCGCTGGCCTAGGACAACTAATCGGAAGATGTGTTGTGACGCCGCGCGCTGAAGCGGATCCGGGCAGAAGAGGCAAACACTACTAGCTCTCCAGAGCGATGTGCAGCATTGGGTGGAAGACTTGGCGGAAAGTGAGCCACACCACGAGGTGCATGCCGTCCTAGAAACGTCCTGACGCAGCTGGCACGAACCTAAGCATGGTTGTCGGAACTGACCACGGTGACTTAGATAAGAAAAGGAGCATCAGAATAATGGCTGAAATCACCCGTCGCCGAACCGGTGAGTTACTTCGAGAGTTGTTCAAGATTCTTATGGCCGCCCCAGACGGCGTGCGTGCAAGGGAAGCCCTACAGGAGCTATCCGTTCGGGTCAACCTTACGCCTTATGAGGCCGACTCATTCGAGTCGGGTGGCCGGCGGTTTGACAAGATTGTCCGATTCGCGACTGTCGATTGCGTCAAGGCTGGATGGATGGTGAAGGACAAGGGCATCTGGTCCGTTACCGATGAAGGTCGAGCCGCATATGCCGAGCTGATCGACCCAGAAGCATTCTACAAGCGTGCGTGCAAGCTTTATGCTGAGTGGAAGGCGGCGCAGCCAGATGCCGAACCGAATACGGCTGCCAATGCTTCTGCGGCCGTTTCGGTCGAGGAAGCCGAGAATACGGCCAAGGCAGTGAGCGTCACCTTCGAAGAGGCAGAAGAGCAAGCCTGGACTGAGATCTCGCAGTATCTGCGGGCGATGAATCCATACGACTTCCAAGACCTCGTCGCTGATCTGCTGCGCGCCATGTCTTACCACGTTACATGGGTCTCGCCACCAGGAAAGGACGGCGGTTTGGACATTCTGGCCTGGCCTGACGCCCTTGGTACTCGCCCTCCGCGAATTAAGGTGCAGGTGAAGCGACAGCAGCAATCCGTGAATGTCGATGGATTACGATCCTTTATGGCCCTGTTGGGCGAGGATGATGTAGGCCTATTCGTATGCACCGGGGGCTTCACTAAAGATGCAGATGCAGAAGCTCGTACTCAGGAAAAGCGTCGTGTAACACTGATTGGATTGGAGAAACTCTTTGATCTTTGGGAGGAGCATTACGACAAGCTTACGGACAGGGCAAGACGTCGTTTGCCTCTGCGTTCGATCCAATTCCTCGCGCCGGGCGGTTAGATAGGGTCAGCGATTCGCCAGCGCTGCATGCCTATCGCCAGTACGAAGGTACTGGTACTCGACCACCACAAGAGTAACGTCGCGAGACGTTGTGGCTCACCACTATGCCGAGGCGATACCACGCAGTCGTACGCCGGCAGCGAACGCGCTTGAAAAACGCTTTACCAACCAGGGAGGAAAGCAATTGTCACATCAAGACCCAAAGATGCTGGCAAATATCGGCGCAAAGCATATCCACACAGCAGGCTCGGATGCTTTTCCCCTGGACACACTTATGGTGGACCTTCTTCACACGAGGCTAGAGGGTTTTGCCGAAAGCCAGGACGAAGTCTCCCACGTGCGAGCCTTGTCAAAGGCGATCGGTATTGGTGCGCTCGCCCTGGGATGGGCAGGGAATACCGCCACAACTCTGCTCAAGATCCCGATACCCATCTATGTGACGCTGGGCCTACTGTTGGTGGGTGTGGTCGCCACGGTGATTGCATCCATCTCTAGTGCGAAGAGCACGGTCCGGGAATGGAAAACGATGGAAACGGATGTGCTGCGTGATGTGGGGAAAAATATGGCTCGCTGGTACGAAACCATTCGCAGCGTTCGCCGTGCCTACACCCGCAAGCAAATCAGGTTCGCGGAAGACTATTTTTCCGCGGTTGCAGCCGACGCGCGGTTACGCATGGCAATGTTCGTTGGAGCCCTGGAGAAGGTGGGGCTGATCCCTTTGTTGGGAACCGTTGTCGTGACGATCGCAAAGTCGACAGGTAGCGATCCATACTCGCTATTCCTTTGGTACACAGCCGCAGCTGTGGCGGGCATCTTCTATGTGTTCGCCTTGAGGTTCATTGAGATCGCACTCGCGCTAGAGCGGTTCACTGTTATTCTTAGGCATGCTGGGGAAGAAGACGAAAAACTATAGCTGCGAGCCGGCCCGCCAGACGCTCCCTAAGTAGCACCCTGGAGGGCAATAGGACAAATGGTTGTCGAGCATCGCCAAGATCTGAGAGTTCGCGCATAGCTCAGCGAGGGTTGTCCTTACAAGGTCGCAGCGACAGCACAGGACGATCGCGATGCATAGCGAGAGCTACCGCTCTTGGTCGCTGTCAAGCTTCAGGTTCCTTGGCAGCGATAGCAGAAGTCAGCTCAAGATTCTTTTCATATCCACCAGCGCCGTGATGGATATGACGATGACAGGCGGGACATATGGCTGCAACATAGCGCGGATGATCAAGTCCCCCATCTGACACGCGCGTGGTGTGATGTGGCTCCAGGTAGGCAGTGCCGTCTTTTCGCTTGAACGGCGCAGGCCGCTGACATGACTCGCAAATGCCTCCAGCCCGCAGCAGCACATAGTCCTTTACGCGCTTGCTACGCCGATAGAGCTTTCGTAGTGCGGCCTTGCCAACTTCGTTGCCAAAATCGTTAATGGCCTCAATGGCGCGCTTGCGAGCCTCTTCCAAGGTGGTAGGTGCTGAATCATCCGTCGCCTCATCTTCGGGAAACGTAATGCTCTCCTCATCCAGCAGCGCGACTGGAACCAGTTGGAATTCGATGATGTTTCTCTGCGCCCCTTCCCTGTCTGTGCCACGGCGAATCGTGTGACCGCCGTAGGCATGCTCGCCCAGATATTCCTGTCCCTTGCCTTTCCCTAGCGCCTTGAAGAGGTGCAGCGCCTGCCCGTTGGCGGCGTGCTCTCGGATGGCAAGGTTCCCGCGTTTGAACTCCATATCGCCCACTTGCCCTTCCCCTGTGTACGAGAAAATGCCGAGCTCGTCGCGACCGTCAAAATAACCATACTGCTGGCCGCTTTCGCCGGTGAAAATGAAGATGGCTCGTACTTTGCTGGATGGGGCTATGCCGCTTTGACGGCTGCCGCCAAAACGATCGTGAATTTCCGTTCGCCGGTCATAGACGCGCCCTAGTGCGAACCTTGGAGGTTCGGACCCGCTGAGGGGTGAGCTTCCATTATGGAGTCGGACAATGCTGAAGCCCAGGTTTTCAAGATAAGCGCTTGTTTGCTCGCCGCCGCTAAAGCGTGAAACGGGCACGCGTGTCGCCATCGATAGAATTTGCTTAGGCGGATAGCGCTTTCCTTGATCGGAGATCGCGTAAAGCTGCGACTTCTTGGTTTCCCAATCTTCCCATTTCTGCGTACCACGCAGCACCCGATCAAACTCGTCCAATGCCGCCCTGATAGTCGCTTGCGTGACATGTGGAATGCGCAATTTTTCCCCCGCGACTGCGATGTCTACCGATGACTGCAATCAGAAATTTCTGATATTTTTGGTCATTATGTAGCGCACGGCGCCTGCAAGCAAATGGCTTGGAGGGGCTTCTCGAATTGGAGGAGGCGGGGGCATGTCTGCTGGGCAACTGAACGGCCCAGGGGCTTTTCAGTGCTTGGCTAGTAGTGGAGTTCGCGGACTACCTCTATGCCGCAGGCTG